>DASXCL010000175.1:0-6188 GCA_036491195.1 Candidatus Angelobacter sp.
AATTCTTTCATCCGCGGCCGACCAGGTTTCGTTGAAAAATGGCGACCGACTGAGTGGCACCGTTGTCAAATCAGATGGAAAAACGTTGGTCCTGCATACCGACTATGCCGGTGATATCACTCTCAAGTGGGACGCCGTTCACGCGATTCAGGCGAATGAGCCACTGCATGTGGAACTGCAGGATGGACGAAAAGCCGTCGGCACAATTTCCACTTCGGATGAAAAAATCCAGATCGCCACGCCGGGTGCTAGCCCGGTCGAGGCGCCTGTAAGCAGCGTGAAAACCTTGCGTAATGACGCCGAGGAGAACACTTACGAAAAATCGCTCCACCCCGGGCTGCTCGAGGAATGGAAGGCCGGCTTGAATGCCGGGTTCGCTCTGACCCGGGGCAACAGCGAAACCAAGAACCTGTCAGTTGGATTTCTGGCTGCGCGCCAGACCCTGCACGACAAACTCGGCCTTTATGCCAATTCGGTTTATGCAAGTAACGACGCAGCCGGCGCGATCCCCGGTACAACCGCCAACACTGCAGGCGGCGGGTTGCGCTACGACCATGATCTGCGCCCACGTATATTCGCTTTCGGCGCAGCCGATTTCTTTTCCGATGCGCTGCAAGGTTTGAACATCCGCTCGGTGTTTGGCGGCGGTGGCGGGTATCACGTTATAAAAACTGACACTACAACTTTGGATCTGCTCGCAGGTCTCAACTACACGCACGAGTCATATACCGGCCTTACCCGAAATTTCGCTGCGCTTACCCTCGGCGAGGAACTCATGCACAAGCTGGGGAAGAGCACTGTCCTGAATGAAAGCCTTACCTTTTTCCCGGATCTGAATGATCTCGGCGAATATCGCGGCACATTTGCATTCGGCACCGTGACCAAGATGAACAAGTGGTTGGGATGGCAGAACGCTTTCTCCGATATCTATGTCACCAATCCACCTCTGGGAAAGAAGCAGAATGACATCATTCTGACTACCGGACTAAACGTCACCTTTGGTCAGTAACCAGGTATATCTAGCTCCCTGTTTTAAGCCAGCGATATCCAGGCTTGAGCTCACAGCGGTACACGTGTGTCTGGTCGGAATTCGAGCGGGCGTTGCAATTGGCCCAACTGAGCACGAGGCTGGGCCCCAGGGGGAAGAAAATACTCTGGCCGTCCGCCTCGGCCTGAATGCTCACGCCTTCGGCCGACGGGGGCAGAGTGAAGTTAAGCGCGTTTCCAAAAATGACCGGATAAGAGTTCCGCACCACGTCGCTGATCATCGGGTGAACTACTTCGGCTTCCACCAGGAACGTTGCAGTATCTGACCAAACCGTTGCCGAAACGACCACCGTCCGTCCGGGATGTTCGAGCGCCGCAGTGTTGATCATGGTAAATGGGCAAGGGCCCGCGATACAGGAGGCTCGGCCATTACGGAACGCATTGTTGGGGCCAGCGTCGAGCGTGATACTGTCGGAAGCTGCTTTCCATTTCCCGTCGGGTGAACAAAGCGGCTGCTCACCGCAATGAACATTTCCTTTATTCACCACTTCAAATGACCGCACCGTGCTGCCCACGTCCACTTCCGTGTGGGTCTTGATGGAATACCTGATCACTACGTTGCCGATAGTGTGCGCGGGAGCAGAGTCTTCGACCGGCTTTGCACGCTCCACCGGACTCAAGGCTGCGACCGTAATATTGCCGGAAACTTCGACAATCAGGTCGAGAGGCTGATAATCCGGATGGCGGAAGTGCAGCATGACTACCCTGCGCCCCTGAAGCAGTCTTCGATGCAGAAGTATTGTGAACGCCCCTGAGGAGTCAGAGGCGTCGTGAATTATTGTGGACCCGTCGGCCGCGGTGATTTGCACGCCCGCGATGGGGAGTTCTTTTCTCGGGTCGGTATCGCGCGTGATGACCGCGCCCAGAAGATGGATCGTTTGCCGCTTAACGTGCCGCACCCAGAGCAGGGAAGCCACCATCCCTGCGAGAAGAAGGATTAACAGCACTTTTCTTCCCGTGCCCATACTCCCAATATACAATCTGTGCAACTTTCACTGGCACAGATGCGTATTCGAGTTATCGCATGAATAACCCCTCGCGTTGGATTGGCTTGACCAAGTCGGAAACTTTCGATCGGCTGACCGCTGGATTGCTGCTCTTGCTCATGGCTGTTCTGGCCGGCGGCGCCGCATTGCGCGAATCTGTGACCATCGACGAGGTCGCGCACATCGCTGCCGGAGTCAGCTATCTGCAAAAGCTGGATATGCGGATGAACGAAGAGCATCCGCCACTGGCCAAAGTGATCGCGGCAATTCCGCTGGTGATTCGTAGAGCGCATGCCGACTACTCGCATCTCTCGTGGACGTTCAGCGATAAACTTTTTCACCAACTTCTTGGGGAGTGGGTCTTCGGACACTGGTTCCTGATGCGCTGGAATGACCCAAAATCCACATTGCTTTGGGCGCGGTTGCCCATGCTGCTGCTCACCCTGTTGCTGGGAGCCGTGCTCTATCGCATCGCGGAGCGCCTGGGCGGCAAATGGGGAGGCCTCCTGTGCCTGACCGCATATGTGGCCACGCCCGCGTTTCTGGCCTTCGGCCCGCTGGTTCTCACTGACGTAGCGGTGACGCTGTTCTGGGTGCTCACCAGTTGGCAGCTCGCTCAAATGTGGCAGTCGCCGAAACGCAAAACCCTGATCAGCTTCGGCTTGGTTTTTGCTGGGGCGTTGCTCACAAAATTCTCTTCTGGACTTTTATTTTTTGTTTTTTTGGCCGTCGCGGTCAGCATGCGATTGCGCCCGCTCCCTGAGCAGCCCACGGGCAAGATCGAACGCCGGTCATGGCGGCGCCGGGGATGGTGGAACTTTGCTAAAGGGACCTCGTGGGCGGCGCTGTTCGTCTATCTCACCTATTTCTTCCTTTCGTGGAACGAGCCGTCCGATTCTTTAAGTCTGATTCATTTTCCGGCGTCGCCAGTGTTGCGGCGATTGTTCATGCCGGTCTGGCTCTACGTCCGCGGTTTAGGTCTGTTTGCCGCCAGCGCAGGCAGTCGGCCAACCTACATTTTCGGGCATGCCTATCCCCACGGAGTATGGTTCTACTTTCCCGTATTGTTTTTATTGAAATCACAGCTGGCGTTCCTCGCGCTGGCAGTGCTGGCGGTCGTGGTGGCCGTAGCGGCTAAACGGATCGGTCGCGCTGAGTTACCGCCAATTCCGGGCGGGATGGAATTGCGTTGGCGTTGCCTGTGGATTTCACTGGTCATATTTGCCGCGGCATGTCTGTTGAGCCGCCTTGATATCAGCATCCGACACTTCCTGATCTCGATTGCGCTGATTACGATTTTGCTGGCTCCGCTGCCACGGATGCTTCAGAACTTACGGAATTTCGCGCCCACAACGGCAAAGATCGGAATTGGGCTGGCTTTTGTTCTTGCTCTCTCCATGCTCGTAAATGCCATCGTTGCGTATCCGAACTATCTGCCTTACCTGAACTCACTCAGCATGGGCCGGCCCGGCTATCTGCTCGTCAACGACTCAAACCTTGATTGGAACCAGGCCCTTCCTGATGTGGAAGCCTTTGCTCGCGGTCATTCCGTAGACGAGCTTCTCCTCGATGAATACGGTTTCTCTGAGCCGGGGGCATGGGTCCCGCAGGCTGAACTCTGGAATTGTCAGGAGCCCGGGCCTGGCGACGGCGGGCGGTGGGCCGTGGTTTCAGCTAACGATCTTGTCGACAGTCACAATTGCCTGTGGCTGATGAACTATCCGCACACCGAATTAGCGGCAGGCAGCATGTTCGCATTTCAACTTCCGCTTACGATTCCAGCCGCGGGACAGCCGCAAGGCCCGCCCTTTCCCGCGAATTACCGTTTTTTAGCCGGCGTCCCGGAGTTTGATTTTCGTCCCCTGTTTCTGGCTTGCATTCGCGATCCCGAAAAGCTGGGGCCAACTATGGATCTCATAAAAGCCAGAATGCAAAAGCAGCAACAACAGAAGAAACAGCCGTAACCCCTAGTTCCACGGCGGATACCCGGGCGAATTCCATCGTTGAAGATCGTTTAACATCGGAGTGTGAGGGAGACATCTGCGCGACGGCAGTTTCTGAAGACCCTGGCGGGAACCGCGGCAGCGATTCCGCTCGCTGGGCCTATCGCCATGGCGGCCACTCCAGCTCCACCCAAGCCACAACCCACTTTTGCTCCGGAAGACGATCGACTGCTCGACGATCTCGAGCGTGCCAGCTGCTGTTATTTCTGGGAGCAGGCGGGCACACAAACTGGATTGGTGAAGGACCGTTGCAATGCCCGCAAAGCCGCAACGGACAGTACGACGGTGGCCAGCATTGCCGCGACAGGCTTTGGCCTCACTGCAATCTGCATCGCAGACAAGCGCGGGTTTATTCCACATTCCGATGCTCGGCAGCGGGTTATCACTACTCTGGAGTTCCTTTCCAACAAGCTGGTGCATCATCGCGGCTTCTTCTATCACTGGGCCGACATCAACACCGGCGACCGCGTCTGGGACTCCGAAGTCTCATCCATCGACACGGCCATTCTGCTCTGCGGCATTCTTACCTGCCGCACTCATTTTCGCGATACCGACATCACGCTGCTCGCGCATGGGATCACCAACCGCGTGGAATGGAGCTGGCTCTCGGAAGACACCTCATTGCTTCCGCACGGCTGGCTTCCGGAAAACGGTTTCCTGCCTTACCGGTGGGACTACTACAACGAAATGATGATGATGTACCTGCTAGGCCTCGGATCTCCAACCTACCCGCTGCGGCCTGAAGCCTGGGATGCATGGAAGCGCACGATGTTCGAGTATGAAGGCTTGCGCTACATCGGATCGTTTGCCCCATTGTTCGTCCATCAGTATTCGCAGGCGTGGTTTGACTTCCGCGGCAAGCGCGACCGCTATGCAGACTATTTTCAGAACTCCGTCATCGCCACCGAGGTCCACCGCCGCTTCTGCGTCGAACTCGGCAAGCGCTTCCCCGACTACAGCCCTGACCTTTGGGGGATTACGGCTTCAGATTCCGATAAAGGCTATGTGATTTGGGGCGGCCCACCAGTTACTGGTCCAATCGACGGCACCATCTGTCCGGCTGCGGCTGGAGGCTCGCTGCCTTTCCTCCCGCAGGAAACCATGCGCGTAATGCGCACCATCCGCAATCGCTACCAGGGTGCTATGAGCTGCTATGGTTTCGTCGACGCATTCAACCCACTGAAGGGCTGGTATGACACGGATGTGGTTGGCATCGACACCGGCATTACTTTGCTGATGGCAGAAAATGCCCGCACTGGCTACATCTGGGAAGTATTCATGCAGAATCCGGAAGCGCAACGGGGCATGGAGCGCGCCGGATTCAAACCATACAAAGCGCAATAATCGGACGCCGAGCCTGTACCGATCTCATCGCGCTTTGATAGAATCAGTTCACAGAGCAGGGACAGATGCTCTGGAGTGAGCTGTCTGCGGTCGGTGTGGATAGTGGTTTTTCATGCTGCGCATTTCCACTCGGAATTCCGTTATACCGCGTGGAAAGGGTAGCAGCAGGTGGCTGGGTTGACAGCAGAAATAACAGCAAACATGCGGGTTTCCCTCTAACCGCATGAAATGCGAGTGGGGACGTAGTTCAGTTGGTTAGAACGCTGCCCTGTCACGGCAGAGGCCGCGGGTTCGAGTCCCGTCGTCCCCGCCATTCCTTTGAGGTACTTGCGTTAATTTTGGCGAAACCATTGAGGACCCAAAAGGGCACGGTTTTGTGTCCATTTTCGCCCGGCCAATTCCGTCGGTGGTCCTCACGCTGCAACGCCACCCCGATACAGACAATAGTGACGTTGCGTTCGCTTCGCACGAAAACACCAACGGCTGCCTGAGCTGCATGTTTCGCAGGCGTGATCGCCTAGGTATACACATCCAAGGTGGATCGCAGAGTCGAATGCCGCAACAGTTCCTGCATGCCTTTGAATTCCGTGCCCATGCTTCTCAGCAGCGTCGAATCGCTAACCTGGCAGGAACTGACCGCGGTGTTACCCAGGTCTCTGCAGAAATTCCTGGCGGCGAAATACGGAATCACACTCTGATCCGCCGTTTGTCCCAAGCTGAGCTCAAACTTCGCACTCAGTGACCATCCGCTGTCATCCTTTGCCGGGATTTTGGTCAGGCTGTCAATTTCAGCCGACGGGTATCGCGC
>DASXCL010000176.1:0-16356 GCA_036491195.1 Candidatus Angelobacter sp.
CACGGCACCAGCACGGTAAAGCACGGTCGCGGATCGGTCCTGACCATTGATCTGACCAACCGCTGCAACATGATGTGCGATCCCTGCTTCATGGACGCAAACCAGGTCGGTTTTGTGCACGAGCTGACGTGGGAAGAAATCAAGACCATGCTGGACAACGCGATTTCCATCAAGCCGCGTCGCCAGATGTCAGTCCAGTTCTCCGGTGGCGAGCCTACGCTGTCTCCTTACTTCCTTGATGCAGTCCGCTACGCCCGCCAGGTTGGTTACAACTCGGTTCAGGCGGCGACCAACGGAATCGAGTTTGCGAAGTCGCCTGAGTTCTGCCGGCAGGCCGCTGAAGCCGGCCTGCGCTACGCTTACCTGCAATTTGACGGTATCGGCAATGCCGCCAACTCGCATCGCCAGGTCGGCAATTTGTTTGACGTGAAGCTGCGCGCCATCCACAACCTGCATGAGAACGGCGTGGACATTGTTCCGGTCACTACCATCATCAACGGCATCAACAATGAGCAGGTGGGCCGCATCATCCAGTTTGCCCTGGACAATCCCAAGACCATCAGTTTCCTGAGCTTCCAGCCGGTTTCATTCACCGGCCGCGACGAAGAAATTACTGACGACCGCCGCCAGGCGCAGCGCTACACGCTCAGCCATCTGGCGCACGACGTGAAAAATCAGACTGGCCTGGGCGAGCCCAAGCGCGATTGGTTCCCGATTTCCTTCATGTCCACATTCTCTGACTGGGCTGACCTGATCCATGGGCCCAGCGCGGATTGGGGACAGTTGAGCTGCGGATGCCACCCGAATTGCGGTGTTGGCATGGCTTTAATGATCGACAAGGAAACCAAGGAAGCGGTGCCGGTAACGGCATTCCTGAATGGCGATCGCATCGCGCAGGACGTGGCCAAGGTGAACGACGCAGGCCGCGGGCGGTTTCTCTCGGTGTTCGGCATGGCGCTGGCTTTGGCGCGCAACTATGACCCGTTCCAGGCTCCCAAGCACTTCAAGTTGATTGATCTGCTACGCAAGTTCGACAAGACGTTCGGTGCGACCAAGAAGGCCGATGAAAAGTACGGCAAAATATCGGTCGATCGTACGGTAGACGACATCAAGAAGCGCCGCACCGATCGCTGGAACTTTTTGTTCATCGCCGGAATGTGGTTCCAGGACCTTTACAACTACGACTTCCGCCGCACCGAGCAGTGCATTATTCCTTACGCAACGCAGGAAGGCGAGATCAGCTTCTGCGCCTACAACACCGGCGTGGGCTGGCGCAACATCATTGAGAAGATGCACATGACGGCCACGCTCACGAAGTGGTATGAAGAGCACGGACGCCATGAAATCTTTGCCGGCGGCAAGGCCGTAGGGCTGAACCAGAGCGCGCACAAACTCAATCTGAATGAAGAGCACGTCCACGCCGGCCGCAACACCACGCTGGACGATCTTGGCATTGCGAAGACGGCACGCGAAGAGAAGCTGCGTGCCCGCGATGAGAAGATCAAGAAATCGGCGGAAGATGCCCGCATGGAAGCGCTCTATCGCGAACACATCCTGAAAGAGCCCAAGCCGCAGGGCGGGTTCATTCCTCTTGGCGCAATCGCACCGGCCGCCCCGAAAGCTGAAGCGAAGCAGGAAAAGAAAGAAGAAGTTTTCGGCGACTAAGAGAGGCAAATTACCACGAAGGGCACAAAGGTCAATCCTTTGTGCCTTTCTTGTTATGCTTGCTTCGACGGTGAGCCTGATGCAAGGTTTTGCGACAGCGAAAAAGCGACATCTTTATCCTTTGTGTTCCTTCGTGTCCTTTGTGGTTGGGCTTTGTTTTCTGGTTGCCGGGTGTGCCGGTGAATCAAAGCACCCTACGTGGAATAGCGCAACCGGGGCAGAGCAGCATGAGCGGTTACTCTGGCAGGCCGTCCAGGGTAAGGACTGGACCAGCTTTGAACGTCATCTTTCAGCGACATTTATCGGCGTGACTGCCGATGGACGAACGTTTGACCGCGCAGGCTGGCTGCAACTGTGGAGCAGTGCGCAGGTACAGCAGGTTTCGCTGGGAGAAGTGCAGGTGCAGCCGGAAGGGCCTGACATGAAATTGATCTACGTATTTCATGCGGCAACCGGGACCAGTCCAGGTGCTTCCGCGGGGCTGCGCGTGGTTTCGATATGGCAGCAAGCCAAGAGCGGCTGGATTCTTACGGCAACGTCCATTACACCGATACAGGCTAACTGATTACCAAAGTAACCGGCGCTTCTTGTCCGCAAATCTATCCGGATGGCGGAAATTGAATTCCTTCCCTCGTATTGAAATTAAGCCAGCAAAATCGTGGCTCCCACGCACAAGAAGCGGAGATTCTAAGAAAAGTTTATGACTTTCCGGAAGCAATCAAAGGTCCACTTTCGGCTCCAAAATAGAGCAAATGATCCATCCCATTAGTACCTCCGTTACCTGTTTCTGCAATCGCCCAGGGTTTACCTTTGAGGTTGTTGTGATCGGTTCCTGACCGGTCCGGGTGTTTTGCCATATGTCAATGAAGGAAGATATGTCATTCAAATCACGCACCGAATGCAACGGCAAATCGAGAGCGGACAGTGAGTCCGGGTTCTCGCTGGTTGAACTACTGATCGTCTGCGTGGTCTTGGTCATCATTTCGGCAATCGCGGTTCCGAATATTGTGATGATCAACCGCAATTACAAACTCGATGCGGCCGGACATTCAGTAGCCAGCCTGCTGCAACAGGCGCGCATGCAGGCAGTGAAGACCAACCAGCCGAATTATGCTGCCTTCGATAATGGCGCACAAGTTTTCTACGTGACCACCGGCGGCCCTACGACGGCGTACGTGAACGGCAACCCGGATGTAAATCTGCCGGGAGGGGTTTCTTTCCAGGGCATCCCTGCAAACCATGCTCAGCTGGACGCATATTTGGGCGGCGGAGCGCCACAGTTGAACCAAAGCATCGGATTCAATGCGCGGGGTTTGCCCTGCACCACGGGTGGAAATCCCTGGATCTGTCCCAGTGCGACTGGTGGATTTGAATGGTTTGTCCAGAACGGAAATGGGGGCTGGGAGGCAATCACAGTTACTGCCGCTGGCAGAATCAAGTGTTGGCGTTTATCGGACGCAACCAATGGAACCTGGCAATAGGTGAAATCATGAGGACACACATGATGATGAATCGGCACAAAAATAAAGGCTTTTCGCTGATTGAGCTCACGGTCGCCATGTTCATTCTGACCGTGGGTGTTCTCGGCGGCATGACCATGATCATCATGGGAATGACGCGAAACAATACCAACCGAGTAGATACAACGGCGACAAACGCCGCCCAGGCAGTCCTGGAAGAAGTTGCGGGCACGCCCCCGAACAGCAATCCACAGCTAGCCATTACTGATTGCGCGGGAACCAATTTCGTGGTCAGCACCACGCCGGGAGGTGCTCAGCTCCTGGCCAATGGCGATATCGATTGGTCACAGCCCGCGGTACCTGGGTATCAGATGAATTACGCGGTCTGCAATAACGACGCCACCACAAAAAACGGGCTGCAAACGGTCTACGATGTGCGCTGGCATGTAACGTCAATAGGCGCAGGGAATGTGGGCAAGCTGGTGGTTGTTTCTGCGCGGCAGCCATTTGTTGCACTAAACCAAGGAATCGGCTCTATCACTCCGGTTACCCTGCGCACGATCGTGGGGATGTGAGATCAATATGAACATACAAGCCAAGCGACGGCGCCAACGCGGATTTTCATTGATCGAGCTTCTGTTAGTAGTGTTGCTGCTGAGCATCGTTGTGGGAGCGCTATTTTCCCAGATCGACCGTGCCCAGGTCCGTTACAAAGTGGAAGACCAGCAGCTTGACCTGACGCAGCAGGAGCGAGAGATTATCGATCAGTTTACGCGCGACCTGCATCAAGCGGGCTACCCATCGGCAACCATGTACCAGACGGCTATGCCGGCAAATCAGGTGGCGGGGACCATCCTCACGGGCGGCATCATCTCTTTTTCCGCTACCGACTTGCAGATGGAAGGCGACGTGGACGGAACCGGCACCGTATCAGTAGTCGAATACAGCTATCTCAGCGGGGCCGGCACCTGCAATTGCCTGCGCCGGAGCGTAATGCCCAAGGGCACCGCCGGGCCCGCGACAGCGTTTACCGAGGTTCAAGGCGTAATTAACACAGCCGCACAGCCAATTTTCGCGGCATACGACAAGGGCGGCAATCCGCCCGCCGATCTAAAAAGCATAAAAAGCGTGCGCATTACCCTGATTACACAGGCCGCAGGAAAAGATAACGACACGCACAAAAACATCCAGGTCACAATGACCGGGATGGCGCGCGTGGTGAACAACTAAAAGGAGTAAACCATGAACAGAAAAATGAAAACGCATCTGAAGCAACAACGCGGCATAGCCATGATTGTGGCGCTGCTCTCGCTGGTGTTGCTGGCCGCCATCGGTATGGCCTTGATGTTCATGGCTGATACCGAGAACAGCGTCAACAACAACTATCGCGACTCGCAGAAGGCTTACTTCGCGGCACGGGCCGGCGCAGAACAGGCGCGCTTGCTTCTGGCCACGGATGCCAACATAAACGCCAACGCACTTGCCATGGACGGCGTTATGCCGACATCCGGGGCAAAAACGGGAATTCTTTATCTTTACAATCCCAGCAATGGCGAAGCAATCGATCCAACGAAGGTCACTGGCGCTACTCTGACGGCTAATCCGTATCTCGACGACCAGATATGCTGGGAAAAATATGCGTTGCTGACTGCGGTGACCCCGGGAACAGCTGGTCCATGCGGATCGACGGCAGCGACCCAGTTGCTGGCCGATACAAGCTCCTTCACTGCCCAGAACATGGCGGCGTCACCAGGAGTGGTTGGAACGGATGCGTTGCCGTTCAAGTGGGTGCGCATCACCAACAAGCAGAATCTCATGGGCTCTTTGAGTACCCGGGTATCTTCAGGCGCCAACAACGGACAGCAGATCTGCTGGGATGGATCGAACGAGATAGCGATCCCTCTTTTACAGACTTGCACAGGCCAAACACCGCAACTTATGCCAGTGTGGGAAGTCACTTCGATGGCGGTCACTCCCGCATTCGGCCAGAACCCCGGCTCCAGGCGCATGGTGCAAATGGAGGTGGCCTTCAATCCGCCGTTGATTCCACCGGCTCCTATATCAACGGAGACCGCGGTGAAACTACAAGGAAGCTTCCTTCTCGATGCCTATGATTTCTGCTCATGTCAGTGCACCACGAAGAATGGGAACACGACGTGCAACGCGGGCTGCAACAACAGCGCTCACGCTATTTTCACTTCACAAACCGTTACCCAGGTGGGCAACGGTACAACTATCAGTAATTTCGGCTCAGACCCTACAGGGACCGCTTCGCTGCAACAGCAGCCATGGCCGAATTCGATGAACATTAATAACCTAATCAACCATTACAGACCAGGCGCGAGTATTCCCAGCTATGCCAGTTCGTGCACTGGGACGGCCAACCCTTTGGGCATTCCTCCAAGTTATCTGAGTTGCGGAACGCAAACCAATCAAACGTACGGAACCTTTCCCTCCAGCTTGAACGGTAACACGCCGACTGAACCGGTAAATTACACAGGTGGCGTTACGGAGTACATTCCGGGCAGCGTCAAACTGACTGCCGGGGCTACCGGAGGAGGAATCCTGATTGTGGACGGCGATCTTGAAATCAATGGCGGATTGAACTGGTATGGCCTGATTCTGGTTCGCGGCCAGGTATCTTTTACCGGTGGTGCGGGAGGCGTAAATCTGTATGGAGCTATTCTGGCAGGCCAGGACGTGAGCGCCACTGACCAGTCCCAGGGAACAGATACCTTTGGAGGCAGCCTCAATTTGCACTATGACGTGTGCGCGCTGAACAACAGCGGTAAGGGCAATCCTCCTCAGTTACTTGCGACGCATGAAATTATGTATTAGGAGTATCGAGAAGAATGAACAAGTGCAGTTACATGACGTTGATTTTAGTCCTGGTTGCGAGCGCTATTTGCGTGGCCCAGTCAGACCAGCCGACGTTAGGCGATCTGGCCAAGAAGCAGCGGCACGATAAAAAGGTGGTCAAGGTGCTGACGAATGACGACGTTGCCACCGTCAAACCCGATACATCTGTGCAAAGCGCAAAGGCGGAACCGCCGACGGCGGCTGCGTCATCTCCTTCTGCTGCGGCCGTAAAAGCGCCGGACAAGGTAACTAATGCCAAGACGGCCTCGGTTTCCAAAGATCCGCCCGAGATTGCCGAATTGAAGCAAAAGCTCACCTCATATAAGCAAGAGCAGCAAGGGTGGAAAAGCTCAGCCAAGACCTATGAGGACAAGCTCGCAACCGAAACCGACGACTTTCGCCGCCAGATGTACGCCGATGCACTGGAGGGAGATAAGCACAACGTAGAACTCTTCCAAAACAAGATTGATCAGACGCAAGACGATCTCACCAAAGTGGAGAAAGCTTCTACGCAAGGCCATTAAGCTTAGATAGAATGTCAAGACCAGCCAGCCGTACGCGGCTGGCTTTTTTGGTGTTTCATCGCAAGTTCACACGATCCCTGCGAAGCCGCAAATACGCTAGAATCCTTCCATGCCGGCACCCGAACGCGGAACTGTTTATCGAGCGGAACAAGCGACGTTTCGCCGGCTCCTTCTACGTTGGTTCCAGAATCACAATCGCGACCTTCCGTGGCGTGGAGAGACCGATCCCTACCGCATTCTTGTGTCAGAGATCATGCTGCAGCAGACCCGGGTAGCGGTGGTGGAAGCCCGCTATAAAAAATTTGTCGTCCAGTTTCCTACAGCCCGGCGCCTTGCTGCAGCAAAAGAGCAGACGGTGCTCGCGGCATGGAGCGGACTGGGATATTACCGGAGAGCGCGCGCTCTGCATCGAGCAGCCAAAGAGATTGTGGGGCGGGAAACGTTTCCCGCTACAGCGGTTGAGCTGATGGAATTACCGGGCGTGGGGAGGTACACAGCCGCGGCGGTCGCCAGCATTGCTTTTCATGAACCCGTAGCTGTGGTGGACGGCAACGTAAAGCGCGTGATCCAGCGAGTGGCAGCGAACCAGTTCCCCGCCAACCACCGGATTCGCGAAGACCATTATTGGGAAATTGCCGGCCGCTTGCTGGACAAAAAGCATCCGGGAAATTTCAACCAGGCGATGATGGAGCTGGGCGCTCTGGTCTGTTTGCCTGCGCGGCCATTGTGCGGCGCCTGCCCGGTTGCGGATTTGTGCGCTTTGCGCGGGCCTGCGGAAAAAGTGGACCGCCCGGCACGCAGGAAGGCGGTCCTGCACTACGCGCTGATTCGAAAGAATGGAAGCGTGCTCTTACGGCAGCGTCCTGGCGAAAGCTCGCTGATGCCGGGAATGTGGGAGTTGCCGCAGATTACACCGGCGAACTCTAAGACGGCAAACGTGAAAGCGGCAAACGTCCAAATTCGAAACCAGAACCCGAAACCGTTGTTGAAGCTGCGGCATTCCATCACCACAACGGATTACACAGTTTTTGTTCATGCGTCAGCCAATCTGCTGCTTGCAGGGCGATGGGTTCCATTGCGTTCCGTGGACCGCCTGCCGCTGACTGGGCTTACGCGCAAGATCATTCAGAGGCTGGGCGATGCTTAGATTGGCGGCTTTCGTTTTTGTGCTGGCAGCGACGTTACGCATGAGCGCTCCACAACATTTCGGCGGTGAGGCTCCGATCCATCCACTTCCGGCTAAGCAGGGAGGTACGCCGCCTTCGCCCGATTGCGGTCCTGATGCCAGGTCACTCACTCCGGGTGAAAGCCGGGTTTACATTGCATTGCGCGGCGGAAAGGACGGCTCGGGTGCGTCGCTGGCCGACGCGCGCGACGGCAGCACGGTTGCGGCGTTCGATACCATCCTGCGCTGCTACAGCGAAGGCTGCGCTGACCCCAGGAATCCGGAGCGATCCGTCAGCAGAACGGAGAACCTGATCGTTTGCCTGGGCCCGGGAACGTTTTCAACTCTCGGGAGTTATGACTATATCGTGGCGGTTCCGCATCCCAATGCCGCCGGGTTCACCGTGGGAAAAGGATGGAAGATCCACGGAGCGGGCCGGGACAAAACCACGGTGAAGCTCAACGACTACCTGCCCAATACTGCGACAAGAAACCCGCTTAATTTCCCGGTGGACACCGGTACCGGCCTGGTTTTCGGCACCAACGGTGACGGAGCTTCAGGAGTAGAGATTTCCGATCTGACGATTGACGCAAACTATCCTGAACTGAAATCGCGAGCGCGGCAGAATGGCGTTAAATCCCTTACGCTTGAGGCCATCCATCTGCGGTCCGACCTGGGCGGCCATTGGATCCATGAAGTCAATGTCGTCAATGCAGCGGCAGAAATTGGGACGATCCACCCACGCTGGGAGGCATTTCCCGTTTGGATTGGCGCCATGGATCGATCAAAGCCGGGCCAAAACCGGGGCAACATCATTGAAAACGTCCGCATGACCGGGCGCTTCGGGCTGGTCTGCACCGCGATTGCGGTGGCGAACGCAACGGCCGAAGTCAGGAACAACCTGGTGGATGGCTACCAAATCGGTTATGGCGGCTGGGACCTGGGCGAAACCGTGTTTCACGACAATACGGCAATCAACACGGATTATGGCTTCAACATCGATAGCCTGGTGAATCATGGCGTGAGGATCGAAGGTAACAGGATCATTCACCCGCGCAAATACGGCATTGTCGTCGGAGGCGATGGCACATATGCGGGGTTCAAGTTTTTGAACAATACGCTGCAGATCGACAATCCAGGCGTCAGCGGATTTGTTTTTCTCGGCAACGTTACAGGCGCGGTGATTGCCGGCAATAAGGTAATGGCGGACAACGCCTCGGGAAGGCGTGCCACCGCCATCCGAAGCTACTCGGTAAGCGGCAAGGCGGATCCGAACATCAAGAACTCTTATCAGTCCAACCAGATCGCCGCAGGGATGTCCGTGGTTTTTCAAGGCCGGTCTAAATCGCAAAACTGCTTCTTCGATAACCGCGACGATGCGGGCAAGCCGCGGAGAGATTTGCCTGACAATCACGGTGGTCCATGTGTTTCTGGAAATTCTTCGAAGCCGTAATCAACTGCAAACCCCGTTTTCCCGAAACCCCTCAAGTTATCTACAATAGAGAATCAAGCTGGAGGGACACATGTCCGCACTGGAAGCCGGAGTACAGGCGCCGGAGATCGAACTGCAATACGTGGATGGACAGAAATTTTCGCTCAAACAGAAGCGTAAAAAAGGGCCCGTGGTGGCGGTATTTTTCAAAGTGAGCTGTCCGGTGTGCCAGATGGCTTTGCCTTACCTGGACCGCATTTTCAACGCTTATGCCAAGAGCGGCACGTTCGCGTTTGTAGGCGTCTCTCAGGACAACGCTGCGGATACCAAGGCTTTTATCCGGCAGTTCAACCTAAGCTTTCCGGTATTGCTTGATCCGGTGGGAAAATATCCGGTCTCAAACGCATACGGGCTGACGAATGTGCCAACCACGTTTCTGATTTCCCCGGAGGGCGAGATCGACTTCTCCACGGTCAGTTGGTCCAAGGCGGACGTGGAGCAATTGAACCGCAGGCTGGCTTCGCTCAGCGATGCGACGCCGGCGCAGATTTTCCAGCCGGGAGAAAACGTTTCAGAGTTCAAGCCGGGTTGAGAAGCCAAGAATTAATCCGCGGTCGCGGATGAAGAGGCAGTCAGTATTCAGTCCAGAAAGGAACCATGAGAAAACTCAGCATAGCTGTGCTTGTAGCTTTCACTTCTTTGCTTGCGGCGCAGTCGCAGCCGGGCTTGCCGCCTGCCGCGCAAAAAGCCATGAATGGCATTGACGCGGAAAAGATTCGCGCGACGGTGAAATATCTTTCTGACGATGCCTTGCAGGGGCGCGGCACCGGCCAAAAGGGCGGCGATATGGCCGCGGACTGGATTGCCGCGCAGTTCAAGAGCTATGGCCTGCTGCCCGCAGGAGACCATGGAACCTACTTCCAGCAGATCAACTTCTTTGGCGTAACGACCGATCCGAAGCAGACGAAGTTCGCTTTTGTTCCCAAATCCGGTTCGGAGATCGCGCTCAAGTTTGCCGACGACTACGTGGTCAACGATCAGACCCATGCAGAGAAATCAGAGATCGATGCGCCGCTTGTTTTCGTAGGCTACGGTATCAAAGCGCCGGAATATAGCTGGGATGACTATAAAGGGGTTGACGTGAAGGGCAAGATGCTTCTGATGCTGGTGAACGAGCCGCCTTCAGACGATCCCAAATTTTTCAAAGGCCGCGCCCTCACCTACTACGGCCGCTGGACTTATAAGTATGAGGAAGCGGCGCGCCGTGGCGCCGTGGGCGTGGTGCTGATCCACAAGACGGAGATGGCCAGCTACGGCTGGGAGGTGGTGCGCAATTCGTGGGGAGGCGAGACGTCGCTGCTGCGGGATGACAGCGATCCCAAGCTGAAATCGGCGGGCTGGATCCAGCTGGAGGTCGCCCGCAAACTGGCAAGCGTTGCCGGCATGGATCTGGACAAGATGCTGCAGGACGCAAACTCGCGCAGCTTCAAGCCGGTGGAACTGCCGGTGCGCGTCAAGGAGACGATCGTGAGCCAGGTGCGGTCCTTTGCTTCCAGAAACGTTCTGGCCCAGGTGAAAGGCTCCGACCCCAAGGCGGCACAGCAGGCCATCCTGTACACGGCGCACTATGACCATTTGGGAATCCACCTGGATGAACCGGGCGATAACATCTATAACGGCGCGGCAGACAATGCCACCGGCTGCGGAATACTGCTGGAACTGGGACGGGTGCTGGCCGCAGCCGACGTGAAACCCAAGAGGACGATTCTGCTTGCCGCAGTCACGGCGGAAGAGCAGGGTCTGCTGGGATCGAAGTATCTGGGGCAGCATCCTCCTATCCCGGCGCAGAACATTTCACTCAATCTGAACTATGACGATATACAGCCATTGGGCGAACCGCAGCAACTTGTGGTTTCCGGAGCGGAACGTACGAGCGTTTATCCGCTGGTGGAAAAGGTGGCTAAAGATTTTGCCATGGCCATTGAGCCGGACGATCATCCTGAAGCCGGTCATTATTACCGCTCTGACCATTTCAGCATGGCCCGCGTTGGAGTTCCCGCGTTCAGCGTGAATGAGGGAGCTCTTTTCAAAGGCCACGATCTTGCCTGGGGTGAAGAAAAGGAGCGGGATTACGTGGCGCACCGCTATCACCAGCCGTCAGACGAGTATCGAGCGGACATGGACTTCAGCGCGGACGCCAAGCTGGCGAAGTTCGGCCTGGTCCTGGGGTGGGGCACCGCCAATCAGCCGGAATTGGCAGGCTGGCAGCCAGGCGATGAATTTGAGAAAGCCAGAAAAAGCGGGCAGTAGAATAACAGGCCATTTGGGCAAGACTACAAGACCGGTTCAAGGTGCCGATAGTAACGTCAGGGAAGCCGAGAAGCTGGGATACAATCTGACTTCCCTCAGCGCACAGCGGCCAAATGTCGTTTTCGTTTCTTCAACGCGGTAGTCTGCCCGAATACGCCAGTCAACTTGTTTTGGCCAGCGAAGAACCCTCGCTTGTCCTGGAGGACCTGGTGACGGGGATTGACAATCTCCGCCACGACGTCTACCTCAGTTCCAAATTCACCGATGCAGCCCGGCAGCACATCTTCAAGCTGATAGCCCGGCACGGGAACGTGGAAGAGCTGGTGGCTGAAGACAGGGCCGCAGGGCGCGCGCCGGTACGCCACCAGGGCCAGCCGAACCGGCAGTCTGATACGGCGGAATTCAAGCGACTGCTGACGGAATTGCACGTTGTCTCATTGAACCGCGCGAAGGCGGAGAGCAACGTTTCACTCGACCTGCTTTTTCGTCTCGCGATCCTCAAGTTTCAGCGCACAGAGCTGCTCAACCAATACGGACAGGCGCTGGAGCGGTGTCGAGCGCGGGTAAAATTTTACGAAGCGCCGCGCCAGTCCGGCAACAGCCGCACCGCAGAGATGCGAGAGCGAGTAGCCGGCTTCCAGATCAACAAAAAATCAGTGCTTCGCCGCGCCGGGCAAGCCCTGTTCGTGGTCCTGCGTGAAGCCGAAAAGGAAACGCTGGGAAGAACCAGACGGTCGCTTTTCGGCGACACGGCGGCCGCGAGTTATGAACTGTTCCTGAACCGCCTGGTGTTCAGCGAAGATGGCCGCGACAACCTGCTCAACGCCGAACACTATGTGATGCTGGGCAACTATGATCGCGACCGGGACCGCTTTCAGAGGATGCGCGATATCGCCGCACAGTATCTGAAATCGCTCGGCCTGGTTACAGACCTGGACGATTCGCGGATTGATAGTCTCCTGAATGCTCCGGAGAACGCGAATGAAATCATGGCCGGCGGCGCGCCCGACGACAACCAGCCCAACGGCAAAGTCCAGAAGGCGCTGCTGAACGCGTGGGCGGAACTGCTGGAACGCGAAGGCGTGATGGGAAACGTGATCGCCTCGTATGAAACGGTGCCGCTGCTGACGCAGTATTCGCCGCCGATCAATCCGCAGCAGATAAAGAACGCGCTGATCTCCCGCGAGGAACGCAAGCGGGTAGAGACGCTCTTGGAAGAGCATGGAAAACTTTCTCCGGCAGGCTTGCATGCCGCGGTGAAGAGGGTGGAGGGCTGCAAGCCCGCGGAGCGGGCCAAAGCCGCTGGCCGCTTCTTTGCCGACTTCACGCGTTATCATCGCGATTTGCGCCGCATGGAAACCGTGATGGCGGTGATGGAAAACGTCAACGTCCTGGGCAATGAGCGTTTCCGCGAGCTTTCCGCCATCAACAACACCCTCTACGAATTCCTGCTGACGGAAGAGCAGAAGCCCACGGAAGAGAAAATAATCCATCACGTGGTGCTGAAGGCGGACATTCGCGAATCGACCACGTTGACGCGCACGCTGCTGGAAAAAGGCCTGAATCCGGCCTCCTATTTCAGTTTGAATTTTTACGATCCCATCAACAAGCTGCTGCCGAAATACGACGCAAAAAAGGTCTTTATCGAAGGCGACGCGCTGATCCTGGCCTTGTTTGAACGCGACGGCGAGCCCGCACTGGGCGTGGCCCAGACCTGCGTGCTGGCCAAAGAAATCATCCAGGTGGTAAACGCCTACAATGAGCGTTCCCTGGCCGCGGGCCTGCCCAGCCTGGAACTGGGCATCGGAATTTCCTACCAGGATTCCGCGCCCATGTACCTGATGGACGGCAGCAAAAAGATCATGATCTCCAAAGCGCTCAATGAGAGCGACCGGCTATCTTCATGCAGCAAAGGCATCCGGCGCTGGCTGGAAGATCGCGAGCTGCTGTTCAATGTGTTCTCCTTCAAAGCCGTTGAAGACGAAGATACCGGCGGCAATCCCGACGAATTCCTGCTGCGCTATAACATCGGCGGTATCCACATCAACCAAGCGGCATTTGAAAAGCTGCGCGGCGAAATCTCCCTGCAAGCCTATGATCTACAGGTCCCGATGATCTGGCAGAAAAGCACGGTCCGCGTTTATGCCGGCATGGTGCCGCTGGGCCAGGGATCGTTTCACCAGATCATTGTGCGCGAAGGCCGCATTACCCACGTGGACGCGCGCGATTTTTCCCTGAAACAAGTCACTGACCGCCACTACTACGAAGTCTGCACCCACGCCAAGATTTATCAGGCGATTGAAAGCGTATCGAACCTGGTGGCCGCCCGATAAATCAGAAGCTGCGGCGCGAGACTTTGAACGGCACGCGGACCACGGCTTCAATATCCACGGGCGTCCCATCTTTTGTGCCCGGACGGAAGCGCCATTGCGCGAGCGCTATCCGCGCGTTCTCGTTCAGGCGATCGTCAAAACCTTCCAGCACGCGGACCTCGCCCACGCTGCCGTCGGCATGAATGACGGCATAGAGCACCACTACGCCCTCAATGCGGTCATGCATCAGGTCCTGAGGATAAGCGGGGTCGACTTTTGTGATTGCCTCGGGCGCGCTCAGATCAGATCCGCCATGGCCGGTGGCGTTCAGCTCGGCAAAACGAATGCTCCAGCTTCCGGTCGATGACGTCAGGTTCGGCATGCTCAGCCGCATGGAATAATGCCGTCGCGTGCCGAAGACTTTTGTGTCAACGCTGTCGCGCGGCGGTTCGGTGCGATCCGGCGTGAGCGGACGCGGAGCCGCCGTCGCAACCACGGCGCTGCCCGGGACATTTTTCGGCGGAGGAGAGACGTAGATATCCGGAGAAGCGTTATTTCCGGGCTGGCCAGGCGGCGCCGCGGAATTTCCTTGTGCGATTTCTGCACGCGCGCTCGCGCCAACATGCCCCGAGGGGCTGGCAGTGAATTCTCCGGGTCGATTGCCCTCAGGAACAGCCATTGGACCGATGGGGGCAACCGGTCGGGCGTTAAGCACCAACATCTGTCCTACGGCTTTTTCGCGTCCAGAGTTGCCGCCGATCACAGGCGGAGCTGGTGGCACAGCAGTATCATTCTGGGCCGGCAGGCCGATGTTGCCCAGATTCCGGTTGGCCGCCGCTGGAGCGGGCGCAGCCACCTGCGGAGCGGCCATCGGCAAAGAAGCTGACGGAAGCCCATGGCTGGCTGCAATTTCTGGAGCCGGCGCAGCCACCTCCGGCGATTGCGCAGGTAGCTGAAGGGCGTCAGTTTTTCGCGCCACCACATCTGGAGCAGGTGCAACAACGATTGGGCCCTGCAACGGCAGATTTGGAATCGCAAGACGGCTGGTCGCGGCCTCAGCCGGTGCAGCCACTTCCGGACGCTCCGCTGGCGGAAAAAGCAATGGACGCAACCTGCTTTGCGCCATGGGCTGCGCGGGCGGAGCAATCTCCGGCACGTTCACCGGCAGCACTTGTAAAGGATGGTTCATCGCCAAAGGCGCGCCGGGGACCTGCGTGGACGCCACCAGGTTAGGCAACGGCGTATCCTGCTTCACCACCAGAGAGCTGGGCTGAACGATGGTTTGCCGCGTGCTGATGTGGTTCTCATGGGTCACCACAATTTCCTGCGGGGCAAACTCCGGGTCGGCCTTTTGCGGCTTTGCCCGCCGAGGCGGCTCCGGTCTGGCTTTTTCGGCGTTTACCGGCGGCAGATACTCGGAAACCTCGTAATGCACCGCCGCCTGGTTCGGCGTTGTTTCCGGCAAGACCTGCGGCTGGTTCAGCCATGCCAGATTCAGCCCATAAACCGCCAGAATCACCAGCAGATGCCCCAGGAACGACTGCCTGGCAGCCTTCCACGCCACAGGCCGGTTCACCAGGGCGTCTGCCCAGTATTCGCCCGGAGCGGCGCTGATCCAGACCGGCGGCGGGCCTTTGCGGAACAAATCGCCAATATTGCGCAGAAAGATGCGCAGCCACGGTTCGGGCTCAATCACCAAGCGAAGACCGCCAAATGAAGCCGTAACTGCTTCGTTTGAGGCCGCTGTTTTCGCCGACTGCATTTAACTTGACTTCCCGCTGGTTAGACCGATTATATCTTTATCAGCTAATTGCCCAGCTTATGCTTTTGTGCAGAAAAATCATTGGATTGCTCACCGTCATTACCATGGCGGCGGCCTGCCATGCCCAAATCCAGACGCCCGGCCTCAACACCCGGGGACAGAACCGTCCAGAGCAGCCGGATACGGCCAACGCCATCGCGCCGCATGCCGCAGAAGACATCTCCGGCATGTATAGCTTTCTGAAGGAAGGCGAATTCCTTCAGATCACCCTGGAAAAAGCCTCGGTCACCGGATACATCTCCCGCATGGGCGATTCCGACAGCGACAACGGCGTATTTCTCGACCAGTTCTTCCTCAAGGCCGACGTCCAGGGCCACGATGTCTCCTTCACCACGCGCCCCCTGCACAGCCTCTGGTATGAATTCAAGGGCAGGTTTGATCGCGGTCCGGGCAAGACCCGGGGTGACGACGGCTACTATGTTCTCCGCGGCGCCCTCACGGAACTCACCACCAATGCCGACAAAAGCGTTACCTCCCATGCCCGCGACGTGGTGTTCAAACTGCTTGCCCAGCCCATTGATATGGACGAAGCCGCCCCGGCAACCGTCAAGAAGCCGAAATAGCCGTAGCTTTGCAATCCCGCAGATCCAGTGGAATCCGTGTTCATCCGCGGTAAGATTTTGCTCCTTTCCGATGTCGGCAATATTACTCATTCGTTACTATCGCCTGGACTGCACCCCAAAAATGAGACAGGGAAATAAGGGGCCGAGTACATTGAATGGAGACAGGCAATGGAAATGGCCCGAATACAGTACAGCCGAGAATTAAAAATATCGGCCATGCGGGCGCTGGATGCAGGTGAGACCA
>DASXCL010000177.1:0-9120 GCA_036491195.1 Candidatus Angelobacter sp.
CTTGTAAAACCGTCTGCAAGGCGTGGTAGTTGGAGATGCCATTCGACAACGTAAACCGCGCCTGCCCGACTTCGCCCAAAAGAGTCGGGTTCAAGAAGGGACTGGGTGATACGCTACCGTCAGGATTCAACTGCTTTTGCTGCAACATGATGATGTTGGAAAGGTGCTGGTTCGTCTGGCCAACATAGCCAATCTGCACCGTGGTTGCCGTTCCAAATTGATGCTCGATGCTCAAGTTCCAGGCATAGTGAACGGTGGGACGAAGATCGACATCAAAGGCGTGTATATTCACGCCGCTGAAGCACGTGGGTGAGAACGCAACGGCCAGTGCAAGAGTGCATCCGGTGGGGAATCCAGTGAAGCCCTGGTCCAGAGTGCTTCCGGGAAGGGGCGAACTGGCGAGGAACGTGACGTTGTGTGCCGTCTCAAACGGCGGATTCTGCGTAAGAAGATTGTTGACGCCATTACTTTCCGTGTAATTTGAAATTCCGTACGCCGCGTGTATCACGGTATTCTTCACGAACTCAGGCTGCCATGCGATCCCAATTCGCGGCTGGAAATTTGCGATGCCGTTATATTGGTGATAAAGCGCTCCGCCCAGGCCACTATTGTTGATGGTCGGCGTGATGAGTTGCCCGCCGGACAGCGCGTAATTTACCGCATTACCATCCCCGGCGGTGCGCGGAGTATTGACTTCCCAGCGGAGCCCGAGATTCAGGGTCAGGTTCCGTCTCGCACGCCAGTTGTCCTGAACATAGGCGGCATAGAGGCTGTTGTTTACGTGGCGGTTGCCTACGCCCTGGCCTATACCGAGACTATTAGGTAGGCCCAACAAGAAGTCAGATGAACCTGAGCCGCTGTATTGACCATTGAAGTTAAATTGACCGGCCAAGCCCTCATTTCCCGGATAGAGGAAATTGTCTCGATAACGGTTAAATTGAAGACCGGTGTGAAATTCATGGCTGCCTCTGGTCATCAAAAAGGAATCGCTGAATTGAATGACTGTATCGGCAAATACGTTGGTTTGGGCAAGATTGTTGCCGATCCCACTGATACCGTCCTGAAAACCACCGATCGAAGGCAAGAACGTACTTGGCGAGCCAGGGATCCCAAAGGCTTGGGGCAAGTTCTGGCCTGTGGGATTTGAGAATCCCTGGAAAACCGGAAAGTGACTGACACCCAGACGAAGGTCGTTCAACATAGTCGGACTGACGGTTCGGGTCCAATCGGCAACAACATTCTTGAGGGGGTAGCTGAAATTGGTTATTCCATTGGAGGCGAGAACAAAAGTTTCAGTGGTTGGATTCTCCACGTCCTGCTGCGAATAGCGCCCAAACAGATGGTCTTTCTGTGAAGGTACCCAGTCTAGTTTTATGTCTCCCTGATTTGCGTTGTTTTCGGTTCGTTGCGAGTAGAGCAGCCCATTGATTCCGTTATTCGGTAACGGATAGAGGGCCGAATTAACAATCTTCAGGGCTGCCGGACTGAGCGTGAGACCAGCCGAAACTAAATTGTTGAATGGAATCACAGTACCGGTGCCCGGCCTGTGAAGCTGGAAGGCGGTCTTGCTGCAGGTTCCGGCCCCGTCAAATGTGCCCCCATTGGTTGTGCAGAGCTGTCCAAAATCTCCGCCACGCTCCGCCTGACTCAGTACACTTGCAGACTGCGTAGACGGCGTGACCATCCGCTGCCCCTGATAATCGACAAAGAAAAAGAGTTTGTCTTTGACGATGGGCCCGCCGAATGTTGCGCCAAATTGGTTGTAGCGCAACTTCGCCCTCGGTACCTTCTCGTGGCCGGCTGGATCGTTTCCGAAGAGGTTGTTACTCCATTCATTGGCATTGAATATGTCATTGCGCAAAAACTCAAAGACGGTGCCGTGATAAGAGTTGGTGCCGGACTTCAGCGTCGCGTTCACGATACCACCAAGGAAATTGCCGAATTCAGCCGACGGGTTCTGCGTGATCAGGTTGAATTCCTGAATGGCATCAACGTTGGGGGCATAGGCTACTTCGTTATTATCGTGCTGGTTGTTATCCATTCCATCGAGGACGTAATTGCTGGTTTGTTCGCGATTCCCATTGATATAAGGCCTTCCCACCTGGAATGTGGATTGGCCCGAGACGAAGGCCCCTGGGTTTGTGCTTACGGCGCCAGGCGTGAGCAACGTCAGTTCGTTATAGTTTCTGGTGATCAGCGGCAGGTTCTCTGTGGCGACCGAATCGATGTGCGTGCTGATCTCGGTCGAATCGGTCTGCAACAGCGGAGGAAGCGAGTTGACTTCAACCGTTTCCGAGGTTCTCCCGACCTTCATGTCGAAAGTCAACCGGGCGGTCTGGTTGAGCACAAGATCGAATACGGGTTTGATGGCGGTCTGGAAGCCATCGATCTCAGCCTTCACTTCGTAGCGGCCAACGGGCACCCGTGCTATCCGGAATGAGCCGCTATCATCGGTCTTTGCGTTAAGGACTATCCCTCGATCGACGTCTTTCGCGGCGATACTAACGCCGGTGATGGCAGCGCCGCTCGGATCAACTACGGTTCCTACAATCGAGCCGCTTACTTCCTGTCCCAATGCCACCGAGGACAGCAGAAGCAGCACGCCGAAAGCAAAAAATAAAAGGACGCTTCCGGTAAGCGCCCTGTGGAAGTTGGTTCGCCCAACACCTGCTACTCGACAGCCGTTGGAGTGGAGACCTGATTGCAAAATCCTGAAACCCAGCATGCGACCTCCAAAAGTGCAGGTGTGAGCACCACACCCTGAGAGCACTCGACGATTTATTGAACGATCAGCGTGTTTATTGAAACGATTTCATAAACACGGCGAAGATTGTCACAAAGGTCTGCGCTTCTGTCAAGGGGGTCGCCAAGATATTTTTTAAGGCCCGAACCTTACCGAGCATTGTAATGGGCAAAGAGAGTTGATCGCGATTAGCTGTTGCCTCCCCGTGGACGTCGGGAAACTACACCGCGAGCGGGCAGGAATGGCCGGCGTGCATGATCATGGGCAGACGCGCGGCGCCGATCAAGCCCGCACGGTCCTGCAGTTGTGCCGGTTTCACTTCTGTCCCGCGGTGGCTCATCTTCTGCTCTTCGCCGGCGCGAAAAACGATGGAGCGCTCCATCAACTGGGCGAACATTGCGGGCGAGAACTGGTCCCAGGCGCGGCAGACGCCGCCGCCAATCACGTACATCGGTAGATTGAAAGCGTTGATCAGGTTAGCCAGCGCGATTCCCAAAGCGGCGCCGGCGGCGGCAAAAATGCGCTTTGCCACTGCGTCGCCCGCTTGCGCGCACCCGTGTACGGTCCTCGCGCTCAAGGCGGCATCCTGTTCCTTCGCTGCCGCCAGGCATGGAGATTCATTCGACACCTGTAGAGCCGACCTGCGAATCGCCGTAGCCGACGCATATTGTTCGAGGCAGCCATGATTACCGCACCCGCATGGTCTGCCTTCCGGTATCACGGTCATGTGTCCCAATTCGCCGGCCATCCCCAGAATGCCGTGCCATGGCTTTCCATTGATCACGAAGCCGCCACCCACCCCGGTGCCGAGCGTGATCATGCAAAGGTCTTCGACATGGCTGCCGGCGCCAAGCCACTTTTCGCCGAGTGCCGCGCAGTTCGCGTCGTTTTCCAGGATGACGGCAGTCCCCAGCCGTGCTTCCAGGTCCTCGCGCGCCTGGTAGCCGTCCCAGCCGGGCAGGTTCGCCGCCGAGTAGAGAGTGCCTCTTTGAATATCAATGATCCCGGGAATGCCGATTCCCAGCCCGAGGAATTTGTGCGAAGAAGAGTATTTGCCGCTCAGAAAGCGCACGGCCTCGGCCAGTTCATTCACGACCTTTTCGCGCCCGCGGCTGATCCCGGTAAGAGCGTCCACACTCTCAAGCTGCGCGCCGCTTTCTTCAATCGCGGCGATGCGCAGGTTGGTGCCGCCCAGATCCACTCCAATAGAGAATGCCGGCATGGCAAAACCTCCTTTGGCGCCCGCGGAACGCAATTATAACGAATCGTTTCAATAAAAAAGAACAAAAAAGACCATAATTTTTATTAAACATCAATAGCAAAACAATGCGAGAATTAAGGAGCAGTTCAGCTTACGATCTTGGGCTGGCAGCAAAGCAGACAAAAAATGAAACGGCAAAGCTCCAAAAAAGCGTCTGTAACCATTCGCGACGTCGCTCGAAAAAGCGGCTTTGCCGCCAGCACCGTTTCCATCGTTTTGAACAACGCCCCGCTGGCGCGTTACATTCCATCGACTACCAAGGCACGCATCCAGAAAGCCGCCAAAACGCTGGGCTATCACCCCAACATCTTTGCCAAATCATTGCGCAGCAAGAGAAATCACACTGTAGGAGTGATCCTTTTCGATATTTCCGATCCTTACTGCACCCTGATTCTGCGCGGGATCGAGAAATCGCTGTACCAGGAATCATATCTCTCCATTCTGGCGGATGCGCACAACGAGCGCGGCCGGTTCGAACGTTACCTGGAGATGTTGCTGGAGCGCAGGGTTGAAGGCTTGCTGGTACTGGCCAACTGGCTCTATCTGGACATCAATCTGCTTGCCGATCTCGAGCGCGGCAAGACTCCCACGGTCATCATCGGCCGTGAACTCGAGTCGAACGCCACCAGTTCCGTCACGGTGGACGACGAAGGCGGGGCATATTCAGCCCTGGCGCACCTTTACTCGCTGGGACACAGGAAAATCGCTTTTGTGCGCGGCCCCAAAGCGCTCTCCAGCAGCAAGACGCGGTGGCGGGGCGTACAGCGCTTTGCCCGGGACACCGGCCTGGAACTGGATCCCCGTCTGACTGTCGATTTGCCAGACCAACTGAATCTGAACGCCGGCGTGGACGACGCTTTCCGCATCACGGAAGAGCTTTTGAAACAGAAGCGATCCTTCACTGCGCTGATGGCGTATGACGACATGACCGCGTTTGGCGCGCTGCGCGCCCTGGCCAGGGCAGGAATCGGAGTACCGCAGGAGTGCTCAATCATCGGCTTTGACGACGTGAATCCATCTCACCTATTAGTGCCTGCTCTCACCACGGTGCGCCAGCCGATGGAAGCTATGGGCGCGAGCGCGGTAAGCATCCTCATTGAGGCTATCACCGCGTCGGCAGAGAACCGCAGCGGCTCGGCCATTCATCGCAAGCTCTCCGCAGAGCTGGTGATTCGTGAATCGACTCAAGCCGTGCCCTGATTGGGTACACAAGGTTTGCTCTACTTCACTTCTTCGCAGACATTCCAGGGATGGTCACCGGCAGGTTACCGGCAAAAGGAATGCGCCCGCAAAGCGCTTCCGCCAGCGCCTCCATGGCGGGAGGCAGGATGCTGTATGTACAAACGTAAGTGGCCGCTTTGGGATACGCTGCCAGATCATATGGCATGCGGAGTGCCACCGTAATCAGGCGTGCATCCTGTTTGATAAGCTTATGCACCAGCTCCGTTTGCCCGCGATGGTCAGAGGCATTGATGGTCCCCAGAATTACTATTTCATATCGGGCCAATTCCTTACACAACTCTCGGATGTCGGGCAATAACGGGTCCATAGCAAAAGAAAATTCGTCGACCCGTGGATGATATCGGCGAAGCGCGTCCGCGAGCGCCGGCTTCACATAAGACGAGGTATCGGCGGGAGTCAAATCCTGAGGACACGGAATTGCAACCGCAATTCTCTCGTTGGGAGCGACGCGCAATGGCAGAACTCTTGCGTTATCCCGCACCAGCGTGACCGATTTTCGCGCCACCTCCTGTGCGAGGTGAAGATGCTCCTGGCAGCCGATCACAGCTAAAGGTTCCTGCGGTTGTCGCTTGATCCAGTTCTTCAGCGCAAGGATGCGCCGTGCTGATGCGTAAATCTCGTCGGCGGAGAGCAGCCCCCTCCGCGCTCCTTGCACCAGATTCGTGTAAGCCGGCTCCACGCGGGCAAGGTCGTGATTGAAAAGAAGCAGATCAATTCCCGCAGAGACAGCTGCCATTGTTTCGGCCACGTAACCGGACCCCTGTTCCATGGCGTGCATATCGAGAGCATCGGAAACAATTACGCCATTAAAGCGCATCTTGTGGCGGAGCAGATCGCGCAGAATTTTCGGCGAGAGAGTGGCGGGCAATTCGTCTGAGCCGCCATTCAACGCAGGCACCACGATATGGGCCGTCATTACCAGCCGAACTCGACTCGCTACGGCAGCGCGAAATGGAACCAGCTCGACAGAACGTATCCGTTTGGCGTCGTGCGTCACGATGGGAGCGCCACGGTGCGAATCGCTGGAAGTGTCCCCGTGCCCGGGAAAATGCTTGGCGGTGGCGGCCACTCCGGACTTCTGCAGGCCGCGAATGAGCGCGGTGCTCAAGCGTGCCACCATCTTCGCATCTTCGCCGAAAGAGCGCGTGCCAATGACCGGATTTCGAGGATTGCTGTTGACGTCGCAGACAGGCGCAAAAGCAACGTTAATGCCCACGGCGGAAAGCTCTTTCCCCAAAGCACGTCCCACTTTATAGGCGAGTTTTTCTGAGCCGGTAGCCCCTAAGGCCATGTTGCCAGGAAAGGGCGTGGTCTGGTCCACAGCGATGAGTTGGCCGCCTTCCTGGTCCGCGGCGATGAGCAGCGGAGGTTGATCAGATTCGGCCGCGGCGCGCTGCAGAGCATGAGTCAGTCTACGCAGCTCAGCCAGATTACCCATGTTCTTGTGGCGGAAGAGGACCACGCCGCCTACAAGGTAGCGGCGCAGAACTTCGACAAACTCTTCTGGTGGAGCTTGCCTGCTCTCAAAGGCCACCAAAAATTGCTGTCCTACGGCCTGTTCCAGCGTCATAGTATTTTTCCCAGATTCCACTTCGCACCCAGAATTTCTGGTTCTATGGCTCCCCTTCAGCGAAGGCTTTCGTCGGTGGTGCGCTCGGCTCGGTGCCGCTGCCAATCGGAATGAAGCGGGCCATCGCCAGGGCAGGAATAGCTGCAATCAGCACCCAGACAAAAAACTTCTGGTAGCCAATCCATTTCTGAATATAGCCGCTTACTGCGCCCGGCACGATGAGCCCAAGATTCATCAGGGAATTGGCAAACGCGTAGTGGGCCGCCTGGTATTTTCCCGGTGCGATCTCCTGCATCATGAGCAGAATCACACCGACAAATCCAAAACCATAGCCGAACATTTCTACACTCAGCGCCGTCGCGATCAGCGCAGAATTCGCGGGCAGGGTCGTGCTCAAGTAAACGTATGCCACGTTCGGCAAGTTCATAATAATAATCAGTGGAACGATGGCCCGCTTCAGTCCGAGCCAAGAAGTGAAGTAACCTCCCAGCACCGTGCCCGCTATAAAAGCGGCCGTGCCCAGCGTGCCATAAATAGTCCCAAATTGCGCGGTGCTCAGGCCCAAGCCGTGGTCTATGCGCGCGGCTTTGAGAAATAGAGGGCCGATCTTTACCAGTTGGCCCTCGCCTGCGCGGTACAGAAAAATGAAAATCAGCAGCAGAATGATGTTGGGCTTCTGGAAAAAGCGCACTACAACATCCCAGTAAGTCCTAGCTACTTCCTTTATGTTGCCGGAACGCCGGTCTTCGCCGCCGCTGGGCAGCATGCGCGCGTGATAAAGACCCAGCAAGACAAGGATCACGCCAAGGCTGCCAAAGATAATCATCCAGGCGCGGAGGATAGGCATCCGTGCCTCAAGAAATCCAGCTAGGATGATGAGTCCTCCCTGCGAGAAGAATCGTGCGACGTTAAAGAAACCGCCTTGCCAGCCGGCATAAGCTGATTGTTGCTTCGAGTTGAGACTCGCGATGTAAAGGCCGTCCGCGACAATGTCATGAGAAGAGGAGCAGAAGCCTATGATCGACAACAACGCAATCGAATAACGAAAGTAGCCGGGAAGCGGCAAACACAGCGCCAGCAATGCCAGGCTGAGCCCGCCGATAAACTCAAAGCACACCACAAGAAACTTCCGGGTCTTGTACATCTCAAGGAAAGGACTCCACAAGGGCTTAAGCGACCAGGGCAGGCCCAATAGGCTGGTGGTCAGCGCAATTGTTTCATTGCTAACACCCACACGCTGATAAAAAATCAGCGCCATCAAGCTGACGGTGTAGAAAGGCAGCCCCTCGGCAAAGTAGAGGGTGGGCACCCATCGTGCAGGAGAAGCGTGTTGGCGGTCATTTGTAAAATTCACAGAGCTTATTGTGCCATGAGCATAAAAAGATGGCGTCCGCGGCTGATCTGCGCGGACGCCATCCGGTCCGTTGGTTATGGCACACCCAGGCTGTTCATGTACTCATGCGTATAGGCAAGGGCGGGATTCGTGGTGCCACTACTCGAGCTGCCGCCGGCGCCGGGCGTGTCACGATCGAATGCCCAGAAACGCGAAGTCGGCAGGTGGTTGGAGATCACGAAGGCGTTCACCGTGTCTATGTCGTGCAGGCTTGTGATCTCGTCCTGAGTATCGGCCTTTCCGATCATCATCGTGAGTCCGATGTGAGTAAAAGGTATGCCGGATTGCGCGTTGAGAGCCTGCGCCGCGGCGATCGCGGACTGGCCCATATCGCATGCGTTGTTTACCACCACGCAGTTGCTGGTAGTAGTTGAACCGTAGTCGAACGTCATGAGGTTCACGACGTAGTTGCCGGTCAGCCCCAGACGCTTGATCTCATTTACCACGGTCGTGCCGGCGCTTCCTCCCGTGATGGGGTTGGCCGACATGGAGCCGAGCGACTGGATGGTAAAGCTGAATTGCAGGTTGGGGAAGGTCCCCATTGCAACTTTAGTCGCGTTGATCAAGTCGTCAATGAGCGCTTGCGATTGCCCAAGTTCGATGTCGTAATCAATGCCGACCAGGTTTGCCGATTTGTATCGGTTGATGAAGTTGATCAGCCCTTGTCCGCTGGAGCAATCGAACGAGCCATTGGCTCCGCCAGTGCTGATGATGTACTTCTTGCCGGCGTTAACAAAGGCCTGAACGTTCGTGGCTTCCTGCGCGGGCGTAATGCCAGCCCAGGATTCTGCATCGCAGGTGCCGGTGGCAAAAGACCAGATCAGCGTCGAGTTCGGCATGGCGCTGGTCACCGGCTGGACCGTGCCCGTTACAGCCGATTGCTGCAGTCCGGTATTGAAGTTGGCGTTGAG
>DASXCL010000178.1:0-4001 GCA_036491195.1 Candidatus Angelobacter sp.
CCCTGAGCGATGGCCCACTGCACCGGCGCGGCGCCGCGATACTTCGGCAGCAGAGAGCCGTGAACGTTGATGTTGCCATAGCGTGGGAGTTCCAGCATCCAGGGCGGGATGATGCGGCCATAGCCGACAACGATGATTGCGTCCGGCTGAAGAACTTTGAGTTGTGCCTGAAAGTCTTCATTCTTTCTGATTTTTTCCGGCTGGATGACTGTCAGGCCAAGCTTCAACGCCGATTGCTTGACCGGTGGCGCGGTCAAGGCCATGCCGCGGCCCTGCGGGCGGTCAGGCTGGGTGACGACCAGTTGAATTTCAAATCCGGCAGCGGCAAGGCGCTCAAGCGACGGCACGGCAAACATTGGGGTACCGCAGAAAACCAGCTTCATGCCCACTCGCCGGCGCGGACCAGCTTTTTGATTTTGCGCTTGATCAGGTCGCGCTTGAGGGCGCTTACATGGCTGATGAAGAGACGGCCATTCAGGTGGTCAGTCTCATGCAAGAATGCGCGCGCGAGCAGATCGTCGCCGGCCTTTTCAAACCACTTGCCATGGATATCCTGGGCGCGAACGGTGACGATGTTGGCGCGAATAACATTTTCGCGAAAGTCGGGCAGGCTGAGGCAGCCTTCCTGGCCGTTCTGCCGGCCTTCGCGACCGATAATTTCAGGGTTGATCAGAACGAGCTTGGCGTTTGGGTCTTCTTTAAAAGTGGTGTCAATCACGGCAATGCGCTTGGCAATGCCGATTTGCGGCGCCGCCAGTCCGACACCGTGGGCCGCATACATGGACTCAAACATGTCATCCACCAGCTTCTTCAGGTCATCATTAAATTCGGTGACCGGTTCGGATGGCCGTTCCAGGACCGGGTCACCATAGACTACGATTGGATAAATCATTCGCTCTGCTAGAACTCCCGCAATTGTTCTCGATAGCCTTCGAAATTTCGCCGCGTCTCCGTGATGGAATCGCCGCCGAACTTTTCGAGCGCACACTTGGCGAGAGTGAGCGCTACCATGGCTTCCGCCGCAACGCCCGCGGCCGGCACAACGCAAACATCGGAGCGCTCATAGGCGGCCTTGACCGGTTCGCGCGTGGCGAAATCCACCGAGCCAAGCGGACGCCGCAACGTGGAAATAGGTTTGAGATAGCCGCGTACCAGGATGTCCTGCCCGTTGGAAATGCCGCCTTCGATTCCGCCCGCGTGATTGGATGCGCGAGTGAAGCCGGTAAAGCGCGCTTCGCCGCTTTTCTTATAGCCGATTTCATCGTGCACGGAGGAGCCGAATGACAGCGCCGACTCAACGCCGGTACCGATCTCAACGGCCTTGACGGCCTGCAGTGACATCACGGCCATGGCGAGCATGCCGTCCAGGCGCTCATCCCACTGGGCAAAGGCGCCGAGGCCGGGCGGCACGTTATGCGCGACAACTTCAAAGACGCCGCCGACGGAATCTCCGGTGCGCAGGGCCTGGTCCACTTCAGCTTTCATGCGTTGCTCGGCATCGACGTCGGCACAGTTGAGCAGGACTTCTTTGCGGGCATGCAACTCTTCGAGTTTGTCCCAGCTGACTTCCGCATTTGATAACGTGGCCTTGCCCACGGCGATAACGTGGCTGAGCACTTCAATGCCAAGCTCGCGCAGAAAAAGCTTGGCGATGGCGCCGATGGCGACGCGGGCGGCGGATTCGCGGGCCGAAGCGCGTTCAAGAATGTATCGCGCTTCAGGGAAGTTGTATTTGAGAGCGCCGGCAAGGTCGGCATGGCCGGGACGCGGCGAGGAGACACGCTTGTGCTTTTCCGGATCGCCAGCTTCCACGGGCAGAGATTCTTCCCAATTTTTCCAGTCTTTGTTTTCGAGCAGAATAGAAATCGGCGAGCCGATGGTTTTGCCGTGACGCACGCCGGAGACGATATGGACGCGGTCAGTCTCAATTTTCATGCGTCCGCCGCGGCCAAAGCCCTGCTGGCGACGCCAGAGCTCGCGGTTGAGGAACTGCTGGTTGATGCTTAGACCTGCGGGGACGCCGGAAAGAAAAGCCACGAGGCTTTCTCCGTGCGATTCTCCGGCGGTGAAGTAGCGAAGCATGCAGATATTGGCCTTACCGGGCAGCTACCCAGAAAGATATTTGATTGTAGCGTATGTTTCTGTCGCTTCGCTCCAAACCGCTGAAGAGTGTGATCGCCGAGAAAGGTTATGCTGCGCCTGCGGCACAGGCGGCCCGGCACGCAAGTCGGCCGGCTCCGCTGAAGGTTATGTTGCGGCACTGCAGATCGAACAAGAATGTAACCATCGATTAGGAAAGAGAGTGTGGCCGTCGCGAGGCAAGAAAAAAGGCGAACTGACGAGGCTCGCCTGAAGAGGGGGGATCAGGGACATGAAAGTTCGAGAGGCTGGGAGCGGCGATGGCGCCGATCAGGCAGCCGGGCGAATCTTGCTGCGGACCATGTTGCGTGTTTCGTCGTCAATGGACGTGAGGTTGTGCTGCTCACGGCCATGCTGCTCGGCTTGCTTCAAAATGTCTTCAGGGCTGGAACCTTTGGCTTCCCAGGCGCAGCCGGTAAAGCCGGCATCGGCGCAGCGGAAAGAGTATTTTTCGTCACCTTTACGAGTGCGGTTGGGCTGAGTAATGTTGGCCATTTGTTGCCTCCATGGAAGTATTGTGCCGCGAATCCAGAGCTGGGTGGGGGAAGATCGAAAGCTGCTGCGGGAAAATCGCAAGCAGCCGCAGAACAAGCTCAGTTTCATAAACGCAAAGAAGGGCTTTGGTGGCGGCGGTAGGACTCGAACCTACGACCTACGCCCAGGGGGCAGCTCGGCTGGCCCGTCGAATAAAAGCCAAGACCGGCGCTGGAGCGACGACAACATGATTGGACTGTGACGTTGGTGGCGGCGGTAGGACTCGAACCTACGACCTACGGATTATGAGACCGTCGCTCTAACCACCTGAGCTACACCGCCAAAAGGTGAGGGGAATCGGACAAAAAAGAAGCTGCGCGACCACTTGTCGGCAGCAGTTTTGATTGTAAAGTCCACCCATTTCTCGTGTCAAACCTGCTCCGCCGATCCCAAAGCAGTTCCGACAGGAAGATCCAAGCATATTAAAAAGGTCAAGAATGATTTTCTGAAAGATCGTCCGTTTATTGACTGCATCTAGTTGGTTTGTCCCAGTCGCAGTCAACATAGGGGCCAGGGTTGTGGCGGATTTTTTCGCTAAATCCACGGAAGGAAGCTGGACATAAATCCAATCTCGGGCAAAGGGTTTGAATCATTCTTTCCCTCACCCGTGCACAATCGAAAAAATGACTCTCTAGCAAAGACAAGCGGTCCTGCTGGTCCCATACCCTAAATTGCGTTTTGAGGCACCCGCATCAACCCAATTCAAATTGCGTTCAGGTGAAGCGCCTTTCGTACCGAATGTGTTTCGGCCATAAATTCATCGAAATCCTGCACTACCATCGTGTAAAAATCAGTGTCGCAATATCAAACATGGTTTTTCATCACTTTCTAAAAGCGTGTATCGTGGTCAGACAATCATTATTGAGGCATTTTTATAGTCGTAGGATCTTCATTTGGCTTTCCTTACGACAATTTCCGTCAACGCCGTTGAGTACATTCCCCTTGAAAATCCGTGAAGCCAACACTGTCGCATTTTTACCTACGGCGGGGATTTTGCGGGATTCTGAAGGCGTGTAAGTCGCTGAAAATAATTGGTCGGGGAGAGAGGATTTGAACCTCCGACCCCCTGGTCCCGAACCAGGTGCTCTACCAGGCTGAGCCACTCCCCGACGCAAACCACCCTGGCGGATGGTCATAGTAGGCCTCGATTATAGCAGAATACTCCCAGGCCAAAATTGAGATTCCGCATCAGTACTGTCCAATTAAAAGCTGAATAGATTCAATTGGTTATCGACATAGGGTAGTTGAAATTGGCGCTGGGCATCAAGCAGGGCCTGTAAAATCGGGGTTTTCCCGAAGATCGTGGTGCTCAAAATTTGGAGGATTTG
>DASXCL010000179.1:0-3971 GCA_036491195.1 Candidatus Angelobacter sp.
CTGAACAGACGGGTGGAAGAATTATCGCCGTGCACCGCATGGACAAGATCGATCAGGCATTCTCTGAAATCTCAGACGAGTTGCGCAGCCAGTACACGCTCGCTTTTACTTCCACGAACGAAGTGAATGACGGACAATTCCGCCGCCTGGAAATCAAATCAAAAGACGGATACAAGATACAGGCCCGAAAAGGCTACTATCCGCCTAAAGACAATCCATCGCGCAGGTAAAAGCTAAAGAATTGCATGGCGGCAGATTTTTGCCGCCAGATTACAGCCCCTATTCCTTGGGCACGTAATAGCCCTTCTTGACCCGCACCTTGTACTTTTTGGAGTCCGCCGTGATCTGAACCGGCCTGAACTGTCCGTTAGTCACAAAATTTTCCGGGCGGTAGGAAACTGAATACTGGCTGCGCAGCTCTTCCTGGATTTGCGAAAATGAAGCCACCACATCGTCAATCTTGGTGGAAAGAAACACCCGGCCTCCCGTGGCTTCAGCCAGCGCTTTAAGGTTGTCATTGCCTTTGGTGTGCGTTTCCACCAGCGTGGTGCTGATGGCGTAAACAATCACCCCGGCCCGCTGCGCCATATCAATCGCTTCGTCGCGATACACATGGCTCTGGTTATCATCACCATCAGAAACCAGAATAATGGCGCGCCGCACGGTTGTTGTGGAGGGTTCTTTCATCAATTTGTCGCGGCAGGCAACATAAATGGCGTCCCACAACGCCGTGCCGCCACCGGCCCGGATCGCCTTCACGCCATCCCTGAGCTTATCCAGATTGTCGGTGAAGTCCTGCGTCACATCCGGTTTTTCATCGAAAGCCATCACAAAGGCGCGATCAGATTTTGGGCGGATAATCTCGTATAGAAACTCTGAAGCTGAGTCTTTCTCAAACTGGAAACGGTCACGAATGGAGTTGCTGGCGTCAATCAGCAGGCCCACCTGCAGCGGAAGATTGGTTTGCGCGGCAAAATTCGTGATCTGCCTTGGCGGCAGGTTGTTGTCCTTGATCCTGAACTGGTCCTGTTTCAGGTTGCGCACCAGTCTTCCGTCTTTATCCACCACGGTAAAAATCACATTCACTTCGTCGGACCGCACGCGTACGGTGGGAACTTGCCCATTACTGTTTGCCGCGGGCTCGACAGCCGCAGGTGTTGGCGTAGCCGTAGGCTGCTGAGTCGAAGCTGCAGGCTGCTGAGCCGAAGCCATGCCAGCCGCAATAATCAATGCGATACAGAGAACCAGAGATTTAAGGATCATAAGGGAGTTGCTCAATCATCTTATTATATGCAATTGGATTTTCAAGTTCTCTGTGCCGGCAACTCAACCCTGCGGACAACAAAAAGCCCGGCTTGTGCGGCCGGGCTCTGGAATTTCAATTAGGTTGGTTTACTGGCGCGGCACGTAGTATCCCTTTTTGGCCCGCACCTTGTATTTCTTGCTGTCCGCCATGATCTGTATCGGACGGAAATGGCCATCCGCTTCAAAATTTTCCGGCTTGTAAAACACTGAATACTGGCTGCGCAGCTCTTCATTGATATCGTGGAAAGCGTTCGCCACATCCTGCAGTTTGAACGGGAAGAAAGCCTGTCCGCCGGTGGTTTCCGCCAGCATCTTCAGGCTACGGTCGCCTTCATCAATTGTGTTGTTCAGGTTCGTGCTGATGGTGTACACAATCACGCCGGCGCGCTGGGCCATCTCAATGGCTTCCTGGCGCAGCTTGCGGCTCTGGTTGTCGTCGCCGTCTGAGACCAGAATAATTGCCTTGCGGACCGGGCCGGTCTCGCGCTCTTTCATCAGCTTGTCCTGGCAGGCATAAAAAACGGCGTCCCACAGCGCGGTGCCGCCGCCTGGACGTATCACTTTTACGCCCTTGGTCAGTTTGTCCAGATCGCCGGTAAAATCCTGCGTGAGGTCCCATACTTCGTCAAAGGCCAACACAAAAGCCTTGTCGGTTTTCGGGCGGATAATCTGGTGCAGAAACTCAATCGCCGAATCCTGCTCAAACAGAAAACGGTCGCGGATGGAATTGCTGGCGTCAATCAACAAGCCCACGCGCAACGGCAGGTCAGTCTCCGCGGAGAAATTCATGATCTGCTTAGGCGGCTTGTTGTTGTCCAGAAACTTGAACTGGCTTTCCTTCAGGTCTTTGATGAACTTATTGTGCTTGTCAGTGACGGTAAAAATCACGTTCACTTCATCGGACCGGCTATGAAAAGTCTGTATGGGAAGCGATGGATCGCCCACGGTTGAAGGGTCAACTGCGCCGGCAGCGGGTTGTTGGGCCGTGGACGCGGCTGGAGGCTGCGGTGTCGTCGGCGAGGTCTGCGCCAAAGCGGAGCAGCAAAGCAGCGTCAGCGCGAACAACAGCGCAAATAACTTCTTAAGATACATGTCAGGAGCTCTCTTGCTCATTATAGTCTTGGGAAACAATTCCTCAATCAGTGATTTGACCGAGAAAATTTTTAAGCTCAGCCGGTAACGGCTGCTGGAAGGAAAGCGGCCGGTTACTGATTGGATGGCTAAATTGTATCGCGGAAGCGTGCAGAAAGTTCCTTTCCAGAGATGCCGGGTTTGATCCTGTACCTCCGTAACTCATTATTTTCCCCGGCGCGCCGTAAAGCGTGTCACCCGCAATGGGATGGCCAATCGACGAGAGATGCACTCTGATCTGGTGCGTCCTGCCGGTCTCAATTTTTACCTCCAGCAGAGCAAATTTGCCGTACTCGCCCTCAATCTTCTCGGTCACATGCCAGTGCGTGATGGCATCTCGTCCCGGCCGGCTCTGGCCATGTCGTCGCGTGGTCATGCGTGTGCGACGCACCAGATCCCGGCTGATGGGATCATTGATGGTCCCGCGCGTTGTCTTCGGCCATCCGTGAACCAGCGCGATATAAGTCTTTTTTACTTCGCGCTTGGAAAATTGTTCCGCCAGCTTTCTGTGAGCTTTATCAGATTTCGCAACGATAATCAGCCCGCTCGTTTCCTTGTCCAGCCGATGCACAATCCCCGGCCGCATCTCTCCGCCGATTTGTGAAAGTCCGTTGAATTTATGCAGCAAAGCGTTGACCATGGTCCCGCGATTGCCCGCTTCGCCCTTGCCTGACCCCGCGTGCACGCTCATACCCGCAGGTTTATTGACCACGGCCAGGCTTTCATCTTCATAAACCACATCCAGCGGAATATCTTCAGCAATGGCCTTCAGCGGCGGTAGCTCGACCTCGCCGGTGATCAGAATTTTTTCGCCACCTCGCAGACGCATGGAAGGCTTGGGAACATTTCCGTTCAGCGTAATTTTGTTTTGCTCAATCAGTTGCTGCACGCGAACGCGGCTTACATCTGGCAGCTGCGCCACCAGCCACTGGTCAAGGCGCTGGCCCGCCGCGTCAGCGGGAACGGTAAATGTTTCAGTTGGAGAAGAACCCTGCACGCAGGGAATTGTAAAGGAAGCGAGGAAGCAATCAGCGCTCAGCAATCAGCAACCGAATGTTTAGAGACGCTGGTAATGCAGGGTTGATACACGTCGCTTTGACTTAAACTACTCAGACTGAGTGCTGACTGCTGATGACTGAGTGCTCTTTTGGAGCGAAGCGACAAAAACAAAAGTCCCGCTTCCAGGGTGCCCAGGGCGAAGAGGTCGAATAAGCAGGGAGCCCGACCACGCGGCGCACTGCGCTGCAACAAGCACAGAATAATTTAAAGGGATCTCGATACCGCAGAAGCGGTGTGGAGCGAAGCGACATAGCAAAGCCCCCGCTTCTAGGATTCCCAGGGTGAGAAGGCCGAATAAGCAGGGAGCCCGACCACGCGGCGCACTGCGCTGCAACAAGCGCAGAATAATTTAAAGGGATCTCGATACCGCAGAAGCGGTGTGGAGCGAAGCGACATAGCAAAGCCCCCGCTTCTAGGATTCCCAGGGTGAGAAGGCCGAATAAGCAGGGAGCCCGACCACGCGGCGCACTGCGCTG
>DASXCL010000180.1:0-14399 GCA_036491195.1 Candidatus Angelobacter sp.
GCCGCGCGGCTCCAGCGCACTACTCCATTCGTTGACAAGACGGTGTATGTCGGCTGGAATGCACTTTGCGGGTCGGCTTACCTAAAAGCGGCGCGCGTTCTGAAGCTTGATGAGGCACGGCGGTTCGCCTTGCGCTCGCTCGATCGGATTCTCTCCCAGGGCTGGGACGCGAAGGCCGGATTGCAGCGCGTGCTGGCTTATTCAGATCCGCAAGCGACAAAGCGTCGCGTCCCGGGCGTACTCGAAGACTATGCGTTTACGACAATCGCCTGCCTGGATGCCTACGAAGCCAGCGCCGATCTCAGCTACTTCCATTTTGCCGAAAAGATCGTGGACGCCATGGTCACGCGCTTCCATGATCCGCGTGAAGGCGGTTTCTTTGACATGGCCAGCGGCCCTGACGTGGGCGACGGACTGGTGCTGGGCGCGCTTGCTGCCCGGCGCAAGCCTTTGCAGGATTCACCAACTCCGGCCGGCAATCCCATGGCTGCCATTGCTCTTTTGCGGCTGCACGCTTACACCGATGACGCGAAGCACCGTGATCTGGCGGAAGGAACGTTGAAAGCCTTCGCCGGAATCGCCGCGCATTACGGTCTTTTTGCTTCGACGTATGGAATCGCGCTGGGAATGTATCTCCAGCCACACACTCAGGTGGTGATTGCGGGCAGCGGATCGCGGGCCGAACAACTGGAAGCTGCGGCGATCAAGCCCTTGTCTTTGAATCGATCAGTGCTCCATCTGCAAGAAGGAGAGGCCGTGCCGCAGATGCTGCCGCTGGCGCTGGCTGAAACAATCCCGAATTTGCCGGCCATCAAAAAAGGCCATACGGTCGCCATCATCTGCAGCGGGTTTACCTGCCAGCCTCCGATCTCCGAACCGGCGGAACTGGAGAAAGCGCTGTCGTCATCGAACAAGCGGCCATGATCGCCTAATCCACAGCTGGTTACTGATACGCTTCCAGGACGCCGGCTGCGCGGTTGAGCGCATCGGTCAACACTTGCAGCTGCGCTGCCGTGAGCTGCGCGTCCTTGGCGTCGATTGATTCATTGACTCCGGGAATCACCACAGCGGCGTAACCGGTGTATTGTCCCGGCGCATAAATCAGATGTCGAAACCATGGACGGTTCGGGAGTCCTTGCGGTGAAAGCAGCGCACGTTCTGCGGCAATCAACACCTGGTTGAGCTTGGCAGCGTCTTGCGGCGGGTTTTTCTGGATTGCCAGGATTTTTGTTCCGGCGTTCATGAATCGCTTTGCCGCGTCGGACGCTTTGGTGAAATCAGGCGTTCCGGCGCCAAGCGTGCGCGAGGCTTTATCGCGGGCATTGTCTATATAGGCGCCAATTTCCTTGCCGTAAAGCTCATAGTCATAGGGCAGCACGTCAGCCTGGGACATGTGGAGCGCTTCAATGCCAAAGACGCGCGCCATTTCCTGCTCGTAAACAAACGTGGGATCGGCAAATTTCTTGAACCAGCTGAAATTGTCGAACGCCGAGTGATACACGCCATACGGCCCGCTGGACGTCATGTCCGTGGAAGGAATCCCGAGGTGCTGGATAAAGACGCTGTAGTCAGACCCGCTGCCCAGGTCGCCCACCGGCACGTCGTTTTCAACCCGCGCATTGGGTATGCGGCCTTGTCCAGAATCCGGGCGGCGCTGCGGCTGTCCCATTTTTTCGTCTTTCCAGACGTTGTAAAGCATGCCGCCTTTAGGGCTGGGGACCACCCTGGTCACGTCGCGCACAAAGCCCTTCAGGCTCGGCACGGCGGATGCTCCGAAGTTCGTGCCTGAGACGGCAACATCCAGATTGAAATACGCCACCGCGTGCGCCAGGTCCTTTTCGTGCTCCTCGCCCCATTCGGTGCTGCCGATCAAACCTTCTTCCTCGGCGTCCCACGATGCAAACACAATTGTCCGGTCGGGTTTCCAGCCGCGTCTCAGCAAGTCGCCGATGCCGTGCACCGTCTCCAGCATCGCGGCGGTGCCGCTGTTCGGGTCCACCGCGCCGTACACCCACGCATCGCGATGGTTCCCTAGCACTACCCACTCGTCGGGATACTTCGTTCCCTTCACCTTCCCGATCACATTCCAGATCGTCCAGTATCGGTAATTCTGTTTCAGGTGCATCTTCACCTTCACCGGCCCAGGGCCAACGTGATAGGTGAAGGGCAACGCGCCTTGCCAATCGCGCGGCGTTTCAGGCCCACTCAGGTTCTCCAGGATCGGACGCGCGTCGCCATACGAAAGCGGCGTGGTGGGGATCTTCGGCATGTCGACCGCTTTTTCCGGCGGAACGCGTTGCGACTCCGGCAGCGTGACCACTGAAGCAAATCCCGGCGTCGTGGGATCGCCTGGATATTTGAACATGTACTGGATCGAGCCGCGCTGCACGCCGCTTTCCGGACGCCACGGTCCCTTGGGATACGCATCGCCGCGGAAATAGCCATCATCAATCGGGTCGGAATAGATGATTACTCCGGCCACGCCGTGCTCTTCTGCCACAAAACTTTTTACTCCGCGAAAATTATCGCCATAGCGGACGATCACGATCTTGCCCTTCACATCGACTTTCAAATCCTCCAGCTTCTTGAAATCCTCCGGCCGGCCATAATTCGCATATACGACATCGGCTTCCACATCGCCGGAAGGCGACGAGCCGTTAAAAGGCATTACCACCCGAGGATCGTCGGCCAGCGGATCGCCATCCACGTGCTCCGGATGCGGGCCATTCATCTTCACGTTAGCTGGCGCTGTCACGGTTACGCTGATCTCGGAAGGCCGGTTCATCCAGACGGAATACTTGACGATGTCAGTCTGCAGGCCGGCAATGTCGAAGTGTTTGGCCACGTGGTCGGCGGTCAACTTATCTTCCGGCGAGCCCGCGATGTGCGGCACCGCAGTCAGAATTTTCAAGTGCTGCTCCGCGCGTGCGGGGCTGGGACTGGCCAGAAACTCCTGGTCCACCTGATACTGCTTGGTGAAATCCCGGAAGCCAAATATCTGCGCCGGAGCGCTCTGCGCGGCCTGCGTAGAAGCGGCAGGCGCCGTACGGCGCAAGCCCGTGTTGTTCTGCTGGGCAAAGCTGGAGAGTACAAAGAACGAGAAGAGAATAACGAGTTTGGCGCGTTTCAATTTTTGCTCCTGGGATTCTTCCGGGTGCCGTTCAGGGAAACGAAAAAGCTTACACTATTAAGTGGCATTGAATCGAATCCGCCACCGACAAGGTCAGGGAAAATTTGAGTACGGATACGGAGATAAATGGGGGCAGCGCGGCGCCGCCCCCGGTAATCGATCAACCAGCTTTGCCGCGCGCGGACGCCGTTGACGGCCTGGCCCACGGCGCGGTCACCGATGCGGCAGAAACCACCATCATTGAAATCCCGCGCCTTGCCCGCGCCCTGCGCCACCGCGACTTCCGCCTCTTCTGGACCGGCAACTTTCTCTCCAACATCGGCACCTGGATGCAGAACATCGCCCAGGGCTGGCTGGTGCTGCAACTCACCAACTCCGCATTTTGGCTGGGCGTTGTCGGCTTTGCCGCGTCCATTCCCATTCTGCTGTTTGCGCTTATCGGCGGGGTGATTGCCGACCACGTCAACAAACGCAAGCTGCTCATGGTCACGCAATCCGCCATGATGACCTTTGCTTTCATCATGGCCGCGCTGGCTTACATCAAAGTCCACGGCCACCCACTGATCAACGTCCTTGAGATAGTTGCTCTGGCCTTTGGCACCGGCATTGCCATGTCGCTCAACACACCCACGTACCAGGCGCTGGTGCCGCAGCTCGTGCCGCGTGAAGATCTCACCAATGCGATAGCGCTCAATTCCGCGCAGTTCAATATGTCCCGCGTTCTGGGTCCAACGCTCGGCGGCTTTGCCATGGCGCTCTTCGGCGTGGCCGGGAATTTCTTTCTCAACGGCCTGAGTTTTCTGGCTGTGCTGGTCGCTCTTACCCGTATCAAGTACGCTAAGGCCGTCGCGCCCCAGGAAGGCCACTTATGGGAAAAGATGAAGCAGGGCTTCACGTATGTCTTCAAGCATGCGGCAATGTCGTCGCTGGTATTGGTGGTGGCAATCGGCAGCCTGCTCGCCATTCCTTACCTCACGTTCATTCCATACTTCGCCCGCGACGTCCTGGGCAGTGACGAACCCGGCCTGGGCATCCTGATGGCCTGCTCTGGCGCGGGCGCTTTCTTCGGCGCCATCACCATCGCTTCTCTCTCACACATTCGCCGCCGCGGCTTGTTTGTGGTCCGCGCTTCCGCCGGATTTTATGCCGCCATCATCGCCTTTACCTTCTCGCGCAACTTCTATCTTTCCGGACTGCTGCTGATGGTCGCGGGTTACTGCATGATCATCTCCGTGGCGACCATCAATTCGCTGCTGCAACATCTTGCCGAAGACCACATGCGCGGCCGCGTGATGAGCATTTATTCCACGGCGTTTCTCGGTCTGCCTCCCATCGGCTGTCTCATCGCCGGGTCGATGGCGCACGTCATCGGAGCTCCGCTGGCCATTGCCGGCATGTCAACCCTGGCTTTGATGGGAAGCCTCGCCGTGTTTCTGGGAAGACAAGGTTTGAGGGAGTTGGACTGACTTCTGCACTCCCGCACCTGAGCGAAGCGAATGCTTTTTCTTGAATCCTGAATCCCGTACCGGATCGCCCGACAAGCTCGCTTTTGGCTTGGTTGAAGCGGGTTATCGGATGAAGGAGCCCTATTGCAGCCAAACAAGGTAGATCTGTTTAGTTATCCAAATCGGAAAAATGTTTCAGGCCGGCCTGCTGTCCTGCCTGCTTGGGTTTTTGCGTGGGCACCGGACGCGAAAAGTGACGGATAACAACGTCATCGCCGATCTGGTTTTCCGATTCCTGCGCCACCAACTGGTTCACGCGCGGTGAGGGCTTTGCCGGAGTGCTGGTCCTGGCCTCGGTCTGCGCGGGAACAGCGGCCTGGTTCGGCTGCTGTTTACTCTGCGGCTGCGCCGCGCCGGTGCGGAGCGTTACGCCGCCGCTTTCGCCGGTTTGCACGGTAACGCCATTTGAGGCCTGGTTCCCGGGGCTGGCCAGCGGAGGTTTCGAATGAAATATTCCCAGCGCAATTCCCATGATGAAAAGCGCCGTCACGGCGGCAGCGCCGCTCAGCACAGCGCGCCACGCCGGATTAATACCACGCCACAGCTCGATCGGGGTCACCTTCGCTGCGGCCGGCTTCACATACGATTCGCGCGCCGCAGGTGCAACCGGCGCCACTTCACGGCTTCCGTCATCTTCTTTTTCTTTGCGTGCTTGCATCCGCTCATGCATGCTCAGTGAAGGCTGCTGCGCAAAGACATTTTGCTCAACCGGGGCCGGTACATGCAGGCGTTCTGGCGGTAAACCAGGATCGCGCTGGCGGACCAATTCCATCAGCCGCGCAGCCGCTTGCTCGCGCGCCAGCTCCAGCTCCGTGGCCCGTTGATGTGCTTCCGCGCGACGCTGTTCCAGGTCCAGCAGGAGTGCCGCATGCTGCGCCTGAACTTCGGCGGAACGCACCTGTGCCCGCTTCTTGTATTCCTCAAAGTGATTACGGACAGAAGCCGCGGTGGAAGACGCCAACGCCAGCGTTCCTGCCCAGGTTTGCGCGGCGATCTTTGCTCCATCCTGAAGAACTTTTTTGCTCCGAATTTGTATCTGCGACGGCCCTTTCGGTTCCTCTGCCTGGACGCTAACCTGCGGCGTTTCACCGACTGGACGGGCCGGAGACCCAAATGGCGTTAATTGCGCTAAATACGGCATGGGATCGGCCTGACGGATTGGTTGAGAAACAGCTGCCGAAGCCACCGGATATCTTTCCGGCGCAGGTTCTTCCAGGAACGCTACCGGCGGCATCGGTTCCGCTTCCATTACAGGGACTTCAACCACTTCCGGACTGGCCTGCATGGCTGCTGGCATCTTAATCACCGGGGCGAACGCGGCTTCAAACTCGCGCTCAGGATCATGTTCCACGGCGGCGTGAGCTTTCAGCTCCACCACATTTTCCGTGGCCGGCTCAGCCATCGCGTGTACCACGGGTCCGGCCATAGGCTGCGCTGCCGGCTGCAAAACTCCCGGCGCAACGGCGACATCGGCTCCCAGTTCGTTGGCCAGATCGGCTGCGCGGTCCAGCACGTCAGCGCGCTCGCACACTTCAAACTCAATTTCCAGTTCGGCTGGCGCCAGGTTTGACTGGTCCGGGCTGGCGACTTCCACGGAATAACCTTGTTTCTGCAGTTGAGTAGAAAGGTCGGCCGTCCCTTCAGGATTGCGCGTAAAAATGCGAGCCAGTGGCATGGGGAGCCACCTCCCAGGAGATTAAGACTTCTGCGCCGGATCGAGCAGGAATTCCGGCCGCACGTGTACATAGTACAGCAGTGGCGTGAATAATTAGACGCAAATCGCGCGGCGAGGGGTGTCTGGCGGGTAACTTTTCAGTTCACTTCGGCAAAATCCATGCCGTCGGCGAACTGCAGGCCGGCGATCTGCCGAGCGTGGTGCTGAACTTCCAGGTACGCCGTCATCAGCGCAATGTGGATCGACTCGCGCTGCGCGGGGCTGGTGCATTCGGTGCGAATGCGGTCAAGTTCCAGATACCGGTCATGGGCCTGCACGAATTTGTTAACGACTCTGTTCATAGCTTCACCATTGTTCTAGGAGTGAGCGCAACCGCGAATCGCTCAAAGACCTTAGAACCATACTTTGTTTCCACTAGCAGAGTAACGTTACTTGCATAACGTTACCGCGTGGATACAAGGGCATTTTCCGCCTAACCCCATTTTCCGTAAGGAAAAATCACAGGTGTTGCCGCGCGATGGGCCAGCAAGGAAGCCGGACAGAGACTGAACAGAACCACGTTTTGTGAAAGATCAAAAACAGCTGGTGTGCCAGAGCTAACCAGGCTCAGAGTAGACGGTTTCTTCTGGGATGTCGGTGCAGCTCTCGAAGTCGAGCTTATAGCCGTCAGGATCTTCCACCACAGTCACCCACATCGCGTTTCCGACGAATGGCCGTTTCGCGGCAATCCCCCGGGCGGTAACCTCGCGGTAAATGGCCAGTGCATCTTTGCACTGGAAGCAGATCGTGACGCCCGCGCCCAGCTTGCCCTCCGGACGGCCCGAATTCGGATGGTGATCTTTGCGAAACTCCTGTAGCATCAATGCGGCATCGCCAAGCTGCAACCAGCACCAGCGCAGCTTGCCCTCGTCGATCCACTTTTTTGTCATCTCAAAGCCCAGACCGTCCACATAAAAGAGCAATGAAGCGTCCATGCTGGAGACCATAAAGAACGGCACCGCCTGTTGGACATTCACTTCAGTTTTTATCTTGGTCTGCATTTCTTCGTGCTCTCGGCCTTTAGCCCAAGCTTTTTGCGACATCGTGCATTGGCTAGTTGCCAGATGTTAGCTGCTAATTGCTTCCATACGCCTCGTCCAGCAGCTCGATCACATGTTTTACCGGCATTTTCAGCCCGCGCTGCTCCACCCCGGCCCGCAATTGGATCATGCAGCCCACGTTCGCCGTGGCCAGCATGTCAGAGGAGACGGAAGTCACGTCTTCCATCTTCTTTTCTAAAATCTTCATCGACAGCTCGTTCTGCGAGACGTTATACACTCCCGCGCTGCCGCAGCACTGGTCAGAGTGCGGCAACTCCACCAGTTCGCACCCAATGGCCGCAAGCAGTTCACGCGGCTGCGTGCGAATGCGCTGAGCGTTGGCCAGGTGGCATGGGTCCTGATAGGCCACCTTCTGCCCGATCTTCCTCTTCGGCCCAACCAACCCGATTCCCGCCAGGTATTCCGTCACGTCCTTCATCTTGGCTTTGAATTCTTTCGCGCGCCCCAGATACGCCGGGTCGTTTTCCAGCAGATCGTCATACTCCTTCATGTTGGATCCGCAGCCCGCGGCGTTGGTCACAATGGCGTCATACTCGCTGCCAAGAAAGACGTCGATGTTGTGCCGCGCCAGTTCGCGCGCGTCTTCCCGCAGTCCGGCATGGGCATGCAGTGCGCCGCAGCATCCTTGCCCGGCAGGAATGTGGACTTCAATTCCGTTCTGCGTGAGCACGTTCACCGTTGCCCGGTTCAAGTGCGAAAACGCGACATTATTAACGCACCCGGTGACAAAGGCCACCTGGCCGCGCTTCTCGCCCACCGCGGGAAAGACCTTGCCGATTTCGCTGAAGAAAAATTCCTTATCGATCTGGGGAGAAAGCTTGTCCAGGTCGGCCACGCCCATCAGCTTCAACAGGCCAGACTTCCGCACCAGCGTTTGCAGCCCTGACCTCTGATAAAAGCGCATCAGTTTGGCCACGAAGCCCAGCATGCGGAAGTCCGGAATCACCTTCTTGTAGAAGAAGGTCCGCAGCATGCGCTGGATGAACGGCCGCTTATATCCCTGTTCAATCTGCGCGCGCGCCCGCTCCACGATTCGCCCGTACTTCACGCCCGACGGGCAGGCGATCTCACAGGCTACGCAGCCCAGGCAGCGGTCAATGTGCTGGACGAACGTTTCGCCCAGCGGCATCTTGCCTTCATTCACCTGCAGCACCTGGTAAATGCGTCCGCGCGGTGAATCCATCTCCATGCCCAGAACTTTGTAGGTGGGGCAATGGTTTAGGCACAGCCCGCAGTGAACACAGGTGGAGAGCAGTTCCCAGCTGGGTTTGTCCAGGCTGGCCGCGATCGGCGCTAAATTCGGGTTGTGGACATCCGGCTCAAACGCGGTGGTCTCAGACAATGAATCTTCCCCTGTTCAGGATATTTTTAGGATCGATGGCCCGCTTTACCGCGCGCATCATGTTCACGTCCGTCGGCGTCGTTCCCCAGACGTCAAAGTGCAGCTTGGCCTCGCTCGGGCAGTGCGCCACCTCAGCCGACGATCCCGGCGGCAGCATCCCGCGAAACGCCGAAACACAGTTGGCATACTGCATCGCCGAAGGCGGATCGACCGACAACGGCATCAGCGCCAGCACAAGATTGCCGGTGGCCGCGCGTCCTACCGCGGCGGGAATCAGGTTGTAATCAGGCGCCCCGCGTTGCATTGCCTGCAATGCCGCGCCCACGTTCTGGATGGCCAGATGCGTATACAACACCATGGCGTTCCGGTGCCGCGCCAGGACGCTCTGCTCGAAATGCGAGATCCATCCCCAGAACTCTTCTTCCGCCGCGCCTTCCAGCGTCCGCGTCACGGCCGAGCCAAGTTCGCGGGCGTAGCGGGCCAGCACGTTGTCGCTTCCAGCGGCGCGCAGCACAATCTGCCATTCCACGGCCGGCAATGAAACGGGCTGCTCCGGCGTATAGTCATCCGGGTCCTGTACCGTCCCCTGGTTGCGCAGATACTCCGAAGCGCCCGGCGAAACAATCTCCATGCACATGGGCGTGAGCGGCGACTGAAAAAGCCGCGTCCGGAATTGCAACGCTTCTTCCAATGAGTGAAATGAGCAGGCAAACGTCCGCGTCTGCCGAGGCCGTGGAAAGACTTTGAAGTTGGCCCGAGTGATTATCGCCAGCGATCCGTAGCTGCCGGTGAGCAGCTTCATCAGGTCATAGCCGGCGACATTCTTTACTACGCGTCCGCCGCCCTTTACTACTTTTCCATCGGCTGTAACAAACTGGACGCCAATGCAGAAATCGCGCATGTGGCCGAATGTGGATTTGAGCGGCCCGGCAGCGCCCGTGGCCAACAGCCCGCCGATCGTAGCGTGTTCCAGGCTTGCGGCGTCGCATGGCACCCATTGGTGATGCTCGCCCAACTGCCGTTGCATCTCGGCAAACGGCATGCCCGCGCCAACCGCAATCGTCAAATCGCCCGGATCGTATTCTTCAACCTTGTTCAGCCGCGTGATGCTCAACAGTATGTCGATCCGCTCAGGCACGCCGCCAATCTGCTGCTTGGTCAACCCGCCAGCCGGCGCCACTACCAGGCCCCGCTCGTTGGCCAGACTTAAAATCGTACCCAATTCCTGGGCCGAGCCGGGATACACAACTGCCGCCGGAACCACACCGTTGATCTCAAAATCAGTGCGCTTGACGTTGGCGTCGCCGACAATCGCTGCCAGGTCACGATCGACCGAAACTGATGTCATGGTGCTCATGCGGGTAACCCAGCTACAGGTTCGAACTTGGCTTTCGGCAGAGGCCCGGTGATTTCGCGGCAGTAATGCAGGTCAGGAATCATCTTCTGCGGGTTGAGGATCGATTCCGGGTTAAACGCATTGCGCAAGCGAACCATAACCTCCAGGTCGTCTTCGGTAAACATGGCGGTCATCAAGCCCATTTTTTCCAGGCCCACTCCGTGCTCGCCGGTGATCGATCCGCCAAACTTCAGGCAGCACGCCATGATCTCCTTGGCGGCTTTGCGGCTGTTTTCGGTCTGTTTGGGATCGCGGCTGTCAAACAGGATCAGAGGATGAAGGTTGCCGTCGCCCGCGTGAAACACGTTGCCGATAATCAGCCCGTACTTTTTGCTGATGCGCTCGATCTCCGCCAGCGTGTATGGGACTTTAGTCCGGGGAATCACGCCATCCTGTGTGTAATAAGAAGGTGAGACGCGCCCCACGGCGCCGAACGCCGTCTTGCGCCCCAGCCACAAAAGCTGCCGCTGTTTTTCGTCCTTGGCGTGGCGCACTTCGCGGGCTTTCTGCTGCAGGCAGACTTCGCTCACGGCTTTGGCCTGCTCTTCCACCGCTTCCCGCATGCCCTCCAGCTCAATCAGCAGCACTGCTGCCGCGTCTTCTGGATATCCGGCATGGACGTTGGCTTCAACGCACCGAACCATCCAGCCATCCAGCATTTCCAGCGCCGCCGGCGTCACGCCACTTTGCGTGATCGCGACCACAGTATTGGCCGCGTCTTCCACCGAGTTGTAAATCCCCAGCAGCGTAGTGACATGCTCCGGGAGCTTGGTCAGCTTTACGGTGATTCGCGTGACCACGCCCATTGTTCCTTCCGAGCCCACAAAGAATCCGGTCAGGTCGAGTCCCGTGGAATCCTGGGCCTTGCCGCCCAGCTCAATCACTTTTCCGTCCGGCAGCACTATCTCCAGCCCGGTTACGTGGTTGACCGTAACGCCCAGCGCCAGCGTGTGCGGCCCGCCTGAATTTTCCGACACATTCCCGCCGATAGTGCATGCCTTCTGGCTTGAGGGATCGGGCGCGTAGTAGTAACCGTACTTTGTGGTGGCATTGCTCAGCTCCAGGTTCACCACTCCGGGTTGGACGACGGCGCGCTGATTGGGAATGTCAATTTCCAGGATCTTGTTCATCCGCGCCAGGGAGAGCACAATCGCCTCGCGCCGCGCGATGGCCCCGCCGCTCAGTCCCGTGCCCGCACCACGCGGCACCACGGGAATCTTCTTGTCGCTAGCCAGTCGCATTACCTGCGACACTTGCTGCGTGGTCTGGGCAAACACCACAGCGCCCGGACGGTGCTTGTCCACGCCAGCGTCATACTCATAGAGCATGAGTTCTTCTGGCCGGTCCAATACGGCCTCTTTGCCCGCAATTTTCTTGAGTTGGCGAAGAATAGAGGAGTCCATAAGATGTGTCGGCCTCTGCTGCTACCGTACTGCTGAATTCGAGCCTTGCCTGATTGCCTACATTGTAACTCTTCTGAAGCCTCGCGGCCCTTGCCACGGGCGAGTTACCTGACTTCGGGACCGTCGCGGAAATCGCACGAAGTCGACCCAAACTGACGCGAATCCTCCATTTTTCGGATCAGTGCTATCGGTGTTTATCAGTGGTTCCGATCCGTGAAAATCCGCGCTCATCCGCGGTAAGTCCTTTCTTTCCGATCACGCGCGATGTCGGCGACTGCGCGCGGTACTGGCGATCAGGCGACGCTCCACGCGCGCACCCCGCCCCTACCCCCTATGTCCACCCATTTCCACCCAAGGTCACCCAATCCACCCAAGAATCGGCAGAGGGTCGCAACTCCCAAATGACAAAACGCAACGGTTTCACCCGTTGCGTTTTGGTTTGAGGTTCGCGGATTAACCGCTAGAGCACTATTGATTATAGCAAAATAAATACGAAAGTCGAGAGGTTTTTTGGGGGCAAGGCCGTCTTTTAGAGCCCCAGCGTCAGGTAGTGTGCGCGCTGAAGGAGCCGGTAGCCGGCGTACTGCCATTTCGCATACAGAAGAGCATTTATTTCCCGGCAAAAATGGTGGACCGATATCTGCGCTTTCTTTAGAAAAAGCCGGGGTGATTTTGCGTCCGCGCATATCCACAACTCATGTGCCGCCGGATCCAGCCCCAGTTTTTCGATCGTTTTGCAGATTTCGCATTTCATGGCGTTTGCTCTGATAGGTAAGAACCCTTAAGGCGCGGAAGAGTTGTGCAGCTCTGGATTTTTTTAGAGAGGCTTTACAAAACGAAATCTTTTCTGTCCCTGAGAGACTCTGACAGAAAAATGAGAGAAAGAATGAATCGTAAGACCAGGATTAAGGCGGCTGGATTTTTTATTGCCCGTTTGTTCCCATAAATTCGCGGCTAATTCTGTTCTGATCCGCGTTTATCCCTGCTCATCCGCGGTAAGATTTTTCCCGGCTTACCCGCCCTGCAACGCGACGCGCACTCCGTCGCCCGGAATCATCAACCGCCCGCCGGCGGAATGCGTCTGCTTCGCCAGTTCTTCCCGTGTCAGAAGGCAGTGATTGATGGCCTCCATGTGGACGGCGATCACCTGGGCATTCGGCGCTGCGCGGCATACCCGCGCCACGTCTCCCGAAGTCATGGTGATGGGATCGCCGTGCAGAAACTGCGCCGCGCCGGAGTTCACTACAATCACCTGCGGATTGTGTTCCTTGATCGTCGCCGCCACCTGGTCATACCAGATGGTGTCGCCCGTGATGTAAAGCGTCGGTTCGCCCGCGCTGCTGAGCACATAACCGCTGGAAGGCGCCATGGCCCGCGCGATCTCTCCCGTGCCGTGCTGCGCCAGAGTCCGAGTGACGCAGATGTGGCTCCAATACTTCATGTGGTCTACCGGAGAAGCATTTAGAAAATGCACCGCCTCCATCTTCTTCAAGTCTTCAGGCTGGCACAGCAACGGCAGGTCTTTGGGCACAAGCTGGATCGCAGCGTCGTCCCAGTGGTCGCGATGCGTATGTGTCACCAGCACCAGTTGCACGCCGTCCAATACCTGTTCAACAGGAAAGGGCAGTGGCACCAGCGGATTCGGACGCGGCTGGGGCGAATTCTGGATCGCCGACATGCTTCCCGCATCGCCCAGCATGGGATCCACCAGAATGCGCATGCCGGCGTAATCCAGCAGCAGCGTGGCGTGGCGCACAAGTTGCAGCTTCAAGAAAAAATCTCCTTAGCCGCCAGCACCGTGTTGCAGTGGATTGTCACCGTGTCTTCCACCCGGCGCGCGTACCCGCCCGCATAAGTGATCATCACCGGCACGTTCCGCGCTTTAGCCACTTTCAGCACCAGTTCGTCTCTTTTCTTCAGTCCCTCGATTGTCAAAGCCAATCCCCCGAGCTGATCTTCTTTATATGGGTCGGCTCCGGCAATATAGCAAAGCAGTTCCGGCTCAAAATGGCGGAACGCCGAACTGAGCGACTGGTCCAGCCAGCCGAGGTATTCATCATCGTTGGTTCCGTCCGGCAGATTGATGTCAATCGACGACGGCGGCTTCACCATGGGATAGTTATGCGCCTGGTGCAGCGAAATCGTGAACACGTCCAGTTCGCCGGGGGGACTCTTTGCCGGATTCTCATGCGTCGCGTGAATATCGCGACTGCTTGCACTGGCGCTCGGCAATGGATGGCCCGGCCGCACCTTCGGCGGAAAAATGACCGCCGTGCCGTTTCCGTTGTGGACGTCACAATCCACCGTCATCGCCCGCGAAATCTTCCCCTCGTGATACATGCGCTTGATTGCCACAGCCACATCGTGAATCACGCAGAAGCCTTCGCCATGATCGGGAAACGCGTGATGAAATCCCCCGCCAATGTTGCAGGCAATGCCGTCGCGCAATGCCATGTCCGCCGCCAGAATCGATCCTCCGGCCGCCAGCCAGAACGCCTTCACCAACTCCGGCGAGTACGGCACCTCCATCTGCATTTCTTCCTCGGCTGAGAGCGTTCCCGTCTTCAACTTGTGTACGTATTCGCGCGTATGTACCAGCAGGATATCTTCATCGTGCGCCGGCGTTGGCGTGATGAAATCCTCCGGCTCGGCCAGCCCGCTTTCCAGCAGCCGCTTGTGAACCAGCCGATATTTTTCCGCCGGGAACACATGCGCGCCGATGGGCAGATAGTAGTCGTCGCTATAAATTAGTTTGAAAGGAAGCATCGCCGATCAAGGGTAACGCTTCGTGTCTTTTGGCGCAAAGCATTGCTCCGGCCCTGTTCCTCTTCCGGGTAGCTATTTGCTC
>DASXCL010000181.1:0-17373 GCA_036491195.1 Candidatus Angelobacter sp.
TCGGTCGCCGGCGCGGACCTCAGAATACGCGCGCAACGCCGCCAACCGCGGCATCAAGGTGATCATCGCCGGAGCGGGCGGGGCGGCCCATCTGGCGGGCGTGATTGCCGCGGAAACTACGCTCCCCGTGATCGGCGTGCCGATTCCTTCCACGCCATTGAATGGCATGGACTCGCTGCTGGCCATCGTGCAGATGCCGGCAGGCATTCCCGTGGCTACAACGGCGATCGGCAAGCCAGGCGCGACGAACGCAGGAATTCTGGCGGCGCAGATTATCGGGCTGAGCAACACCACGGTCGCCGGCAAGCTGAAAGAGATGAAAGGCAAGCTGGTAAAGAGCGTGGAAGAGAAGTCGCAAAAGCTGCAACAGTTAAGGAAGAGGTAGAAGGACGTGTCGCGTTGCCGTCTTTTTTTGTGTCGCCCCTCCTGGGCTCACTCTTTCCCTAACCGCTACCCAGCGCTTCCGCGCTGGGCTAGGCTCTTTCGCCCCTTCGGGGGCTGGAGCAATATTACTTCGATTTCTCGTGAAAACTCCCTGAGGCGGCATGGTAAAGGAGGCTGCTTCGGGGTCCTTCGACTCTGCCTCACTCGTACCTCGCTCGACATCGCTCAGGATGACAGATCAAAACTCGATAATGCGTGGAAACATCCTCGGTTGGGCCGCTGGGGTGTCTGCGGATGACAGTCCCATTCTCCGCGATCGCCATTATTCCGGCCCGTCTGGCTTCCACACGGTTGCCGCGCAAAGTGTTGCGCGAGATTGCCGGCCAGCCGATGATCGCGCGCGTGTATGAAGCGGCGAAAAAATCGCCGCTGTTGCGGGACGTGATCATCGCAACGGATTCAGAAGAGGTGATGCGGTTTGCCGAGGCGCGCGGATGGAAGGCGCAAATGACGTCAGACAAGCACCGTAGCGGCACTGATCGTGTCTATGAAGTGGCCCAGCGGATTGCCGCCGACGTGTATGTAAATATCCAGGGCGATGAACCGCTGGCGCGTCCCGAGCACATGGACGCGCTACTTCGGCCAATGCGCGATCCCAACGTGATGGTTTCAACCATCAAAACGCCGTGTCCGCCCCAGGACGTTGACAATCCCAACGCGGTGAAAGTGGTGACTGATCTGAATGGCCGAGCGCTCTATTTTTCCCGATCCACGATTCCCTTTGATCGCGACAAGACCGGCGGCATCGGCTACTTCAAGCATCTGGGCTTTTATGCCTACCGGCGGGCCGCGCTGGAGCGCTTCTGCAAGTTGCCGGAGTCCAAACTTGAAGCAGCGGAGCGGCTGGAACAACTGCGCTTTCTGGATAACGGCATCGACATTTACGTGGCCGAAACGCCGTTTAATACAGTGGGTGTCGACACGGAAGAAGATTTGCGCCGGGTGGAAGAGATGGTGAGGATAGCGGGCGCGTAGCAACAAAATCTTTGCCGCAGATTTACGCTGATGAACGCTGATCGAGACAATTTGTAGGACCTTTATCGAAAAACCTCGCCCTCTCTCCCGATCTGCGCTCATCTGCGCAATCAGCGGCGACTTGCTCAGGTGGCCAGGCTGGGACGATGGCTCTTGGCCCAGGCTTCCGCCGCAGCGATCCGCTTGGAGATGGGTGGATGGGAATGGAACAGCAATTCCACCAATCGCGAAGGATGACTTTCACTCAGGTTTTGCCGGGCCAGTTTTTCCATGGCACTGATGTAAGGCGTTACGTCAGCCACACTCTTCCAGCAGTAAAGATCGGCCTGGCGTTCCGTAAAGCGCGAGTAAGCGTTGAGGGCCGGCATGAGCACCAATGAGAGGCCGCTGGCGACCAATGCAAGCAGGGGCAGGTTGGAAAAATCGGAAAGATGCTGGAACATCTTCTGCACGTCAATGGCGTAGCGCAGAACCTCATTGGCCGCCCAGAAACCCGCGAGGGTGACCAGCGCCTGCACTACAATCGTTTTCACCATATGGCCGTGCACGTGGTGGCCCAGCTCGTGGGCCAGAACGGCTTCAATTTCGTCATTGCTGTAATTCTGCAAAAGCGTGTCCGCCAAGATGATGCGGCGGGTATTTCCCAGCCCGGTCAGTGCGGCATTGGCTTTTTTGCTCTTCTCAGAGAGCTTCCATTCATAAACGCCGCGCACACGCGTGCCGGCGCGCTCGCCCAGGCGCATCAGGCGGGCCTTGAGCTCGTCATTCTGCAGCGGCACGAATTTGTAAAACAGAGGGAACAGGGCCACGGGCGCGATCTGCGCGAAGAAGATAAACAGGCCCATGAAGATCGCCCAGCCCAAAATCCACCAGTAGGGCGGCGAAATCCGTATCAGCGCATAGACAATCTCAGCCAGAACTGAGGCCAGAACCAGGCCAAGCACCCAGCCTTTGAATTCGTCCGTGAGCCACGACCCTAAGCGTTGGTTGGAGAGATTGAAACGGTGTTCCAGGCGGAAGCCATAGAAATCGAGCGCAAAGCCAAGAACTTTGCTGACCAGGCTTAGGAACATGACGTAAAAGAAAAGGTCCAGAGCATAGTGATCGCCGCCCAGGCGCGTCGCAAGACCGCTGAGCGTCTTGGTCCAGCCAGTGGCCAGCAGCACGATGAGAAAGCCGAAACTGACCACAAGATCGCCAAGCTCCAGCAAGCGCCGGGCGCGATTGTACTCGCGCACTTCCGGAGTATCGGCCTGAAGATGGGATTCTGTGATCGTCATTGATTGGGCTTTTCCGGTTTGAACTCCAGGGTTACGAACTGGGTTGTCTGAGAAGTATCATTGCGCATCGTTTCTTGCCGTCCCGCGGGAATCCAATCAAACCCTCCTGATACACGTTTGAACGGGCCTACAGCATCATCGGACTGCCTGCCAAGTTCAAGCTTCGTCACGGCAACGAGCAGAGTCGGGCCTGCCGGTGGTCTATTCCACATCGCGTTCGGAGGCATGTCTATCAGGGAGACAGTCCATTGGTCGGCAGAGACTCGGCGGATAGTGCCCGCGCAGCCTGGGAGCGGGGAATTATCGCCAGGAGTTCTCGGGACCGATCCAATGCAGCCACCTGAATTGCAAGCTTCAGCACAGGTCTTCACGTTCGTCGACGGCTTCAACAACTCAATCGTGATGTTATGAAAGGGGCGATCGCTTTCATTGATGGCGGCATGTGCGAAATGGCCCGGCGTGTAACGCACCTCACCGTCTTTCAGTTGCAGGGCGACTGGCTTTTCGCCCGGACGCGCGCTCACCACGTCAGAGTCGCCCAGCGTCACAAAGAGATAATCATAATTGTGCTTGTGGACCAGCGTTGTTGCCTTGGGCGCAACCGTGACATCGAACACGCGCACGTATTCATTTTGAAAAACCAGATGATGGCTGGGTTCTGAAGTGATTTCCACGGACTGCTGCTGGGCTAAAGCGGCTGTGGCCAGAAACAGCAGTCCCACGGCACGGGACGTTCTCATATTAAGATTGTAAAAACAATGGGATGCGCCCGCAAGGCTTCGTTTTCTGTCGCTTCTTTGTTTTTGTCGCTTCGCTCCAAACCGCTTGGGATCCTTCTCGTCTTTAGTCCGTGCTGCACTTGATGCTGGCGGCTCGGCGGGCCGGGCCTCGCCGCCTCTCAAGGGAACTCTTGCTAGTTGTGATCACGCGACTTGGCGCGTTCATTTCGGGCCATGCCACCGAAAAAATTACTTCCCGTTAAATTCCAGTATCGCAACCCTGGTAGCGTTCTTGCCGGTATTAGTCACAGAGTGTGTCACCGGCTCATGCCACTTAATGTCACCGGCCTTGGAATGATTGAGCGCTGATTTTCCCTTCACGTTCATGGTTACATCCGAATCGGTAAGGGCCACGGTGAGGAAGCCTCCCGCATGGGTGTGTTCCGCATATTTTGATCCCGGCGGCTGTGTAACGATCGTGACAGTCCATTGATCTGAGGTGAAAGCTTTTACCACCGTGGTGCACACGGATTTGTCAGCAGCATCACAAGGCACCGGGACAGAGCAGGATTCCGTGCATGCTTTCTGGTTCGTCGTAGGTTGCAGCAGCTCGATAGTCGCATTGCGCGCTGGATTGCTGCCGGTATCGGTGACAGCATGCACCAGCGGGCCCGCGAACCTGACGTCACCATCTTTGAACGAAACTGGAACCGGCTGCGCGCCTTCCTTGGCATTTAATATCTGGGCGTCACCAATGAAAATGGAGACATAGTCATGACCATGGCGGTGCATTAAGGTTGACTGTCCCGGGTCCACGGAAAATGCGAAAGCGCGGACGTATTTGTTTTCCACTACCAGGTGGTGGTGGGGTTCGGCAGTAAGCTCCACGGGCGCCTGGGCCTGCTGCGTCCAGGCGGTCAGGGCAAGGATGACGAACAGGGTCGCGATCGAGAGGGTTTTCATAGGAAAGCCATTCTAGACGCGAAGGGCAGGAATGCAATCGGAAAGATTGGCGCGCAAGAACGACCGCCTGCCGGAGTTAAGGGATGCGAGGAAGTCCACGGCGCAAATCTCTGCCGATGCGGCGCTGGTGCCAGAGTCGAAGCGGTCGGGAATAATTGATGATCCCGAAAGCCGCGATGGCCGCCATCAACAAAACGCTGCTGATGATCAGGAAGACGCGTGCGGCCCCGGTCTGCGCCACTTGCAGAATGACCAGCGCATTGCGCGGCGTAAGCAGCATGGATGCAGCGAGCGCCAGCATGCCAACACCGGCGAGCAAGCCGGTGATGTTCTTGGCCCAGCGGCCCGTGGCGTGATACTCCGCGAAGAGGCTGAACCCGTATGAGATCAGTCCGGCAATAACAATGAAATTAGCGACAATCGCTATCCAGGATTTTACGTCCATCACTTTGGTTGGACGCCCGCAGCAGAGCCGGGGTTGTGAAGCTCAGGAAGGAGACGAGACGGGCCCTAGACTTCCGTGCGCCGGGTCCCGTGTGAGATTTCTCGCTTTAAATCATTCAGCCGCAGCCTCATAATCTAAAGCATTCGCTTCACAATATTCGTTTCTTCAATTCTTCGTTTCTTTTTCGTTGCATCGCTCACTCGGATACATTACATAAAGAACGGGCCGCGCCCGTGTTTGTGGCACGAACGCAGCCCTGACCACAAATCACCTTCACTAGAAAGGCGACCCATGGCTGCAATTGATGTTACCCAAAAGGCAGATATTTACGAAACCTTGTCCAGCCTGAACATGGCCTTTGCTGAAATCGCCCAGCATCTTCAAACCCTGCAACGAACCGGGTTATTCAAATCGAAAGCAGCAAAGCTGTTCCCAGATTTTGCTCTTGAACTGCAAGCCGAATTTAATCAGGAATTTCTGGAAGACCTGCACCAGATTGAGCTTGACGACTGGGGCCGCTACGGGAAAGCTCGGCAACGCTGGGAAAAAGTACCTGCGCGATCCTGACGACGTGCTGCTTCAAGCCGAAGAACGCAAAAAGCAACTTGCGAAACAACGCAAGAAACGTTGACACATGCTCACAACTTGAAACCAGACAGACCCGCTGGGCACGGCGGGTTTTTTAGTTTTTACAAGTATTCGGCTATACCTTTTTAGATCATGGTGTATCCGCACGCAATGTACCTCAGCGGCTGAAGCCGGAGGGTTTATCAGCTTTACCGCAGGTCTAAAGACCTGCTCCACCCCGCTGTGGAATACAGTAAATCCTAAAAGGGTATAGAACGCGTCTCTAAGAAGGCATCCCTTAGAAGGCGACTCTCAGAACACCAGGAATTTTTTCTTCTTCTTAGGCGGTTTGCCCGGACGGCTGCCGCCCTCGGCATTGGCCGCAAGCATCGTAGGTTTGTTGGCCTGGTTGGGGCTGGCGCCGGTATCGGTATAGCCGGACTTAATGTCGATATACGCTTCCTCGCGCAGTTTGGTGAGATAAGCGCGGGCAGCCGGTTCCAGCCGTTCCGAGTAGATCGCATCGCGTATGCGGTCAGAGATGTCTTTCAACGGAGGAACGCCAGCCGGCCTGTGTGCGGTCACTTTCAGAATGATGAATCCCTGGCGGGTGCGGATTACGTCTGTGTTTTCTCCCGGCTTGAGCGAAAATGTCTTATCTTCGAGGTCTTTGGCCAGTTCGCCGCGCTTAAAAGTGCCCAGCGTTCCGCCCTGCGCCGCCGTGGGTCCCTCCGAGCTTTTCTTGGCTACGTCTTCAAACTTGGCGCCTTTGCGAAGCTGTTCCAGGATCTGCTTCGCCTTGGCCTCGGCTTCCGCCACCTTGGCGGGATCTTCAGGGAGGGCCTTATCCTGAGCTGCATCCGGTTTGTCTTTGCCTTCGACATTTTGCTTGGCAGGCTGCGTGGCGATCATGATCTCACTCAGCCCGACTTCTTCCGGCCCCTCAAGCTCCTTCTGGTGCTTGTTGTACCAGTCTTGAATATCTTCATTGGAAATGTGGAGCTTGCCGCCAACTTCCTGTCCGATTACCTGCTGGGTAACAGCGCCGATGCGGATCTGCTCTTTAAAGTCTTCATAAGAGACGCCCTGCTTCTGCGCTTCTTTTTCCAGGTCGTCGATACTGGCAAGGCCCATCTGTTGCCGCATCTGGTTGAGCCGTTTCACGACTTCCGTTTCGCCGGTGATGCCCAGGTCCTTGCCGCGCTCCAGCAGAAGCTGCTGATCGATGAGATCGCGCAGGACGTCACTTTGCGCTTTGGTCCACTTGCTTTGCCAGTCAGCGGGAAAGCGTTGCTTCAACTCTTCCAGGTTAGTTTGCTTGGCCTTTGCCATGTCCGACCGGGTGATGATCTGGTCATCGACGCGGGCGATGATTTCATCCACGATATTGTCGGCGCGAAGGGCCATCGCCACCAACACAAGTGCAGACGCAAGCAAAGACAGTTTCTTGAGCATTTTGAAAGACCTTCTACCGGAAAACTTGAGGTTATTAAGCTTATTTTATCAGCGGACGAACCAATGCATCCACTTTATAGAATTCTAGAATAATCGTTTCAATAGATTCAACAAACAGCTTGCGTTTATAGCGTTTACTGCCGTATCATCTGCAGCATGTTGCAAGTTGCGTTTATAACGTTTGCAGCGTTTATAGCGTTTGCTGCATCAATATCGTAAAACCGGATTGCCGGTCACAGAGGCGGAGGCGTCCAACATGAAAGCCATGGAGGAGAAGCAACTAGGGATTTCTGACCGAGATCGAAAAGATGTCGAGAAAATTTATCAACAAATAAAAAGAGCGGAAGCAAAGCTAGTTGGCCCTGACGGAAAGACTCATCTGCTTCCGGGAAACACGTATGCCTTTTTGTGCCGACTGCTGGCCGAACTTATGGCCGGGAAGTCAGTAACCCTCCTTCAAAGCAATGCGGAATTGACGTCGATGGAGGCAAGTAAATTGCTTGGAATGTCCCGGCAATACCTTGTCCAATTGCTAGAAAAGGGAGAGATTCCTTTTCACAAGGTTGGAACACATCGACGTTTGTATGCAAGGGATGTACTAGCCTACAAAGCCAAACGCGATACAGCTCGCAGAAAGGCCCATGATGATTTAGCGCTTGCAGAATACGAGGAAGGAATTTACGACAAAATAACCCCAGATGATTTTCACAAATGACAATGAGTATGCTGTCGTATTGGATGCTTGTGTTCTCGCACCGATGCCCTTGGCCGATACGCTGCTTAGGTTGGCAGAGGAGCCGTCTCTTTATCGGATTGTCTGGACTGAAGAATTACTGCAGGAAATAGGCGGCACTCTAACCAAGCTGGGAAGAACCCCAGCCCAGATTGAGCGCCGCCTTAAATTTATGCGCGACCATTTCCCGGAAGCAATGTTCAAACTTACCCCCGAAATAGTGGAAGCGATCCCCTGCCTCCCCGATGCTGGCGATAGGCATGTTGTTGCCGCTGCGATAATGGGCCATGCAAACGCAATAATCACCCTGAATACCAAAGATTTTCCAGCTGAGTGCCTATCGAAATACGACATCCTCTGCCAGAGTCCTGATGAATTTCTCATTCATCAATACCATCTCAACCCCGGGGTTGTTTTGGAAAAAATTGATGCCCAAGCCACGGGCATTAGAGAGCCAAGACAGGGCATACTTAATCGACTTAAAACGCCGGTTCCATTGTTCACTAACATGGTCGAAAAGGGCGATCTGTCCTAGCCTATACCGCAACACGCAAATAAGATAACTACCGAATCTAGAATGAATACAAGTCACTATTGTTGCGGTTTTTTCTTTTTGAACAGCCCGCCCAGAGCATCTTTCAGGTCCGGCTTCTGGCCCTGCTGATTGGCGTTGTTTCCCTTATTTCCCTGTACCGCCCCCAGGATAGAGTCCTGAAGATTGCCCGTAACGGCGCTGCCCAAAGCCGGGCGGAAGACCGGATTCGAAGTTTTGCCGGTAATCAGGAATGGCAGGCCTTTGCTTTGCGCCGACGCAGAAAGCCCGGTCAGGCTACCCAAAACGTTGCTGGCAGAGCCGGAGAGCTTCATCAGCATTTTAAAGTCGAGCGAATTGTCGCCGGCAATCACGCCATTGCCCGTGACTGTGCCGAGCGAGGGCACATCGAGCACGATGTTATCGGCTTTGATCCCCTCAGGAGCAACGCGCAACGCCGAGCTGAATGTCTGGATCAGCGTGTCAGTGCTTCCCTTGTTGCCGGTAAAAGCAGCGATCGCGCCGAGCTTGGATCCGAGGTTATAGCCGGAGAGATGCGTGCCCGTGATGTTCAAAGGGCCATTAATCACCAGACGGTCCAGAGGGCCTTCCGCCGTGAGATCCATATTGATGTTGCCACCCTGCAGCGAAGCGCCCGCCGGCAGGACGACGCCAAACGCCGGCAGCAGGCCCACGACGTCATTCACCGCCATGTTCTTTCCCTGGATCTTTAAATTGGCGATGGTGTCCTCGCCTTTGGCGTTGAGCGTGCCGCTGGCGTTGGTCAGGCTATTGCCGGTATGCAGGTTCGTGTTGACGGTACCGTTGTCGGAATCCAGCGAGTAATCGGATTTGTAGTCCAGCGCAACCGGCTGCTTGGCCGGCTGGCTGCCTTTAACCACCCGCAGGCCATCCGCTTTGGCATTGCCTTCAGAGTGCAGATGATGGCCATCGGATTTTATCTGGCCTTCAAAATCCACGATGCCGCCGATCCCCGAACTGGGATCGACAAAGCCGGTAGCCGCCAGGTCAACGTGCTTGAGCGTGAGCTTGGCGTCGAGCGGACTCTTGGCCGCATCGCCAGGATTGAGCGGGCCTGCCTGGCCTTCCAGGTTCATTGTCCCGCCGGCCGGCATGCTCACAGAAAGCGTGAACGGCATGGCGCTCTGGGCGGAAATGTTGTGCGCCACCAGGTTTACATTCTGGTAAACGCTTTCCTTGCCTGCGGCATGGCCGCTGCTATGGCCTACGCGCACGGTCCCGTCCGCGATCTCAAACTTGTCGACCGACACATCCGGCGTTGACTTGCCGGAGGGTTCCGGAGCGGACTTTCCGGAAGGTGCGGATTTGCCGGCAGGCGCCGGGGCTGCCTTACCGGAAGCGTCCGGTGTCGTCGTTTGCGATCCGCCGCCAATCGTGGAGTAATTCCATTTGCCGGCCGCGTTCTTGAGCAGGGTGATATCCGGCTTCTGAATGGTCAACGACGTGACTTTGAGCTGTTTGGAGAAAATCAACGGCATCAACTGCACGCCGATCTTGACCGACGACGCCTTCAGGAACGGTCCTTTACTGAAGGCGGGATCGTCATCGATGGCAATCTCGCTGGCGGTCGCGCCGCCACTCAGGATGGAGGCATCGATCTTGCCGATATGGACTGGACGGTTGAGTGCCGCGGAGAGCTTCTTTTCCAGATCAGGGCGAAAACTGTCTACGTTAATAAACAGCGGTACCACAATCACAAGCAGCAGAAGCACGCCGACAATGATCCCGGAGATTACAAGGAAGCGTTTCATGGAGAAATGCTATCAGAATAGCCACCCTAATAGATGTTGTTGACAGGGAAGATGGTTTGCCTCAGCATTAGCACTCTATGACAAAGTGGCGTTTTCAGGCGGCTCTAACATTACTCGCCCTGGTTGCCATTGCAGCCGCGCAAACCGACCCGCCGGCAAAACGCGTCCGAGTTTCTTCAGGTGTCGCGAATGGACTCAGAACTCATAACGTGACTCCTAAATATCCCACGGAGGCCAGGGAAAAAGGAATTCAGGGCGACGTGCTTCTTACAGCGACGATTGATGAAAAGGGCAAAATCGTTGATCTCAAAGTGTTAAAGGGCGATCCCATCCTGGCCAAGGCATCGGTTGATGCCATCAAGCAATGGAAATACAAGCCCTACATATTGAATGGTGAACCTGTTGAGGTCGAAACCACGATCAAGATCCAGTTCCACATGTAGAAATCTTTTGTAGCGGAGGATATCATGAAGAGGTTTTTCCAGAGCATTTTCATCGCCGGACTGCTCAGCCTTGGCAGTTACGCCTCCGCCCTTCAGTCTCCGCAGACCGCCAGCGGCCCAGCGAGTTCCTTGCCAGGCAATATGGAAAACGGCTCGCTGCTGTATGCCGAATTGTCCAGAACAATCGATGCCAAGAAGGCCAAAACCGGAGATCCGGTAACGGCGCAACTCCTTGCTGACGTCCTTTCGCACGGCAAGATCGTGGTTCGTCGCGACTCAAAACTGTTAGGACATGTCACTGAAGCGCAACCCCGCAGCAAAGAGAATCCGGAATCACGACTTGGCATTATTTTCGACAAAGTCGTACTCAAGGGCGGACAAGAAATGCCATTCCGTTCACTGCTCATGGGGTTAGGTCCGGCGCCGCGGCCAGTTTTTGACGTACCCAGCGCCCCGGCCCCACCAAGCTTCAACCCAGCTTCTGATCCTGCTCCGGATAAACATTACCCCACGCCTAGACCGAATACGCCGAAGATGACTAATGACAATTTGGATAACGGCTTGAGAGGGGGACTCAAAGCCCGCAATCAGGAAATGTCAGGGATCGGCGTCACGGATATCGATGGATTAAGCTTGACTGCTCCTGCCAACGGCGTCCGGTCAATCGTATCGCTGGAGCGCACGGTAAAACTTGAGAGCGGGGTAAGAATCGAATTGCGCGTTACCGGCCAATAAACTGCCCATTTAGTTTCCGTATTTCTTCTTCAGATAGTTCGTGATCTCAGTCTCCAGTTCGGCATAACCGGCATGGACGGTGCTGCGCAAAGCCGATTCCACGCTTTGCCCTTCTCCCAGCCGCTGCAGCAGTTGCGCGACATCACTCAAGCCGTAGGTGGCCCGGATGTATTCCACCGCTGCAATACTTTCAGCATAGGCCACGGAAGCCTCCGCGGTGCTATAGCCCTGAAATTCCCCTTCCAGTTGGTTCAGCGGTATCTGCCGTCCGGAAGTATAAAGAGCGGCCAGCCGCGGGCCGATTGCTGCTGTGGTCCTTCCCTCTTCCAGCTCGGCTACACCTTCATTGAGCCAGGCCGGCGCGCGCCCGTGCGTAATCTGCGCGACGAACGAGTGCGTGAGCTCATGGCGCAGAACACTTGCCATCTCCGGCGTGAGGGTTTGAACGCCGGAAATCGGCATACGGATCTTGCCGTCATTCAGGGCGGCGGTCCAGGCGGCAGCGTGCGTCACGTCAAAGAATGCCTGGTCGGTATAAAGCGAAACGTAAATGTTTTTGGGGGACGCGCCCAGATCGTTGCTCAGGTCGCGATAATCGGCTTCCAGGGCTTCCAGCACCTGGCTGCGCAGCGCGTCCGCGGTCATCGAGCCCTCATAACGAAGAGTGAAGTGACTGCTCTCCTGCTGGCGGAAGTCGGCTTCGGTCTTGGATTCGCGCTCCACTTTTTCCAGCAATTCACGCGTCCGATCGTCGGGCCGAAGGTCCAGCGATTTCTTCAGGGCGGTAATGGCTTCGCGGTTGTGATCGTTCCTGTAATAGGCATAGCCCAGCAGCAAAAACGCTTCGGCCGACTGCGGGCTGGCCCGTGTTGCCTGGAGCGCCCGGGTCAGCGCCTCATCGGCCCGGCCCAGGTCCAATAAGATGGCAGCGTAATTTTCCAGCAGGACGCCATGATCGGGCAGAAAGACCAGCGCTTGCTGCAAGTAACGCGCCGCAGCGGAATAGTTGCGGCGCTTTTCCTCGAAATTGGCGGCAATCGAATTCGCCGAAGCCGATTGCACAGCGTCGTTTTCACTCTCAATTTCCTTGATTGCGGCGGTGTCCACGTTGCCGTTGCGGATGACCCGGGCCACAAGGTCGCCCGACCCGGTCATGACTTCGTGCGCTGGAGCGGGTTCAGAAGCAGCCGCCGATGGTAATGTCCGAATCGGCGATGGAGCATAGACCGGACCTTTCTCAATGCGCACGACGATTGATTTAGGAATGCTGAGCGTGTTGTCGCCGACCGTGTATTCCACGCGTCCGTTGTGTTCCTGCGCGAAATCAGCCTGGATGCGATCGCCATTTTTCAGGACAATCGTGTCCGCGCCTGCGGCAGCGCAGAACGCGACAAAGGCACAAAATGTAATAATCAATTTCAAGTCTAAAAAGTCTAAGCGATTATGGCATGTCTATGAAGCGCGCCTTTATCTTACGAGTAACGAAAGTACTAGTGCTTATCTCAGCTGCGGGAATCTACGCCGCTGGCCAGGCTGCACCGCCTGCCGCTTCCGGCGCGGTGGCCCTTTACCGTGAGCTGCTGAATCCTGCCTTCGACGCCGAAGATGTGTACCAGGTGCGCGACGTCTCCATTCAGCTTGAGGAGCTGCACATCTCCATTAGCGACGGCGCTATGGCGTTTGTGCACACGGTGAACGGGCACATTACCGGCGCAATGTTTGAAGGCGTAGGCGAGGTGCTGCTGGTCCCGCCTGACCGGGCGGAGCGCACGTCCCTGGCGCTTTTCACCGGCGCCAGCATTATGGAACAGCGCTTTCAGTCGGCTTATCTCCGCTTTTCTGACGACCGCATTGCCGCCGATCTTCGCGCCGGATTTCGCGGCCACGCGGAAGATGCCCAGGAATTTGTTACCCGCTGGCGCGAGCCGGCAACGCTGCTGGCCCGCAGCGACGCTCTTCCCATCCTGCAGGCGATGACCAGCACCAAAGAAGCCGCTTCGCGCTTTCTGCACCTGCGCATAGGCGGGACTACAGCCGGAATTGTGGACGTGTTTTTTGATACCAACAGCCCCGAGCAGATCAGCGTGGCACAGGCCAGCTTGATCAATAACGTGGCGTACTATGACACCTGGACTTCCTTTCCTATGCGGTCCGCGCGGGAAGCGGCTGGCGCAGAAAACGCGGCAACTCATGCCAACTTTGAGATGGCTGACTACCATTTGCGCGTGAAGGTACAGCCGCCTTCTGACCTGAGCGCGGACGCCGAATTCACTCTCACGCCGCGTCGGTCGGGCCAGCGCACGGTGATCTTAGAACTGTCACGCTATCTCAAGCTCTCTGAAGTGCGTGTCAACGGCGAGCCCGCGGAATTCATCCAGAATAACGCGATTTCCGGAAGCGACCTCTCGCGGCGAGGCGACGACCTGATCGGCGTGGTGATGCCGGAGCCTCTGCACAAGGACAGCCCGGTCCGATTGGCGCTCAAATACTCAGGCCCAGTCATGTTCAATGCCGGGGGCGATCTGATCTATGTGGGCGCGCGCGGCACCTGGTATCCCAATGTGGGCCCGACTTTCAGTAACTTCGATCTCACATTCGAATGCCCCAGTGACTGGACCGTGGTCGGCACCGGAAAACAGGTTTCAAGCACCGTTGCCGAAGGCAAGCGCGTTACCCGATTCGTCACGGAAAAGCCGATTGGCCGCGCCGGATTTAACCTGGGCAAGTTCGTTTCTGCCGCTTCGTCCGCGGGCCCGGTGGCGGTACACGCTTTCGGCGCAAAAAACGTTGAGCAGTCGCTGGCCGGCGCCGAGGCCCGGGCCGGCAAGAAGCCTGATCCGGGGCGGGAAACGCAGCAGATCGCGGACATGGCCGCCAACACCATTCAGTTTCTCTCCTCTGAACTTACTCCTTTTCCGTACTCGAATCTGGAGATCACGCAGCTTCCCGGCTTTGTAAGCCAATCCTGGCCGGGACTGATTTATCTTTCCAGCACCGCCTTCCTCTCGCCCGACGAGCGCCGCGCCGTAGGCGTAAGAGATCCTTTTCTGGAACTGCTGCTGAGCCGCCTCATGCTCTCCCATGAAACCGCGCACCAGTGGTGGGGCGACGCAGTGGACTGGGTCAGCTATCGCGACGAATGGATTGTCGAGGCCCTGGCCAACTACTGCGCCCTTGTCATGCTGGAAAAACAACATCCCGGCGACTTGAGGACCGCCCTCAATTATTACCGGGGTGAACTGCTGCGTGAAACGCGCAACGGAATCGTCGCCGATGCCGGCCCGGTTACTCTGGGCCATCGCCTCACTTCGTCCAAGTTTCCTGACGCCTATGAGCGCGTGCTTTATGGCCGCGGCACATGGCTCATCCACATGCTGCGCACCATGTTCCGCCAGGCCGGAGGCGGCGCCAGCGACGCAGTCTTCTTTTCCGCGCTAAAAAACCTGCTGGCGGAAGCGCCTAACCATAAAATTTCAACCCTTGACCTGCAACGCGCTTTTGAACGCGTTATGCCGGCTTCCCTGGGCTATGAAGGCGCAAAGTCGCTCGACTGGTTTTTCGATAGCTGGGTCAACGGCGATTCCATTCCGCAATTTTCTCTTGAAAATATTCATATGACTCCGGCTCGCGGTAAGCTGAAGGTTTCCGGAACCATTGTGCAGGACCATGCCGCCAAGGACATGGTCACCGCCGTTCCCGTGTACGGCGTGGATGCGGCCGGCACATCGCGCTTCCTGGCCTTCGTCTTCGCCGACGACCCCAAAACCGAATTCACCCTGACCGCCCCCGCCAGCACCAAACAGATTTTGCTGGATCCGGAAGAGACGCTGTTGAGGCGGTGACGAAGCATCAGATTAGGTTCGACTTCCGACTTTTCATCGAAGCTCGTGTGGCACCGCCGCCCTCGGCGGTGGACTTTTGCTCTTGGTTTTTCCGATCTTTCCTTTGTGTTCCTTCGTGTCCTTTGTGGTTAAAGGTTTTTCCTTTCCGATCTTGTCTCTTCTCCGTGCCTCCGTGGTAAGGTTTTTGCCTTTTAGTTTTTTCTGATCCGCGTTCATCCGTGTTGATCCGCGGTAAGGTTTTGGTTTTTCCAATCCCCCTTTGTGTTCCTTCGTGTCCTTTGTGGTTAAAGGTTTTGCATCTCCCTCACCAGCTTGCTCAGTTCCAGCACCTGCAAGTTCGGCGGACAGTCTTTCCAGTTGTGCCGCCAGCACACGATCAAATCGCATTTCGCGGGATCGTGGCGATGATCTCTGAAGTTGCGGCTTTCGTATTCAAACTCGATCCTGTAATGCTGGTGCCGCCCGGGCGCCACTTCAAGTTTGGCTTCGCAGTCGGGAAACCCCGACTGCACTGATTCAATAACAAACCCCAGCTGCCGGGAGAGCATACAGAACAGTGCCAGCACTCCCATTTCGTTCACCGGCTCAAACGCCAGCCCGGGTATCCGGAGCGGCGCGCCCAAAACCGGACGGTCCGGCAGTACGCGGCGCTGAAAGCAGGCCGGGGTGACCAACGGAAGGGCCGACGGCGCAAGTTCAGCTACAAAAACCGCCAGCATTGTCGCTGTCACACATTTTTTGCCCTGTAGCGGCGGCGGAAGCGGCGTTCCATTCGCGGCAATCACTTGATGTCGCTCCGTCTCGCAACCCGCAACCGGCCGGCACATCGTTCCGGCTGCCTCTGGTTGCCGCATTTTGCCTTCCCCTCGCAGTTCTTCCCTCGCCGCCGTCGATTCTCTGCTTCGTGCCGCCAGCGCCGCTCTCGCGGCCTTGTACAACGCCAGCGTCGCGGACGTGCCCTGCTGCGGGATCGGCCCCAGCCGGATCTTTTCCACCACATCCGTCCAATCGCCCATCAGTCCGCCGGCGGCAACAAACCGGGTAAACTCCGCTGAAACGTTTATCCATCTTTCAAAACGCGCTGAGAAGCAATCGGGTGCATAGCTTCCAAACTCTCTATATTGATTCTTCGATGGCACCCCGCCCACCTTGCGCACCACCCTGCCCCAGTCCTCCAGCAGCGCGGCCGCTTCCACTTTCACGCCTCCCTGGTTTGGCTCCAGTCCAGCCGCCCGCAGCGCATTACGATACGTGCCAAAGCGGCCCGTCACCAGCCACAGACTGACGCGCCCAAGAGGGCGGAACTCGCGGGCTGTCGGCACATGGCCCACCTGGCGCGCTACCTCCTGGATGGCTGCGATGACCGCTTCTTTGCTTTGGTTCCTGTCTTTCCCCATTGGTTTATGTTCTGGCATGACATTCCCTCACTAGAAATAGAATTCCCATGGACAAAGCGCGATGGAAAAAGCGCAAAAGGCACACTTCTCCCCTGGTTTTGAATCCCCCTGGTTTGAAAAAACGGTCTCTAAAAACGATTCTAAAAACTAAAGACTCGAAGTCACTTGAAGAAAAGCAAGGCTTACAAAACAATGACTTACAGAAAGCAATGACTTGCGTAAGCCTGAGAACAGCAGGGTTGCAGGTCGCCCTTGGAACTAGCCTTCTAACCGGCCTGGCTATTCATTTTATAGCACGAATAAACCACGAATACAAGGGTTTTTTTATGCGATGTTCCGCCGGCCGCCCCGGCCATTCTTCCGCCTTCAATCTTGGGCAATTTTGGCAGTCCTGGCAATTCTGGCAATCTCGTTCAGCGTCCGATAACTAGCGGCTGAGAACGCATTCTGTAAATTATCAGCGCGCCGGACAAAGCAAATCCCTTGTCCCTCCGGAACCAAAACGTTCCCGCCGCGCCGCGGTAGGATTGTCTTGACAAATGCCGGCTGCCTTCGCGGGGAAAGACAATGCCCCCTCCGCCATGCCGATTCAGGGATCTCCCCAAACTGCCTCCCACAACGACATGCCATCCCGAGCCGAGCGCTGCCAGCGGCGTGCATCGTCCACAATCCTTGGGACGTGCAGGCGAGGGAACTGCTCCGCTGCGCTAACGGGAACACCATACCGTTGATTGAAAAGAACGTGCGCTTGGGCAACGAGTGACTAGCTTTCTGCGCTGCCGGTTGCCCCTTTCGCACAAGCTGGCTCTCGTTTTTTCAGGTCCTGCGAAAAAGCGGGATTCTATGCTCCCTTTCAAGGCGACGACACTGCGGTTGCAACCAGAATCCAGCGCCGTTAGGCGCGACGAGAGGTTAGCTGTGACATTTCAAGAGGTTGTCCATTCGAGCAAAACCAGAGAAGCTGATTGTGATGAGCAGTCAACTCAAATCTGGAGGCCCGAATGGACATTCATAAGAATGCACGACTTACCTTCATCCGTCGAGAGCAGT
>DASXCL010000182.1:0-39407 GCA_036491195.1 Candidatus Angelobacter sp.
GCAACGCGCTCTTGTCATCGGATGGCCAGTGCTCAAGCTCCGGAACCAGGCTCAGGACCATGGCGAAGTCGGCAAACGCGGCTTGCTCTCGAGCGCTCAACTTGCGCTGATCCACATGAATCTGACGGGCAAGCTGCGCTACAGCCGCCCTGCGCATCGCTGCGGCATCGCCGCCAAACTCGCGGGCCATCCGACGCTGGACAGCAAAGCCAATATTGCGCACGGCGAAGCCGTCCCATGCACCGCGTTCGGCTTCGGGCAGCTCGTACACCACGTGGGCCTTGCTTAGCCGGCGCAGGGTTAGCGCCGAAGTGCGGTATTGCGCATTTGCCCGGACCTTCTTTTCTTCGGACAGCGCCAATGCTTCCAGTTCGGGGTCCATCGACCGGAATCCCATCTTGCGATAAAACCAGAACGCGCCGGAGCCGATGGCTTCTTCATTGCCGTCGCCGATTTGATAAGGGTAAACAGAGATGGCATTCACGCCATGCAGTTGCCGCAGGAGCCGCAGCGTCTGCGCATAGATCCACGCGGTTTCGCCGTCGCGATATGCAGGGAACGTATTGAAGCCGATCTCCGTCCAGTCAAACAGCGAAATGCATTCCACGTAATTGATGGGCACACCGTTCTTTATGGTGAATCCGGCAAGATAGGCGCGCAAGGGCAGTCGCTTCTCCGGCGGCAGTCCCCAGAAATGAATTTCCACGCCGCGCCCAACGTTGGCCTGCACCACCCACGTAGGATCGGCGTTGCTGGTACCGTACAACTCGCGATAGCGAACACCCGTAGCTTCTTTCACCAGATCAAGCGTCTTCTCGGCTTCGCGCGACGAAAGCACCTTGATCGGCAAACGTGGCTTGGCAAACTCTTGCGCCAATGACACCTGCCGTCTCTGAAGCAACGGCTCGCGATGAAAATAAAGGTCTCTCACCGGCTTGCGTGACAGCGTGCGTGAAGCGCGCGAACCGCTCATGTCCCAGCGCACCATGATTTCCAGCGAGTCATAAAGCGCGGCCTTCTCTTTTTCGCTGATCGGCAGCCGCTGGAACTGCCGCACCAGCCACGGCAACTCATCCTGCCGACCGCGTGCCGCCTTGAGCCAGTCAAGATATGGGACGTTAGCTTCCGTGAGCGAATCTTCTTCCATCAGCGGAAAGAAGCGCGGCCAGATCACGGCGCGCTGCGTCTCGCGCTCGTAGTCGTCCCATTGAATGGAGATGGACTCAGCGTGGCGCTGCACCAGCCAGCAAACCATCGGATAGCTGAACGTGGCTTCTACCACGGTCCCGGCGATGCCAACGACTTCTTCTGGCGCAAAGTCATCAGCGTTGTCACCCGCAGCCAGCACGGCTTTGACTCTGGGTTCAAAAGTTTTCAGCAGGCTCTCCGCCAATCGCAAAACGCTCGGACCGGGCAGAAACGCTCGGAACAACAAGAGCAGGTCGTGAAAACGGATGAGAGACTGCGCGTCTTTGCCGAAGGAAGCCCGGCCAGCGGCGCTGAGCAAGCGGACAATTTCCCGTTCGTTGATCGCGCCGATCTGCGTTCGAGCCTGTTCCAGCTTGTGGAGCAGCCGGGCTGCGATTTTGTTCAGCATTTGGCAAAACCCTTTTACCGCAAAGGACGCGAAGGACGCAAAGGAAATCGGGCGCCGGAAGTATCAAAACATTCACCGCAGAGATCGCAGAGTACGTCGAGAGAATTAAATTTCAAAACTCTGCGACCTCTGCGTTCTCTGCGGTTAAAAACCTTTTCCGCCCTTTGCGCCCGTTGCGGTTGGTCCTTTTAGCTCACAGCAGGTAATCGCCGCGATAGACCACTCGGCCATCGATCACGCGGGCTTCTTTGGTGAGAGCGTGGGCTTTGGGCGGCTTCTCATTCATGATATGCAAGACGGTGTGTCCGTGGGCCACCAGATAGTCAGAGACCAGCATGCGATGGCAGCGGAAATAGAGCTGCTCAGCGCACATGATGGCGGTATGGGATTTCTTTGCGCGCTCCATCACCCGTGCAATGGCCTGGGCGAATTTGTCTGACAGCATGTAGTCGGCGTAGTTGCGGAACGATGGGTTGCGCAAGGCAATATTGGGCGATTCGTCAGGCGGCATCTGCTTGCCCCGTCTCCCGCCCAGATCTTTTTCCCAGACATAGTCACAGCCGATCTCCGGAAGCCACAGCTCCAGATGTTCCCGATTGAAGTGGGGATGGCGGCGCGACATGGGAAAAGCGCGTATATCTTCCAGCACCCGAATGTCATGCGCCTGCAAAACTGAAGAGAAGTCCGCGAGGTCGCGCGTGGAATGCCCAATAGTGAATATGGTGGCCACGTGAACATCTTATTATTCACCACGGAGGCACGGAGACACAGAGAACATCAGAAGAGAATAAAGCCACTGATTACGCAGTGGCGCAGATCATGAAGAGTTCCGGACTGCGAGGATACAGGCTTTGAATCGATGCCTGGAAGAAATTGTTTACAATGGCTGAGCGAATGCATCCACTGCTGCTTGAAACCGCGCACCGCCCCATCGCTATGCCCACCGCGCCGTGGATCATGAAACAGAAATGGCATGATCTGCTGTTTGCGCACTGGCCGCTGGCGCCGGATAAGATCCGGCCACTCGTTCCCAAAGAGTTGGAGTTGGACTTGCGCGATGGAGCCGCCTGGGTTGCCGTTGCGCCGTTCTGGATGAGTGGGGTTCGCGGCCGATGGGCGCCTCCGCTGCCGTTTCTCACAAAATTCTGCGAGCTGAACGTGCGGACCTACGTTCGCTGCCAGGGCGTGCCGGGGGTTTATTTTTTCAGCTTGGATGCGGCCAGCCTTCCCGCGGTGCTGGGCGCGCGGGCAACTTACAAGCTGCCATATTTCCATGCGGCCATGCTGATCCGGTCGTCCGGAGAATCCTTTGAATACACCAGCAGCCGCCTGCAAGAGCCCCGGCCCGCGAATTTTCATGCGCGATACCGGCCGATTTCCGCGCCGCGAGTCCGAAACAAGAACTCCATCGAATCATTCTTGACCGAGCGGTACTGCCTCTATACCGTCGATAAGGGACACGTACTTCGCGCGTATATCCATCATGCGCCGTGGCAATTACAAGATGCCGAAGCCGAATTTGACTTGAATACTATGGCCCAGGCTGCGGGCATTGATCTGCCTGACACGAAGCCGTTGCTGCATTTTTCGCGAAATCTGGAAGTTCTGGTGTGGTGGCCGGAAAAACTCTGATTCTCGTGCGTTTCGACCGCACCTTTCCGCGTCTTGCTGAGATTGCGCTCCAGGGCGTATCTTTTTTTGTTGAGCGACGTTTTGTTGGGCGAATAGCAAAATTCAGTGAGCGGCCACTCTGCTATGTAGACCTCCGCCGCAGCGCTGAGGGCATCTTACAAAAAACCCTTTGCCATGAAGCAAGCTAATTTGGAGAGCGCAATGACGAGAGCAGAACTGGATCGACGCAAGTTTTTACAGATTGCAGCCGCAGCAGGCGCAGTGACCGTTTTTCCTGACGTGGAGTTCAGCCATGCTGCCACGGAGGAGCAAGCTGCCGGCGTGGTGATGCGTCCCGTGAACCTGAATGTTAACGGCACAGCGCACAAGCTCCAGATCGATACGCGCGCCACGCTACTGGACACGCTGCGCGAACATCTGCAACTGTTCGGGACAAAAAAAGGCTGTGACCACGGCCAGTGCGGCGCCTGCACGGTGCATGTGAATGGGCGTCGTGTGAACTCCTGCCTCACTCTGGCGGTGATGCACGATGGAGATGAGGTGGCCACCATCGAAGGACTGGCCCGGGGCGAACAGCTTTCGCCCATGCAGGCGGCCTTCGTTGAGCACGATGGCTTCCAGTGCGGATACTGCACTCCCGGACAGATTATGTCTGCAACGGCGCTGCTGAAAGAGCCTTGCGGCCCGAGTGACGACGATATTCGCGAGTGCATGAGCGGCAATATATGCCGCTGCGGGGCTTATCCCAACATTCTTGCCGCGGTGAAATCCGTGCGCAAAAGCTAGGGGGACGCGATGCTGCCTTTTAATTACGCAAAAGCAAAAAATGAGAATGACGCGATGGACCGCGTGCGCGCTCCCAAGGCTGCGTTTGTCGCCGGCGGGACCACGCTCATCGACCTGATGAAACTTAACGTGATGCTGCCGGCCATGCTGGTGGATATCAATGGCCTGCCGCTGGACAAGATTGAGACGCTGCCCGATGGCGGCCTGCGTATTGGGGCGATGGTGCGCAACAGTGATATGGCGCACCATGCCGAGGTGATCAAGCGTTTTGCGGTGCTATCGCAGGCGGTGCTGGCCGGGGCGTCACCGCAGCTGCGCAATATGGCCACTACCGGCGGCAACCTGATGCAGCGTACCCGTTGTTACTACTTCCGAGATACAGCCTATGCCTGCAACAAGCGCCAGCCTGGATCCGGATGCGCGGCCATGGATGGGTTCAACCGGATTCACGCGGTACTCGGCGGCAGCGATCAGTGCATTGCAACGCATCCGTCCGACATGGCTGTGGCGTTGGTAACGTTGGATGCGGTTGTCCACATTAAAGGCCCAAGCGGCGGGGAACGCAAAGTAGCGGCGGGCGATTTCCATCTGCTTCCGGGCAACACGCCGAATAGAGAAAGTGTGGTCGAACCCGGCGAGTTGATCACCTACGTAACGGTCCCGAACAGCAAGTTCGCGGCGCGGTCGGCCTATGTGAAGCTGCGCGACCGCGCGTCGTATGAATTTGCGCTGGCTTCAGCGGGAGCAGCGCTGGAACTTCAGGGCAATAAGATCCACGCGGCCCGGTTGGTATTGGGCGGAGTAGCGACCAAGCCATGGCGGTCGATGGAGGCGGAGCATGTGCTCGCGGGCGCCGCGGCCGACGAAAAAACCTTTCACGCCGCTGCGGAAGCTGCCATGAAGTCCGCCACCCCGCGCAAATACAACGGATTCAAGATCGAACTGGCGAAACGCGCCATCGTGCGCGCCCTGGCCAGCGCAGCGCAAACCAAAGCGGAGGGCCACTCATGAGCACAGCCGTCGGTTCAGCGGTCAGCAGAAAAGATGGACACCTGAAAGTTACCGGGCAGGCCCGCTATGCGGCGGACCATCCCATGAAGAACGTGGCCCTCGCGGTGGCGATTTGCAGCACGGTGGCCAAAGGCAGGGTTGCGAATATTGACAGTTCGGATGCGGAGAAAGCGCCGGGATTCCTGGCGATCCTGCACCATGGCAATGCGCCGAAGATGTTCCGGCCGGTCAACAATTTCATGTCGGCGTCAAAGCCGGGCGAAATTCGCGTGGTTTTCGAAGACGACAAGGTGCATTATGCCGGACAATATCTTGCCGTAGTGGTGGGGGAGACGCTGCAACAGGCGCAGCACGCAGCGGACCTGGTGAAGATCACCTATGAGACGGCAACGCCGCTGGTGGAAACCGAGCAGGCGATGACTACGGTCTACGATCCGTCAGAGTTTTTTGGGGAGAAGCTGAAGGCGCAGCGCGGTGACCCTGCTTCGGCATTCCAGAGTGCGGCAGTCAAGCATGAAGCCGATTACTTTACGCCCATTGAGCACCATAATCCCATGGAGCCTTCTGCATCGATGGCGGCCTGGGACGGCGACGATCTCACGCTTTGGGAGACCACGCAGTGGGTAGTGGGCGCGCGCAATACGGTGGCGGAGACGCTGGGGATTTCCGAAGAACAAATTCATATCGTCTCGCCGTTCATCGGCGGCGGGTTTGGCTGCAAAGGTTTCATCTGGCCCCATTCCGTCATGAGCGCAATTGCCGCCAGGAAAACCGGGCGTCCGGTAAAACTGAACCTCACGCGCAAGCAGATGTTCAGCGGCACAGGGCATCGGTCGGAGACTCGGCAGAAAGTCCGGCTGGGCGCGACGAAAGAGGGCAGACTGACCTCAATCCAGCATGACACGCTGGTGCAGACTTCGCCGGTCGATGAATTTGTGGAGTCCTGCGGCAACACCACTCGTTTTCTTTATAGCTGTCCGAACGTGAGCATCGCGCACCACGCGGTGCGGGTGAATATTGCCACGCCTACCCCAATGCGCGCACCGGGAGAAAATCCCGGGCTGTTCGCCATGGAATCGGCGATAGACGAGCTGGCATACAAGCTGAACATGGACCCGGTGCAGCTGCGCATGATGAATCACTCTGATAAGAACGAGCACACGAACCAGCCGTGGTCGAGTAAATACCTGAAAGAGTGCTATCAGGTGGCGGGAGACAAATTTGGTTGGGCCAAACGCAATCCCAAACCGGGCTCCATGCGCGATGGGAAATATCTGGTGGGATGGGGCATGGCTACGGCCACGTATCCGGGCATGCGCAGCCCGGGCGCGGCCAAGGTGCGAATTCTCCAGGACGGCTCCGCGCAGGTAATCAGCGCCACGCAGGACATGGGCGGCGGAACTTACACCACCATGACGCAGGTGGTATCCGACGTCACAGGGATTCCGGTCGAGAAGATTCACCCGGAACTGGGCGACAGCCGCATGCCTCCGGCGCCGGTGTCGGGCGGATCAATGACGACGGCCAGCGTACTGCCGGCGGTCAACCGGGCAGCGACGGAAGCGCTCAAGAAAATTGTGCAGTCGGCGATCGCCGACGAAAAATCGTCATTCCACGGAAAGAAAGAAGATGAAGTGCTGGCGGCCAACGGCAGGGTATATCTAAAAGGATCGTCACCGGAGTCCGGCAGCACATATGCCCAGGTATTGGCGGCCAGGAACCAGGCCGCGGTGGAAGGCGAGAGCACGCTTCAGCCCGGCCCGGAGCGCGAGAAATACGCGTTTCAATCATGGGGAGCGCAGTTTGTGGAAGTAAAGATTGATCCGGAGATTGCCCGGGCGACGGTCTCCCGTGTGGTCAGCGCTTTTGACGTAGGCAAGGTCATCAACCGGAAAACGCTGGAGAGCCAGGCCTACAGCGGAATCATCATGGGCATCGGCATGGCGCTGATGGAGCACACCGTCTACGACAATCGCGACGGCAGTATAGTAACAAGCAATCTGGCGGATTACGCAGTGCCGGTGAATGCTGACATCCACTCAATCGAGATCGATTTCATTGACAAGCCTGATCCGTACATCGATCCGTACATCGGCGCCCGGGGCGCAGGCGAGATCACGGTGACAGGAGTGGCAGCGGCGGTCGCGAACGCGATTTACCACGCTACGGGACGGCGCATACGAGAGCTACCCATTACGCCGGACAAGCTACTGTAAAAGCGTTGCGTCGTTCACGGGCACGTCAGTTGCGCCATGCCCGTGACATTCATGCCGTTCATTGTCATCTGGGAAATCGGCATATTGAGATCCATTGGCGCGGTAGCGTCAACCGTTATCATCCCCATAAAACCGGAGCACTTGGCAAGGCCATTTGCATCAATGCTCACGCCCATCGGGACCGGTTGCGTGGAAAATGGGTTCTCCAGGGACCACCGTACAGGCGTATTCATTGTCATGGGCGCCATGTTGAAGGTCCCCATTGCCGAAAACTGCACCATGCCGTTGGAAGCCTTCGCGTCCGCCGACATGGGAGTCACCATGATGCTTTGCAGCTGACGAGAGGACATCATCATGGAACCGCCGCCACAAGACGCCGTTATCAGACAAGCGATTGCAACCGCGGAGAAGAGAAGGGACCCTGAAGATTTGCGGACAAATGGTTTGAAGAAAGAACATCCGCGCATAGACACCTCCAAATGATGCCGTGAAGGCAAGAAATAGCGCCGGCAACCGAGGGGCCGCTTCGATTCATCCTACGCCGATCAGCGAAGGAAAGTACCCTGAGCGGCCCTGCTCTTTTGGCAGAGCAGGGTAACTTGAGCGTTACTTTCCGCTTCGAACCGCGAAAAGCTAGAGCGTCGCGTTCGGTTTGGCCATGCCAAGCAGAATCTGGAACAAGAGCAGCCAGCGCTTCAAATTCACGGTGATCAGGAAATTCTCTTTTGCGTGCTCTTTGCCGTTCTTGCCAAGCTGCGTCGCAAATTCAGGATGCGTAAGCAGATAGCGAATCTGGTAAGCGCAGCCTTCCACGGAGTGCACCAGTACTCCAGTAAGTTTATGGACGATCTGCGTGGGGATGCCGCCCACGGCGCCCGCCACCACCGGTTTTTCTTTCCACAGGCCTTCGGTTACGGTAAGGCCAAAGCCTTCTTTCAATGATTTCTGCACAATCACGGTGGAGGCGCGCTGCAGCGCGTTAATTTCCAGCGCAGACCACGGCGGCAGGTTGAGGATGATGATGTCAGGATCGTCGCCGGCGGCTTCCATCACTTCCTGGAGCACTACGGCGCCTTCAGGATCGTCTGTGGCGCCGCCGCCGGCAAGCACCAGCTGGCAGTCCACATATTTTTTCACCAGCTTGTAGGATTCCACCACGCCCACCGGGTCTTTTAGGCGGTCAAATCGGGAAATCTGCGTGATTACCGGGCGCGAGCGGTCAATGCCGAAATCGTCACAAACCTTGTTGACGTACTCTTCAGAAAGGTCTTTGTTTTTCTCCGACAGCGGATCGATCGAGGGATAGAAAAGATATTGCGGGCTGGAAAGCTGGCGCGTGAAAGCCGGCGCGGAGAAAATGGTGGCGTCATATTGCTCGATCATCGGCTTCAGGAAATCCCATACGCCCGGATGAGGATTTGAAAGGTCGATGTGGCAGCGCCATATCCACTTGCCGCGCGTTTGCGACTTGGAGCGGACCAGTCCAGCAGGCTGAGGATCGTGTATTACAAACAGGTCTTCCGCAAATTCCATGCGCTGGCGGTTCTGCTCGTTGTAGGACATGAAGATGTCCCTGATCTGCTGCGTGAGGTTAAATTCGCCGCCGTGAAGCGCGTTGTGAAAGCCTTTGGTGACTTCGTAAAAATCGTTGCCGCCGGTGATCACGTCCCAGCGCGTGGGAATTTCCAGCTCATTCATCAGCGGGATCAACCGGTTCAGGATTTCGGCAACGCCTCCCCCCACGGCCGTGGAGTTGACCATCTTTACCGTCTTACCGCGCAGGTGGCGTGCGAGGAAGCGGATCTCATCCAATTCGGGCTTGCCGATGATGGGAGCGTAGTCTTCAAATCGCGGAGGAGCAGGCGGCGGAGGCTGCTCCGTGCTGATGCGCGGGTGCTTGCGGCGCTCAATAAAATGCGCGGGCAGCTCTGTCTGGCGGAAGCGGCGCTCGGATACGCCGGTTGCGGCTGGGGCGGCCGGTGCGGGGGCCTGTTGTCTTACCGGCTTTTCTGTGATGCTGGTCTTCTTCTGTTGCTCCGGCTTGCTATCCTCGGCCTTCCCGTTCTTCTCCGCTACCGCGGTCTTCCGCTCCGGGTTTTTATCTTTCATCGAGTACTCTCCAGCCATTTCGATTGCCGTGGCTTGCCAGGCGCTGCCCGGTCAGGCACGGCTGATTTCAATTTCAATAATTTTCAGGATGCTGCGCCGCACGCCTTCCAGCGTGGAGGTATAGATGTCAATGCGGTTGAGCCTGTCAGCCGCCTGGGCCAGATCCAGCTCGTTCTCCAGCCAGACGGAGAAATCGTTGTTATTCAGCTTGAGCCGCAGGCGCGCGTCGATAAAGTGGTAATAGATGGCATGGATGCTGACTTTGCGCAGGCCGTCGGCAAACTCTTCAAGATTGCGCGCGACATAGGGAGTTGGCACCACCACCAGATCGGAAGCCATCAGGTAAAACGGTTCCATGGCCACGCGCGTGGCAGCGCGTGGATTCTTCTGGAGGTAGGAATCGATGATATGGATCAAGCGCTCGCGCAGAGTAGCGATGGAGGTAAATTCGCGCACATCAATGGCTGCGAGCCGCTCGGCCAGTTCCACTTCATTGCACGAAGCAAAAGCCCAGTGAGAAAAATCGTTAGAAAAGCCTTCGCGAATGAAGTGGTGCTCCTCCAGCGTCTGGAATGTGTGCTGGAAGATGGAAGACTCGGCGCACGTGCGAATCGCCTCCAGCAACTCCTGGAGCGTGGTGGCCTTCTCCCGTCCAATGCGGTGAAGGTGAGACGCGGAGTTGAAATAAAAAGGCGAGCGCGCCCAGCGTGGACGAGTTATGGGCAACTGAGGTGCGGTAGCCATGAAGGACTCCTCTTGCCATCGGGCAGTTGCCCGAATTGTTGTTCCTGAGAGTGATAGGATGCCCGACTTCCGAGCACTGTTGTGTGCCCGGCTACGTTTATCATCGCGGATTTTAAAGGTTTATGACGACAGATTAGTGGCGGCTTAGCGGCGGCGAATTCCCGAAGTGGGCGGTGCAAACAGGAACGAAAAACCAATCCCGATCAAGAGCATCCAGCCAAGGTTGGAACGGGCTGAATCGTTGGCTATTTGAATGCTTCCCACGGGACCGAAGAGAAAGCCGGCGAATATCAAGGCGGCAAGCACGGTGCCGAGAATCCCGGCCCGAGCGCCGAACACAGCCGCAATCACCAGCAAAACAACCGTGAAGACCAACGGCGCCAGGTTGTTCCAGGCGTGGCCCTCGGCAGCAGCACTCAGGCAGACCGCAGCCAGGGCACAAACTAATCCCCCGATGGCGGTATCCATCAGGGGAACCGTCCAAAGCTTGCCAGCCGCTGCTTTCATGCCGGTTTTATTGATGAACTGAATGAACTGCATGGTTGAAATTATCTCTTGAAATATGATGACAAAAGTCAGGGTTGCTGTGGGAAAAATCGAGAGCTGACTGGGCAGTTTTCGGGGTAAAGTCCGGAACTGCGGCATGATAGCCAGCCGGGGGCAGACATTTTACGTCATTCTGGCTATGGGTTTTAGAATCCAGCATCAACTCTGGATTTGGCTAGCATTCACGCATCGTATAGATTTATGGTTTCGCCCAGGCCCCTGAACAAAAATTCATGATCCATGCATACTGCTGATCCATTTCTCTTTCAGCTGTTTTTCATCTTCGTGTGGGCCAAACTCTTTGGCGAAGCCTTTGAGCGGATACACCTTCCCGCGGTGCTGGGTGAAATTCTGGCGGGAGTACTCCTGGGGCCATATGGCGCGCGCCTGGTGGTCCCGACGGACGCCATCTACGCCATCGCCGGAATCGGCGCCATCTTCCTGCTGTTTACCGTTGGGCTGGAGACGCAGCCTAAAGACCTGATCAGCGTTGGACGCACTTCACTGTATGTGGCGCTGGCCGGGATTGCGGTGCCGTTTATTTTCGGCATGTCTTTCATGCTGCTGCGTCATCATCCGCCGCATGAAGCGGTGTTTGTTGCGGCCGCCATGGTAGCTACCAGCGTCGGCATTACGGCGCGAGTGCTGGGCGACATGAACCTGCTGCAAACGGTTTCCGCCAGGATCATTCTGGGCGCAGCCGTTTTTGACGACGTGCTAGGCATGATCGTGCTGGCGGTGGTGGTAGGGCTGGTTTCTTCCACCGGCCTGGAGTGGGCGCAGCTTGTAATAACGGCGATTGAAGCCATAGGATTTGCGCTGATCATGATGTTTTACGCGCCGCGCGTGGTGAAGCGCATGGAGCCCGGCATGGAGCGAATGTCCACACAGGACGCGCCGCTCATCATTGCGCTTGCCATCTGTCTCGGACTTTCTTACGCCGCGGTAAAGATCGGCATGGCGGCGATTATCGGCGCATTTTTTGCCGGGCTGGCATTCGCCGAGTACTCGCCGCGCTGGAACCTGCGTGCGCGCGTTTTCTCCATCAATGAATTTCTGGCGCCGTTTTTCTTTTTCAGCATGGGCGCCCGCATGAATATGGGCGTTTTTGACGGCAAGCTGCTGGTCTCGGCCATTGTGATTTCACTGCTGGCTATCGTCTCCAAGTTGGTTGGCTGCGGCCTGCCGGTCTTGCACAACGGCTGGCGAACCGCCCTGAAGGTCGGGATCGGCATGGTTCCCCGCGGCGAGGTCGGGCTGATTGTGGCGCTGGTGGGGTTGCAGATGAATATTGTTTCCGAATCGGCCTATGCGCTGGTGATCTTCATGACCGGTATTACCACTCTGGTGGCGCCTCCGATCATGAAGCTCGCATTCCGTGATGAAGTTTCTTTACAGCCGGCGCTGGCAGAACGAAGAAGCACGGCCATGTGACCTAAACGCGTCACCATCTTTGGATATAATTCGCAGTTAACTTTTGCGAAGGAGATCAACCGAAAATGCCGGGAGTAACAGGGCGCGTGGCGCTGGTGACGGGAGCTTCCCAGGGAATTGGCCGCGCCTGCGCGCTGATGCTGGCTGAAGGCGGAGCACTGATTGCACTGGCGGCGCGCAATGAAGAGAAGCTGGGCGCCGTGGCCAAAGAGATTGAAAGCAAAGGCGGCCAGGCGGCCACGTTTCGTATGGACGTCAGCAATGACGTTGAAGTCAAAGCGGCGGTAAAGGCCGTGCTGGAACGGTTTGGCAAGATAGAAATCCTGGTGAATAACGCCGGAGTCACGCGAGACACGCTCTTGATGAGGATGAAAAAAGAAGATTGGGATACGGTCATCCAGACCAACCTGAGCGGAGCATTTTTCACCACGCAAGCCGTGATCGGTTCCATGCTGAAGCCGCGCTGGGGCAGGATCGTCAACATAGCCAGCGTGTTTGGACAGAGCGGGCAGGCGGGCCAGGCAAACTACTCCGCATCGAAGGCCGGATTGATTGGTTTCACCATGGCGATGGCGCGGGAGGTGGCGTCACGCAACATTACCGTGAATGCGGTTGCGCCGGGATATATAGATACTGCCATGACGGAAGGGCTCTCGGCTGATTTGAAATCGAAAGTGAACGATATGATTCCCCTGGGCCGCGCCGGAACCGATCTGGAAGTGGCGCACGCGGTGCGCTTTCTGGCGTCAGAAGAAGCCAGCTATATCACCGGGCATGTGCTCAAGGTGAATGGCGGAATGCTGATGGGCTAGGCCGCTGTGTCCCTTCACCTGTATGGCAGTTGAAAAACAATCTTTCAGCCTTGCCCGCGAATCCAATGGCAGGAGTATTCCCCAATGCTGACCATTATCCAGGCAGAAAAGCCGGAGCAGATCGATACGGCGCGGGAACTGATCCAGGAATATGCGGCCTGGCTGGAATTTAAATTATGCTTCCAGGGATTCGAAGAGGAAATGCGGACCTTGCCAGGCAAGTACTCACAACCAGCCGGACGGCTGCTTCTTGCTCTTTGGGACGGCTATCCGGCGGGAGTGATAGCGCTGCGTCCGCTGGAAGAGCCCGGGGAATGTGAGATGAAGAGGCTTTACGTGCGGCCAGCGTTTCGCGGCCACCAGATCGGCCACGTGCTCGCGGAGAAGGTAATCCGCGAAGCGGTTGCGATTGGATATTTGAAGATGAAACTCGACACCATTGCGGGAAAGATGGATCGCGCTATTGCCATGTATCGTGAACTGGGATTTGCGGAAACGGACCCTTATTACAAGACTCCGGTCGGCCAGACTTTGTTTATGGAGTTGCCGCTGGAATCTGCCTTGAAGTCGAGATCGGACGTAAAAGCTGCCGGCTAGTATCAAGAAATAACAGCACCCCACGGCAGCGCTTATATCTAAGTGGTAAATATGCAGCTTTTGGTAGATGAAGGAAGGATCGAATCCGAATAGGGGCGGAATCTGCGGAGAAACGCGGGTTGATCGCGCTTGCGAGAGCTTCTGCTGACAAAAAATGTTCTTGCACAAAGATGCTCATCTGGTTACTATCCAATCAACCCCGGGAACCCTTGGTCAAAGAGCTGGCTCCAGCATGAATATAGGCGAGACAATCAGAACGTACAGGCTGCAGAAGGGGATGTCGCAGGGTGACATCGAGAAGCGCACCGGGCTTTTGCGTTGCTACCTTTCCCGCGTGGAAAACGGCCACACTATTCCATCACTGGATACGCTTTCCAAAATTGCCACAGCGATGGAATTGCCTCTCGGACAATTTTTTGCCGACCATTTTTCCAACGGCAACGCTAAGAACCTGCCTCCGCTGACCGAAGACGAAGTGCGTTTCCTTACCCAGATCCGCCGCTATTCCATGGGCCTGAATGATAGTGATCGCAAGCTGGTGCTGGCCATGGTGAAGAAAATGGCGGCCGGGGCGGGGAAGTAAAGAAGCATTCAGTCATTAGTTTGACGAACTTCGCGCAGATTTTCGCTGATAAAAACAGATAAAAGATTAGCCGCGAATTTCGCGAATAAACACGAATCGCAACCTAAAAATACGATTCGCGTGTTTCACGTTGATTCGCGGCTCGTTTTCTTTGGCTGAATAATTGCCGACTGCTTATGCTGCCTTGCTTGCCTCGCTCAGGGCCATTACTGCCAGTTCCAGGCGGTCGCGCGCCCCGGTTTTGGTGAAGATGCTTTGCAGGTGGCGCTTCACGGTGTTTTCACTGATGGTGAGCGCTTCACCGATGTCTTTATTCTTCATGCCGCGCGCCACGTGGTACGCAATCTGGCGTTCGCGGGTGGAGAGGCGGCCCATGGTGTTGGTGGAGGCCTTTGACTCCGCGGTCATGGTAGAGAGCACCTGCTGGGCCAGTTCGTCAGAGAACGCAAGCTCGCCGTTAGCCACCGTGCGGATGGCTGCGAAAAGTTTTTCCGGGCCGTCACTCTTCAGTACCAGGCCGCGAGCGCCCAGCTTCACGACTTGCGCATAGTCCAGTTCGTTGTCAGAACCCGTGAGCACCACGGCGGCCACGCGGCTGCCGGCCCGGTCCAGGGTGCGTAGGACGTCAAAGCCATCGCCTTCGGGCATGAAAAGATCCAGCAGTAACACGTCGGGCGGGTGTTCCTGCACAATGGCGAGCGCTTCCTGTCCGTTCGCGGCGCGGCCTTCCACGCTGAAGTCGGGTTGCGTCGCCAGCAATGACGCGAGAGATTCCCGCAATACGGTGTGATCGTCGGCAATGACGAGCCGGGTACGATTCTTGCTAACGACTTTTGGAGCCATGATTAATCCTTATCACCTTAATCCTTAGATGCAATTCAGAAGGGGATGAAATGCACTGGAAACTGGTTGCTCCAAAGAATTAAAAAGCAGGAACTCTGGGCGGATCAGCAAGATAGGAACCTCACCCGGACCCTGTACCTTGAGCACATAGGAGGGTGAGGTGGTCTATGATATATTCCGCCTGAATGTTCCCCCTGAGCGAACCGGACTTTAGAAATTGGAAACGGAGCTGCCCCTTTGGCGATTGACGAAGATCTCAACTTGCTCGAAGACCAGCTGCGCCGGCTGAAGATCGAATACGACATGTATTTTGGCGGGGGCTCCAAAAAACCGCCGGCCGACGTGGAGTGGAAGGTCAAGAACCTGCTCAAGAAGTTTTCTGACGGGAACCGCATGAACTATGCCCAGCGGTTTCGTTACACGACAATTCAGCAACGTTATGCGCTTTATAACGCACTGTGGCAGCAGAAACTCATTATCAAGGAAGAAGGGTACCGGCGGCCGCAGGACGCGGTGCTGGGAATCCAGGGCCTCCGCACCGACGAAGAGCATGAGGCGCAGAAGGCCATGAAGCACGGAACGGCGACGGAGGAGCGGCCATTCAGCCTGGCATTTTCTGACGGTTCCGATCACGCGAAGGTGGAATCGCTGTTCCAGGCCCTTACCGATGCGCGCAAAAAGACCGGGGAAAACAACGCCGCCAATCTTGACTCTTTCAAAAAATTCGTTAAGCAGAAGACTGCCCAACTGCAAAAGGAATACAGCTGCAAGATCGTGGAGTATACGGTGGAAATGCAGAAAGGGCAGGCAAAATTGAAAGCGAAGCCAAAGACGTAATATTTGCCGCTGCGCTATTCTGGATCTAGCGCAGACCCATCAGTGCTTGAGACAGGCGCCCCGGCACAAGCCGATCCTCGCCGCACGAAGGCAGCCGAAGGGTTTCCGCTCATTTACCCGCGTAGCTCACTCTCCAGATTGTTTTAGAACCGTCATCGCTTACGAAGAGTGAGCCATCGTTTCCTACGGCGATCCCAACGGGACGGCCCCAGACATGGCCATCTGCGGTGACAAAGCCGGTTAGAAAGTCTTCGTAGTCGCCGAGCGCTTTGCCATTTTTCAGCGGGACGCGTATTACTTCATAGCCCGCGCGGCGGTTGCGGTTCCATGAGCCGTGCTGTGAAGTAAAAATGTCGCCGCGATATTCCTCCGGAAACTGCTTGCCTTCGTAAAACGTCATTTCCAGAGAAGCGAAGTGCGGCTGCACGAGCACGTCTGGTACGATGACCTTGTCTTTCAGCTCACGATGCTTGCCCTGGTGCTTGGGGTCCCAATGCGGACCAAGGTAATACCACGGCCAACCGTAAAATCCGCCATCCTGCACGTGGGTAATGTAGTCGGGCGGGAGCAGATCGCCTAGTTCGTCGCGCTCATTCACTGAGGCCCATAACACGCCGGCCTCAGGGCAGACAGCGATTCCAACCGCGTTGCGCAAGCCAGAGGCGTAGATTCGCATACCACTGCCGTCAGGATTGAACTCCAATATGTCAGCACGGTTTTTCTCTTCCGGATGCGTGTCAGAATCGTCATTGTTGGAGTGCGATCCAACCGAGACGTACATTTTTTTACCGTCGTTGGAGAAGGCGATGTCGCGGGTCCAATGTCCGCCGCCGCGCAGGCGCCCTCCGCCGGGAAGATCCGCGACCTTCTGTGACGGGCCACGCGCTTTCATGTCGCCCGAATGATAGGGAAAGCGCACTACGGAATCTGTGTTGCCAACGTACGCCCATTCCGGATTGGGTCCAGGTGGAAAAAATGCGATTCCAAAGGGCTGCGTCAGCCCGCTGGCAAAAACTTCCGTCTGGGCTGCTTTTCCGTCTTTACCTACGCCGCGAAAGATCTTGATTTCGCCCCTTTTACTTTCCGCAAGAAAGATGTCACCGTTCGGCGCGGTGCGGATTTCGCGTGGATAATCGAGGCCGTCTGCATAAAGCTCGACTTTGAATCCGGCAGGCGCCTGCGGCATGACTCCGTCTGGACGCGCCACCATGTCCGGGCCGTTATCGACGGAGGTGGTTGCGTGCGGTGCAGGCAGATCGGCGACGGTGATTTTGCGGAACGTGCCGGGCTTTTGGTGTGTCCAGTCGGCAAATGCGGCAGACCCGGTAATCGGATTCTCTTTGGTAGTACCAGCGGACTGTCCGTATGATCCGTATGAAATGATGGATAGAACGAGCATCGGGGCAGTGGGGAGAATCGGTAAAATTTTGAAAAATGATTGGCGGTAAAGCATTTGTCTTTGTCCGTCCTCTACGCAAATGAGATGCTCTGGCAGTGGCATGTGCGGCACAGAGTTGTCGGGTGCTATTTAGCGGGCTAATGGTTGCACTCTCTCGTTTCGCGCTGATACCTTATTCCTTAGTCCTTTCATTCCCTTCCGAGGAACAAACAGTGCCCAAAATTCAGCGTGCGATCCTGAGCGTTACCGACAAAACCGGCCTGGTCGAGTTTGCCCGAAAACTCGCAGCCCTAAAGGTGGAATTGGTTTCCACCGGAGGCACGGCCAAGCTGCTGCGCGAGGCTGGCATCGCCGTGAGAGACATCTCCGAGTTGACGGGCTTTCCCGAGATGATGGACGGCCGAGTTAAGACGCTTCACCCCAAAGTTCACGGCGGGATTCTACATATCCGTGGAAATGCCGGACATGTGGCGGCGGCGAAAGAGCACGGCATACAGCCGATCGACATGGTGATAGTGAACCTGTATGCCTTTGAGAAGACGGCGTCCAAGCCGGACGTGCATTTTGACGAAGTGGTGGAGAACATCGATATTGGCGGCCCTTCCATGGTACGGTCGGCAGCAAAGAATTTTCGCGATGTGGCGATCGTGACCTCGCCCGATGATTACGCGGCGATCGCGCAGGAAATGGCAAGCTCCGGCGGAGAACTAGGGCTGGCCACGCGCTGGCGTCTGGCGCAAAAGGCGTTCGCCACAACCGCGGCGTATGACAGCGCGATTGCAGCTACGCTGGCCGGCACAGCTTTGAACGATAGAAACCAGTTTCAACTACCGCAGGCAGGCAATGATTTTCCGGCTGTTCTGCGATTTTCTCTGAATAAGACGATGGATCTGCGCTACGGTGAGAATCCGCACCAGCGCGCCGCGATGTACTCGGATGGATCAGGTGTGGGCGTCGCCAACGGGAAACAGCTTCAGGGCAAGGAACTTTCATTCAACAACATTGTGGATTTGCATGCAGCGTGGGACCTGGCGCAGGAATTCGAAGAAACGGCGTGCGCCATTATCAAGCATACGAACCCTTCGGGAGCGTCGACGGGAAAGACTCTGCTGGAAGCGTACCAGCGTGCTAAGGAAACCGATCCAGTTTCGGCGTTCGGCAGCGTGATCGGAGTGAATCGCGTAATCGATGGCGCAGCGGCGGAGGAGATGACCAAGCTGTTCGTCGAGGCGATTGCAGCTCCGGGATATTTACCCGAAGCTCGAGAGAAATTTGCGGCCAAGAAGAACCTTCGTCTGGTGGAAGTGAAGCAAAGTGCGCAAAAATTTGCCATGAAGCAGGTTTCCGGCGGCATGCTGGTGCAGGACGCGGACATACGTCCTCTGACCGAGGCGGATCTGAAGGTGGCAACCAAGCGGCAGCCCAGCGCGGAAGAGATGCGTGCGCTCTTGTTTGCCTGGAAGGTGTGTAAACATGTGAAGTCGAATGCCATTGTTTATGCCCGGGAAGGGCAAACGGTGGGCGTGGGCGCAGGACAAATGTCGCGCGTGGATTCTTGCAAGATTGGCGCCATGAAAGCGATCTTACCTTTGAAGGGCACGGTGGCGGCTTCGGACGCCTTTTTCCCGTTTCCGGATGGGATAGAAGAGATCGCCAAAGCCGGGGCCACCGCCATTATTCAGCCGGGTGGATCGATGCGCGACCAGGAAGTCATCGATACGGCAAACCGCTTAGGGTTGGCAATGGTGCTTACAGGAGTGCGTCACTTCCGTCACTAGTCAAAAATTGTAATGTGCTGCGAAAACCAGCGGACTAAGGTCTAGAATTAGAGGGTTGAAAAGCCGCACCGGAAATGGCGCAAGTGCATCCAATAAGAAGGTAAATTCGGTTCGTTCTATGACTTTTATGAAAACGCGCATTCTTTTGTCAGGGCTGCTCCTGCTCATAACCGCCAACCTGTTTTCTCAGCAGAAGCCCGCGCCGAAAGCGCCTGCCCAGAAAGAGGCTGCGCCGCAGAAGTCTTCGGCGCAGGACCCAAATCAAGCTGCGAAACCCAGCCCACCCCAGGCGGATAAGAAGCCCGACCAGGCCGCCGCCTATTATCACTTCTCCCTGGCGCACATGTATGAAGAGATGATGTCGATGTACGGGCGTTCAGAATATGCCACGAAAGCCATTGAGGAATACCGGCTGGCCATTGAGAATGATCCTTCTTCCGAATACCTGAATGCTTCGCTGGCGGAACTGTATGCCAAGACCGGGCGCATCCGCGACGCCGTGCTGGAAGCGCAGGACATCATCAAGCGCGATCCTGAGAATCTTGAAGCGCACAAACTTCTGGGGCGGATTTATCTGCGTTCGCTTGGAGACTTGCAGCCGGGAACGCAATCGCACGAAGTGCTGAATCTGGCCATTGAGCAGTACGAAGCCATGGCAAGAATCGAGCCCAAGAACCCCGATAACCATCTTCTGCTGGGCCGCCTCTACTTCCTGAGCAAGGACGCGATTAAAGCCGAGAAAGAATTCAAGACGGCACTGACGCTGGACCCCAATTCGGAAGAGGCCATCACCAATCTGGCGTACCTGTATAACGAAGAGGGAGCCAACACGAAAGCGGCGGAGCTATTGAGTGGAGTGCCGGAGGGGCAGCGGTCGTCAAAGATCTATGCCGCTCTGGGCAGCACTTATGAGCAGCAGAAAGATTACAAGAAAGCGATAGCCGCTTTCCGGCAGGCGATCGCCATGGACAAGGAAAACCTTGATGCCATGCGCGGCCTGGCGCAGAACCTGGCTAATGACAACCAGATGGACGCCGCGCTGGAAGAGTACCTGACCATCCAGGACGCGGACCCGCAGGACGCAACCTCGGCCATGCGGGTGGCTGAACTCTATCGCCGCCAGGGCAAGTTCGACCTGGCCATGGAAAATCTGAAGAAAGCCGCGGCGCTGGGGCCGGACCTGCTGGAAATTCCGTACAACGAAGCTCTGATCCTGGAAGCGCAAGGCAAGTATGAGGAAGCTGCCACTGTCTTGCAAAAATTAGTGAGCCACCCGCTGCCGCCGGACGCGCGCACGGGCGACAAGAGCAATCGCGCGCTGTTCCTGGAGAGGCTGGGAAACATTTATCGCGAAGCCAACCGCCCGCTGCTGGCCATGGAGACTTTCCGCAAGATCATCGATCTGGGCGGAGACGAGGCCGCGCGAGGCTACCAGGACGTGATCGACTCCTATCGCGAGCAGAAGCAATGGAATGACGCGACGAAAACGGCGCAGGAAGCGGTGAAAAAGCTGCCCGACGACAAAGGGCTGAAGCTCACGCTGGCGCAACAATTGGCCGACTCCGGCAAGTCCGAAGAGAGCGTGCAACTGGCGAAATCCGTGCTCAAGGGCGGGCCGGACGATCGCGATTCGTACATCATGCTTTCGCAGATCTACATGCGGCTGAAGCGCTGGAAGGATGCGGAAGACGCGGTGGCGCAAGCGGAAAAGCTCGCGGCCCGGCCGGAAGAGAAGGAATATATCCGCTTCGTGCAAGGCGATATCTTCGAGCGGCAGAAGAAATATGACCAGGCGGAGCAGGCATTCCGCCAGGTGCTGCAGCAGAATCCCAGCAACAGCATGGCGCTGAATTATCTCGGCTATATGCTGGCCGACCGCAACAGCCACCTGGAAGAAGCGCTGAACCTGATCAAAAAGGCGCTGGACCTCGATCCGCAAAATTACAACTATATCGATTCACTCGGCTGGGTTTACTTCAAGCTGGGTAATTACGACCAGGCGGAAGAGAACCTGCGCCGCGCGGCAGACAAGGCGCCTGCCGACCCCACCATACAGGACCACCTGGGCGAGCTTTATGCCCGCACCAACCGCTTCAAACTGGCGGCCACCCATTGGGAGCGCGCGCTGGATGAATGGAACAAGTCCGTCCCGGCCGACGTGGACCAGCAGGACGTATCGCGCGTAACCAAAAAGCTGGAAAGCACAAAAGTAAAGCTAGCGCAGCAGACGAAACAGTAAGAGCACTCAGCGTTCAGTCATCAGCATTTAGCCCCTGAGCTTTTTTCGCAGAGCGAAAAGCTTCAGGGGCTGATTGCTGTTTCGGAAGATGCTAAAGGCTAGCTGACCTGCGTGGCACAGGCACTCTTGCCTGTGTCCGCATAATTCCTAGTCTTTTCCGCAAGTCCCGTTACCTTTGTCGCCATCCTTGCCGCCGCGCTGGGGAATCGCGCCGTCCGCAAACAGGCTGGAAAGATCGTTCCCGTGTATTGCATCGCCCAGGAAGAACGGATTCGTCACGTGGAAGATTTCCTGCATGGTGCGCAGATCAGACGAGTGAGTGAGGAAGACGTCGCTGGCAAAGGGACCGCCACCCTCATTGGGGTGAGCGTCGGGAGAAATGACGATCTCACCAATCGTGTGGGTCAGGTCATCCGGGTTGTCGCCGGTAGCATCCTGTTCAGACTCGTCCCACCAGATGATGATCGCGCCGTGGTCCCGATAGGCTTTAGAAGCCATGATCACGGGAATGATCTGCTGCAGGAAGCTATCCCCTTGCAGGATGTTCGCGGCGTCGCCGGTCACACCCTTGAACCCGCCGGTGAGGGCGGTGTGCTGATCGTTGAACTGGTTCGGCGAGATCCAGTTGTATTGCGCCACGGCATTATTGGCCAGATCGCCGAACAACTGCTGCAGCGGAGCATATTGCAGGCGCAGCGGATTGCCCGTCGTCAGATCGTTGCCGCCGTTGCTGTCAGTGAAGTACGCCATCGGATTGTGCTTCACGGCGTAATTAAACTGCGCTGAGCCGTTGAACTGGTTGACGCCGCTGACAAAGATTCCGGAGCGGCTCTTGATCGGAGAGGTCCATAGATTCTGGGGTAGAACGACGTTGTCGAAGGAAGTGCCGTCCGGGACCAGGTCGATATCTTCCTGATACGACTTCCAGCTTACTCCGCAGTCGGTCATGAGGCGCACAAGGTGCAGCTGATTATCCTGGTTGCTGATCTGCCCCGTGCCACTCGCCGGGGAAAAGGGATCGTTGTCATTGAAAACGCCAAAGTTCGTGCCGGCTTCCGCCCAGATATAGTTGGGCTCGGATGGGTGAATGTGCGGATTGTTTCCGCCCGCTGTAGCCAGAACGTTGCGATAGTTCGTGGCAAAAGCCGTCTGCTCGCTGATATTGACCTGGCGGCCATTAATGACGGCGGTCGCAGTTCCGTTCACAAGGCTGTTGATGAAGGGCGCGTTGGGATTCTGAAAAATCTGCTGGATAGGGCCGGAAAACTGGTTGACCGGCTGGGTCCAATTGTGGTTTTCCATGGCGATCACGAAAACTGTTTTGATCTCTTCGGCGCCGGCGTTCAATTGGGCCAGTGTTGTAAGCAGGGCAAATACGCCCAGCATACCAAGACGTCTGACGAGCGACATTGATGCCTCCATATAAAGAAAGATTGGGCGGCGTGCGCTGGAAACCTTGCAGGCCACCAAGGTGATCCTGGCGACCATTCCGCCCCGCTATATCGAATAGCAGGTATGCTGGGCCAAACGGTGAATGGCAGGTTACTTTTTGATGAATGCTGTGTTAAGCGGAAGCGGCACGCCGCAGCAGATTGACGAGTTTGGGTTTCTCGGTTTGCTGGGCTAAACAAAACGAGAAGATTATTTCTTGGGGACCAGTTTCAGCTCGTCAGCGGCCAGAATTTTCCTAATCTGATTGCGGGCATGGATGGACCATGGACCCACGGTATCGAGCCGCGTGTAAGCCTGCCAGTGATAGAGGGCTTTGCGCGGCTGGCGGGCTTTCTCAAGAGCCAGTGCCAGATTGTAATGGGCATCGGCGTAGGTCGGGGCCAGCGAGATGGCGGATTGATAAGCGCCAATCGCATCGGGCAGGCGACCGGTTTCGTCAAGCACGTTGCCGAGATCGAAGTACGCCAGCGCGTAGCGCGGATCAACCTCGATGGCTTTGCGATAATAACGCTCGGCTTGCACGTAATCATGGCGATTGTAGAAAAGCGTTCCCAGGTTGATATAGGCCGCGGCGTGCATGGGATCAAGCTCCACGCATTTCTTGTAACTGTCGATCGCTTCGGCCTGGGTGCCGGGATCTTCTTCGAGGGCAACGCCCCGGGCAAAAAATTCGCCGGCGGTTTCAGCGGCGCGCATGGCATGGATCTTGTGCGACTCCACCACGTCACGTTGGTTGAAATCCATCACGAATTGGCCGGCCAGCGGCTCAACGGCCGAGCCCTGATGGCGGAACACAACGCGTGACTGGCTGGCGAAGGTCCCCATTTCCATCATGGGATTGTCCATGCCAGCAACCTGGCGCATGGCGCGCAATGATTCCAGGATCACAGCGGAGCGAACGCGCTTGGCGCGGAGATCGCGGAGTTTTTTGATTTGCAGGAGGTCAAAGAAGGAATAGGATTCCGTCGCGTGCAGCAAACCAGCTTTTTCCCAGCCTGCCAGCTGCCGCGCTGTAATGCGAAGTATCCGCAAAACGTCCGATCGATCGTATCTTTCCACTGTGGCCTTTTGGAAGTACGCGTCTATCTTACAGAATTACAGAACATTATGCGAAACACTGGCTCCGAAATGCAAGAGCAAAGTCCCTGCAAAGTGTGGAAAACTCACCTGCTTAGTAAACCCTCAGTTACCAGCGTGAGGGAGTCGTGAGGGAGCTCGCGGCTTTACGGGTTGGCGACTCTCTCTTAGAATAGACGGATACACCGCAAGGGCCGACGTAGCTCAGTTGGTAGAGCAGTCGATTCGTAATCGACAGGTCATCGGTTCAAGTCCGATCGTCGGCTCCATTTGCTAGGCCGCTTCGCGGCAAACCGCCAGAGATCCGTCTTCCCCAATGACTCTCTTTGCTCCTGTTGCCCGCCACTCGGCGCGTTTTCGGCTATATCTCCCGCTGGCTGGCTCTTATTTATGTGCCCGTTCACGGGAAACGCTCAAGGGCTTTGTTTTCCGCAGAAAGCGTTCTGCGCCTGTGGCGACGGGCTCGCCGTGCAAGCCGGACTCGCTTTCTATTCCAGTTCCAGGCTAACGAGGATCCCCATGTCATTTCCACTCTTGCGGTAGTTGACAGAAACTTTCCGGTTGGTCCATGAACAGGAGAATTCTTCCGCTCCCATCAAAATCAGTTTTTTGGACTGCGGCGCCAGCATCTTCCACTTTTTGCCGCCGGAAGAAATATTAAGCGTGGCAGCGGGGGAGCTGGAACAGTCAATCGAGACGAGAATGCCCTTCATGAACAAAACGGGTTCAGCCGGTCCGGAGAGGGAGCCTCTGTCCGGCGCGTTTTTTCCGGATGCCGAAGGATTTTCTGGATCTTCAGGAACTGCCCTCAGTTCGACCGGCTGCACGGCGGTCTCAATCGTTCCTGATTGCGTACTCCGGCGATTTAAGGCCGATTGGTACGCTTCCACCTGCTGCAGTTGCTGCGCCGCCATGGTCGCAATCCCGGTCTCAGAGCTGGTCTGCAGCTCCTTTAGCAAAGGGATGGCATGGTCAAAGTCCTGTGCCTGAAGGTATGCGCTGGCCAGGTTTCCGGAATACCTTGGATTTCGCGGGCTCAGGGAGATGGCTTTTTTCAAGGCATCGATTGCATCCTGTTTTTCCCCGGCAAAAGAAAGCGTCATGCCCAGCAAGTTGTATGCATCCGCGTAGTTAGGCTCAAGGGCGATAGCGGTCTTTAGCTCTTTTTGGATGACATCAAGATTATCCCGGTTTCCGGACGACATGCCTTTGCGGCTCATCATCATTGCCAGCAGATAATGCACCTGGGGGTCTTTCACGTTCTGGGCGGCTGCGCGCTTGAAATGTTCGCCGGCCTTGTCCCAATCATTTTTCTGCATCGCCTCGTAGCCGAGTCCTCGGTTGGCGACAACATTGTCTGGCTGCCGGACAAGGATTTCCTGAAACTCGGTAATGCCTCTCTGGCGGTAATCGCGGGAATGATAATCCAGGTCCGCCATAACGGATTTGATTTCGAGATCATTCAAGGGGCGCGAACTAAACTGCACCGCCGGGATACCGGGAGGCGTGGGCGCTGTGAAGTGCATTGCGCCACCACGGAAGTAATTCTCGATCATCTTTTCCAGCGCTTCCGGCTCCATGCCAAAACTGCGTCGAATGGCCTCCGGCACAGCAACATGCTGGTCCTCCGTCATTTGGATATAGACGGACATCTGCTTCAGCATGTTCTTTGTCATGAAGAAATGCACGGTCAGCCAGGATTGCGCGTAGAAAACCGAGCGCCGATCGTCACGGTTGTAAATTTGCGAATCGTGGCTGACGCTGAACAGGTCAACCAGTTTCAGCCAGCGGCTTTGGGACAGGAGTTCCGGCAATTCGGGTTTTACGAGCCCGATGACAATTTCCTTCTTGTCCATCTTCAGCGAGGAACAATATTCGGCAAAGCCTTCGTCGAACCATACCGGCGATGGAGGAAAGTTGCTGTTGATCAGCAGATGCGCATATTCGTGGAAGACCGTTCCCCAGCTGTCTTCCTGCGAAAGATCAAGCGCAATGTACTGGCGCTCTTCATTGGCGCCGGGACCGCCGCGGCCTCCGTTGCCCAGGAAGAAACCGGCTACTTCGATGGGTTTGCCACCGTAGAGGGGAGCGAACTGGCGCAACTCTTTAGCGTTGCGAAACGCGATGATCTCCAAAGGCGCGGTGTTGACGCTGAGCTTCTTGAAGAGGACGCCAAACGCCGTGCGCATTTGTTCAAAACGCTGCGCCACATCGCGCGCTCGCTTTTCGCCGCCATCCGTGGCGACGGAAAAATGCGATGAATCGACCTCGACCCATTGCTGGTCAGCTCGGGCGGCGAGACCAAAGAGAACAACAGCGGTGAGGAGAAGACTTCTCCGAATCATAGGTACACTCATACTCAAACAAAGGTAGGATGGCTATGAGAGTACCTCGATTTCTACTCATCTTGCAATGGATGAAAGGACTTAGCCGGCAGAGAATCTTCATCCAGACCATCCGCTGCGCTAAGCCGCACATTCCGTTTCGTCAAATCGAATCCTGTTAGCACTAAAGCAATCCGTGTTATCCGTGCTTATCCGTGGTGAGATTTACCGATTTCTCCGCAATCAGCTTCTTTACCCGTTCCACGAACTGATCTGCCGGGACGGTGCCTTCCGGCTGCTGCTGGCCGCGGACGCGCACGTTGACCGTTCCGGCCTCAGCTTCCTTGTCGCCGACGATCAGCAGGAACGGAATTTTTTGCATCGTCAAATCGCGGATTCTCGCGTTCATCTTTTCAGCCCGATCGTCCAAGTGCGCGCGCACGCCTGCATCTTTCAATTGCTGGGTAAGTTTTCTGCCGTACTCAGCGTGCCGCTCGCTGATAGGAATCACCGCTACCTGTATGGGCGAGAGCCAGACGGGGAAAGCGCCGGCGTAATGTTCGATTAGCACGCCGAAGAAGCGCTCAATCGAACCATAGAGCGCGCGATGCACCATCACCGGCTGTTTACGAGTGCCGTCTTCCGCTACATATTCCAGCTTGAAGCGTTCAGGCAGGTTGAAGTCAAACTGCACGGTGGAGAGCTGCCATGGGCGCCCGATGGCGTCGACCAGCTTCACGTCTATCTTAGGTCCGTAAAAAGCGGCTTCACCCGGGATGGTTTTATACGGAATATTCAACCCTTTGAGCGCGCTTTCCAGCGACTGGATGGCACGTTCCCACTTTTCGTCGCCGCCCAGGAAGTTGGTTTTATCATTGGGGTCCCAGATGCTGAGTTCCACCTGGTATTCGCTGAAGCCGAACGCTTTGAGCACGGCTAGAGCGAATTCCATGCAGCCGACGACTTCACTTTCAATCTGCTCCGGCGTGCAGAAGATGTGAGCGTCATCCTGAGTAAAGCCGCGCACGCGCAGCAGGCCGTGCATCACGCCGGAACGCTCATAGCGGTATACCGTGCCGAGTTCGCCATAACGTTGCGGCAAATCACGGTAGGAGCGCATGGCGTCCTGATAAATTAGGATGTGCCCGGGACAGTTCATGGGCTTGAGCCGGTATTCCGCGTCGTCGAGTTCCATGGGCGTGAACATGTTCTGTGCGTAGTAGCCCTCATGGCCGCTGGTCTGCCACAGATTTACGCGGAAGACGTGCGGCGTGTAAACCAGCGAGTACCCGCGCTTGAGGTACTCATCGCGCATCCAGTCTTCCATCTCCTTGCGGATGATTCCGCCCTTGGGATGCCAGAAGATCAGTCCGGGACCGGCCAGCTCCTGGATGCTGAAGAGATCAAGCTGCTTGCCCAGAACGCGATGGTCACGCTTCTTAGCTTCCTCGACCGCGTGCAGGTGCTGTTCCAGATCTTTTTTACTGAAGAACGACGTGCCGTAAATGCGCTGGAGCTGTGGGTTCTTCTCGTCGCCCAGCCAGTAGGCGCCGGCGATGCTGATGAGCTTGAACGCCTTGATCCTGCCCGTGGAAGGAATATGGGGGCCGCGGCAGAAGTCAACGAAATTGCCGTTGCGATAAATGGAGATGGGATCGCCCGGCCGGGTGAACTGCTCAATGAAGTGGACCTTCATGAAGTCGCCTTCGGAACGGAAGCGGGCCAGCCCTGCGTTGCGCGGGAGAAATTCACGCTCAAACTTTTCGTCGCGTGCGACGATTTCCTCCATGCGCTTCTCGATCTTTTCCAGATCTTCCGGCGTGAACGGCGTGGGCCGGAAAAAGTCATAGAAGAAGCCGGACTCGGTGGGCGGTCCGTGGCCCAGCTTGGTCTCCGGAAAAAGCTCAAGCACGGCCGTGGCCAACAAATGGGCGGACGAATGCCGGTAAACGTAAAGCGCTTCGGGATCGCGGTCGGTGAGCAGGCGCAGATCAACGTCCTGCTCCAGCGGTTTGCTGAGGTCGGCAAACTCCCAGCCGTCTTTTGCGGCAGGCGCATGCATGCTGGCGGGGGCCTTGGCGTCTTCGTCCGGCGCAGGGGCGGAAGACTGCGTGCCGGCGGCGGACGGTTTGACCTTGGCGACAAGCGCCGCATCCGCCAGCCGGGGGCTGATGGAGCGGGCGATATCGAGTGGCGTGGCGCCCTGGGGAACTTCTTTTTTGCTTCCGTCAGGAAGCGTGACTTGAATAGTATCTGCCATAGGATTTACGGAACCGATCTGCGTGATACTACAGAATAAGTTGTCAGAAAGCTTACGTCCAGCGGGCAGGAGCAAAGGTCGTCATATCGCGATGATGGATTTAGAATTTCCTGATGCGATTAGAGGGTAAAGTTGCGATCATCACCGGCGGGGGAAGCGGCATTGGCAAAGCCATTGCCACGGCTTTTGTCCGCGAAGGGGCAAAAGTGGCGATTGCCGGGCGGGACAGCAAGAAGCTGGAGCGGGCGGCGGCAGAAATTGGCGGAGATTGCCTGGCCGTGAGCGCAGACGTCAGCAAAGCGAGCGACGTGCAGAATCTGGTGAGCGCAGCTATCGGCAAATTCAAGCGCATTAACGTCCTGGTCAATAACGCGGCGGTGCTGCTGGCGGGAACGGCAGAATCACTCTCGGAAAAAGATTTTGACCAGACTTTAGCCATCAATGTGCGCGGTCTGTGGCTGATGTCTCGCGCAGTATTGCCGCACATGCGGGCTGCAAACGGGGGCGGCGGGACGATTATTAATATCGGTTCAGTGCTGAGCCAGTTGGGCGCCCGCAACCGCGTGGCCTACGCGGCGTCGAAAGGCGCGGTGGCGGCCATGACCAGGGCGATGGCGCTCGACCATGCCGCGGAGAATATCCGCGTGAACTGCATCTGTCCGGGAATTGTTGCGACAGAAATGGTAGAGAAATTCAACAGCGACGAAGCGGCGCGGCGCCAGCGTGTGGCGATGCATCCGATGGGCCGCTTTGGCCAGCCGGAAGACGTTGCCAGCGCAGCGGTGTTCCTGGCCAGCGACGAGTCCGGCTGGACGACCGGGAGTGTTCTGACGGTGGATGGCGGATACAGCGCGCAGTAACTTTGCGTCTGACCGGCATTCACCATTGCAAGCTCATCCCCCATTTTCCCGGCTATCGTGACGCCGTTCGCGCCGCCGGACTCTCCCCTGATCCCGGAGGCATTCGCATCGGTACCGCTGACCTGCTGACCGATTGGGCCCGCCTCGCCCGCAAGAAAGGCGGCGTTCCCACCCGTGAAGAATACGCCCGCGAAGGCCGCTATGCTTTTGGCAGTCTGGAAACCCGCTTTCATCGCTGGTCGCAGGTGCCTTCCGCTTTCCTAAAATTCGCCGAGTCGACTGGCCTTTCCGAACAATGGTCCGATATCGTCGGCATCATCCATAACGGCCCCGTACCCACGCGTGGCGGTGGCCGTCGCTGGCTTAAGGGGTGGCGGAAAAACGACTGGCAGAAGAACGGTTTCCGGAAAAACGCCCGCCAGAAGAAAGCCTGGCAGAAGGAAGACCTGCAGAAGGAAGACCTGCAGAAGGAAGACCTGCTGCAATCCAACTCCAGCGTTCCTGTGATTGCCCCGGCTTCCGCGCTCTCTCCGCCTCAGGCCGGCGTCACCGTCCTTCCTCCGCCAGTCCAGGGAATGAAGTGCGTTATGGTCGCCATGCTGGCAATACTCTTCCCTGTGTCCTCTCTTCGCGCGCTTGTCCCCCGGCGCGTCTATCCTGACCGCCCGCTGCTCGGTGCGCCTTTGGATCTGCCCGGCTTCTTGTTCGAACCCACCAATGAAATGGGAGTGGTCCTTCTATTTGGCATGCTTTTCTGGCGTCTGGGTTTCATCATTGAATCGGCCCAGATCGGCTACCCGGATTGCCGCGCAAAATTAGAAGTGGAACCCGGACGCTGGCAGGATGTGGGCATTGAATTTGAGCTTCAGAGCCGTCACTTCCTCGCCCATCGTCACGATCCGAGCCGCGCTGACTTCATCGTCTGCTGGATACACAACTGGAAGGGCTGTCCGCCCAACTTGCAGGTCATAGAACTGCGGGAAGTAGTTCGCAAGCTGTCTCAGTTGCCGCATTCCCAACGGCTAAGTTTCTGACCGATGGGGTCAATGGGGTCGATGGATAGATGGATAAATGATAAATCTTAATAGTGATTTGCTTTTCGGATGGCCCGATTTCCCGATGCCCCGATCTCCCGATGTCCGATTCGATTCCGGCGATGACGCGCGATTACGGCGATGACGGCGATTAAACCACCACGGCCTGCTGCTTCCCCGACGTCTCAATCTCAATCGCCTGCTTGAAATACGCGATTGAGAGTTTCAACCCCGTTTCCAGATCGATCTTCGGTTCCCAGCCCAAAAGCCGCCGTGCTTTGCCGATGTCCGGGCGGCGCTGCTTCGGATCGTCCTGCGGCAACGGCTCATAAACAATCGGGCTGCTTGATCCGGTTACCTTCAGGACGAGCCGCGCACACTCCAGAATCGTGAACTCCACCGGGTTGCCGATGTTTACCGGATCATGTTCGTCCGACTTCGACAAGCGCACAATGCCTTCCACTTCGTCGCTCACGTAACAAAAGCTGCGCGTCTGTTTGCCGTCGCCATACACCGTAAGCGGCTCGGACCGCAGTGCCTGCTTCATAAAGTTGGAAATCACCCGGCCGTCATTCAATTGCAGCCGTGGCCCATAAGTATTAAAGATGCGCAGGATTCGTGTGTCCACCTTGTGGTAGCGGTGGTATGCCATGGTCGCGGCTTCGGCAAAGCGCTTGGATTCATCATAGACGGAGCGCGGCCCCACCGAGTTCACGTGTCCCCAATACGTCTCTTTCTGCGGATGCTCCAGCGGGTCGCCATAGCACTCTGAGGTGGAGGCAAGCATGTACTTCGCGCTATATTTCTTCGCCAGCTCCAGAGCATGAAACGAACCCAGCGAACCGACCTTCAGGGTCTCAATGCCGTGCTCCATGTAATCCACGGGGCTGGCGGGCGAGGCGAAATGAAAAACGTAATCCACGCGGCCCACGTCATAGGGCTCATTCACGTCCCGCTGCACAAACTCAAAGCGCGGTTCATTCTTCAGGTGCTCAATATTGCGCAGGCTGCCGGTCAGCAGGTTGTCCACGCACACAACGTTGTTTCCCTCCGCCAGCAGCGCATCGCAAAGATGCGACCCCACAAACCCCGCTCCGCCTGTCACCAAAACCCGCATAGAATTTTTTTCCTCTCAGCTCGATTACTTGGCCCATTGCACTCCCCATTCTACTGCTGCCCCGCATTGATCCCGCCGTTGTTGTTGCCGCAATGGCTGATGCTTCGCTCTACGTCGGTCCCTTCCTCATAATCATTCCAGGTTTCCACCAGCAGATATGGCGCTGCATTATCGGCCCCGTAATACTTGCGGAACACCCGCAACACGTCTTCAAACGTCTTGCCGCACCGATACGCAATGTGGCGGTTCCGGCTCCATGACGCCTTGGTATCGTCGAATCCCGGCCACACCCCGCCCACGGCAATCTTGTCCGGATGGTGCTGCTGCATGTTGCGGTAGAAATAATTCAGGTAATCCTCGCCGTAGTTGCTGCCGTCGCGCGCCCAGCCGTCTTTGCCCGGCTGCACCCAGGCATAATAGCCGTCAAACGCGTTTGGATACTTCTCGCTCATGTCTTTGTAAATCAGCAATGGCGGGTCGGGCCATGACTGGCTGACCTGCCGGATCCGGTTCCAGTCCGTGCCAGAATCCTTGGGGAAGATAAAGATCACCGGACGCCCGTTGTAGCGCAGGTAGGCGCTGCGTGAGGGGCCGGCCTGCGGCCCGATGTAGCGATCATAAAGGTATTGCAAGTCCACGATCACCGCGTCCGTGTCATACCCGGGATGGTCAACCGCCTCGTCATACTGCGCCGCCACTTTAAAGCTGGGGTCGGCGCTGGCCGTCTGCTGCATCAGCGCGTAAGTCTGGTCTTCGAACTCCTTGCGTGGGCCGTACCAGTTCACCACAAACCCGCTGATGTTCAGCTCCTTGGCCTTGGCGATCTGCTGCCGTATCACGTTGGGATCATGGCAGGAATAGCCCACGTCAATGTGGGCTTTTTGCCCAAACCACGGCTGGTAGATGGCCAGCAGCCTGGGGCTGCCGTCGGGCGCGCGGCCCTGCGCCGCCAGTGAGTCGCGCGGGTTGATCTTCGCCGCGCACCCTGCCGCGCTGCCCATCAGCGCCAGAGACACCATTGCCAGCACAAGCAAGCCGATGACCTGGAAATCCGCTGTCCGCCGCACGTGTGGAGCTAATCTGCCCCAGCGGAAGCCTGGCTTTCGATAGCCTAGGTTCAGCTTTCCGCGAGAGAAAAGCCGCTTCGAGATAAGTGCTTTAGAAATAAAGATAAAAATGCCCTTCATGGTTCCACTGCCAAATATGTGTTTATTACTTCATGTTGGATGAAGGAGCAGCAGTTTGGGATGGATAGGGCCCGTAACTGGCATTTACCGCGTTGCCTGTCGGGTTCGGCGCGAGATGGCTCGTCGACATGACTGTCTTTAGCCCCTGAAGGTATCAGGGCAGGGCTTCAGCCCGTGCCGTCGAAAGTCCTGATTCAGTCGCAGGTCGGCTGCTCAGTTTGCTTGAAGGCAATTCTGGCCATGGCAAAATCCCTGGTCTTACTGCACGCCAGGCGCGTCCTTCGACTCTGTCTTTTCCCTGATTCGGTCGAAGACTGCCCTCACTACGCGATCGCAGCGCACGGCATGGAACTGGTAGAGATCGGTGGCTCGACCTTTAGCTCGGGCGTACAGGTCTTTGCGCAGCATGGCGTGGGCGCGGTGCAGACGCGTTTTTACCACGGCGTCGCTCACGCCCAGGCTTTCCGCCGTTTCCGCTACGCTCATCTCTTCCACTTCGCGCAGCATTACTACGGCGCGATAGACTTCCGGCAGGTGATCAATCGCCTGTTCCAGAAGTTCCCGGGCCTGCGTGGTGGCTGTGCCGTCTTCCGGACTGGGCGCCGGCGATTTGAGAATTGCCATAAAATCTCCGTTCGAGGGCAGCGCGTCAAGCTCATCCATCCTGCCCCGGCGGCGCTTGCGCGCCAGCGCTTCGTGAATGGCGATGCGGGTAAGCCAGGTGGAAAATGCCGCTTTGCCGGCAAACTGCTCCAGGTGTTCATACGCTCGGACATATGCATCCTGCATTACGTCTTCAGCCTCGCCGTCATTGCGCAGAATCATGCGTGCCATCCGGTAGAGCCGCTGGTTGTAGCGGCGCATCAGGATCTCAAACAGCGCGGTCTCCCCCGCCAGCACACGGCTGACCACCTCTTCATCGCGAAGCTCGCTTTGTGCCGTTATCGGGACCACCATGGCGCTCACCTGGATTCCCCCATGCCTGAATAGAGTAAGCTGGAATCCAAAGGTTACAATTTCAAGTCCTTTGGGAGCATGGAAATGCGCGCTGCCGCATCCTTCATCATACTGCTCATTTCGTCCTTCGCGGCCGCTCAGAAGCCACAAGCGAGCGGGGTTGACGTGCAGTTGCGCGGCATCAGCGCCGTTTCCGACAAAGTCGCCTGGGCCAGCGGCGCTGCAGGGACCATCCTCCGCACCACCGACGGCGGCACGACCTGGCTGAAGCTGGATATCGTGGACGCCGACGGCCTCGACTTTCGCGACATACAGGCGTTCGATCAGAACACCGCATACGTCCTCAGCATCGGTCCGGGCGAGAAGTCTCGCATCTATAAGACCTCCGACGGCGGCAAGATCTGGCAACGGCAGTTCACCAACCGGGATGACAAGGCTTTCTACGATTGCTTTGCCTTCTGGGACAAGACTCACGGGATCGCCGTGAGCGACTCTGTAGACGGCAAATTCCCTCTTATCGCCACCTCCGACGGCTTCACCTGGAATCCTGTAGCGGTCAAAAAAATGCCTGCCGCGCTGCCCACTGAGGGCGCTTTCGCCGCCAGCGGTACCTGCATCGCAACCTTCGGGAAGAGCGATGTCTGGTTTGGCACTGGCGGTCCGGCGGCGCGGGTATTTCATTCCGCCGACCGCGGGCAGACCTGGACCGTGGCAGAAACGCCGATCATCCATGGCGCAGCCACGCAAGGCGTATTTTCTCTGGCTTTCTGGACCGCGAAAGATGGAATCGCCGTGGGCGGCGACTATAAAGAGCCGACAAAGAATACGAACGCCGCCACCGTAACCCACGATGGCGGAAAGACGTGGAAGCTCGCATTGCAGCCGCCGAAAGGCTATCGCTCGGCGGTTGCGGTTGGGACTGCGCAGTACCTGACAGCCGTGGGCACAAGCGGCGCCGATGTCTCTCATGACGGCGGAGACACCTGGAATTCTCTGTTCGCGGAAGATCTGAACGCCCTATCTTTCAAAGGAAACTACGGCTGGGCCGTCGGTCCTGGCGGCAAGATCATTCCCATTCATCTTAATTTGCACTAATTCTTCATAGCGCATGAAGCGCTGGCCCCGTAGCGTGTTTGACCCGATCCCCTCTGCTTATTAGAATTTGGCCCTCATCATGGAGGTAGTCATGTCCATCCCTTGTGCTCCCGCGCTCAGGTCCATTTTGTTTTTTTCTGCAAAAATATTCGTCGCTAGCTGCCTTGTGCTTGCCGCCAGCGCAGTCTCAGCCCAGCCGATTCCGCCGCCCGGACTGGTGATTGGTTCCGGCAACACCGCCACCGCTGACCCGCCCATCGCGCGGCCCAACACTACTCCGTGCGTGGTCACGCTATTCAACAATTTTGCCTTTGCGGATTTTTCTCCCAAGCCATTTTCCTATACTCCTGCGTGCTCAGGACCGTGGGCCAAAGTTGTCCTAAATGCGGATTTCTCCATTCAGGCGGGCAGACAGTTTGACCGCACCGCGGAAATCTGGATTGGCGGCGTGAACGTCTATTTCGGCACTACTTCCGAACCGTCAGGTACAGTGGCGCGCTCCTGGCACATTGAGCGCGATCTCACTGACTATTCCGCGCTCTTCACCGCCACGCAGAATGGCCGCGTTGATCTGGGCAACCTGGTAAACTCCACCTTCACCAGCACTCTGTTCGGGACCGCCGAGATTCAGTTCTATCCGCTGGCTCCGCATCAGGATACTCCGCGCACCGCCGACCTAGTTTTACCGCTGGCTTCCGATCCCACTGGCGGAACCGCGTTTCTATCCAACTCAACCAATACGCTGGCAAAAACTTTTGCGCTTCCCACGAATGTTGAGCGCGCGTTTATTGACGTTGTCGCGGAAAGCCAGGCGGGAGACGAATTCTGGTACACCTGCGTGCCGGATGACGTCGCCGGCGAATTGCAAAGCTGCGGTGGCGGCTCGTTCCGTGAGAGCCAGGTCACCATCGATGGCACACCCGCAGGCGTTGCGCCGGTTTATCCCTGGATCTATACCGGCGGAATCGACCCGCTGCTCTGGCGTCCTATCCCCGGCGTGCAGACGCTGAATTTCGCTCCCTATCGCGTTGACCTCACGCCTTTCGCCGGTGTGCTCAGCAATGGGCAGCCGCACCAGGTCGCGGTGAGCGTGTTCGGCGCCAACAACGGATTTTCTACCACGGCCACCCTTCTGGTATTCCAGGATCACGGATCAAATCAGATTACCGGCGAGGTAACGCGCAACACCATTGGCGTACCCAATCCCAGTGTGGTTGAGAACCTTACCACCGCGCCCGATGGAACCATTACCGGCTCAGTCACGGAGAGTTCGTCGCGCATCTTCAGAGTGGAAGGCTTTGTCCGGACGTCGCATGGACGAATAGAAACTGACGTGCAGCAGAATATTCAATTCTCCAGCCGCCAGGACTTCAACATCACCAACACCGTGTTTGTGCAGAACATCAAGCAGCGCACTACCATCACTTCTGAGACCCAAACCGATGGCCACGGAGGCGGAAATGCGTCGCAGCGTTTTGAGTGGCCGCTGGATCTTGGATTCACTTTCTCCGTGAATCCAGATGGCACAGGCCAGCAAACCACCACGATCCGGCAGCAATTCCAGAGCGCGGCGGTGCAGCACGGCGACGGTGGCCGGGATTCATTCAGCGTGGTGTCCAATACCGTCACGCCCAGTGACACGCTGCTTTTTGATTCCAACTTCAACATCACCGGAAACACGGGCCAACAAAGCGCACAGGATTTTTTCTCCAATGATTCTGTCGGCGGTTGCTTCAGCCGGCAGATCACTGCTTCCGCCGGGCTGCTCACTTCAATCACCGACGGCGCTAAGTGCAAGAAGGACGACAAATAGCTTGGATTGGGGCGCGGGCATCGGTTCGCGCCCTCATTTCTTTCGGCATTTTGCGAGCACGAATGAACCGCGTATGATTCCTTCAAGCGAGCAATGGAAGGATGTTTTATGACGGCTGTATCCGGCGGCTCTGCCATCGTCGACGTAAGCAACTACGATCTGAAGCAGGCTTCATGGCATTGCGATCAACTTGAGCGCGGCAAAGTGCTCTTCTTCAGCCACGTGCCGTTCGAGTTTCCAGACGCTGACCGCGGATTTCTGCTCTCGCAAAAGCAGGCAGGATCGCGCTTTCATAAAAATATTTCCTACCGGCCGGCGAAAGACTTGCTTAAGGGCGTGGATGATAATTCTCCCGACCGTGAGCGCATGAATACCATCATGCGGGATTTTTCCGCCTCAGTGACGAAATTTATTTCCCAGTTTCTGTCGCCTTATGCCGGCAGGATGAAGCTGGATTTTGCCAGCTTCCGTCCGCTGGAAGAGCAAGCCCGCGACCTGTCGCTGCATAAGCGCAATGACCTGCTCCACGTGGACGCGTTCCCCTCCCGCCCCACACACGGAGCCCGCATCCTGCGCGTGTTCGCCAATATCAATCCGTCCGTCGGACGAGTATGGAATGTGGGCGAGCCATTTCATGATTTTCTGCCGAAGCTGATGCAGAAGAAAAGGATCGGCCCATCGAATAGCGGAATGGGACGCACGCTGGCGCACATGGCCAGCAAGATCGGCCTGCCTGTCCCCGATCGCTCACCCTATGACGAGTTCATGCTCTACCTGCATGACTGGCTCAAGGAAAATTCCGACTTCCAGAAGAACGCCCCGAAGCAGGAGCTGGTTTTTCCTCCGGGCAGTTCGTGGATGGTCTATACCGATGGCGTCCCGCATGCAGCCATGTCAGGACAGTATGCGCTGGAGCAGACTTTCATCATCCCCAGGGAAGCCCTGGTCACGCCGCAGGTTGCGCCGTGCCAGGTCCTGGAAGATGGAAACTACGTGCCTCGCGCCCGAGCCAGTTAGTCGCCGTGGGATCAATCCTGTTGCCCTTGCCGCTTCCCGACGGCACAGCCTTTCGCGATTGATACAATGCTTCGTCTATGAAACTGCTAAGGTTTTCTATCTTCTTTATAGTGTCGGCTTTGCTTGCGTGTGCACAGGGCCGCAACGCTGAGGAATTTATCTATCGTGTGCAGGCCGGCCAGGACGCGATGGATGCGCTGATAGCGGCCAACGCGCGCGCCGCCGAATCGCTGAACATGCAGAATGAAATCGGATCAATCGCACCCAGCATGCAGGCCGACATCATCGCTGTGGATGGCGATCCAATAAAGGACATCACGTCGGTACGAAGAGTGGTGTTTGTGATGAAGGGTGGGAAGGTTTACAAGAACGAAGCTGGGAGGCGGTAGCTGGTGGCCGCCAGTCTCTAGCCGAAAGGAAAGAAAACGTTCCGTCGGTCCCCGGTTCCAAATCCCCTCAACTCTGAACGCGTAGTTTGGCCGGAATTATGGGAAATCGCTTCAGCTAAGTTATCCGCTTTGTTATCCGGGCCTCACCAGCCAAATTCATTTCCCACCATACATGTGATGAGATACTCCCGAAACGCATAGCATGGGTCAACGAAAGCTATGCTAATCGGGAGCAGAACGTCCCTTGTGCGCAACGCCGCCGATTGCAGCGGACCAGCGCTAAACCTTCCGTAACGATCCAGGAACTCTCCATCATCTGCGTTCAACTGTTCATCACTTCGCCCGCATTTCATGCGGACTGGAAGGGGAGTTGCTCTTGTAAGTATGAGCGCACGATTGCTGTGCGCTAAGGAAATGCAAATTCCAATCCTAGTTTTTCCAAGAGGTGGCATCTATGAAATCCCTTCGAGCATTCGTACCAGTCGCGCTATTGACATTGGCAACGCTCGCTGGCGCACAGGCCTGGACTCCTCTCACTCACCAACCCACTTTCGGCGCTAGCACTGCGCTGCTCCTTACGGACGGCACCGTCATGGTGCAGGATTCATCCAACAACAATCCCAACCACTGGTGGCGGCTCAAACCGGACAATACTGGCAGCTACGTAAACGGCACATGGACCCAACTGGCATCATTACCTTCCGGTTACGATCCTCTTTATTACGCTTCAGCCGTGCTGTCTGACGGGCGCGTCGTGATCGTCGGCGGAGAATACAACTTTGGCAGCCCGATCGAAACTAACATGGCCGCCATCTACGATCCCCAGGCCAATGCATGGACCAGCTTTTCCGGCCCTTGGTCCCAGGTGGGCGATGCGCAGAGCGCCGTCTTGCCGAATGGCACTTTCATGCTGGGTAACTGCTGCAACAACCAGCAGGCGCTGCTGAACGCTTCCACGCTTACATGGACAATCGTTGGCGCAGGCAAGTCCGACGTCAACTCCGAAGAGGGCTGGACCTTGCTGCCAGCCAACGTCGACGATGGAGGCGTGTTTACCATCGACGTGACGAATGCCAACCATGTGGAAATCTATGACCCGGTTTCGCAAAACTGGTCGACCACCGGCAACACGCCGCCCGTGGGACTGGCGGCATGCAGTGAGATTGGTCCGGCCGTTCTGCGGCCTGACGGCACGATCTTTGCCACCGGGGCCACCAGCAACACGGCGATCTACAACCCCTTCTCCAATACGTGGAGAACCGGGCCGAGCTTTCCCGCAAGCCTCGGGGTAGTCGATGGGCCGGCTGCCTTGCTACCAAACGGAAAAGTTCTTGTCGATACCGCCCCTATCGGTCCATGCGGTACTTTTCCTGCCGGCAGCAAGTTTTTCGAATTTGACGGCACGAGCCTGAGCGCTGTCGCCAACCCGCCGCGTGCGAACGTCGATCCGTCCTTTGTCGGACGCATGCTGGTGCTGCCTACAGGCCAGGTGCTGTTTACCGATGGCTCCAGCGATGTTGAAATCTACACTTCTACCGGCACCTTCAACTTTGTCTGGCAGCCGACCATCAACAGCTATCCCAGCAACATCACCGTTGGCGCTTCCTGGTATCAGATTCTGGGAACGCAGCTCAACGGCCTCTCGCAGGGCGCCATGTACGG
>DASXCL010000183.1:0-19499 GCA_036491195.1 Candidatus Angelobacter sp.
AGCCAAACGGATCATGCCAAAACAGTCGCTTGGTTGGAACAGAAAACATTGGGCTACCTTGCTCCGAGAGGCAATCCAAAATTTAAGACTGTAAAGGATGTCCCAATACAAACTGTAAAGGATGTGCCGATACTAGACAAAAAGCGCGCGCGTCGGGGACCCCGGACTGCGGCGCGAGGGAGGTCTTTTTCTTCGATTCTTTTCGCGGCCCTGAAGGGCCCCTCTTTCATTCAACACAGCGCCTGCGCTCCGCACCTTTTTCCTCTGGAAAACGCACAGCCAAACTCGGCTGTGCTCTGCCTAACACAAGCGCCGTAGGCGCGACATGAGTTAGCCCAGACCGGCAGGTCTGGGTAGGGTAAAAGATTGCAGAAGCCCCGTAGGCGGCGACACCCATCTACTACCCAAACACATATTTGGGATCGAATGGAATCCCGTGTTTCCTGAGAAGTCCCTCGAATTCCTGCTCATAAGTTTTCTTCCGGTGATGCCGCTCCTGGTCTGCAATGTAACGTTCCACCGTGCCCAGGTTCGACGCGCTGACACTGAACGCACCATATCCTTGTTGCCAGTTGAACTCCATTCCATGTTCGTTCATCCATCTCGCGGAATTGGATTTGACCACGGAAATGGCCTCGGCCAGCGCGAGCACAGGCGGCAACTGGATCAGCAGGTGTACGTGGTCCGCCATGCCGCCATTCGCCAACACCAGGAATCCATGGTTTCTGCCGATTCCGCCATATACGACCATAGATTGGGCCGCAGCGCAGGCTCAATCAGTTTTTGCCGGTCCTTGGTGCTGAAAACGATGTGCAGATGATTTTGCGAATAACTATGGGACATGTGCCGCCCCTCCAGGGCTCAATATCCTAACGCATTTGCACCCAGACCTGCCGGTCTGGGCTAACTCATTTCGCGCCTCCGGCGCTGCGGTGTAGTGGGGGCGCAAACCTTTACCACTGATCCCAACTGATGAGGCTGATTTACATGGATCTGAATGGGACGGGCAGGACGGGATCCGGGTCTGGTATGGGCGATAAATTCATGGTGCAAAAGCCGAAATGCATAGGTGTTTCGACTCGTCCTTAGTCGCTACGCTCCCTCGGACCGGGCTCAACATGACAAATCTTTAAGAGGGTTGATCTTTTTCGCGGCCGCAAAAGGGCCGTTTTTCCAAGCGAATTTCACAGCCTAAATGGCCGGAGTTCCACCCTTTCCAGGAGCATTGAGCAGCTGCCGATTGGCCAGATTTCCGCTTGGCGGAAGGGTTTCGAAATCGGCAGATTGAGCAACTGAAAAAAGAGAACAAAAAAAGCAGTTGAATTCGTTCTTTATTCGTGCTATAAAACGACTATTACCTTTTAGGTTATTGTGCAGCCGCGTGCAATGTACCTCAGGGGCTGAAGCCCGAGGGTCGGACCAGCTTTTCAACCCCGCAGTGGGACCAGTAAAGCCTAAAAGTATAGTCCGCCTGCGCGGCGGGCTGTTTCTGGGCGACCTGCAACGTGTTTTTCAATAAAAACAAGGATCGGATTCAGGGGAGAGCTGTGTCTCTTTTCAGCCGCGAATCCGTTTCCTGCGAGGGGTCATAACGATGCCAACCACGAAAACTGGAGCCAAGCTGGATAGGGTGAAACGAGCGGCCAAGCTTATTTCCAGCAAGATTGGTTCCAGCAGGCTTAGTTCCAACAAGCTTGGTTCCAGCAAGTCCGATTCCGGCAAGCTTCATTCCGTGAAACCAGGTCCCGGCAAGCTTGATTCCGCCAAAACAAAAATCAAATCAATCATCGCCCAACTTCATACTGCCAAACTTCATACTGCCAAGCTTCATACTGCCAAGCTTCATACTGCAAAACCAGGCATCCGCAAGCTACTGACGAAAGAACGGGTGATCTCCGCGATTCAGGCGGCGGCGCGCAAGCTGGGCCATGCGCCGAGCAGCAGCGAGTTGGAACGGCTGAGCGGTATTACCGCTTCCCAGGTGGCACGGCGTTTTGGCACTTATCGCGCCGGGGCATGGGCGGCCGGACTGGAGGCAAACCAGGTTGGAGTGAGAGTGGAAGCGGCCGTCCTGCTGGCGGACTGGGGAAGGGTGGCACGCAAGCTTGGCCGGGTGCCCTCAAACACCGAATATGAGCGGGCGGGAGCCTACTCACGCTGCTGCTTCACCAGGGCCTTTGAAAGATGGGCAGAGGTCCCAGCAGCGTTTTCCCGGTTTATGGCTTCCGGCGGACTTGCGGGCGATTGGACGGACGTGTTGGAGATGGTCCGGGAAGGGCCCATGCCCACCTGCGGCAAATATGGTCGGCTGGCGGAGAGGCGAGCGGCCGTGAGACTGGCCGCCGAGGCCGAAGCAAGAAAGAAGAGCGTAAGAACGCGACCGGAAACCCAGCCGCCGGCTGCGGGAGTGGAAATGCGCCAACTTGCGGGGGGTGAGGAGATAAGGCAGGCCAGCGAAATTAACCTCAGAGAGATTGACCCCAGAGAAATTGACCCCAAAGAGATCGACCCCAAAGAGATTGACCGCAAAGAGATTGCCGCCAAAGAGATTACGGCGATGCCAACAGTTCTTCCGCCGCCGGTGTGGGGCAAAAAATGTGTCACTGCGACGATGCTTGCTGTCTTTTTGGCTGAGCTGGCGCCTGCCGGTTTGCAATGGATCACCGGCGCTTTGTTTCCGCGCCGCCCGCTCCAGGACCGTCCGCTGATGGGTGCGCCAACGCAGTTGCCGGGGCTGGCCCATGAACCGGTCAACGAAATGGGAGTTCTTGTGCTGTTTGCCATGCTAAGCCGCCAGCTGGGTTTTATTCTGGACGCGGTACAGTCGGCCTTTCCCGACCTGCTGGCCAGGATGGAAGTTGCGCCGGGGCGGTGGCAGCCTGTGCGAATCGAGGTGGAATACCTAAGCAGCAGTTTCAGGCGGCACGGCCACGACGCCCGGCAATGCGATTTGATCGTCTGCTGGCGCCATGACTGGAAGAACTGTCCACCGAACCTGCAGGTGCTGGAACTGAGCAAGATTGTGAAGCAGCTAGTGAAGATGGGGTGATCTGGTGATGGGGAAAAACCCGAAAACCTAAACCACAAAGGACACGAAGGAGCACAAAGGGGGTGAATATCGGGTCATCAGAGAAATTCGCAGGCGAGGGCGCCTGCGCTCCAGACGCAAAAATCCCGCCTTGCGGCGGGAAGTCTGCTTAACGTCGAGATGTTGAGGGTTTTAGCTAGCAGCCAATAGCCAGCAGCCAGCAGCCAGCGGCCAGCAGCTCTCTAGCGATACTTCGCGCGCGGGTCCAGCGCCGGGTTTGATTTCGATGCCATGGCGGCGCGCTGTTTGCGGAATTCCGGCACCACAATGGCCTGCTCAATCAGCGGAACGTTGAGCGCGGCCAGCTTGGCGGCCAGTCGAGTGGCGTTGCCCGCCTGCCCGTTCTTGTTATAAGCGGCGATCAGGTTGCGCATGGAGATGGCGTTGGCATCGTCTTCTTCCAGGTTGTTGACGGCCTCAGCGTATTTGCCTGCGGCCAGCGCGGCGGACCCGGAAGCGCCATGAAAGGCGGCGGTAATGATTCCGTCAGCGTCATTGGAATCGGCCAGCGTTTGCAGTTGCTTCAAGGAAGAGGCGGCCAGTCCGGTGTGATTATCGGCCAGAGCGCGTTCCACGCGGGTGCGCAGCACCAGGGCCTGCTCTTCATTGAGCAGCGCTTGCGGAACTTTGTGGTCCTCTTTGAGGACGGCCTCAGCCTTGGTCAGCAGATGGAGCGATGCGTCGCCTTCAAGCTGGTACAGCGACATGCTGCGATAGGCTTCCGCCTCAAGGTTGGCGAAGTCGTGGGCGTGGGCCTGCTCGGCAACGGCGTTAAAGGATTTGTCGGCAGCGGCAAGGTCGCCTTCGCGCACGTAAGTTGCTGCCAGTTGTAATGACCAGAGGACTTTCTGTACTGGCGATCCGGTAGCGATGGCTTTCGCGTATTCCTCGCGCGCACGGGCCTGATCGCCCATCAGGGCATAGGTATCGCCCAGTCCGAGTTGAGATTCATGGAATGTGGGATCGATCTTGAGCGACATGCGGTAGTGCGTGAGCGCATCCTGGAAGCGTCCGCTCATGCGCGAGATTTCGGCAAACGAATCCTGTGGGTTGGCTTCATTGGGGACGAGTTCGGTATAGCGTTTGATGTCGGCAAAGGCTTTGTCGAAGTCGCCCTGCTTGGCGTAGCAATAGGCGGCTTCGTTCCAGGCATCGGCAAACTGGGGATCGATCTTGATGGTGCGCTCAAACATGGCGACGGCGCGCTGTGACTGGTTCTGGTTCAACTGCAGCCACCAGCCGGCCAGCCAGTGCAGATGTTTGTCATTGGGGTAGCTGTTGAGCGCTTCGTTCATGGCCTGGATCGCGGGAACCCAGTGGGCCTGGCTCGCGTTGGCCAGCCAGTCAATGATCAGTTTTTCTTCCGGACCGGCGGAGGCACGCGTGGCCAGGGCTTTTTCACGCTCGGCTACCTGCTCGGTCGGGTCTTGCGAAAAGAAGGTGAGGAAGATGTGTCCCAGGGCAAATTGCGGATCGGCCTGCACCGCGCTGCGGAAATTATCCAGGCCGTCGGCGGTGTGCAGCATCTCCATTTTGTGCATCGCTTTTTCAAAGAAGACGTGCGCCTGCGGCGACTTCGTGGAAATATGCATGCCATTGGGCGCGTCATGTGCGATGGCATGGAACCCGAACGCCATGAGCATTGCCGCCAGAAGGGAAACTTTGATCGACCTCATCTGTAACTCCTTGAACGCTTCCGCTGCCGCCGATTCCGATGATCGGAACTGCGGCAGATGGCGCTAGTTGCCTTTCAGGAAATATCCCTGCTCCAGAGGGAGCTTGCCGTCGACTTTCAAAACGTTCACGCGGCTGTTAATGGAATAAACGTCCACCAGTCCGACTGCGCCGGGAATGGCTTCGACCGATTTCAAAAGCTCGTCTTCCGAACGCACCATGATCACGCCGCTGGAATGTGCCGCCAGCAGCGCCTTAAATTCGTCTACGTGCATGTGATAAAGCTTTTCGATTGCGGTCTGCATTTCCGGAGTGGAAGGATCGCGCAGGACAAGAATGACGGGCCGGCCGTCGGGCCATTTGTGACTATCGAACTTGAATACTTTGGCCAGGTCGTTGGCCGAAAGACCAACCGTACTGTTCGTCTTGTCCACGATGACCGCCAGTTGCTTGGCTTGGCACGAAACTGCCAGGCCGGCAACCAGCAATAGCAAGACACAAATTCGGCTTCCTGCAACCATGACTCGGCAGTTTATGTTGGAATCTGCGGAAAAATAAGATTACCGAGGTAATAGGTGCTTTAATTGCAATGGGTTGGAAGCGAGTTGGGAATAGAAATCACCGCAGAAGAGCGCCGATGAGCGCAGATCAATCAATTTTTGAGTCTGATCTATTAGCGTTTCAGCGTTTATTCGCACAAATCTGCGGCTAATTTTTGCCTCAATATGTGTTTTACTTTGCCGGCGGCTTTTGTTCCGGCGGCGCCGCAGCCGCTGCCGGTTTGGCAAACTTCGAATCGTCAATCGGCACATTCTGCTGCAGTTCGGTCACCTGGATCGTAAAGCGCCCCAGAGGCCGCGCAAGAGTCCACTGGAACGGAATTTTTACTCCGTCCTGCGCGCGATAGTCCGCATAATCCACCTGCGTGGGATTGCGTCCCAGCGGCGTATCGGCATAGCGGATGGTTCGCACCAGCAGGCCGGAATCTTTATCGAAGAACAGGCGCATGGGAGGCTTGCCTGGATTAACGCCGATCACCTGATACACGTCATGGCCGCCGATCTTGTCAGCGGGGCGCACGCGGAACTCAGCAAACATTTTTTTGAGCTCGGTGGGAAGGTAGAACGTGGCATCGAAGCCGATGGCTTCGTTTTCCGGTGCGCTCATTTCGCGCGGCGGCCTGGGTCCGGGATTGCCGACCCATCCCGTGTGGCCGTCAAAGGCCGTAGTGTTGTCGCCGTTGGGCGTATGCACCACCGAAATTCGCTTGTTTGGCGCCTTGGAAAAGACTTCTACAGCGAGCTGCCGGCCATTGATTGTGATCGTCCCTTTCTGAATACGGCTGGTGATCTTCTGGATCGCCTCCGTGCCCCCTACGGCCTCAGTGTAATGATCCATGATCCGCTCCGCAGCGTCAGCGCGCGGAGCCGCGGTTATACCCTCGACCGCCGGCCGCTTGGGCTCTTCGTCGGCGATGATCGGCACTGCCACCGGATCATGCGACCCGCGATGGCAGGAGAAGCACGTCACCGCGCGCTCGCCCTTGAAATTGTCGCGGTTGATGGCCATCTGCATCAGGATCATCTGCCGCGCGACCTGCTTGGTCTTTTTATCGTCTTTGTCAAAACCGCCGTTCACATGGCAGAAATCGCACTCCACGCCCAGCGAATTGCTGATGAACTGCATGGCCGGAATGACCTGGTTGGCAGGTGTGCCTTTGAATACCTGGATATTCTTGAAGACCTGCTCGGCTGGGTTCGAGCTATCCTCGGGGGACGGCCCTGGGCCCGGCGTCGCGCCATGTTGCGCGTAAACATTGGACGCGCCGGCCACCAGGCCAAGAGTAATCAGAATTGCAAGCAATGTATGGATGAATGCTCTGCTCATGCGGTTCCCCTCGCATCAGTTGTGAATCGGAAGTGTAAACGATTCGTATGCAGAAACGAAAAAGATCTGCATAGTCTATTTTCGCGAATCCGCGGCAAGCAGTTCGTTCCGCAGTTCCGGCAGCGTCTTCTCTTTCCAATACCGGGTAAAGTTTTCCACGGTCATCAGCGTGCGCGGATGCATGTGGTCAACGTACATCGTTCCGCCCAGGTGGTCGATCTCATGCTGTAAAATGCGCGCGTACCAGCCGCCGGCCTCAATTACTTTCGGTTCGTTTTTTTCATCCACGCATTCCACCCGCACGCGGCGCGCGCGCGGCGTCAGCGCCATCAGGTTATTCAGGCTCAGGCAGCCTTCAAAATATTCAACGCGCTCTTCGCCCATGAGCGTGATCCTGGGATTGATGATCACGTGGAACGGCACCGGCTGGCGCTCGCGTTCCGCAAGTTGTTCGGGCGTCCAGTCCTTGATGTATTCGGGACGGTCTTCAATCACGGCCAGTTGGATGCCCTGCCCGATCTGCGGCGCGGCCAGCCCGACTCCGGGCGCTGCATGCATGGTCTCCTGCATCTGCTGGATCAGTTCGCGGATCTCGCGGCTGCGGATTTCATTGGGACGCAGCGCACGCGCAGCTTTGCGCAGCACCGGATCGCCAACCTGAACGATTGTGAGTGGCACGTGTGTTCCTCGACTCAAAAGGGGACATTGTACACGGACTCCTCTTTCTCTTGATCCTGCGCTTTGAAAGGGGCCTTTCTGTGATACAAACGATGCATTCTTTCCCAGGTTGCCAAACCGCTCAGAAGAGGCAGCATGACTTCCAATCAAGTCACCCGCAGAGATTTTTCCGTGCGTCTGCTTTCAATCTTCCCTTTGCTCGGCTTTGCCGCTCGCGCTTCTGGACAGAGCGCCCAGTCAGAGGCCAACAATGGCGTCTCTCACAATAATGAGGCCATACACCATGAAATAATTTTCAAGGCAAGCCGCCAGCGCGTCTACCAAGCGATCACAGACCCGAAACAATTTCATCAGGTAGTCCAACTCAGTGCAGAAGGCAAAGCCATGTCCGCAAAAGTGCCAACGGAAATCAGCCATGAAGCGGGCGGGGCTTTCGCACTCTTCGGCGGACACATCCTCGGCCGCACAGTGGAAATGGTTCTCAACCAACGCCTGGTACAAGCCTGGCGCGTGGCGAACTGGGCCCCGGGCGTCTACTCGATCGTGAAGTTCGAACTCAGCGAACAGGGGCCGTCAACCAAACTTGTTTTTGATCACACCGGATTTCCCCAGGGACTAGGTGAACACCTCTCAGACGGATGGCAGGAGCATTATTGGGAGCCACTGCAAAAGTTCCTGTCTTAATTCGGGATTGGTTCTCACCAAACCTTGCACACCTTCTCCGGCTGATTCACCATTGGCTGGCCGACTTTGCACGAAAACGCGCTGGCAAAGTCCGGCATATTTACCACCACGCCATTAATGCGGTACTTTGAAGGCGAATGCGGATCGGTCAAGGCGCGCACTCTCATCTCTTCTGGACGAATATTCGAACAATCCCACTGGGCAAAGCCGATAAAGAAGCGCTGTTCCGGCGTCAGTCCGTCAACCGGCTTCAGGTCTTTGTCTTTGGTCGCGTCTTTCCACGCAATGTATCCCAGTATTTCTCCGCCCAGATCGGCCACGTCTTCGCCCAGCGTGAGCCGGCTGTTGATATGGAGATCGTCTACCACCACGTACTGCGCGTACTGGTCGGCGATGCACTTGGTCCGCTCCTCGAATTTCTGTTTGTCTTCTTTCGTCCACCAGTCGCGCAGATTTCCTTTAGCGTCAAACTTCGCGCCCTGGTCGTCAAAGCCATGCGTAAGCTCGTGGCCAATGGTCCCGCCGGTGTTGCCGTAGTTGGGCGCGTCGTCCATCCGGGCGTCATAAAGCGGCGGTTGCAGCACGCCTGCCGGAAAATTGATGTCATTCAGTGACGGGCTGTAATAGGCGTTCACGGTCGGCGGCGTCATGCCCCACTCCAGGTGGTCCACCGGCTGGCCGATCTTGTTGAAGTTGCGGTGACGCTCAAACTCCGTGGAGCTCTGCACATCTCCCAGAAAATCATTGCGCAGGATTTTCACTGAGCTGTAGTCGCGCCATTTTTCCGGATAGCCGATCTTGTTGCGGATGCCATGCAGCTTGGCCATGGCCTGCTCTTTCGTTTCCGGGCTCATCCAGTCCAGCTGCCCGATGCGCTGCGCCATGGCGTCTTCAATGCGCTGCACCATCTCCAGCGTGCTTGCCTTCAGTTCAGGAGGAAATACTTTGCGTACATAGGCCTGGCCCAGTGCCTCGCCCAGGTCGCGATCGGTATATTGCACGCAGCGTTTCCAGCGCGGCTGCAATTCTTTCGCGCCACGCAGGTACTTCAGATAAAAATCAAAGTTTTCCTGCACGAACGCCGACGAGAGATACGCCGAATATCCGTTGGCCAGGTGAAAGCGCAGATAGTTGCGCAGGTTGGCGATCGGCTCGGCCTTCAGGCGCGCTTCCAGCTCTTTAAAGAACGCCGGCGGCGCCACATTGACGATCTGAAACGCCGGCGCTTTCAGCGTGCGGTAGTAAACAGCCCAGTCAAAACTGGAAACCATCTGCTCCAGGTCGGCCAGTTGGATCTTGTTCTTGCGCTTGTAAGGATCGCGCCGCTCCACCCGCGTGAGCGATGCCGCGGCCAGCGCAGTCTCCATCCGCATCACCACATCGGCATTCTGTTTCGCGATCTCCGGCTTGTCTCCCAGCAGCTCAAAGATCTTCTGCACATGTTGCAAGTAGCGCTCACGCGTTTCCTTCGACTTGGGATCATCCTTGGTGTAGTAGTCGCGGTCGGGCAGCCCAAGGCCGCCCTGGTCGATGCCGGCAATCTGTTGTTCCGAATTGTCTGGGTCTTGCCGCGCGCTGCTGCCAAAAAACACGGCGCCGCCCAGGTCGAGCTGCATGCGCGCCACCACCGGCGCCAGGTCACGCGAAGATTTCAACTGCGCAATCGCCGCAAGTTGCGGCTTCAGCGCGCCTAATCCCAGTTTCTCCACAGCGGGCTCGTCCATGCACGCGGTGTAAAAGTCGCCGATCTCCTCCGTCACGGTGTCGCGCTGGCCCTTTGCGGCGGCAGCTTGTTCCAGAATGCCGCGCAGAAAATTCAGGTTGTCCTGGTAAAGCTTGTTGTAAATGCCCCAGGAGACCTGGTCCGGCGGAATGGGATTCTTCTGCTGCCATCCGCCGCAGGAATACTGATAGAAATCCACGCACGGATCCACGGTCTTGTCCATGGAACTCACGTCCAGGCTGGGCGAATATGGCAGCACAGGCTCAGCCGGGCGGGTGGGCTGGGCGGAAGAAATCGAAACCAGTGCAAGGGAAAACAGACAGGCAATCAGCAGCTTTTTCATAAAGTGTTTAATCCGGAACGTTTGTTTGACCTGATTCACCGCAAAAGGTCATAAGCGCGCCATCGTGGTATTGGCTCGGAGCAATTTTGCCAACCTGGCATTGCGTCCTTCGCGCCTTTCCGGTTTGATCCTTAGTGTCCTTAGTGTCCTTTGTGGTTAGGGCTCTCATTCCTGATCGACCGTGTTTCCCAGTGATAGCGCAGCGCCAACAATCTCAGCCCAAAGCCACAAAGGGAACCAACAATAGTCGAAACCTCGCGCGGCAGCTTCAAGGCGTCACACACCAGAAACATCGTGGCGCCGAAGGCCGCGGCGATCGCGTAAAGTTCACCGCGCTCAAAAATCTTTGGCGTACGGCCGCTGAGCACGTCGCGAATGCATCCGCCACCCACGGCGGTGGTTGCACCCAGCAGCAGGGCCGGCAGGCGGCTTAGCCCTGCGTTGATCGCGCGAGTGCTGCCGGCGACGGCGAACAGGCCGAGCGCCGCGGCGTCAATAAAGATGATGGCCCGCTCCGTGTTTTTCCCAATCCGCTGGGCAAAGATCATTCCGATCACCGCGCCCGCCAGCGCGGTCATGAGATAGCGCGCATCGGAAAAGGCCAGCGGCGGTCCTTTTTGCAGGATCAAGTCGCGCGTAATGCCGCCGCCCAGGGCTGATGCCAGCGCAAGCCCGGTCACGCCGACCAGATCGTACTTGTAGCGCGTGTCGCGCACCGCGGCCAGGGCCCCGCCCAGCGCGCCCACGAAGACGCCGAGAAAATCAATCAGCGAAAAAAGTTTGTCGATAGGAAGGTTCACTTGCTTGCCGTCCATTGTAGCGGCTCTCACCGGCGCGCATGTACCCACGTAACTCGGCTGCCGCACCATTCGGTGCTACATTACTTTTCCCAACTCACAAAAACTTTTTAACAGAGCGGCGGTTGTAACAACCGCCCTCCCCTTTTCACCACATTCCTAGAACACGCAGGGGTTCAGCGTAAGCGATTCGAGCATTAGGCGGCGAGGCCGACTTGCGCGCCAAGCCGCCCGCGTCAAGCGCCAGATAACTTTCTGGTTACGCCAAATCCTTAAGCGGTTTGGAGCGTAGCGACATAAACAAACGACCGCCGAGCCACCTGCATCAGGAGCAACGCAACCCTTTAGTTCATCGACCAACTCAAGCGGTTTGGAGCGCAGCGACACAAACACGGTCCAGCAGCTTCAGTAATCTTTTGGTAATGGCATAAAAGATCGATGATGTCTTCATGCCACACTTTCCCCAAACCCAAACCAAAACGCGGTCTCCGCGAGTACGTGTTCCCAACAACGAATCGATCCGTTTCAACCTGGGCGGACATCAGGTTTCCGCGGTACTGCAAAAGATTTCTCTCACCGGCGGCCTGGCTGAATTTCCCGGCACCATCGGCAGCGCGACCATTGCTGAAGCCAAGGTCAACACTTTGTCCGGCCCGGTCAGCGGGCTGGTGGAGTTTCTGCCGGCGCAGGTCGGCTCCTGCACTTATCCCTTTCGTTTTATCGCGCTCAGTGACCAGGACTATGAACGCCTGAACGCGACGCTGCAGTACATGCGCAAGCAGGGCTTCGGAGACTAGAACATTCCGTCGCAAGCCCAATAAGGCCTGCCGCGCCGAAAGTTCATGCCGCGTCACACCATGACCACCGCCTCTCCACATCGACAGTTATTTGTGTTCTCATAGGGATGGCTTGCGAGGGCGATCCGAATTGCCCATAAGCAGTGAAATGGAGAATGATTCATGAAAAAGATCCGACTCTTGACGTTATTGGCAGCGTGCCTGTTTGCCGTGGCAGCTCGTGCCCAGCAGAATCCGCCGGCCCAGGAAAGCGGAGACCACAAGCACGGGAGCCACATGGGCCATGACATGGGCAGCGTGGACGACCACGTGAAAGAGCTTTCCACCAAGCTGAACCTGACCGCAGACCAGCAGACCAGGGTCAAGGCCATCATGGAAGAGCATCACCAGCAGATGGAAGCCATTATGAAAGACGGCTCGCTGTCAAAAGAAGACAAGCACGCGAAGATGCAAACGATGCACGATTCGGTCCACGCGAAGGTACGCGAGATCCTGACCGACGAGCAGAAGCCGAAATTTGACGCGATGATGAAAGATATGGAAAACAATATGCATTCGCAACACGACCACGATAAAGACCACAAATAAAACGCGGGTTAAGGTCTTACGAAAGGGCGTTCGCTCCAGGCGGACGCCTTTTTGCTTGTTCATCTTCTTCAACCTTAATCTTTTCCAAAATCTTCGAGATTGCAGAGCTGCTGACGAACTTCTTTTTTCCGTGTTGCTGGCCAGCTACTCTGCCTACAATTTCTTTTTCCATCGTGAGCTGGCCTGCCCTCCTCTGCACAAAAACACGCATCTCAAGAGCACTGGCCATAGCACGCTAAGGAGACCCAACACCGATGAAAACCCTCAGGATCGCATTCATTTCCAGCACCTTCTTGCTCGCAGTGGGAGCGTTCGCGCAATACCCGGCAGGCGGCCAGGCAACCCAGCCAATGCAACCGCAGCCGCAGCAAGGAACCATGCAGCCTTCGCAGCCTTCCCAGACCCAGCCTTCGCAAAACCCGGGCGCTACGCAACCGGGCGCGGCAACGCAGTCGCAAAGCCAAACCGCCGGACGTCCCAGCATTGACGATCAGGTGCAATCGCTGGCCCAGCAGTTGAACCTCTCGGCCGATCAGCAGGCCAAGGTCAAGACCGCTCTGGAAGACCAGCACACTCAGGCCATGACAATTGTGCAGGACAGTTCCATGGCGCGCGAAGACAAGATTCAGAAAATCCACACGATCCGTGAAGGAACCATCACCAAAGTCCGCACCGCGCTGAATGACGACCAGAAGAAAAAGTTCGATCTGATGGTCCAGCAGCAGGACCAGCATATGCAACAGCAACCACCACAACAATCGGCTCCTCCGCAGCCCAAACCATAAGTAGCGCGAGCGACCCGCGAATAGGCGTCCCCGGGAAGGACGCCTATTTTTTTACGACAATCCGGCTACCGCACTTCAGGTCCGAGCGAGTATCCTTGGCTGAAAATATATTTCAGCGGGGAAGCTCAATGCATTTAGCGGCAGGCATTCTCATCGCACTCCTGGCGTTGCAGTCCGATCAGAAACCCGAGTGGTGCCGCGACCTGCCGCGCCCCGCCTACAGCAAGCTGGAACGGGTGACCGTGCCCGACCAGTGGTTTGAGGTCTACCGGATCCGGCCCGGCATCTTTGCCATTTACGAGCCGCACCAGCAGGAAGAAATCATTTCCTACCTGATTGTCGGCGAAAAACAAGCCCTGCTTTTCGACACTGGCATGGGCATCAGCAACATAAAGAAAGTCGTAGAAGGCCTGACGCGGTTGCCGGTGAGCGTGATGAATTCGCACACGCACAATGATCACGTGGGTGACAATTGGCGCTTCAGCAAGATCTATGGCATGGACATGGTTTTTACGCGCGAGCATGCCAAGGGAACAGTTGCTGCGGCGCAGGAAGAAGTTGTGCCCGGAGCAATCTGCGGCGAGCTGCCGGCCGGCTTTGATCCTAAAACTTATTCGGTAAAGCCGTTTCACATCACTGACTGGATCCATGACGGCTCAAAGATCGATCTTGGCGGGCGCGTGCTGCAGGTGATTTCGACTCCGGGCCACACGCCAGATTCAATCTCGCTATGGGACGCACAAAACAAGCTGCTCTTCACCGGCGACATGTATTATCCGGGGCCCATCTTCCTATTTCGGCCCGAAACCGATCTCGACGCCTATGAAGCGTCCATAAAAAAGATGGCTGCGCTGGGAGCGGCCCTGCTGCTCACAGCGCATAACGTGGCGGTTGCCGATCCGGCTGACCTGCCGCGCGTTCTGGCAGCCATCAAACAGGCCCGCAGCGGCAAGATGAAGCCCATCAAAGCCGAGCACTGGTCGGAATACAAATTTCAGGGCTTTTCTTTTCTGCTGCAAAAATAACAGCAACATCAAGACACAGCCGAGGGTGGCTGTGCTACACGATTTTCGCCTTGGCAGCAGGCACAGGCATAAACGCCTGGTGCGCCCACCGCGTCGATACGGAGCGAAATTTGCGTTTTGTCTCCACGCGAACAGCAGAACCGGACTCCTGTTCCTAACCCGTCCCTAACCCTGTTGAACCAATGTATTCACCCGTTTGACGTGAGCAGCACATGGTGTTACGGTCGAAGAGTTAACTGATAGAGGCGGTTGACTTTGCAATGATAAATCCACAATTCCCCCTGTTTGCATCCATCGTCGGCGGAGTAGCTGCACCCATCGTATCGCCAGTATTTGCGGCCGTCATTGGCGGAGAGATCTTCAACCTGATACGGCAGACCGGGGCCGTGGCCCAGGCGGTGCTGGTAATACTTCTCATCTTCAGCGTCATGTCATGGTCGGTGATTCTGACCAAATGGTCGTCCATCAAGCGGGCGCGGACGCAGAGCGGACGGTTCCTGCGGGCGTTTCGCAAAGCGCAGCGGCTGCAGGACGTGGCCGCCGTCTCCGAGCAGTTCAAGCCCAGCCCGCTGGTGGCGGTGTTTGACAACGCCTACGACGAGTTTCGCCGGCAGGCCGAGGGCAACATCAACGCGGTGCAGCGAGCGGCGCAGATCGCCTCTTCAGAAGAATTAACGCGGCTGGAACGCCGCCTGCCATGGCTGGCGACGACCGGCGCAGTAGCGCCGTTTATTGGGCTGTTTGGCACGGTGTGGGGCATTATTGACGCGTTCAACGGCCTGGGCGCGACCGATTCCGCCACGCTGCGCGCGGTGGCGCCGGGAATTTCCGAAGCGCTGATTACTACGGCCGCCGGACTGTTTGCCGCCATTCCGGCCGTGATCTTCTATAACCAGTTCACGCACAGCCTGCGCGAATTTGGCGCGCGCATGGACGACTTCACCATGGAGATCCTGAACTTTATCGAGCGCACCACCGGGGTCACAACGGGAGTACGCTGATGGCATTTACCACCAAGAGCGGGCGCACGGAAACGTCGCTTTCTGAAATCAACGTCACGCCTTTTGTGGACGTGGTGCTGGTGCTGCTGATTATTTTCATGGTCACCGCGCCGGTGCTGCAATCCGGCATTGAGGTGACGGTCCCCAAAACAAAAGTGGTGAAAGAAGTTTCCGAGGAGCGGCTGGTGATTTCCATTACCAAGGCGCAGGAAGTTTATTTGAACAACGATCACGTACGGCTGGACCAGATTGGCGACGCGCTACGCAAACATTTTCGCGATCCGCGCGGCCAGGCCGTGTATGTGCGCGCGGACGAGAACGTGGCCTTTGGCGCGTTCGCTACGGTAATGAGCGCGGTGAAATCCGCAGGGATCACGAACGTGAGCATTGTGACGGAACCGATTCAACCGGGGAAGAAGTAGTTTTGCCGCAGATGAGTGCAGATGAGCGCAGATAAACCAGTTCAAGAATTGGCGGTTTTGGGAAAGCACAAGGTCCCTCCCGGCTACTCGCCCGCTTGTAACAGCGCGGGCTCGCTTAACGCCCGTCGGGATGACGACGATTTTAATTGCTGATTGCTAACTATGGCATACGTCCGGGCCAACCTGTTTTATGAGCGGGAGCAGTGGAAGAAACCAGTGCTGCTCTCTGTGGGATTCCACGGCCTGCTGGTCGTGGCGATTCTGGCGTGGGGCTTTGCCATGCAGTCGCACAGCACCGCCAATGACTGGGGCATCAAGCAGGGCGACGCCGTGACGGCACAACTGGTAAGCGCGTCGATTCCGATTCCGAAGGCCGAGCAGTCAGACAACATCGTGGCCAATGAAAGCAAGGGTGTAACGCAGACGCAGCCCGAAGCCAAGCCGGTGGAGAAGCCCCCGGACGACGCAGTTCCGATCCAGGGAAAAGTAAAGCCGCCGAAGAAGACGATCGAGAAGCCGGTGCAGCAGGCGCGCGTGCAGCCGCCGCGACCGATGCCAACGCCTGAAACCGCGGTGCCCTATGGCGAAGGCGGGCCGGTGAGCGGGCCGTACGGATCAGTAACCACAGCAAATTATAAAGGCGGGTTCAGCTTCCAGAACGCGGACTTTGGCGGCAAATATGGCTGGTATGTAGATGGAGTGAAGCGCCGGGTGCAGCAGAACTGGCTGACCTATGAGATTGATCCGCGCATCAAGGCGGCGCATCGGGCGTTTATTGAGTTTGATATCACGCGCGACGGCAGCCCGGCGAACGTTCATCTCGCGCAGTCGAGCGGCGTGCCGTCACTGGACCAATCGGCGATGCGGGCGATTCAGCGCATTGATACGTTCGGCAAATTGCCGGAAGGCAATAGCGTGACAGTAGATTTCTGGTTTGACTATCCCCCGAAATAGGCGAAGGCATGCTTACAGCAAAAATCGGAACAGGAAAAACGCTCTTCTTATTTACGTTGATGGCGCTGTATGGCTTTCTTACAGCGCCGGCACAGGACCGAATCAAGATTGAACTCAACATGGGCCAGGAGAGGCCGCGGATTGCCGCGCCGGACTTCAAGGCCGCAAATGGCGATCCGCAGACCGGCCCGCTGAATACGGTATTCAACCAGGTGCTGTGGAGCGATCTGGACAATGCCGGAATTTTTGACATGGTGGCGAAGAGCTTTTATCCGTCGCAACAACCAGGACAGCCGGCGGAGTTGAACGCGAAAGCCTGGGGCGATCCGCCACCGAACGCCGGAGTGCTTACGTTCGGCAACGTGGGCGTGAATAGCGGGAAAATCGATGTCCAGGGCTGGCTCTATGACGTGAAGAACCCCGGCGCGCCGCAGATCCTGGGCAAGCAATATAAAGAGGACGCCACGCCGGACAACGCGCGGCTGATAGCGCACCGTTTTGCCGATGAGATTATTGCGCGCCTGGGCAGCGGGATTGCCGGGATCGCCGAAAGCCAGATTTATTTTGTGAGCAATCACAGCGGGAGCAAGGAAATCTGGCAAATGGATTATGACGGCGCAAACCAGAAACAGATTACCAAGCTGGGGTCGATTGCGCTGTCACCGCGGATTTCACCCGACGGCTCGCGGCTGGCGTTCAGCGGGCTGACACGGGATTCATGGCAGATCATGATGTACTCGATGGATCTGGGACGCACTGTGGCGTTCCCGAGGTCGGGAGGCGATAATTTTTCTCCCGCATGGGCCTCGGATGGAACTAAAATCGCTTTTTCATCCTCCATGCATAGCGGGCTGACAGAAATTTTTATCGCCGAGGCTTCGGGCGCGGGCGCGCGCAGGCTCACCACCGGCAAAGGCGAGGTGTCGCCGGTGTTTAACCCGAAGACCAACGGCCAGATAGCGTGGGTCAGCGGTCGAACGGGGCTGCCTCAGATCTATGTAATGGACGCGGACGGTAGTAACGTGCAGCGCATGACTGACCAGGGCTATGCTGTTTCACCCGCGTGGTCTCCCAACGGATTGCTGCTGGCGTTTGCCTGGATACGCAATTATGGTCCCGGAATTTTAGGCGGCTCGGATATTTATCTTATGGATATCGCATCACGACAGATAATACAATTAACTCACGATGGCGGAAGAAACGATTTTCCGTCATGGTCTCCGGATGGCCGCCACATTGTTTTCCAGTCCAACCGCACCGGCAACGAACAGATATGGAGCGTCCTGGCGGACGGCACGCACTTGCAGCAACTGACGCGCCAGGGCCGCAATAGCCAGCCCAATTGGAGCTTTAAATAGGCCTTATAGTAAATTGCATTATTTTTTGGAGGACATGAGGTGAACAAGAGCACGAGCAATCGGATCGTTGTCCTGGGGGCACTGGCTTTGTTGATGGTGGCAAGCGGCTGTAAAAAGAAAGAGACTGCGCCACCGCCGCCACCGCCGCCTAAAGCAGTAACCGCCACACTTTCAGCCAACCCGACTTCCATTCAAGCTGGGCAATCCGCCACGCTGACCTGGAGCACGGAAAACGCAACCGACGTTGCCCTGGACGGCAACAAGGTCGATCCCAGCGGATCGCAAACCGTTTCACCGACGCAAACTACCACATATCATTTGACCGCAAAGGGCGCGGCCGGAACGCAGGAAGCGACCGCGCAGGTTGAGGTGGCTGCTAAGCCGACCCCCACACCCACACCGGCTCCCACGCCGACTGTCACGGACGATCAACTCTTTGCCCAGATGGTCAAAGATGTTTTCTTCGACTACGACAAGTCTGACCTGCGTCCGGATGCGCAACAGGCGCTGGCACAGGCTGCGCAGTTGATCAAGCAGAAGGGCTGGAAAGTACAGATTGAAGGCAACTGCGATGACCGCGGTTCCACCGAGTACAACCTGGCTCTGGGTGAACGCCGTGCGGACTCTGCCAAGCAGGCCTTGCAGCAGAATGGTGTTAGCGCGGACGCGCTCAAGACCATCAGCTATGGCAAGGAAAAACCGCAGTGCACTGAATCGAACGACGATTGCTGGCAGAAGAACCGCCGCGATCATTTCTCGCTGTTACACTAAACCGTTGTTACACTAAAACAGGGGCCGGACGGGCCATCGCCCGTCCGGCTTATCAAGCTTGGTTCCTGCGCAAGTTGGGTTCGCGCAGGCCCTGTTTCCGGTGCACACTTAGGGGAAGCGCCTCTCGTCAATCGAAGAAAATTCTTGCAGGATCCAACAGCTATTCTGCATCTAACGAGTTAAATGCCTATGAAGAAACAAAGTTTTGCCGTCGCGCTCGCCCTGCTGCTTTTTGCCCTCTGCGCCAGCCATACCGCTGCCGCCGCGGACACCAAGTCACAGCTGATCCAGATCCAGACCCAACTCCAGCTCATGCAGGACAACATGTCCCGCATGCAGCAATCGTTTGACGAGCGCATGGGCGTGATGAAAGACCTGCTCACGCAGCAGATCGATAACGTGAACAAAATGGGTACGACTGTCCAAAATTTGCAAAAGACGTTGGGCCAGCAGGGCAACGACGCGGGCACCAAGGTCGATCAGATTTCAGGACAGGTACAGGCCCTGCACGATGCCGTGGACGAACTGAAAGCGCGTCTGGCCAAGGTGAGCAAGCAGCTCGACGATATGCAGACGGCGCAACAGAATATTTCCACGCCTCCAATAGGCCAGCCCGGCGGCGCACCAGGCGGCGCTGCCAACAATGTGCCGCAGGCCCCGCCCCCAGACCAGCTCTATAACGACGGCCTGCGTGATTACAACGCCAACAAGAATGATCTGGCTTCGCAGGAATTCACGCAGTATTTGCAGGTCTATGGCAATACCGATATGGCGGGCAACGCGCAGTTCTACCTGGGAGAAATCGCCTATCGCCAGGGAAATTACACAGGCGCCGTTCAGGCGTACAACAAAGTCCTGGACCAGTATCCGGGCGGAAATAAGACCGCGGCCGCACAGTTAAAGAAAGGATATGCTCTGCTGGAA
>DASXCL010000184.1:0-90336 GCA_036491195.1 Candidatus Angelobacter sp.
GGAGATCCAGCGACCTTGCGGAAAGAAGCTCGATCTTGGAACCGCCGCACCAATCGCAACCGAGTCACCATCCAGTGGGCCTTTACTCGGAAAAAGGCTCGACACAAGTTCGGCTACAAAATCACGCGGTCACGGTACTAGGCAAAATGTATACTAATTAATAATCCCCAAGGCGTACTGGTACTTCCCGCCTGCAGTGAGGTCCGGCCAATGAGTTTCTTCCGTTCCCTGATCGCGTTCGCAGTCTTATGTTGTTCCATGATCCTGAATGGTCAAACCAGCGGCTCCCAGCAACAACCGCCGCCCGATTCGGACCACAACCCCAGGCTTCTGCAACGCGCGCCTGTGACCGGACCGCCGGAGCTTTCCTCCGCCGAAAACGCCACGCCGCAACAGATCGAATTGGCGGTGCCCCGTGGCACGCCCATCCGCGTCGCACTCACGCAAAGAGTCCGCATTGCGCACCTGGGAACGCCGGTGGAAGGAAAAGTAACAGACACCGTTTATGCGTTTGACCAAGCTGTAATTCCGGCCGGCACAAAGGTCAGGGGACACGTGGCGAAGGTCGCGCCGATTTCGAAAATGCGCCGCAGTCTGGCTTTCGCGGACGCGGATTTCAGTCCTGCGCACCAATACACCGTCACATTTGACACGATCATCATGAACGATGGCCGCAAAGTGCCGGTCACTACTACTGCGACGCGGGGCACACAAAATGTAATTCATCTGGTAAGCGATCCATCGCGCGCCGCAAAAAAGAGGAATGCCGTGTCTCAGGCTGCCGCGAGCGCGAAACAGCAGGTGAGCGACACCTTTCACCAGACGATGCAACAGATCAAGTCGCCCGGCCGGATGCACCGGATCAAACAATATATGCTGGCCCAGCTTCCCTATCGTCGCCAGTATCTGGAGCCGGGAACACGTTTCAACGCGGACCTGGAAGCGCCGCTCGACTTTGGATCTGAAACGCGCGTTCCGGGACAACTGGGTTTGATTGGCTCCGAGCCTGCGCCGGATACCACGCTTCATGCACGGCTTGCAGCCGAGGTCAGTTCAGCAACAGCCAGCCATGGAACGCCGATTGAGGCCTTCATTACCGAGCCGGTCTTCAATGCGGACCACCAACTAGTGCTGCCTGCCAACAGCCGCATTGTAGGCGAGGTCACACAAGCGAAACCGGCGAGGAGACTGCATCACAACGGCGAATTACGCGTGGTCTTCGAACGGATAGAAACGCCCGAAGGCAAGACCCAGGCAATGCATGGAAGTCTGGAAGGAGTCGAAGTGGATCGGGCTGCCAATATGAAGCTCGATAGCGAAGGCGGCGCCCACACGACCGACAGCAAATCCCGGTATTTTTCCACCGGGCTTTCGCTTCTGGTGGCCGCAGCCGCGTCGCATCCCGAAAGCGATAACGGCGCACCCGACGGCGTAGCCGATCCCGGGGCGCGGACGGTGGCGGGCGGATCTGGCTTCAAACTGCTGGGGGCCGTGGTAAGCCTGGCGTCAAACTCCAAAGTTTTTTCATCTGCACTGGGTTTTTACGGAGCAGGGATGTCCGTTTACTCGCACTTTCTGTCTCGCGGAAAGGACGTCATTCTTCCCAAGGATACGCCGGTGGAAATCACGTTCAGCGATCCAGGACATGCCGTGGATCACCACTAGAGCACAGGGTCGTCAAGCTTCGAAACAGAGCTCATGGCTTTTTGGCGCCTTAAGAGGCCGCGCAATCGTCTATCCACTCTTCCCAAAAAAAATTTAAACTTACGGGCGAGCAAATCGGGCCCTTACATATCAATTGGCAGTCTCTCAGGTTTGTCAGAAGTAGCCTATGTGACCAGCAGTCGCATCCCATTATATGGATGACGGGGAAGGATAAAATCCTGGTCGTATCGCGCGACCCAAGACTGGCGGACGTGCGGAGGAAAGTCCTGGAAAGCGCGAGCTTTGACGTGCTTGCCGCAAATGATTCAAAGGCCATCAGAGGAACATGCGCCGAGCATAAGCCACGGCTTGTCATGCTCGGCTATTCCCTAACGCCTTCAGAGAAACGCCGCGTCTGGGCGGCAGTCAAGGAACACTGTGCAGTTCCCGTGCTTTAATTGCACAGGAAGACGCGACCAGAGTTGGTTTCGCCCGCGTACTTTCATGAGTCCCAGGCCCCCGATGATTTCCTAAACGCCGTGATCAAGATCCTGAGCACGGTCGAATCGGGAAAGTAAAAAGAACCTGTTGAATGGGGTTCCGCTTGAACAATCGAATGCAGTGAGCTGCTGGAAAAATTTAAGGGGATACGGCTTCCGGGTCCATATCCCCTTTTATTAGCAGTCGACGGATGAGCGTGCTGTAGTAGTAGAGCCAGAAAGCCGGGGGAAAATATAAGGCTGGCACGACTTAATTCATAAAATGTGCTGGGAGCCCTGCGAATCGGCGCCGCGGCGTGAACCTGAGACCACAACTCAGCGCGAATTCCGAAAAGCTCCGAAGCGTGGTGGATGCCTGACCCCGCTGATGGGAGCCGCTTTCCGCTCGAGCTTCTTTTCGTGACGCCCGTCTGCACCATGAGCAGCTTTCCTTGTGTCTGGTTCTATCCTTTTCGCGCCCAGCGCGATGTCCGCGAACTCAAGATATCTGCTAACTCGCTCACAGGCAGCAGGCTCAAATGTTTTTGGGGTGGGTGTATTGGGAGGACGCGGGGCTATCCAAAGCTCATTCTTCAAGGTATCAACGGACTTGCGAGGCCTGGATTTTCTGGGCATGTTGAAGACACCTGACAAGAAATCAACTCACCCGAAGTGGTTGCGCATTTCAGTTTCTTAGGATGCCTCAAACCCTAAAATGGCAGCCCCATTCCAAGTGGGAATCGAATGGACGCCCTGTTGCATTGAGTCCGCAGCAGAGCTGCTGGCTTTGAGTATTCTCCAGGATGCCATCAGATGCCATTTCGCGCGCATGGTAGGCTACTTTAAAGTGACATTCAATGGCATTGCCAGTCCCGTGTTCACGGCTGCGGTCGTGCTCACGCCGGAGAAAGAAGTGCCACGGCATGGGCAATCATTGCTTGCGGCGGTTGCGGCCGCTTGTGCGCATGGAACCAGCCCAGCAACCGAGATTCGAATTCCTGATGCGCCGCGGCCCAAGCCATGGTGTGGCCGGCATGAGGCACCAGCCAAAATTCGACATGGCTGGGAGCTGCGTTGGCAATCAACTGTGAGTGCCGCGGAGCGATGCTCCTGTCCGCGTCGCCATGGATCAGCAATATGGGCACCTTGGAATGAATCACCGCATCCAACGGGCTGGGTTGCAGCAGATCAATGCCATAGCGAAGCCGCGCATAGATAACGGCAGACCAGATCGCGGGACGGCCCAGGGTTTCGCCAAACCAGGGTCCGAGGTGGAGCGGCCCGGAGACGCGCTCATAACTCATTTCGCGCGCCGTGGAAAACGGACTTTCCACAGCTATGGCGCAAAATCTGTTTTCCCCGGCCAGGGATTGCAGCATCAACGCGGCACCATAGGATTCGCCAAAACCGTAAACACATTGCGGCGGGTCGTGCGCGTAGATCCAGGACACCCAGCGATGAATATCGTCTGTTTCCTTTACTCCATACGTAGCCAGTTCGCCGCCGCTCTCGCCGTGGCGGCGCGAATCCGGCAGCAGGACAGCGTAGCCATGTTGCAGAAGCAAGCGCCCGTACCCGGCAACGCCTTCACGGTTATCTGTAATTCCGTGCAGCAGGATTACAGCATTCCCGTTGTAGTCGCGAGGATGGATAAACCAGCCCTTCAGCACCACGCCGTCAGCCGCAGTCAGACTGACGTCTTGCAATCGGGCATTGAAGTCATCACGCACGGTTGCGGCAATGACCTGCTGGTGGCGCAGCGGCAAGCGTTTGAGTTTCAGGCTGGCGTCAGCAATGACGATGCCGGCAGCAATGGATAAAGCCAGGTACGCTGTGAATCCCGCCAAAAAGATTTTGCGAACGGTGCGAAATTTACCAGCCATTGCTGCCCGCTGCGAGGATGAAGGTTCCATAATTGCGATAAGGCCCTCATCTTCAAGACGTACCACAAACGGGGATATTACGGCATCCCATACAAAATTGCCGGCCATTTGTGGGCATGGGCCCAGTCGGCAATCAGAAAACCCTCGAGCGAGTTGCAAATTGCTACGACTGTTTGAAATCCCCAAGCATCGCGACCGTCTTCATAACAGGGGGGCCCCAATGGGAAAAGAGCGCTCAAATTTCAGTCCGAAATTACTATCTTTTGCGACGTGCGTTGCTCGGACACTTTGCTGTTGTCACCTGGCATTTGTTCCTACTTGTGAAGGTTCCGCCACTGCGGCTACAGGGTACACCAACTATGAAACCACTCTAGCCATTACTCAAAAAGTTCTGGAAGAATACGGCCTGACGGTCAAGACCGCGGGGTCAGCGTCAGCAGCGGAACATTTGCTCAAAACTGCGAAGTTCGATCTGGGTGTTTTCGATTACGAACTGCCTGATGCCCTGAATCTTGCCGTGGCCCGCTCAACGTATGCCAATCCCAAGATGGTGTTTGCATTGCTGCGCACGGGCCACATGAAGACTTCCACGGCAAGCGGGTCCACTTTTGTTGTGCAGAAGCCATTTACAGCGGACCTTTTTGCCCGCAGCCTGCGCGCGGCATATGGAACTATGATCCAGGAAAGAAGGTTGGCATTCCGGCATCCAGAGAAGGGCAATCAGCGTCTGCATTCGGTCAACATCCTGGATCTGAGCCAGACCGGAATGTGCGTTGTTGCAGATCGATTTCCACTTGCCGGAAACCCGAGAGCGGGTTCACGTTACCGGCATCGTGATGTGGACGCGCGCATCCGGGCGCACAGGCGTGAAATTTGTTCATGTTCCGCCGGAGGAACTGAAACTTCTAATCAGCTGGCTGGATTCGAAGCTGCCTTATGATGTGAAAAACGTTCCGCGTGCAGCGGCGGCAGCATCCCACCGGGAACGCTTCGCGAAATTGTCGGTGTAGGCCAGCTCTTCACGCCCTGGCAAAATCGATGTATCCGCGCCGGGGGTCAGCGCTGATCAGCTTGACGCGCAGCTTGTCTCCAACGTCGGCGCCCTGCCCGTGAACCAGCAAGCCTTCAACGTGCGGCGCAAGCACTCTGACAAACGTTCCTTTCGGCGTAACGCCGGTAACGATGGCGTCAAATGTCTGGCCGATGCGGCTGCTCATGCTTACAGCGGCGATTCGTTTTGACATTCCGCGCTCAACTTTTCGCGCCGCATCCTCTTTGACAGTGCAGTTGGTCGCGATCGCGGAAAGCTCATTATCAGAGTACGGGCTTTTCTGGCGGCCGAGTACGGACTTGATCAGCCGTTGCGTGACCACATCCGCGTAGCGGCGGTTGGGGGCGGTGGAATGCGTATAATCCTGTACAGCCAAGCCGAAGTGTCCCGGGGAAGGCTGCCCTGGCCGCTCTAGAACATATTCGCCGGGGCCCATCAGCTTGATGACCGCGAGCGACAGGTCCGCAAAGTGGTCAGGATCGGCGGCCTTTCGCGTTTGCAAAAAGTCATTGAGTGCCTTTGAATCAGCCACCGCGGGCAGCTTGCCGCCCTGTTGCGCCGCCAGCGCCACAATGCGGTCCCAGCGTTCCGGAGTCTTTACCACTCGCCGGATGGAAGAAGTTCCAGCTTCTTCCAGCGTTCTAGCCACCACACCGTTGGCCGCGATCATGAAATCTTCAATCAGCTCCGTGGCGCGGTTCTTCTCTTGCTTTTGTAGATCCACAATCTTGTCATTGAGCATTACAGGATGCACTTCCGCCGTCTCAATATTGAGCGCGCCGTGGCGATAGCGTTCATTCTTGAGCGCCTGCGCGACTTCATCTTGCAATTTGAGCTGTGCCTGTAGTTCGGCCGATGCAGCTACCTTGGCGGGCGCGGAGCCAGTGCCTTCCAGCCATGCTCCCACTGCGGGATATGCAAGCTGCGCCTTGTTGACCACCAGCGCCGGATAAATCTGATGCTTGCTTACCTCGCCGTCGCTGTTCACCACAAATTCTGTCACCATGCTCAGTTTGCCATCCACCTCAAGCAATGATGTAGTGCCGGTAGAAAGCTCTTCCGGCAGCATGGGGAAGTTGCGGACTCCGGCGTAAACCGTGCAGGTTTCCTTTCCCGCATGCAAATCGATGGGCGATCCCTTCGGAACGAACGAATCCACGTCGGCGATGCCGACCAGCACCTTCGTCGTGCCATCGGGTAGCTTCTCTGCGTACTCGATCTGGTCAAGGTCGCGCGAGGTGTCATTATCGATCGAAGACCACAGCAGCTTGCGCAGGTCTAGTACGTTTCCGGGCACCGCCTGCGGCGACTTGCTCTTGATTTGAGCAAGCTGTTGCTGGACGGCAGGAGGAAAGTCAGGCTCGAAACCGTTTTCCAGCATCAATTGTTTGGCTGCGGCCTGAAGATCGAAGTGCGAAGGGTTGGAATTGTTCATAGAGAAAAATGAAGGCAGAAAAGCTTAACACGGGATGCGTCGAAACCCGATGGTTCGGCAGGGCCAAATCTAGTCTGGAGCGCTCAAGATGTTTTCTTGAAGAACTAAAGGCTGCCAGTCGGCAGCCTTTGTTATTGATGATGGCTTGTATTACCGGGAGAACGTGCCCACAAACGCGCTGCGCTTGTCGTGCAGTGTCCATGAAGTGTTCAGGTCTTTGCCGCGATATTCGTCCGTCATGGCCACGGCAGGCATGGCATGCAACGTCTGCGTAAGGGGCTTATAGAAAGTGTCTTCATTGCCGCAAAGATGGTCTTTATCGCCGATGGCGCGAGTTTCTACTGTGACCACATCGCCGGCCTGAAGGCGCGCACGCGTGCTGTGCTCACCCTGGGCCACTTCCATCTCAATCCGCGTGTCTACCACGCGCACCACGTGGCGCAGAAGTTCGCCGCCCATCTCCTGGGCAAAATTGATCAGCGCCTGGCGCTGTTCGGGAGTAGCCTGGCGGTCAACCAGCAGGACTGACTTGGCGGGATAGGGCTTGCCATAAGGATCGCCCAAGGTGGCTTGCGCCTTGATGGCGCCGACAATTGTCAGACCGTTCAACGCCATGCCATCCCACTTGCCTTCACTGATGTGCCAGGCGACGATTGCTTCCTGCCCTGCAGTGTTCATCTCGCTGTTGGCGAAGCACTGCCCGACATAAACATCGGCGCTGCGAGTTTCAAGGTAATCGCCGTTGATCTGTGGAGTGACGCTGGTTGGGGGAGCGGGCGGCTGAGCGCAAATCCCGGCAATCGAAAAAGACAGGGCAAAAATGAGCGTTGATGCAAGCTTCCGATACATAAGAAAACTCCAAAACTTATGTCTATTGTAAGACGCCAGCACGGGCTGAGGGAGAGAATTTCTCTAACAGCCCAGCAAAACCTTACGTCCTGAGAGCGTGTTTTCTCATAAAAATGTCAAGGGGACGCTTATTTGCTTCCCCAAATTGCTTACATATTGTAGATTAGCCGCAACCCCCCAAGAGATTCATTCGTCCCGGACAAGTGCGAACTACTCCGGGTGGCCGTCCCGATCGATATTAAGAGGAGATGCAAGATGCGTTTTAAACTAACGGTAACATTCATCGTCCTGGCAGTGTGCTTCAGTGTCGCCACATTTGGCCAGCAAACTCAACCCGCTACTGTGGAACCGGTGAAGGCAACAACGACAGAACCGGCGCCTACTTCTGCTTCCACTGAAAAACTCGTACTGAAAGATGGAAGCGACGTTAAGCTGAAATTTGCGGAGGCCGTAAGCTCGAAAACCGCCACTGAAGGCGATACCGTGAATCTTTTGCTGGATGAAGATTTAAAGATCGGCAATGTGGTAGTGGCCAAAGCAGGCTCAAAAGCTGTAGGCACTGTCACTCATGCCAAGAAAGCCGGCATGATGGGCAAGGCGGGCGAACTCAACATGCGTCTTGAATATTTGAAGGTCGGTGACGAGCGGGTCAAGATTCGCGGAAGCAAAGGTAAAGAAGGCGAAGGCAAGGAAGGAACCGCTGTGGCCTTGACCGTTTTGTTTGGGCCGATTGGCCTCATCAAGCACGGAAAAAATGTTGATGTGAAGGAAGGAACCCCGCTGGCAGCATTTATTGATCAGGATTACACGATACCCGCGGCCAAATAACGGCCCCGATTGAACCTCAAGAAAAATGGCTGGAGTAGAGCATCAAATCTATTCCAGCCATTCGTGTTTTTATTCGACAATTATTCGACCGCGACTTAATCGCAATCGTGTGAATCGCCAGCCGCCTGATTACTTGCTCGCCCCGCAATGGCAGCCGCGCTCGCCGGAACAGCAATTTCCCGGCTCGGCAAGTTTGCCGTCAGGCCCGATGCAGGTCTGGGTCATGGCGCACCAGAACAGCCCGTCGCCTGAGCGCGGCACCGTGGGATCAGGCGCGGACCAGATGTACTGGCTCTTCCAATGCAGCGCGGAGCACAGCCCCGCGCGTTCTGTATTGAATCTTTCCGGTACGTTGCTCATGCTGCACCTCCTGCGGCCTGCGATCCGGCTGCGGCCAGAATTGCCCGCTTAACTGCTACACGAGCCAGATGGATTTTGTGGGCGTTGTGTCCCAGGCTTTTTGCTTTTGCTACGGCGGCTTGCGCGGCTTCATCGGCCGTTGCCTGCGTGACCGCCTTGCCTTGCAGAGCCTGCGCTGCTTCCACGGAAACCCAGGGAATTGGCGCGACATGTCCCATGACAATGCGAGCCCTCTGCACCGTACTGGCATTCATCGTAAGCGCGACAGCAGCTGTGGCATAAGGCCAGTCGAAAGATTCTTTCTGGCGGACTTCATAATGCGCGGTGCGAACTCCGGGAGCGGGAGGCACGATGACGTGTGAAATAAACTCATCAGGCTTGAGATCATGCTCGCGTTCCTGTTCCGTCTTTGGGATGACAAAGAACTTCTCTACGGGAATTTCTCTGGTTCCGCGCGGCCCGACGATCCGGACCTTTGCGTTATAGGCAATCAGCACCGGCGCAATGGTTGAGGGGCTCACGAAAAATGCCGGGCCATCATTGCCGAGAATGGCGTGATAGCGATTGTCGCCCTGGAGAACCAGCGACGTGCCGTCTTTCTGCGCCAGCAAACCGTGGCCTGCGCGGAAGTACCAGCAGCGAGGGCGCTGGCAAAGATTTCCGCCGATGGTGGCAACATTGCGGATCTGCGGACTGGCTGCGTCACCGGCTGCGGACGCCAGCATGGGGTATTGACGATGAATCTGGTTCGTAGTGGAAATTCTATCCAGCGTTACAAGAGTGCCGAACTGCGTGGCGCCACCTTCATTGCTGATGGCGTGCAGGCCGGCAATCTGCTTGATGTTCACCAGCCGTTTGGGCGTGGTGATCTCGTCTTTCATCAGGGAGAGCAGGTCACTGCCGCCGGCCAGAATTTCCACTTCGCCCCAGCTCTTGCCGAGCAGAGCGGGCACCTGATCTGCGGCGGTGGGAGAGGCGTAATCAAACGGTCGCATTGCTGCCTCCTTTCGGATTGAGAGCGTTTACCACTCGATCGGGAGTGATGGGCATGAACGGCACTCGTACGCCGAGAGCATTGGCTACGGCGTTGCCGATTGCAGCCATCGGGCCTACTGTCGGCGGTTCGCCCAGACCAATTGGGCCGCGTTCGTCATAGCCCTTGCCGGTCATCATATGCACCGCCAGTTCGCCGACATCGCCGATGCCCGCGAGGCGGTAGAAATCCATGTTGGGATTGAGCATGGTGCCAAGGTTGTTGTCCATGATTTTTTCTTCGTACAGCGTTGTCGCGATACCCATGATCATGGCGCCGTAAACCTGGCTCTCAGCGGTCTTCATGTTGATGATGAGCCCGCAATCCTGCACGCAGACCATTTTGTTCATTTTGACCACACCGGTTTCCGTGTCGACAGAAACGTCAGCCATCACCGCGCCGCCAACTCCACTGGAAATCAGATCGCCGGGGCCGGGATTCTTGCCCAAGGCCTGAACGGGCTGAGTGCCCAGCCGTGCGCAAGCATCTTTCCAACTCAAGCTGCGCGAAGGCGCTGACTTAACGCGAATGCTGCCGCCAACGGCCTCGAGATCGTCCGGCTTCGCGTTGAGCGCCGAAGCAACTTTTGCGAAAAGCTGCTCGCGAGCGTCAATGGCTGCGCGCCGAGCTGACGAACTGACGCCGCCAATCGTGGTGCTGCCGCCCGATCCGCCATCGGCCGGATATTGGTTGTCGCCAATGTTGAGCTGTATTTTGTCGATGGGCAAACCGAGCGTCTCGCCGGCTACGATCAGAATAGCGGTACGCGTCCCTGTTCCCAGGTCCTGGCTCCCTATCTTGATATTTACCGAGCCATCCGAATGGATGCTAAGCGCACAATTGCTGTTATGACCGCGTCCGCCCCATGTGTGGATCGCCAGCCCAAGACCGCGCTTGGTAGTGCCGGAGCCCTGGCCGCGCGGATGCCAGTTTTGCTTCCAGCCGATGAGGTCGGCGGCAATCATCAGCTCATCGCGGTATGTATCGGCGCGATGGTATGTATCTTCTGATGGTGCGGTGAGCGCGATGTTCTTCAGCATCAGTTGCAGAGGATCCATGCCGATTTTGGCGGCGCAATCTTCAATGGCCGACATGGTAATCAAGCAGCCCTGCGGATGATTGGGCGCCCGCCACGCCCGCGCAGGGCCGATATTGGTAGCCACGGCCGTGTGCTGCTTGCGCTGGTTAGGAATGTTTACGACATAAGGCATGGGTGGTGCTCCGCCGCCGCCTGGACCGCCTGTGCCCCATGAATCGGATTGCCACGCTGTGAGCGTGCCATCTTTTTTTGCTCCAACTTTCACCTTGGCAAATGCCGACGGGCGGCAGCCTGCAACTTCCAGTTCGGCGTCGCGCTCCAGCATCACGCGTACCGGCTTGCCGCCGGCCTTCTTTGAAACCTGCGCCGTATGAGCGCCCCAGCGATCAATGCCGAACTTGCTGCCAAAGCCTCCGCCGATGTGGTCCTGATGCACATGGACGTTGCTTTCTGGAATCTTCAGCGCCTGCGCGAACTGGCCGGCAAGTCCGGACACATTTTGCGTGGAGATATGCGAGAAGAGATGATCGTTGTCGGTCCACTCGGCGATGGAGCCGTGGCTTTCCAGGCAGCAATGAGTGATCACAGGGCAGCCATAAACACCTTCAGAAACAACTTCCGCTTCCTTGAAGGCTGCGTCGGGGTCGCCTTTGACCAGCTCTGTTTCTTTTTTATAAGGGGAATCATTAGGCTGCGCCTCTTTCACCGGAGCAGCCTGCAGCGCTTTAATCAGGCTCTCAGGCTCTTCGTTGTCCTTCAGCCGCTGCACGAGTTCCGGCGTGACCTTAAATGCCAGGCCGCGTTTTTGCACCACAGCGATGATCTGGTCCTCAGGGACCTCATTGTTCAACATCTGTCCAACATCGCGCTGAGTAAGCGGGCCTGTGCTCTCCGCTACATTCTTCGGCTCAGAAAAATCATCTACAAAGTGCGGGAGCGGTTGATATTCCACTTTGATGGCGCGCGCGGCGTCGGCTGCAGTAGGTTCGTCAACGGCCGCAACCACCACAATGTCGTCACCAGCCCAGTGAATTTCACTGCCTTTATCCTGAATGATGTAAACGCCTTTTACGCCGGGCATTTTCTCCGCCGCGGAGGTATCCACGCTTACGACTTTGGCGTGGGCATGAGGAGAGCGCACTACTTTACCGTAAAGCATGCCGGGCCGATGCACGTCATAGGTGTATTTGGCGCGTCCTGAAACTTTTTCCGGCCCATCGACGCGGGAGATGCGCTTGCCAATCAGCGTTCGCTGGTCGGCGGCGGGCCATCCATATTTAGTATTGTCGTCTGCCATGGATCAGGCTCCTTTCGTTTTGGCCGCCTGCAACACGGCGGCGCGCATTCCGGCATAGGTTCCGCAACGGCAGAAGTTTCCGCCCAGGCCGTGCTTGATCTGCTCCGGCGTGGGATTGGGATGCTGATCGAGAAAAGCCTTGGTAGCGACAACGAAGCCTGGCGTGCAAAAGCCACATTGCTGCGCGTCATTATCGATAAACGCCTGCTGAATGGGATGAAGATGGCCGGGTTCGCCCAGGCCTTCCACAGTCGTGATCTGCGCGGCCTGAGCGTCGATGGCGAGTACCGAGCAGGAGTACACGGCTTTTCCGTCCATCAGCACGGTGCAAGCGCCACAGGTGCCGCGATCGCAAACGCGCTTTGCGCCTGTAAGCTCAAACTGGTCGCGCAGGGCGTCCAGCAACGTGACGCGCGGCTCAAGCTGCGCATTAAGCTTCTTGCCGTTCACATTGAGCGATATCGGAACCTTGCCGGGTCCCTGAACGTGCGGCGTGTCGTCGAGGGCGAGGGCGCTAACATGGCTGACCAGCGGAACGGCGGCGGAAACGCCCGAGATTTTCAAGAAGTCGCGTCTGGAGACTCCGGGGCTGGAAGATGACGGTTTGGATTTTTCAGGTTTCTCGTTTTTATCTTGCTTTGCAGGCTTCTCAGGCAGATCGTCCACAGGATGCCTCCGTGACTTTACAGATCAGAAATGACAGCAAGGTGCGAAAACGAAATTGTAACTCTCCGGAGCGGCGCGTGTCTTGTAAGGCAATTGGCAAAATTGCCAGTGATTGCCAAAATCGCCGAGATTGAAATGCCAAACGCTCACCGCGGAGACGCGGAGGCGCGGAGAAGATCGGACATTGGGGACAAGGGGAACGGAAATTTAGCCGCAGATTTCCCTAGATGAGCGCAGATCGTAGCCCAATTCAGAGCAGAGATGCGGGCTAGTCCTTTCGTCCGATCGATGTCCGATGACCCTGCTTTTTATGTACCGTTCTGGGAAATGTTAAGAGGCGATGAAACACATGGATAATCTGGAGCGGATCGCTTAAATCAAACTATACTGGTGCCCGGGAAAAGCTAAAAGATGAATCCATCCAGATTATTTCTATTAGCCATCGCCACGCTGAGTTTTGGAATTGCACGTTCTCAGGAAGCACGAACTCAGGTTTGCCCGCGCGATGACAAGGATTTCACCGCCATCCAGCAGCGAGCCGACGCCAATGATCCCGTAGCACAAACGGCGTTGGCTAGCTGTTATGACCTGGGAATGCATGTAAAGCCGGATGGAAGAGAATCGATTCGCTGGATCACGAAGGCGGCGAACCAGGACTATGTTCCGGCTGAGTATGAGTTAGGCAGGATTTACCTTTATGGTCGCGGCATACCGATTGACTATGCCCAGGCACTGATTTGGGAACGCAAAGCCGCAGAGAAGGGCGATCCGCGCGCCCAGCGTGATTTAGCATTCATGTATGAACGCGGTTTTGGCGTGGCCGCCGATCCGGCACAAGCAGCGGAGTGGAACCGCAAAGCCGCGATGCAGGGAAATGCGGAAGCGCAGGTGCATCTGGCCAAGGGGCTGGAGGATGGCACGGGCGTGAGCAAGGATGCTGAAGAAGCGCGGAAATGGTATGCCAAAGCGGCCCGACAGGAGCAGCCGACAGCGCAGTTGGAACTGGCGAGAGAGTCCGCAGGCCAGGGCAATTGTCCCGTGGCGGTCCACTGGTACGAGGAAGCGGCCAGGCACGGCCAGGCGCAGGCAATGTACGAGCTCGGCAGGCTTTATCTGAACAAGTGCGGCCCAAACAAAGAGCAGGCTTTTACATGGTTTATGATCGGCGCGCGGTTTGGGTCCGATGAGAGCAAAAAAGAAGTTGATAGGCTGTCAACGGCAATGCCAGCGGCACAGAAGAAGCATGCTGAGGTAATGGCCGCAAAGTGGATCAAAGAACATCCTGGCAGTGACAAGGAAGAGGATGAAGAGGAGAAGCATTAAATAAGACGGATGCAAAAAGAGGAGGAGCAATAAAGCTCCTCCGTAAGCGCTGCTTCGTAGTTGTTCAAGAACAGGTCAAATCAAACTCAAGTCAGCTCAGAACCAGCCCTGTCCGTTCGGGTTCAAAGCAGTCTCAGCGAAGGCGCGTGTTGCCGCCGCGCTGTGAGTGGCCGCATCTTCATGGAACGGTACCACCACGTAGTGAATTTCGCCGGCTTCAAGGTTGACGAAGTTGTGGTATGCCGCGTAATCAACGCCGCCCTGAAGTCCACCCAGGGTCGACTGGATGCCTGGAGCGAGGAAGATCACGTAAACAGTGCCCGCCGTCGGCGCGGGAATGGCCTTGCTCTTCAGCATGTCTGAGAGCTTCTGCTGAATGGTGAGGTCATTCACCTTGGTCTGGCTAAGATCGCTGAAGTCTTCCAGCTTCGGCGCAGCGCGCAGCGTTTTGATGCTGTGTTGCTTCATCTCCGCGACATGCGCGTTCCCGACGGACGCTGTAACGTCCAGCAGTGAACTTTCACGGCCACGGACTTGCGAGTCGCCCCAGCCCGCGCCCAGAAAGATACTGACTTGCTGGGTCGAAGCCAGGACTGGTCCGCCGTGGAATGTTTTCGGTCCGGCGACGGAGAAGTCAACCGGAACAATCTGGACTTTGCCGCCATCGTCGTCAAAGGCGAAGTTCGGCTCCGCCGGACGGTCCACCGAAGCCTGTTGTTGCGCGGACAGGACGCAGGTCACCGTGCCGCAAAGCAATAAAATCCCAAGCGCGAATTTTTTCATAGCTCTCTCCTTATTGCGTTACGTTCAGGTTTACGTCGTCCAGCACGAATGAGGTTTGCAGTTCGGAATCTTCCACGCCCTTGAAGAATATCTGGATTGTCTGCCCTTTGAAGCTAAGCAGGTTAAACGATTTTTGCGAGTATCCGGTGGCATGGTTCAGGTTGGAGAACGTTGCCAGGGTTGAAAGCACGGTGCCGGACGAATTGCGTACCTGCACGGTCAACGTGTCGAACGCCGTAGTTGTGCTGGTTTCAGCGGTGTCAATGTGCAGGAAGAACGTCAGCGTTGCTGCCGTGGCGGTCAACGGTATCGTTACCTGCTGCAGCGCCGTATCGGTGTGAGTGGTGCCGTAACCATCCAGCCATGCGTCCCAGCTTCCAGCGTGGGGCGGCTCGCTGGTGGAGTTATTGACTACGCCCGAGGTTACGCTCCAGGGTGCAGGACTGGTAGAGCCATTTTCAAACCCGGGATTGCCGATGATTTGCGTGGTTGTGCCGCCCGTAATCGTGAGCGAGACGGTAGTGCTGTGAGAAACGCCGCCGCCACTGGCATTGATGGTGATCGTGGATGTGCCTGTCGTGGCTGTGCTGCTGGCGGTAAAGGTCAAAGTAGAGCTGCCAGAGCCCGGCGCTGCAATTGATATCGGATTGAACGCAGCAGTCACGCCGGCAGGAAGTCCGCTGGCGGAAAGGGATACCGCAGAGTTGAAACCGCCGGAGACTGTGGTTGAGATCGTGCTTGTTCCTGATCCGCTGCGTGCCACGGAAACGCTTGTTGGAGAGGCGCTGATCGTAAAGTTCGGCGCGGTTGCCGCATTTACGGTGAGCGGAATTGTTGTGGTATGAGTAATTCCGCCTCCGGTGGCTGTCACTGTGGTATTGAAGGTGCCGGTGGTTGCCGTACTGCTAGCCGTGAAGTTAAGAGTTGAGCTGCCACTGCCTGGAGCTGCAATCGACGCCGGCGTGAAGCTGGCAGTTACACCACTGGGAAGCCCGGAGATGGAGAGCGCAACCGACGAATTGAATCCGTTCGAAACAGATGTAGAAATTATGCTGGCGCCTGAGCTGCCCTGTGTTACGGTCAAACTTGTGGGTGAGGCACTGATGGCAAAATCCGGACTTGTGCCGGGATTGAAGACGATATCCAAAATCGGATGGAGCTCGATTCCGTTGGGAGCAACCCCGGTTTGCCCGTGCAGAAAATCAAACATCCCCACGCCCGTGACCTTCACCGGAATGTTCGCCGTCTGGAAGCTGGTGGTGGCTGTGAACTTGGCATTGAATTCGTTTCGAGCGTTGGTGATGCCCGGCAAGAATGGACTGCCCGATCCAACGCATGTGGGCGACGGGATTTCCCCAATCATGGTCAGACCATTGGAGTCCTGGAGCACCAGATGATAGTCAGAATCGCTTTCCAGTTTGTACAGCGTGAGTGTGGCGTTGATGATCCACTGAGTGGTTTCCAAAGGCGCCACCCGATTGTTGGGCGGGATTGGACTGGGAGCGGCCGGGGCCCGCATTGCCGCGATCGTTGTGTTGGAAGAAGAATTCACGTTGACTTTGCCGACGTCGGCGTCAGTGCCCGTCTTTACTGACCAGCGCTCCACGCCGCATTGGGCGAAAAGCGACGTTGGAACAACCAGCAGGAGTACAGCCAAAAACAAACGGCTACGGCGAAGATGTTGCATCATCCAGCCTCCAGGTTCGTCTTGGAATCCCGTGTATCAGTGGGGAATCATAGTAGGTACACGGGAAGAAGAGATGAACAATCGGTTAAAATTGTTAGCAACAGTTTCAAAATGGGACATACCAGCTTAGCGTTTTTCATATTGAAGTGCGGCTTGCGGGTTGCTTGTTGTTAGTCTGCCGGCAAACTATTCTTTACAATCTATCCGCCCAGAAGCAAACTGTATCTGCTACTCTGGCTGCCTTCAGGAGTCTTAATGGTGCGCGCAAAGAACAGGACCTTGCTGGGTTGTGTCCTGATGCTCATGTTGGTCGCGGGCATGAAACCGCAGACGCCCGCCGGGCCGGGCGAGGCACCCAAAGCCCCCACCCAGGCCGCATTCCCGGCTCCGGTCACGGACCAGAAGCCAGTTCCAGTCTATGAGTCTGCTACCGTGCTCAAGAGCATCACCCGGCTCGTAGTGGTGGATGTGGTGGCCACAGACAAAAATGGCGCCGTAACGGATCTTAAGGGCGATGACTTCACGGTGCTTGAAGACGGCAAGGAACAGAAGGTCCGGGTATTCAATTTTCAGCAGCCACATACTTTGCCGGCGGGCGGCCCAGCGCTTGCTCTCCCAAAACTGCCGGAGAACGTTTACAGCAATGCCGCACGCTACAGCGCCAGCAGCGCGCTCAACGTCCTGTTGCTGGACGGGTTGAATACAAATCTGCCGCACCAGGCGTATGTGCGCGACCAGATGATTCGCTATCTGGAAAAAATGCCGGAAGGGCAGCCGGTGGCGGTCTATACCCTAAGTTCAAAGCTGACATTGCTGCAGGATTTCACCACCGATCCCGCGGTATTGAAGAAGGTTGCAAAAGACCTCAAGGCCCACATTTCGCCGCTACTGGATAATCCTGCCGGCGGCCCAGAAACAGAACTTCTACCCGCGGGCCTGGCGGATTCAGGCATGGTTCCTGCACAGATGCTCGGCGCCATGCAGAGCTTCGAGCAGGAGCGCGTTTCCTTCCAGACAGACTTGAGGATCACTTACACCATCCAGGCGTTGACTTCAATTGCGCGCTCACTTTCGGGTTATCCCGGACGTAAGAATCTGATCTGGATTTCCGAGGCCTTTCCGCTCAGCATTGATCCCAACATGGAACTGACAGGCGATACCTTTGCCGGCACGCGCAATTACGGTGCGCAGATTGCGGAAGCGGCTGATTCCCTCATCGACGCCCAGATCGCCATGTATCCGGTCGACGCAAGGGGACTTGAGCCGTCTTCCATGTTCGATGCCTCCAATTCCGGGCGGGACAAGTTTGGCCGGTCGATGTCGCGTCCCGGCCGGATGGCCACCGCCATCAGCAACGAATCTGCCATGCTGCAGAATGTGCACGGCACCATGCAGGAGATGGCGGACAGGACGGGCGGCAGGGCCTTCTATAACACCAATGGAATCGATGAAGCGATCCGCAGAAGCATTGAGGACGGCTCCACTTATTACACGCTGGCCTATTACCCGGAAAATAAAAATTGGAACGGGAAGTTCCGCAAGATCCAGGTGAAGGTGAATCGTTCCGGCGTGAAGGTGCGTCATCGGATGGGCTACTACGCCATTAATCCCACGTTGTTTGCGGATAAAAATCAGAAGCAGCAGGCTTCAGCCTTTGATCTGGCCCTGAGTCCGGATTCGCCCATCTCTACGGCGCTGCCATTTAATGCACTGGTGATCCCACCGGCGGAAAAGATGCCGAAGACTGTTCGAGTAAATTTCGGGGTGGACCCCCACGCTGTAAGCTTTGAGAAGCTGGCGGATGGATTGCAACACGCTACGGTCGAGTGCACGATCCAGGCATTTTCCGCCAAGGGGAAGCTCGTCCGCGGCGAACTTACTACCGTAAAAGCGGCGCTGAAGCCGGATACTTTTGACAAAGTGATGCAGGATACATTTCCGTGCCAGCAGGCCATCGACCTGGAGCCAGGAAGTTACTACCTGCGCCTGGGTGTTCGCGATGACCGCACCGGGCTGATCGGAACAACGAACGCAAAGGTGGCCGTGGCGTCCGCAGAGAACGGGCCAGGGAAACCATAAGCCGGGGTCGATCCCGTATCATGCAGCGTCTTTAATTTAGAAAACCAATTTATAAAGCGCTTCGGTTTTCTTCCAATATCTTTTTACGCGTGCCTTTTACAATCTTTTTACAGCTTGCCATGTGAGTTACTCCTATACTTAAGACCACAAAATCTCTGTAGATGAACCTTACCTTTTTGTTGTCGCATTCGTCTTGGTGAAAAGCCTGCAAAGGTTCGGGAAGAAAAATTATCCAAAAGGGAATGAATATGAGAAGAGCATTGTTTGTGACGGCGATTGTGGCTCTGGCTTGTTTGCAGTCCGTGGCGCAGATGCGCGGCGGAAACATGTCGCCCGGCCAGAACGTGGTCGGCAAAGTTACGGCGGCGAGCAAAGATTCGCTGACCATTTCACCGCTGATGGGGGGCGATCCCGTGACGGTGAAAGCCGGTGAGACTACACGAGTCACGAAAGAACGGCAGCCATTCAAGTTTGCGGACATCAAAGTGGGCGATGTGGTTTTTGCGCGCGGTGAACTCCAGAGCAACATCATGCAGGCGGCGATGGTGGGTGTGGTGAATCCTGAGATGGCGCAGCGGATTGAGCAGGGCGGCGCGGGAAGGATGATGGCCGGCGGGTTCAACCCGGAAGATCTGGGCAAGAAATTCATAGCCGGCGAGGTGAAAGCGATCAACGAAACCAGGCTGACCATCGCACGGCCGGATGGCCAGACGCAAGAGATCGAGGTGGACGAAAATACGTCTTTCAAGAAGGGCGGCGAGAGCATTACGCTGCCTGACATCAAGGTTGGCGATTTCGTCCGTGGCCGGGGTGAGCTGAAAGAGAATGTGTTTGTCCCGAAAGAGCTGATTGTGGGCCGGCCACAGATGCGGATCCTCTCGAACGGCCTGGGCGTACAGGGGCAGGAAAAAAAGAAGCCGGAGAACGGGGCGCCAGTCGCCACACCGCCTGCTGCGCCACCTAAATAATGGCCAGAAGCGCCCCAAAAGAAGCTATGCGCAGCAATTCGTTGCGAATGTTGATGAGTCTGGTATTGAGCGTGGGTACCGGCTTGCGCGGACAAGAAGCCCAACCCACAGCTCAGGGAAGCCAAGCTGCTGCTCCGCTTGCGCAGTCGCCCGCGCCAGAAAAGCCTGATCCAGTTCCCACAGCCACACCCGCCGTATCGTCTTCGAGCAGTACCGTTACACCCTATGGTGAAATCAGTGGCCTGGTAAAGTCAGGAAACATCCCGCTCCCGGGTGTCACGGTGACCGCGGCCAACACGCTCACCGGCAAAAAGTATTCCACGTCCTCAGACATGGATGGCACATTCAGGATTTCTGTAACAGGCAAAGGCCGTTACGTGGTGCGGGCGGAATTCTCAGCCTTCGCGCCGGTGACGCAAGAGGTCCTGATCAACGATCAGAATCGTGAGGGAAAGACCGATCTGGCCATGGTGCTGCTCTCTCGCGCGCAAAAAGATGCGGAGCAGGAGCAGCGCCAGCAAACAGCGCAGCAGCTGGGCGGCCGCGCTGGAATGCAACAACTGGCGCTCTCCGGCGGCGGCGATATCGGCGGGGCTGGAACTGGCGGAAGCAATGACGCTGCCGCGCTGGCTGGCGCGGGGCTTCCCAACGCGGGTCTGGCGGCGGATGGCGGTAACGAGTCGGTGGCGATTTCCGGTGCACAGGGCCGTGCGGAACAGAACATGTTCGATCCGGGCGAAATGCAGGACCGCATCGCCGACTTGCGCGAGCAATTGGGCCGGCAGGGAGGCAGCGGCAGCATCTCCCTGGGCGGAGCGACCGCTAATATCCAGATGATGGGCGGAGGAGGTGGGTTCGGAGGGAGCGGGTTTGGTGGAGGCGGCGGGCCGATGATTGTAATGATGGGCGGCGGAGGAGGCGGACGGGGCATGCGGGGATTTAACGTGAACAAGCCGCACGGATCCATCTTCTTCAACTACGGCGGCTCCATGCTGGACGCCAAGTCGTATTCGCTCAATGGACAGCCGGAAAATAAAGCCAGCTACAACCAGAGCCGCTTTGGAGCCACAATCGGGGGGCCGCTGAACATTCCACACATTTATCAGGGTGGAACCAAGACGTTTTTATTCGGCAGCTATACCGGCTCGCGCAGCACGAATCCCTATGACGTGTTTTCCACCGTGCCGACGATGGCGGAGCGCGGCGGAGACTTTTCCGCGTTACCGGTCCAGTTGCTGGATCCGGTAACGCACGCGCCATTGGCCAATAACCAGATTACGAACATCAATCCAGCGTCAGCGCAGCTTTTGTCCTTTTTCCCGACGCCGAATTTGCCGGGAAACAGCAGGAATTTCCACTTTGTTTCCGCCAGCCCCAGCAATAGCGATACAGGATTTATCCGCTTCAACCACAACTTCGGCCCGCAGCAGCCAGGAATCCTGGGAGCGCTGGGTCTGGGCGGGCCTGGTGGCGGACGCGGTGCTGGCGGGCGACGTCAGCAGCAACAGCAAAATCAGAAGAAAGACAGCTCGCACTGGTCGCAAAGCATCAACGGGATGTTCATCTATAACAACATTCGCAATTCGGTGTTGAACCCGTTTCCCGGCCTGGGCGGCAACCAATCCATACAGAACTACAATCTGAATTTTGGCCATACCGCGGTGAAAGGGTTGTTCCTGAACTCGCTGCGTTTCAACTTCAACCGCAGCGGCATCGACATTGCGAACAATTTCACGAACCACAACAACATTGAGGCCCAGCTGGGAATCAACGGGGTCTCGCAGAGGCAGGCAGACTTTGGCTTGCCGAACCTGAACCTGTCACCGCAATTCAGCAACCTGCAGGACACGACGCCGGTACTGCGAACCACGCAGAACATTTCCGCCAGCGAATCCATGAGCCTGACGCGGGGCAAACACAGTTGGACCTGGGGCGGCGATTTCCGCCATCAACTGGTGGACGCCAGCAATGCCAACAATGCCCGCGGCACGTTTTTCTTTACCGGCGCGGCCAGCGGCTTGCCCTTTGCCGATTTCCTGCTGGGCTTTGCCCAGGAGACTTCTCTGCAATCCGGCGCCGGCTCGTACCACTTTCGCGCCAACACGTTTGATCTTTTCGTTCAGGATAACTGGCGCGCGGGCAAGAACCTGACATTCAACCTCGGACTGCGTTATGAATACGTAACGCCATTTACCGAGCTGAACAATCAGCTGGTGAACCTGGATGTTGCTCCGGATTTCAGCGCAGTGACGCCGGTGCTGCCCGGGCAGACCGGCCCGATTACGGGCCGGAAGTTTCCCAACGGGCTGGTGAATGCGGACAAAAATAACTTTGCCCCGCGTTTGGGCGTGGCGTGGAAGCCGCGGCAGAAAACTGTGGTCCGCGCCGGTTACGGCATCAACTACAACATCGGACAGTATGGGCAGATGGCGACGCAGTTGGGATTTCAGCCGCCGTTTGCCGTGGCGCAAACCAATCCTGCGCCCACTCCAACGTCATTGACCCTGCAAAACGGTTTTCCCGTGGCGATCAATGACAGCGCCAATCATATTACGAACACGTATGCGGTGGATCCGAATTACCGGCTGGCGTATGTGCAGTCCTGGAACCTCAATATCCAGCAGGAAATCAAAACCAGCCTGGTGGTGAATATCGGCTATACGGGAGCCAAAGGCACGCACCTGGATATTGTCCGTGCACCGGACCAGTTGGCGACGGGCGGGCCGCGCTTTGTCGCGTGTATTCCCACAACACCCGTGGCTACCAACTGCGTGCAGCCGTTTTTGTTCGAGTCGTCAGAGGGATCGTCTATCCTTCATCAGGGGACGTTGCGGGTGCGCAAACGCCTGCGGCACGGGCTCTCGGTAGGCGGGACGTACATTTACTCAAAGTCGATTGATGACGCGTCTTCCATAGGTGGCGGAGCGACTGTTGTTGCCCAAAACGATCTTGATATTGCCGCCGAGCGCGGGCTTTCCAGTTTTGACCAGCGGCACCGGTTCGTCGCCGATTATCTTTATGAACTGCCCTTCGGCAAAGACAAGAAATGGCTGACTGGCTCGGGGGCGCCACAGAAAATATTGAGCGGGTTTTCGGTCAGCGGCAACGTGACGCTGGCTTCGGGCTTTCCGTTCTCGCCGCAATTCTTTGGCCGCTCGACTGACTTAAGCCGCGGAATCACCGGCGCAGCGCGGCCCGATCTTACTGGGCAGCCTATTCAACTGGACAGCCCAACAATCCAGCAATGGTTCAATACTGCGGCTTTTGCCGCCCCGGCCGGCGTTTTTGGCACGGCTGGACGCAACATCATTATTGGCCCGGGAACCGTTCAATTTGATATGGCGCTTTCGAAGAGCATCCAGGTGAAGGAGATGCAGAGCATGGAGGTGAGGCTCTCCGCCACCAACATCTTCAACACGGTGCATTTCAGTTCCATTGACGCGACCTTCGGCTCGCCGACCTTCGGACAGGTGACCGCAGCAGGCGCGATGCGCAAGGCGCAGCTCACTGCAAGGTATAGGTTCTAAGATGATCGTTCATTCCAAAACGGCTTTTGCCAGCGTTCAGCAGGTGGTTTCTGCGGTTGGGATTGCTGCGCTTTTGTTCACCACCTCCGTGGCGCAAACACCTGCCCAGCAGCCGCAGACCACGAAAGGCGGGCAGGGACTTTACCGGCTGCGTGTGGAGAGCGAACTGGTGCTGGTGAACGTGGTGGTTCGGGACAAACAGGGCAAACCAGTAACGGACCTGAAGCAGGGCGATTTCACCTTGCTCGAAGACGGAAAGATGCAGAGGATTTCAAGCTTTGATTTTGAGAACCTTGACACAGCGCCCCTGGCTGCCGGTGCGGGACCGTCCCAGCAGGCGACGAATGGTCCGGGAGCAGCGCCGGCAAAGCCGATCCTGACTGCCAAAGACGCGGACGAGGCGTTAAGCAACAAGCGCGTGATCGTCCTGTTCTTCGATCTCACTTCCATGGCTCCTGACGAGACGGAGCGTTCGGTGCAGGCGGCGAAGAAATATGTGCAGACAAAGATGACTGCAGCCGACCTGATTGCCATTGTGTCGCTGTCTTCATCGCTCCGGCTGGACCGGGATTTTACAGGCGACCGGGCGCGGCTGCTTCGCGTGCTGAACCGCTTCACGCATTCTGAAGGCCAGGGCATGGACAACGGAAGCACGGGAGACGCAGACGGAATCGAAGAAACCGGCGATGCCTACACGCCCGACGAAACCGAGTACAACCAGTTCAATACCGACCGCAAGCTGCAGGCGTTGCAGTCGCTCTGCCAGGTGCTGGGCAAATTCAACCAGAAGAAATCCATCATCTACTTCAGCAGCGGCATGACCCAGACCGGCATTGAGAACCAGGCAGCGCTGCGGGCGGCGATCAACACGGCAATCAAAGCGAACGTCGCGATTTATACGATGGATTCTCGTGGACTGGAAGCGGAGCCGCCGGGAGGGTCGGCGGCGACGGCCAGCCTGCGCGGCACCGCAATGTATAGCGGCGCAGCGGTGCAGAGCCGCCTGGATGCTAACTTCGCCAGCCAGGAAACGCTGACCACGCTCTCCGGTGACACCGGCGGAAAAGCATTCCTGGATACAAACGATCTGGGCCAGGTCTTTGACCGGGTGCAGCGCGATACGTCCGTTTACTACGTGCTGGGTTACAAGAGCGGCAACGCGCTGCGGGACGGCAAGTACCGGCACATCCAGGTCAAGGTCAACCGGCAGGGCGTGAACCTGGAGTTCCGCAAAGGCTATTACGCGCCCAAGGATTTCCAGCACTTCAACGCCGAAGACAAAGAGCAGCAGATGGATGACGAACTGGCTTCCGAACTGCCCAACACCGATGTGGCGTTGTACATGGCAGCCTCATACTTCCGCATGGATGAGCGCCGGTTCTATGTTCCGGTGGCGCTGGTGGTCCCAGGCTCGCAGATTCCGTTCACCCAGGGCGGCGACAAAGACAAGGCGTCCCTGGACATTATTGGCGAAGTGCTGGACGAGCTGAAACGTCCGGTGGGCAGCGTACGTGAGACGGTCAAGCTATCGCTCGATGCGTCGCAGGAAGTCCGGCGCAAAAACGTGCAGTATTCCACCGGCTTTATGCTGGCGCCGGGCAAATATCATTTCAAATTCGTTGTCCGCGAAAACCAGAGCGGGCGGCTGGGATCGTTTGAGACTGACTTCACCGTACCTGACATCAAAAAAGCTTCGCTCAAGATGAGTTCCGTGGTGCTGGCCAGCCAGCGCCAGCCATCATCGAAAAAAACGCAGAACCCGCTGGTGCGCGACGGCAACGAACTGGTGCCGAACATCGCGCACGTGTTTACGCTGGACCAGCACCTGTATTTCCTCTACGAAGTTTATGATCCGGCGAAAGACAAGTCGCCTGCAACTGAAACGAAAGACAAAGCTCCGGTGATCAAGAATCCCATTCATCTGCTGACCAGCATTGTGTTCTTCAATGGCAGGGTGAAAGCCTTTGAGACGCCGCTGGTCGAGGCGCGCCAGCTTAACGCATCCGAGCGTAAGGCCGCGGTGTTTCAGTTTGATGTGCCGCTGGCCCAGCTCAAACCGGGCCTTTATACATGTCAGGTTAACGTGATTGACGACGCGGGTGGAAACTTTAGTTTTCCGCGTCTTCCCATTCTGGTTCGGGAAAAGACGAGCGGGGCGCCCGCAGCGCCGGCCGGCGGAGCGGGCAAGAGCCTTCGCTAAGCTTCAAAAACCCTTGAAATCCGAGCGATGCAGATGGTGCGCCGGTGTTCTTCTGTTTTTGTGTTGCGTCGGGTTGGGTGCACATCTTCCAGGGCAGTTCCCCGTTTGTAGCGTAACGTCACCAGAGTAACTTGTTGGCCTGCTCCTCACACCGCTAATGTGATTAGCGTCAGGTTCGCAGTAGCTGTCGGACGAGGAGAGCGCAATGGCTGCAGGAGACATCACCTTCGTCAAATGCCCGCGCGGAGATTCGTTTCCCGTACGCAAGACCGCCAGTCCCTCATCGGGTCATCAGGAGATCGTGTGTCCGAGGTGCGGGCACGGTTTTGACGTGACGCTGGAAGAGACGGTAGAGCGGCTCTCGCCCGAACCGAAGCTGACGCTGGCGACGCGGTCTGCGTAAGTTCTTGAGCGCGGCCCGTGGCTGTGCGACGCTGAAATCCCTACTTATCGGGCGCTCCCTGGTCAACTCTCCATTCGATAGATAGGCTCTTCCCACTGCTTGCCGTCAAGCTCGTAAAGCAGCACCGTGCCTGAAGGCACCTGCAAACGCGCGAGTTCTCGACGGAGCAAAGGCAAACCCTTCACCACGTCATAAAGGTCAACGTCGATTCCGCAGAATTCAACAAAGTCGTTCCCATCTTCATCGGGCTCTGAGAATTGTGATCCGCCTCCGGTGACTGCGCCTAAATTGTCGTTCTCTAAAGCCTGTTGCAAAGGATTTGCAAATCTCTCCCAGCGATCCTGCGGATCAAGGTCTCCGGGTATTCTGACGTATACGAATAAAGGGCTTTCATTGCTTACCTGATCCGCCGGAGTGTTCGAATCAGGACCAGGTAGATGGCCGTTTGATTTCTGTGACAAGCGCATCTCTTCCTTTCGCTAGCGGTCGAATTCCATCAATGCTTGGACCGTTTCAGCAATTCCGCCAGATGGTCGCCCCAGATTGCCGGCCAGGAGTGCGTTCCGTGGCCCCGGGTCTGGTCGGTGATGGGCAGCAGTACGTACTGGCCATTTTTCACCCGCTGGATATCGCGATCGATAATCTTGAGTTCGGGCGGGTTGATCTGGTCGTCCGCGGAGTTCACGGCGATGAGCGGCGCGGTGATTTTTTCCAGTTGTGGTTCAGGGTTGTAATTCCGTGACGCGTCGAAGTAGTAAAGCATGTCATTGGCGTCAGTGGTTTTCGTGCGCGATGCGACAAAATCTTCCAGGAATTTGTCGGCTTGCTCTCGCGTCGGCTCGTCTTTCTGCATCCGCAGAGGCGAGCTGCCCATGATCAGCAGGATGTCCAGCGCCGCAGCCAGGCCATGAGGCTGCTGTTTGTACTCGCCATTGTTCCATTCCGGATCGGTGCGGATCGCGTCCATAATCATGCGCCGCATCATGCGGTTGCGCCCGGCGATTTCCACCGGCTGGCTGGCCAGCGGCATCGCCGCGTCAATGAAATCAGGGTGCTGCTCCGACCATAGCCACGTATGCATGCCACCCATGGATGTTCCCATCACCAGCCGCAAATGGTTTACGCCCAGTCCCTGCGTGAGCAGGCGGTATTGCAGCTCGATCATGTCGTCGTATTCGTAATGCGGGAAGCGCATGTGCAGACCGTCACTGGGCTTGCTGGATTCGCCATGGCCCACGTTGTCCGGCAGGATAATGAAGTATTTCGCAGCATCCAGCAGCTGGCCGGGTCCGAAGACTACGCCGCCAAAATTCTGCGTTAGAAACTGCTTTCCGCTGCCGCCGGTTCCGTGCAGGATCAGCACAGCGTTGCGGACCTTGCCGCTGGAATCTTTCTGCGGCGTGCCCAGCGTGTAGTAGTGCAGCTTGACCTCAGGCAGCTTCTCGCCGGATTTGAACTGAAAATCTTTTACGACAAAGGTTCCGGCTTGCGGCGCGGGATAATCAGCAGCGCGCAGGGCAATGGCTGCAAACGTGATGAGCAAAGCTGAGAGGGTGCGGCAGAGCTTCATGGCGATCTCCTGGAAACGAGAAAGCTTAAATCATGGAAGAAGACGAAGCAAAGGGCATCCATCTGCTCGTGCCAGAAATAGCACTAGAGCCACTTGGTCATGAGATTTCGTTCTTCTTCCTTAAAGCCTGTGGTTCGATATAGGGATTGCGCGGGCTGGTTTTCCCGTCCTACCTCAAGGCGCAAAGCTTTGATGCCGGCCTTTTTGCACAGGTCTTCCGCGAAGGCGACCACAGCTTTGCCTAACTTCTTGCGGCGATGTGGTTCGAGCAGGTACAACTCGTCGAGCAGGGCAAAGCGGCCGTGAAATTCCAGGCTAAAGCAGAACGTGAGGGCGAAGTATCCAGCCAGTTCCGCGCCGCGAAAGATGAAATAGATCTGCCCCAGCTCGGGATGATTCAGCGCCCTGGTGGCTGCGCGGGAGGCTGCCGCTTCGTCGAAATGCATTTGCTGCTGGGCATAGAACTCGCGCATGAGTTTGATCAGGGCCGGGAGATCCTGATCCGATAGAAGTTGAAAGAGCGCGTTCACAATCGCGATTCTAAATGAAATGCCATCAGCAGAGATTTCGTTTAGCTATAATGGCCAGCCGTCGATTTTCACCTTCATTTCTGGAGACTCCATGCTTGATCGCAGGGCTTTTCTTACGGTTTGTTCCCGTTTTGGCGTGACCGCAACTCTGCTGCCCGGAGTGCTCTGGGCCATGGCCGGCGAAAAAGGGAAAATCACGCGCGAGATGATTGACAGCGCCGCTACGGTAGCCGACGTTCACATCGCCGACGAATACAAAGAAATGATGCTGGAAGACCTCAACAGCTATACCGAGGGCTTTGACGCAATTTACGCTCTGCACATCAAGAATGATGTTGCCCCGGCAGTGATCTTTGATCCCGTGCTGCCGGGAATGAAGTTTGAGACGGAACGGCGTCCGATGAAAATTTCCGCGGCGCCAAGCGTCGCCGGCGCTGTACCAAAAAACCTGGAAGACGTGGCCTTCTATTCCGTGCGCCAACTGGCGGAGCTGGTACGAACCAAGAAGGTTTCTTCCGTCGATCTGACAGCGATGTACATTGCGCGGCTCAAGCGTTATGACCCGCTGTTGAAGTTTGTGATCACGCTGACAGAAGAACGCGCGCTGGCGCAGGCGAAGGCAGCCGACCGCGACATTGCGGCAGGGAAATACCGTGGCCCGCTGCACGGACTGCCCTGGGGCGCAAAAGACCTGCTGGCGGTGAAGGGATATCGCACTACCTGGGGCGCCGGCGGATTTGAAGACCAGAAGTTTGAGGAAGATGCGACCGTCGTTAAGCGGCTGGACGCTGCCGGGGCCGTATTGGTAGCCAAACTTACGCTGGGCGCGCTGGCGCAGGGAGATAAGTGGTTTGGGGGCATGACGCGCAATCCGTGGAACACCAGGCAGGGATCGAGCGGGTCATCGGCTGGGGCGGCTTCAGCCACCGCTGCCGGCTGTGTGGCGTTTGCCATCGGCTCGGAGACGCTGGGTTCCATCTCGTCGCCGTCCACCCGTTGCGGGACGACCGGCTTGCGTCCCACATTTGGATTCGTGCCGCGCACAGGGGCCATGGCCCTTTCCTGGACCATGGACAAGCTTGGACCCATCTGTCGCGCGGTGGAAGATACCGCAATTGTGCTCAGCGCGATCCATGGGCCTGATGGCCATGATCGCACTGTTCATAACGCGGCGTTTAACTGGGACGCGAACCTCGACTGGCGCAAGCTGCGTGTCGGATATTTGAAGCCCGACTTCGAATTGCAGCCGCCTCCGCAACAGACTTCGCCGGCAAAAGAAGAAAAAGAACTGAGCGAAGACGAAAAGAAAAAGCGGGAGGAAGAAAAGGCCAATCGCGCAGAGGCCAAGGCGCGCCGCGAATATGATCACAAATTCGACGAAGCCGCCCTGGCCAAACTCCGGTCGATGGGGGTGAACCTGATCCCGGTGGAGTTTCCGAAGTATCCGTACGGGGCCATGCGCAGCATTCTGCTGGCAGAAGCCGCGGCGGCTTTTGACGACCTTACGCGCAGCGGCCGGGACAAGCTGCTTACGCAGCAGACCAAGGACGACTGGCCGAATACGTTTCGCGCCGCGCGATTCGTCCCGGCGGTGGAATACATCCAGGCGAACCGCGCCCGCACAACGGCGATGGAACTGGCGGCCAAGGTGTTCGACCAGGTGGACGTGATCGTGGCGCCTACGTTCAGCACGCAGCTGCTGATTACGAACCTTACCGGACATCCTGCGATTATCCTGCCGAACGGATTCCGCGGTGACGATGCACCGAAGGCGCATGTGCGCGAAAATGGCGAAGTGGAAGGCGGCGGTCCGGGAACGCCTTTGAGCTTGACCTTCCTCGGTCATCTTTACGGGGAAGCCAAAATGCTGGCGCTGGCCAAAGCGTACCAAGACGCAACGGATTTCCATCACAAGCACCCGCAGCTCGATGCTGGAGAAGGCAAGAATTAACAGGCTGGAGAAAGAGGAGCAGCCGCGAAGATCACAATGCTGAGTTTGTCCCAGTGATCGATAAATTAGATTTTACAAAAGCAGAGAGGCGGCATTCCCAATCCACGCTGTCATTAGGGCATAGGAGGTGCGGAAAGTGGACGATGAGCCCACTGTACTTCAGGGCAGGAATCCTTATCTTAACGACGGTGTTTCAAAATGGAATGAGTATTTGGCGGTCGAAATCGGCTTGGTGATAGGGCCAAATGCAGGAGAAATCTGCGGTCAGCGACAGGTAAGTCCATGAATATGTGATGTTTGTTGACTTAGTTGCAGCTGCGGATTCGAGGGTATGAAAATTCCTGCAAGGACAGTGTGAAAGAGAAGTTAATTCGGGAAAGCGAGCGTCTTCGTAATTCTTGTAGCGCATTTCGATTTCTCATGTAGTCTATTGGCAACTTTGAGGCACTAATTTCTGAAGAGTAAAAATTTGGAGGAAACAAAATTATGAAGATCGCAATGCGTGTGTTGGTTCTCACCTTGGTATTGTCAGCGGCAGGCGTTTCGCAGAGCAGTGTTTTTGCAGGGCCTGGTGTGCCGATCCCACCCACAATGATGTCGACAACTCGCTAGCACTGGGAACGGATTTTTTTGCGACTTTCTCGAAACTCGAGAAATTTGGTTTGCCGCCACAAGGCAGCTGGTTTAGGCTGGCTGCTACATGGCTTTTAACAGCTGGATGTGGGATCTGCTGGGCTGGGTGGCGCTGCCTATCGTGGCAGTTCTCCTGGTCGTTCTCATATTTCGCCGTCTGGTTTCAGAGTTCCCGCTTTTCTTCTCCTATCTCGCCGCTTCGGAAGTTGTTGGGATTGTCAGGCTCGCATCGTTCTCAGGTCCAGTCCAGACTTATCGCTATGTGTACTGGATTTCCGACATCATCTACACGTGCTTTGCGCTGATGGCGACATACGAATTATTCATCAAGCGCCTTTTTCCTGGCTTCTACAAAGTTCGTTTCTATCGTTACACATTCCTAGTGGCGGCGCTTCTCATTACTGCGTTTGCCACAGTGCTTGCGCTGATAAGCGGCCACCTCAAAATCCTTGTCGCCACTATCTATGTCTACAGCTTCGTTCGTGCTTCGATTCTTATCTTTTTTGTTGCGTTGATGCTGATTATGGGACGACGGTGGACCAAACTCGAGTTCGCCATTGCATTTGGACTTGGCCTGGATGTGTCTACTTCATTGGCATCTCTTGGAATTTGGTCGCACACACCAAGTGCAACTTTGCTGATTAACCGGATCTCCGAAGTTGCCTACGATATCGCTTGCATCATTTGGCTCTACTGCTTCTGGACTGCCCCCAAATCTCAAACCGTGCTTTCTTCCCCGTCGCTCTCGCCTGATGCTTTGCACGAAGCCAAAAAATGGGAAGAGTCGCTCAAGGACTTCATGTCCCAGGGCAAACGCTAAATTTCCTTTGTCGGAATAAAAATGAGCAAATGACGAATCTTAGAGGCTCTGCGCCAGCGATTCATGGAAGCTTGAGAACTTCAGGCAAGTCAGGTTGTCGGCTTTGTCTTTGAGCAGCGCGTAAGCAGGCAGCAGGCTCGAAGTTACCAGGCTCTGGACGTCGCCGCAACTGGCGGCTGAGAACAGTGGCAGCCATTGCAGGGCCGTGCGCACGTGGAGAACGATCAATGCCATAAACGTATACAGCCGCACATGGACGCCCGCATCCACCATCTCCTGCGCCAGCGTGGCAATCAACTGATTGCCGCTCTGTAATTGCGCATAACCCAGCTGCTGCAGCAGGGCAGCGTTGTGCGACATGCGGCGCAGACACTCCATGGTCAACCCGACTTGTTCCCGGTAGATACGTAGCAGTTCTTCGTGCCCATAAGTCTCTTGCAGGTGGCGCTGCTGCGCGGGATTGACGACTTCTGATAGCACTTCTACATTCACGGGCAGGAATGAGCTCATCAAATCGCGCAGTTCGGCCCCGGGCGACTGTCTCCGCCGCAGGTTCAGGAACGCTGCATACAGAAACAGCAGGAGAACCCCTGCTGATAAACCGATCCAGATTGCGAACATGGTATTGGACATTCCGTCGTCCCTCGTGCTACTGGCAAGACTCTACCCGCGCTTATGTCCAAAATCAACTTAAATTGCCGTCGGCAGTTGTCACTTTGGTAATTCCGGAACGGTTCCATAATGAAACACCTCGGGCAATTGCCTATAGACCTGATTTTACGTGCCTTACAGCTCCTTTACCATTGGTTTATTAATCGGCCGGATGGGCAGGGATAATGGCCGGAACCTCCTGTTTTTTTACGACTTCGTTATAAGCCGGTACATCCGTGCCCATAATCTGCTTCCATTTTGCCAGTTGCTCATCCAGTTGTTTACTCAGCATGTCAAAGACTTCGTACGATACCTGCGTTGGCGCTGAATCCGCGCTCTCCACCACCCCGCCCAGCGCCACCAGATAATTGTTCAGGCGGATGGGATAGTTCAGCACGTCCTGCCCGCTTTTGGCTTTCGTCTGGATTAGCACTTCCTCCACCTCTGTCATCTTCTTGTCCAACTGTTTGCCCGCTTCAGCTACCGCTTTTGCCTGCGGCTGGTTTTCCAGGCGCTTATTCAGCGCGGTGATCTGCGCCCGGATATCGCGAATCTGGTTCACCGTTTCATGTGCCTGGGTCACGCGCTCACGGATCTTGATCAGCAGATCAAACTGCTTTTCCAGGTCCCCCTGCGTGACCTTCAGCCGCGGATCAGGCACGATCTCCAGCGGCGCCGTGTATTGCTTGCCATTCACCGTCAGCCGTACCTGGTACTTGCCCGGCAATGCTTCCGGGCCATCTGTGTTGCCGGCCCACAGCGGCGACCGCGGCACCTTGGTCGCGCCCTCATAACGCATGTCCCACACAAAGCGGTTCAGGCCGGCTTCCGTGGGTAGTCCACGCTCCGCCGGACGCGGACCAAAACCCTCATCATCGCCACCCTCTGCCCCCGGCTGCGGTTTCGGCGGATATTTGCGGATGACCTGTCCTTTCTGGTCCAGGATCTCCAGCGTGATGGGAGCGTTCTTGGCGCTTTCGCCAGCTTCGCCGGCCGTCGGCTCAGGCTTCGGTGGTACCGGTGCATTCGCCGGATGTGCCTGCCCAGGCTCTTTGCCTTTTGTCGATGCCTCTTTGGCTGGAGTTGCAGCCGAGGTTGTCACGCTGCCTTCAGCTTTTTTTTCTTCCGGCTTCTTCTCGCCCGGTTTTTTCAATGCCGTCTTCAACGAGTAATAGATCACGGCTCCCGCCGGAGGATTCTGTCCGCGATCGCCGCCACCGCCAAAGAAACCGGTGCCGAACTGGGTGTGGTTGGCCGGGCTGGGAGCGTAGAGATGCACTTCTTCATTTGCCGTTTCCGGTTTGTACTGTCGCAGCGGTGAAAGATCGTCCAGCGCCCAGAAGGCGCGTCCATGTGTTGCAACGAGAAGATCGTTCCCGTGCACCAGCAAGTCGTAAACGGGCGAGACCGGCAGGTTGCCCTGGAACGGTTCCCAGTTAGCGCCATCATCCCAGGAAAAGAAAACGCCATGCTCCGTACCGGCATAGAGCAGCCCTTTTCGTTTCTTGTCTTCACGCACCGCGTGGATAAAAGCGCCTGCTGGAATCCCATGGGTGATGTTAGTCCAGGTCTTGCCGAAATCCGTGGTCTTGAAAGCATACGGAGCAAAGTCATCCATCTTGTGTCTCTGCACGGAAACGTAGGCTGTGCCCGCATTGTAGATGGAAGGCTCAATCATGCTCACGGTGCCCCATTCGGGCATCGCCTTTGGCGTGACGTTGGCCCAGTTTTTACCGCCGTCCGTAGTCACGTGGACCAAACCGTCGTCCGATCCTGCCCAGATCAGGTCTTTCTGCACGGGAGACTCAGCTACGGAAAAAATCGTGTCATAGACCTCAATGCCGGTGTTGTCCTTGGTGATCGGCCCGCCGGAAGCCACCTGCTTGCTCTTGTCATTGCGTGTCAGGTCCGGGCTAATGATCTGCCAATTCGTGCCTTCGTCGGTCGATTTAAACAGCACCTGCGCGGCGAAGTATAGCGTTTTGGGATCATGCGGTGAAAATACGATTGGCTCGGTCCACTGGAAGCGGTATTTCTGGTCGGCGGCTGCCGCGCCAATCGGATTGATCGGCCACGGCGTCACGTTCTTGGTCTCTTCCGTGCGATGGTCGTAGCGGGTGATTTCTCCGCCATACGAACCAGCATAAACGATTTCCGGATCGCGCGGGTCGGGCGCAATGTAACCGCTCTCGCCTCCACCCACCGCGTACGAGCTTGTGCGGTCGATCCCGCCCGGCGCTGCGCTGGCAATTGCCACGGAAGAATTGTCCTGCTGCGATCCGTAGAGGTAATAAGGGAAACGATTGTCCGTGACTACGTGATAGAACTGCGCCGTCGGTTGTCCTGCCTGGTTGGTCCAACTGGCGCCCCCATTCGTGCTCACATTGGCCCCGCCGTCATTCGACTCAATCATGCGGTTCGGGTCATTGGGATCAATCCACAACCCGTGATTGTCGCCATGTGGAACGCGAATCGGGCGGAAAGTTTTTCCGCCGTCATTCGACCGGTACATTCCCGTGTTCAGCACATAAACGCCGTCGGCGTTGCGCGGGTCGGCAAATACGTGCGTGTAATAAAAAGCGCGCTGGCGATATTGGCGGTCACTGTTGGTCAGCGTCCATGTGTCGCCGCCGTCGTCGGAGCGGAAGAGGCCGCCTTTATCGGCTTCCACCAGCGCCCAGACGCGATTGCCGCCGTATGCAACCGCCAGCCCGATTCGCCCCAGCGTTCCCTCCGGCAACCCGTGACCGGTTAGGTGTTTCCATGTTGTGCCGCCATCAGTGCTGCGATATAGGCCGCTGCCGGGCCCGCCGCTGTCCATGCCCCAGGGTGTGCGCCGCGCCTGCCACAGCGAGGCAAAAATCACGTTCGGATTGGTTGGATCCAGCGATAGATCGATCCCGCCGGAGTTTTCATCTTTGTAAAGGACCTTGGTCCAGTTTTTTCCGCCGTCGGTTGTGCGAAACACGCCGCGTTCCGGGTTCGCGCCAAACACATGTCCCAGTGCAGCCACGTAGGCGATGTCAGGGTTCTTCGGATTCACTGCAATGCGACCGATCGTGCTGGTCTCGCGCAGTCCGGCGTAGGTCCACGTTTTCCCCGCGTCAGTCGATTTGTAAACGCCGTTTCCGTTGATGATGTCGCCACGGATGCAGACTTCACCCGTCCCGGCATAGATCACGTTTGGGTCCGACGGCGCCACGGCAATTGCGCCGATTGAAGGTGACATGTCCTTCACTTTGTCGGTCATTGGACGCCACGTCAGACCGCCGTCGGTGGTCTTCCAAACACCGCCGCCGGTGGCGCCAAAATAATAAGTGCGTTGGTCGCCCACCACGCCGCTCACCGCCAGCACTCGCCCGCCGCGGAACGGCCCAATCAGCCGCCACGTCAGCCCATGCCACGGGCCCTTGGCTTCATCCTGGTCGCCTTCACTCGTCATAGCGGCCTTCTCTGCGACCGCTGGCTCCGCTTCCGTCTTCTTTTCCTGACTTGTCCCAGACTGCTTCTTGCCCTTACCGGTGGACGCCTTCTTGCTTTGCTGGTTGCCTTGCGGTGGAGTTGCGTCGGTCTGCCCAGACGCACAGACACAAATCAGCAGCATGGCCGCCACAAGCGTAAGAAAGCGGATGTATAGAATTTTTTTTGCGGAAGCAGCGGAAGCGGCGCAAGCCGAAATAGCGCAAGACATTTTTTGTATCCTCTCCAATAGGGACCGTTAATCTTTCGAAAACCGCACTCTTTCGAACCGCACATCCTAAATTCCTCTAACCGAAAATAGCAATTCCGCCGGATTGCGGGACGACGGCGTGATCGTCCGATTCAGATCCGTGTAAACCAGGGGCATCCGTGCAATCAGTGGCAAGGTTTCTTCCGTTTTACTCTTGCCGCCGGGAATGGACGAAATGGCCGCATCTTAAGAATTTCTAATTTTCCCTTGACACCTCTCCAGAGTTCCTGTAACTTTCATCCCTGTTTGCAGCTTTCCAGCAGAATGCTGCGAGCCACTTCAGATTTCATAACCCGTCACCTATTGGCAGACAATCTTTAATCGTCTGCAGTCACGGAAAAGGGTTCTCTCACAGCTCAACCGGTCTCATTCTTTCGAGGGACACGCTCGAAATGACGAGGGCTGAATGTCCCCTTGGGGGCACGCCTGAACCTCGCCCCGAGCTTTCCTGAAAATGGGCCATGCGAGGGCTGGAATTTATCCATAATGGAACAATTACTTCATTGTAATCAACAGTTTATATTGACTCTTAATTCCGAGTTGCTGTATGTTTTTTTCGACAGTTCTCCGATCTGGCGTTGTGCTGGCAACGTAACAGTCCGAGGACTCATGATTTTCCAATCCCGTCCACTTTTGGCAGACAAGTCCTAATCGTCTGCGTACGGCTGTTTTTCACCGTATTACCGAGAAAGTTCCAACAAAAATATCTAGGAGGAACTCGCAATGACGAGGCGGAATCTCTCTGCTGTTGAACTGATACTGGCGGCGCTTTTCCTTACCGGGATGGCATTCGCTCAAACCGATCCTGGAGTTCGTGGCGGCGGCGCTGCCGCCGGCGGCCCACTGGCTTCTGTATCTGCAAATAACCCCGCAGGCAGCCTTGCGTTCTTTAACGATGCGCTGGCCACATTCAAGGAAGTTGACTCCGTTTCCGGCACCATCGAAGCCGGCGCTGGACTTGGACCGCGTTTCAATTCCAGAAGCTGCGCGTTTTGCCATGCTCAGCCGGCGATCGGTGGCACCAGTCCGGCCACGAACCCGCAAGTGACTGACGCTACCGCGGACGGCGCGCGCAACACCATTCCTTCGTTCATCAGCTCTACTGGGCCGGTCCGCGAAGCGCGTTTTCCGTTTTTCTTTGATGCGAACGGCAATCCGAACCCGAATGCCCCGAATGGCGGGGTCGAAGACCTGTACACGATTACCGGCCGCACGGACGCTGGTTCCTGCAGCATCCCGCAGCCGAGCTTTGCCCAGGCCGTTTCCACCAACGACGTGATCTTCCGCATTCCCACGCCCACCTTTGGCTTAGGTCTGATGGAGAACATTGACGATTCCACGTTGCTGGCCAATGCCGCCGCCAAAAACGGATCTTTCGGCACCAGCGGTGCGTTCAACCACAACGGCAATGACGGCACCATCAGCCGCTTCGGCTGGAAGGCCCAGAACAAGTCGCTTCTGATCTTTGCCGGCGAAGCCTACAACGTGGAACAGGGCGTCAGCAATGAGGCCTTTCCCACAGAGCGTCCCCTGCCCGGTGAAGACCAGACCGGTAGTGGGTTGCCGTCGACTTGCCGCATCAATGGCACGCCGGAAGACCACACCAACTTCAATACCACCAACCTCGGCACATCAAGCGACGTCGTGAAGTTTGCCATCTTCATGCGCATGACGGCCGCTCCGGCCCCATCCGCCACCGTCCCTGGCGGGTCCACCTCCATCAACAACGGCCGTAGTCTGTTCACCGCTATTGGCTGCACAGCCTGCCACACCGCATCGCTGAAGACTTCCGCCTCTGCAATCACGCCCGGGCTGGGCAACGTAACGGCCAACCTGTTCAGTGATATCGAAGTCCATCACATGGGCGCCGGTCTGGCCGATAACGTCGGGCAGGGCGGTGCAGGCGGAGATCAATTCCGCTCGGCGCCGCTGTGGGGTCTGGGGCAGCGCATCTTCTTCCTGCACGATGGCCGCTCCAACAATTTGCTTTCTGCCATCGAGGCCCACGCCAGCAACGGTTCGGAAGCCACTATCGTGGAAGACAACTTTGATTCTCTGTCCGCCAGCCAGCAGCAGGACCTCTTGAATTTCCTGCGTTCGCTGTAAGTGTCTCAATAACCTCAGGGCGGGACGCACGGGTGTCTCGCCCGTTTTTGGATTTCTGTCAGGCCTGAAGACCAGACGATTTGTTCTTGCAAACGCGAATTTTGGAGCAAGAACCGGAGCAATAAAATGCCGTACTCATTGCAAGGGGGAACATTGCGACCCAACGCTTTCATTCTGCTTTTAGCGGTATTTCTGTATGGATCGACGCTGGCAATCGGCCAGGCCACGGACACGGAGGCCACACCGCCTCCACCTTCCGGCGACTTTACTGTCGACAATCCGCTGGCGCAAAAAGTCCCGAAAGGCGTGATCCTGGTGAAAGGCACGGTGCCGAGCGCCAGCGACGAATCGACCCCGGTCCCCGAAAGCGGGCGCATCGTGGAAAAGGTTTACACCAATGCATATTTTGGAATGAGCTTTCCTTTCCCCGCCGAGTGGCTCCAGAAGTATGTTGGTCCGCCTCCTTCTGACAGCGGATATTACGTGCTCGCGCAAATCGCGCCCGGCAAAGCGTTGAAAGGGGCTAGTCGCGGAAGCATCCTGGTCAGCGCGCAGGACCTGTTTTTTGGCTATACGCCGGCGAAGAATGCGCTGGAAATGGTGAACGCCAAAAAAAACCGTCTGAACGCCGATTACAAACTAGAGCGCCAGCCCACCAGGGTGAGTATTGCCGGCCGTGATTTCTACCGGATGGATTACATGTCGCCTGTAGCCGAGCTGCACTGGTACACGCTGACCACCCAGATTCGCTGCCATACCGTAGAGTTCCAGCTGACGAGCCGCGATCCGCAATTGCTGGAATCCATTGTCGAGAGGATGGAGAAGCTCAAGTTGTCGGAAGAGAACGCGCCGGTCTGTATCCGGGACTATGCCATCGGCGATAATGTGTTGCAACGCGTTGACCCGGTAATGACGGACCGCAAGTTCAATCCGATTCCCGTGAGAATCGTCATCGACAAATACGGCAAGGTGAAGCACGTGCACATCATCAGCGCCTTTCCCGAACAGGCCAGAGCTATTACGGATGCCCTGATGCAATGGGAGTTCAGGCCGTACAAGCCGAATGGAGAACCTTTGGAGGTTGAAACCGGAATCATGTTTGGGAAAGCGCCGCTGCCGCCGAAGGCAACAGCTATGAAGGACTAACGACGCTCTGGCTTTCATTGACCCATTTACTCAATTACCAAATGCCTTGACCTCGCCTGCTTGTCTCATATAAATTTTCTTCCATCTGGTAATGGGAAGCGCGGTGAGAATCCGCCACTGCCCCGCAACTGTATTCGCTGAGAACTTGAGGCAACATGCCACTGGGAAGGGTCCCCATTCGCGCCTGATGTTGGCGTGAACGGGCGAGAAGACCCGGGAAGGCGCTTCAAGTTCGTTTAAGGCGTAAGTCAGGAGACCGGCCAGGTGCCCGTCATCGGGCGTTTCCGGCTGCGCAGGGAGAGCCGGAGAGCTTTCATGCAGTTTGGGGTTCGGTCCTCTTCGTTCGCGGAAAAAATGAACACGCACGTGCGACATTTACGCCGCATTGTGTTTACGTAAGATTTCCATCCGCCAGCGTTCTATCGATCCTCAGTTTCAACGTGCTTGTTCGCTTGAGGCTTTCAGCACGGGAAAAGCTCTCCACCCCTCTTTGGCGCTGTCTGGCGTCCGTTGACTACTTCCGTGGGAGGAGTCTTACTGATGAAGTCACTCTATTGCGCCGGTCTTGCGCTGGCGCTCGCATTCGCAACGCTTTCAGCAGCCGCTGAAAGCAGCAACATTCATGGAACCGTCACCGATCCACTGGGCGCCGTCGTGCCCGGCGCTCAAGTTCAACTCTTTCGCGAAGGCAAGCCGGTAGTTTCCGCCACCACTGACTCGGAAGGCAAATATAGGTTCTCACCGCTGCCGCCCGGCCGCTATCAGATAAGAACCAGCGCTCCTTCATTCGCATCTCAACAGAGCGAAGCCGTCTATGTGGGCAACAGCAGCAGCGCCTCGGTTGATCTCACGCTCAAAATTGGCAGCATCTCGCAGCAGATTGTGGTCTCGGCCACCGGCACCAGCCTGCCGGAAACGCAGACCGGCGCTTCCGTCTCGGTTATCACCTCAGACCACTTTCAGTACAAGCCTGAGGTACTGGAGCCGCTTCGGCAGGTTCCCGGCGTGCAAGTCCTGGAAAACGGGCAGCGCGGGATCAATCAGTCGCTCTTCATTCGGGGCGGTGAGAGCACGGCCAATAAAGTTCTCTTGGACGGCGTTCCCCTGAACGAGATCGGCGGCACCGTTGACTTCGGCGGCGTCTTCACCACGGGAATCGATCAGATGGAAGTCCTGCGCGGCCCCAACAGCGTGCTTTATGGCGCTGACGCGCTGGCCGGCGCCTTAAACTTGACTACCTCGCGCGGCACAACCTTCACTCCCCGGCTCAGCTACGCGGTTGACGCGGGAAACTTCAACAGCCTGCACAATGACGCGTCCCTCGGTGGCATCTTTCGCCAGTTCGATTACTTTTCTGAATTCGGGCGCTATGATGGCGGCAACACCTCCGCCAACCCGCACTTCCACAACGCCACTTTTGCCGGAAACTTCGGCTGGACTCCGGGCGCTTCCACCAGCCTGCGCCTTACCGTCCGTCGCGTTGCCGCCAAAGTCGACGTTCCCAACGCCATCGATTTCTTCGGCATCCCTGACGATTCCTTCCAGACCGAAGACAACACTTACCTTGGCGCAACGCTCCAGAACCAGACCACTTCGCACTGGCATAATCTGCTGCGTTATGGCGCCACGCGCCAGAATTCGGAGTTTTTAAATCCCACGCCCACCGGCATTCCCGACCCTTCTGGAAATTTTCTGGGCAATCTTGTCACCATTCATGGAGCCAACGGCTTCAGCACCACTGGCCAGGCGATCCTCGACTTTGCCGGCACCTATCCCGAGAAGTTCTTCATTCTGAACAACAGTGACCTGCTTACGTTTCAGTCCGATTACGCATTCGGCACGCGATTCAGCGCGCTCTTTGCTTTCCACTATGAAAATGAACGCGGCCCTGCGCCGGCCGAGCGCACCAATTTCAGCTATACCGGCGAACTTCACGGCAATCTATGGAACCGGCTTTACGCCACGCTCGGCGTAGGGGTGGAGAAAAATGCAGTCTTTGGCCTGGCCGCCACACCGCGTGCTTCGCTGGCCTTCTATCTCGTGCGTCCGCGTTCCAGTGGCGCTCTAACGGGAACGAAACTCAAGTTCAATTACGGACAGGGAATCCAGGAGCCAGACACATTCTCCGCCGACAATTCCTTGTTTGCGCTGTTGTCACAACAACCCGGCGGACCGCAGCTTATCTCGCAGCTTCACGTAGGACCCATTGGCGCGGAGCGCTCGCGCAGCTTTGATGGCGGCGTCGAACAATTGGCTTGGGATGGCCGCGTAAAGCTGGGTCTCACCTTTTTCGACAACCGCTTTTACGACGAAATTGAGTTTGTCAGTCCCGGCGGACTCGCTTTGCTCGGGGTCCCCGATCAAATCATTGCGCAGACGCCCTTCGGCGCCAGCGTCAACTCACTGGCCACGCGCTCGCTCGGCGCGGAATCCGAAGTTGAAGTCAGCCTTGGCCACGGCTTTACCGCGCGCGCCGCGTACACCTACCTGGATGGCGTTGTCCGCCGCTCGTTTTCAAGCGACGAGCTTTTTCCCTCATTCAATCCTTTGTTTCCCAACATTCCTATAGGCGCATTCTCGCCGCTGGTTGGGAACCATCCTTTTAATCGCGCTCCACACACTGGCAGCTTCTATCTCGGATATGCCGGGCGTAAACTGGCGCTTGCCGTAAGTGGGAACCTTGTCAGCCGCCGCGATAGCAGTACCTTCCTGTTGGATTCCTCCTTTGGTTCCACCATGCTGCTGCCCAACCACAACCTGGCCGCGGCGTATCAGAAGATCGATCTCAGCGGCAGCTATCAAATCAGCCGCCGCCTCCAGTTGTATTCGGGCATCGAAAACCTGGCCAGCGAGCATTACGACCCGGCGCCCGGTTTTCCTGCACTGCCGTTCAACTTCCGTGCCGGAATCAAGGTGACGCTGGGCGGGGAGACGTCAAAATAAGCCTGCGCGAGCGGGCGTTTTCAGAAGACGCGCCGCTGGTGACCAAAGGCCATCTACCAACGACCTCATGCCAGCAGGCCATCGTTGACCCTATGATGGCTATGGAAGGGCCGTTTGGACCGCACTCCCCATGGAACTTGCAGCCGAAAACAAACTGAGCACCGTACAACACTATTCGCCGACATCCACGCCGGTCCTGGATGTCTTCCGCCCATTGCCGCCGAAGACTAAGGACAGTCTCAGCGCAGGGGAATATTTTCTTGCCAGCAGCCTGGTGATTCTTACTCTGGTTGGCCTTCCTGGCTTGCGCGGCCTGGTGGAAGCCGCACCGGGGATGTGGGCAGCGCTCATCCCACTGGTGGCCGCGCTGGCCGCCGGGTTCGTCCATGAAGCGGGACACCTTTTCACCGGCCTGCTTGCCGGCTTTAAGCTCAAACAGATCAAGCTTGGCCCGCTACATTTGGGCAAGCATTCGTGTTGCGGTGAGCCCTATTGTGGAGATGTACTTTCTCTCAATATGGCCGTGCTTGAGCCGCGCGTGAGCAGCCAAAGTGACGATGCGCTGCGTCGCCGGCTGCTGCTCCTGTCGCTGGGTGGTCCACTGGCCAGCCTGCTGCTCGCAGCCGCCCTGGAGATTTCACTGTACGTTGCTCAACCGGGCTTCATCATCGCCTTCAGCTTGCATGTGGCTGCTGCTTTTTCCGGTTTGATTGCCATCGCCGCTCTCCTCCCGGATGCCAACCGTCGCGGTATTTTCTCCGACGGCGCTCGTGTTCTGATGCTGGCGCGAAATGATGCTAAGGCCGAACGGTGGCTATCGAACATTCGCTGCCAGATTGCGTTGAACCAGGGGCATCATCCCCGGGACTGGAACCAGTCCCGCGTTGCCATGGCCGCAGCAGTCAGCGACGATTCACGAGATGCCTTCGTCGCACGCTGGCTGGCTTACCTGTGGGCCGCCGAACGCCAGGACATTACCTGCGCCACTAAATATCTGGAAGGCGCTCTTGAAGTGCTGGCCTATTCCACTCCTCGGATGCGCGACCATTTATTTCTGGAAGCCGCGGTTTTTCAGGCTTGGTTCCGTGACAATGCTTCCAAAGCGCTCTTCTGGGTTTATAGGATTCGCAACCGCAAGCTGACCCGACTGCAGAAGCTGCGCCTGGATATCGCCCTCCTCTGGGCAGAAGGCCGCCTGTTTGATGCCTGGGAGAAACTTGGCGCCGGCTACCTTGCCGGGCTGCGGAAACTGCCGGCATCGTCCGGGCGCACTCTGGCCGAAGAAAGCGCCGCCGAGTGGAAGCGCCAGATGGAGTCGCGTATGCTTACCCGGGCATGGCGCAGCATGTATTCCATCTCGCGCCAGCTTGAGCCCTCGGCATTGCAGGAAGGCTTCAGCGCGCCGCAAAAGTACAAAATCGCTTCATGGTAGTATTTTCGTGTGTCCCCTTCCCGGAAATTGCAGCAAGGCGGACGTGTAAAATCGCGGCCCCGCCAAAGCGCCACCCATCTAGTGGTCATTACCGGAATGTCCGGTTCCGGCAAGGCCTCAGTACTCAAAGCTTTTGAGGACCTGGATTATTACTGCGTCGATAACCTGCCCATCAACCTGATCCCGCGTTTCGCCGATCTGGCCAAGCAGTCAGGCGAGATTGAAAAGGCCGCGCTGGTGGCCGATATTCGTGAAGGCGGGCAGCTCAAGCGCCTGCCCAAGATCATTCAATCGCTGCGCAAGCAGATCAAAACCACCGTGCTTTTCCTTGAGGCGTCCGATGACGCGCTGCTCCGCCGCTTTAGTGAGACGCGCCGCCCTCATCCGCTGGGAAAAGATTCGACCGTCAAAAAAGCGCTGCTGAAAGAGCGTCGCCTGCTCCAGCCCATTCGCGCCCTGGCTGACATGGTGGTGGACAGCTCCAAATTCAATGTGCACGAACTGCGTTCGCACATCACCGCCAAGTTCAACGCCGGCGGCACGGACAAAGACATCATGGTTTCCGTCGTTAGCTTTGGCTATAAGGCCGGGGTGCCCAATGACGCCGACTTGGTCTTTGACGTCCGCTTTCTGCCCAATCCGCACTTTATCCCCGCGTTTCGTCCTTACACTGGACGCCATCCCCAGGTGGCAAAGTACATCCGCTCATTTCCGCAGACACAGGAGTTTCTCGATCGCATCACCGCCCTGCTGGTTTATCTGATTCCGCACTACGTGCGCGAAGGTAAAAGCTATCTCACGATCGGCTTTGGCTGCACCGGAGGCCAGCACCGCTCTGTATTTATCGGTGAAGAAGTGAAAAAGCTGCTCTCCAGGGCCGGATACCGGGTCAAAGTCGCGCACCGCGACTCACCTAAGTAATTAACAGAACTTTACTTGCAGGCAACGTCACTCAATGCAGCCACACTCCTTTAGAATGGGGAGTAATGTTTTCCGCCTCCATGGGTAACGTATGCGTCAGCTGAACAGGTTGTTGGCGTTTCTCCGTCCGTATCTGCCGCATTTCATCAGCTCCATTCTGCTGATGGCGGTGGTAGGGCTCATGGACGCATTTCGCATTCTGCTGATGGGGCCCATCATCGACCGAGTGTTAAATCCCAAAACGCCCGGCCGCTCGCTTACTTTGTTCAATATCCCGGGAACGCAACACGTGGTCTACCTGCAGGATTTTGTTCCGCAGCATTTCCGCAACCCGCTTGGCGTGGTGGTGGTGGCCTTAGTTGGGACAGCCCTGATCAAAGGCGTTTGCGACTACATTGGCACTTATCTGGTGAACCATGCCGGTTTTGGGTTGATCACCGATCTACGCAACCGCTTGTATGACACGATCCTCCAGCGTTCGATCTCCTTTTTCTCGCGTCATTCCACCGGCACGCTGGTTTCCACCGTCGTCAACGACGTAGAAAAGGTCCAGGTCACGTTGACCATTGCGCTGGCGGAATTTCTCCAGCAGTTTTTTACCCTGGTCTTCCTCATCGCCGTAGTGATCGTGCTGGGACACAAGCTGGCCCTAGTGCTTCTGATCTTCGTTCCATTCGTGATTTTTTCCGCGGGCAAGATAGGACGGCGCGTGCGCAGCACCACGCGCAAAGGCCAGGACAAGCTGGCGGACATCCAGAACATCCTGCATGAGAGCATTACCGGCAATCGCATTGTGAAAGCCTTTGGGATGGAAGGTTGGGAGAGCAGCCGCTTCCGGACGGCGGCCAGAAAACTCTTCCGCGCCAATCTGAAATCGGTGGCGGTGCAGGCCGTCAGTTCGCCGTTGATGGACATCATAGGTGCGCTGGCCGGAGCGCTACTGCTATGGGTGGGCCGCAATCAGATCAAGACCGGCGTGATGACAGCCGGCGCTTTCATCGCGTTTATCATTGCGGTCTTCCGCCTCTACGATCCCGTGCGCAAGATGGCCTTTTTCAACAACAGCTTCCAGCAGGCCCTTGGAGCGTCGCAGCAAATCTTCCGGTTCATCGATGAAGAAGACGACATCCAGGAACGGCCCAACGCGATCAACCTGCCGGCCTTTCGTGAGCGTGTGCGTTTTGAGAGTGTCAGCTTTTCCTATACTGGCGCGAACGGATCGGAACCGGAGATATTGCACAATGTGAATCTGGAAACGCGCGCCGGAGAGGTTGTCGCCATCGTGGGTTCCAGTGGCGCGGGCAAAACCACGCTGGTCAATCTGATTCCGCGTTTCTTTGACGTCACGGCCGGGGCAATCAAGCTGGATGGCCACGATGTTCGCGACCTGACGCTGGCCTCCCTGCGTGCCCAGATCGGCGTGGTGACTCAGGAAACCATACTTTTCAATGATACGGTGCGCAACAACGTGGCCTATGGGCAGCCCCACGTTACCGAGGAAGCCGTTGTGGAAGCCGCCAAAGCCGCCCTGGCCCATGACTTTATCCTGCGCCTGCCTGAGGGCTATGACACCATGATCGGCGAGCGCGGCCTGCGGCTTTCCGGCGGCGAACGCCAGCGTATTGCCATTGCCCGCGCCCTGCTCAAGAACGCTCCCATCCTGATTCTGGACGAAGCTACCTCCTCGCTCGATACCGAGTCCGAAGCCCTGGTGCAAGGGGCCTTGCAGAACCTGATTTCCGGCCGCACGGTCTTCGTGATTGCCCACCGGCTGACCACCGTCCGCCATGCCGACCGCATTGTGGTTCTGGAAAGCGGCTGCGTTGCCGATTCCGGCACGCATGAAGATCTGCTCACCCGCCTGGGGACCTACCGCAAATTATATGAATTGCAGTTTATGGAATTAGATTCCAAAATGGGTGACGAAACTGGTATTGTCGCCCGTGAGCCGCAGGTCAAGAACTAAAGATTAAAAAATTAAACGGCCGCAAGCTAACGGCCGAAAAATTAAAGGTCTCAAAGCCCAAATCATGTCCATCCGTTCCATGACCGGTTTTGCCCAGGTCAAATCCCACGCAGGCGAAGGGACTTCATTTACTCTGTCGCTGAAGTCCGTCAATCATCGTTTTCTTGATCCCCAGCTCCGCATGCCTGCTGAAATGGATGAGGTGGAGATGAAAATTCGACGCGTCCTCAAAGAACGTCTGGCCCGCGGGCACGTGGACGTTACTCTCAGTGTCGAGCGCCGCGGCGGTGAGGGTTATGAATTCAATCGCGAGCTGGTAGGCGGTTACGTGGCGGCCTTCCGCAAGGCGGCGCGCGAATTCGGGACCGGCGGCGAGCCTGATCTCAACAACGTTTTTCGCATGCCGGGCGCGCTGGGCGCCGTGGCGCCACTGGACGGCAATTTTGAAGCTTCCGTCCTGGCCGCTCTGGAACAGGCAATCCAGAAGCTGAATATCATGCGCGAACAGGAAGGCCGAGGCATGGAAGCCGAGTTGCGCCGTCGCCTGGACGCTTTAGAGAAGGCCACCGGCGAAGTCGACAAGATGCGTGCCGCCGTCTCCAATGCCTACATGGAAAAAGTCCGCTTGCGCATGCAGGAACTGATCGAAAATGCTGACGAAGACCGCATCATGCAGGAAGCCGCGATCCTGGCCGAGCGCAGTGACATTCAGGAAGAGCTGGTCCGCCTGAATACCCACATTGACCACTTCCGTAAGCTGCTCGATCAGGGCGGCGAAGTCGGCAAAAAGCTCGACTTCCTTTTGCAGGAATTCAACCGAGAGGCCAACACGCTGCTCTCCAAAACTTCAGGTGTGGCCGGAGAAGGGCTGCGCATCACCGAATTGGGGCTGTTGATGAAGTCGGAGATTGAGAAATGCCGCGAGCAGGTACAAAACCTAGAATGAGCAGCATCCGATACATCATCTCCGCGCCCTCGGGTTCCGGCAAGACCACGCTGGTGAATGAGCTGCGCCAATACGTCCCGAACCTGGAATTTTCCGTATCTTATACCACGCGCCCGCCGCGCGGCAGCGAACAGGATGGCCGCGAGTATCACTTCATTTCGCGCGAAGAATTTGAGGCCATGATTGCGCGCGACGCTTTCCTTGAGTACGCGCAGGTTTTCGATAAATACTACGGGACGGCCCGGTCAGTCTTGCAGCATGCTGAAGAGGTTGGCCATGACTTGCTGCTCGATATTGACGTGCAGGGCGAGCGTCAGGTCAAGAAGAAGATGCCGGACGCGGTGAGCATCTTTGTTCTACCGCCCAGCCGGGCAGAGTTGGAATCGCGCCTTAGAAAGCGCAGCCTGAGCGAAAATGTTCTGGCAGAAGATGTCATTCGCCGCCGGCTGGACGAGGCTCGTCGCGAGATTGAGAACTATCCCAACTATGACTACATCCTGATCAATGATCGGCTGGAACAGTCCGCAAACCAGTTGCAGGCCATTGTCCTGGGAGAGCGCATCCGGCGTTCCGGGAAGACGCCTTCTGCGGCGGAAAAGCAGTATCTGGCCACGGCCGAAAAATGCTTGAAGGCAAACATGGAAGCCAAAATCAAGGACATTCTGGCCACCTTTTGAGTCCACTGAGGTCTCGCCTGAAGCCTGTAGGTCCCCCCTGTATTTCTTTAACGAGCCAGTTAACTCTATCCCCCGGGATCTATTGTAGCTATAGGGCTCCCTCGCTTCGCTCGGGATAAAGAAAAGCAGCCTCAAATCCGCCACTATGGCCCCGCTTGCCAACTAGACTAAAATATCCCTATGAAGGTCGCGCTGGGAGTTACCGGAGGAATTGCCGCTTACAAGGCGGCTGAACTGGTCCGCCTGCTGCAGGACCGCGGCATTCGCGTGCAGGTGGTAATGACCCGCGCGGCGCAGGAGTTCGTCCGACCACTGACTTTTGCCGCGCTCAGTGGCGAGAAAGTAATCACAGACCTGTTCGGCGCCGGCGCCCAGAACGAAGCCGCGAATATCGATTCCGCCGTCGAGCACGTCGCCGTCGCCCAGACCATCGACGCTCTCGTCATCGCTCCCGCTACCGCCGATGCGATCGCCAAATTTGCTCATGGCGAAGCCAATGATTTTCTAACCACGTTGTTCCTCGCAACCACCGCGCCGGTCGTCGTTGCGCCGGCGATGAACGTAAACATGTGGGAGAACGCCGCCACTCAGGCCAACGTACAGACCTTGAGGGCTCGGGGCTTCAGTGTGGTGGAGCCGGACAGCGGCTACCTGGCTTGCGGCATGATCGGCGCAGGCCGTCTGGCGGCGAATGAAACCATTGTGCTGGCCGTGCTGAAAGCTCTGAAGGCCGAACAGGATCTCACAGGAGAAATCGTTCTTGTTACCGCTGGGCCTACGCGCGAGCCGATCGATCCGGTGCGCTATATTGGCAACCGCTCCAGCGGGAAGATGGGCTACGCGCTGGCGGAAGCCGCATTGCGGCGCGGCGCGAAAGTGATTCTGATCTCCGGCCCCACGGCCCTCAAGCCGCCAACGTCGGCCGAAGTCATCCAGGTGCAGACGGCGCAGCAGATGCGTGATGCCGTGATGGCGTATTTTGATCGAGCCACCATCGTGATCAAGGCCGCAGCCGTCGCTGACTTTACGGTGCGCGTCGCGGATGAAAAGATCAAGCGCAAAGGCCCGATGAGCCTTGAACTTGAACCGACCACCGACATCCTGGCCGAAATCGGCGGCAAAAAAGGTAACCGGATCGTCATCGGCTTCGCCGCGGAGACGAATGACGTTATGGCCAATGCCCGCAAAAAACTGGAAAACAAATCGCTCGACGCCATTGTGCTCAATGATGTCTCGCAGCCCGGCATCGGCTTCGACTCTGAGCGCAACGCTGTCACCATCCTCACGCATTCCGGCGCTGAGGCCGTACCGGAGACAAGCAAGTGGGAAGTGGCACATCGAGTGTTGGACGCGGTGGTGAAGTTGAAGGCGGAAAAGATACACCTGGAGCAGTCCGGGCGAAAATCCTAACGTTTACGTTCAGCAGGGGCACCTTCCAGCCGATTCACCGCTTTGCACACGCCGTCGCCTCCGGCTTGCGAAATAAAGTTCGGGTCGAGAGGATCGTTGGACCGGCCAGGATATGGTGCGACTGAAACGCAGCGGCAGCCCGCCTCGGCCAGCGACACATTTTTGAGAATATATTCTGACGACACAGACTTCACCAACATCTGCTGTGAAGTCATGGGCTGACTGTCAAGGGAATAAGAATCCTTGACCGAGTAGCCCATGCCACTAAACGCGGGGTATATTCCATAGTTGTTTTGCAACCATTGTGCAAGCGCCGTGTGATCGGCATCATAGAGCATTGCCGCATAGTTGAAGGTGTGTGCCAGCGATGACGGAACCTTCGTGGCTGGAGGATCGCTGAAAGCGCTGGCAAAACACGCCATCTGTGTGGCTGGGTCCGTCGGCGGTGCATCACAAGCGCCGGAAGGCAGGGGAACGTCGCGCTGGACAGCCATAAACACATTGGGCCAGGTTGCCAGCACCGCGTCGACGGCTTCCGGGCGCGGCGGACGGCAACGCATGGCTACCAGCACCTTTTGGTCATTGTTCACCAGCCCCGAATAGGAGGGCATGTCCGCAAGTTTGAGCGGGGGCGAGTAGAGTACGGTAGCTGTGGTGAACGCTCGCAAAGCCCCGGGACGAGAGAGGGTTGTAACGGCAACGCCCGCCGGAAGCAAGCTCACGCGCAAGTAATCGCCCGGCAGAGCTTCCCGCACTGAGTCGGAAATGACGACCGGAGCTGGAACTAAATGGGCCGTGCCGGCACGATGGGCCGCGCAGCCCGTTGCGAAAAGAACCACACCAGAGCAGGCGAGAAAAACTGCAGAGCGCATGAGATACTCCCTCGGAAACGTTTGTCCTGAGAAAAAAGAACGCCAATTACGCTGAAGTTCCTTCGCTATAATCCTTGCTCAAACCGGTACCGTCAACTGCAAAGGGCGAAAACTTATCCTTCAAACTATTCATCGAACGCTTAAGGAAATGGTTTTGTGGCCATTTACTTCTTTTTCCTAACCATTTATTTTGCTTGTAGCCATGCCCAAACCTCTTGACCCGCAAACCAAAAAGCATCTTGCCGCCCGCGTGAAATATTACAAAGAGATGGGCATCTATGATTTCTATCGTCGGCCGGTCGAAGAGGGCATTGAACTGGCTCTGCAACCTTTGGCTGAGGCCATCCCCATGAAATCGCAGACCCTGGCCGCGCTGCCGCCCGTGATGGGCGACAAGCCCTCGGCCCTGAAGCTGATCCGCGAGGACATTGGCGACTGTACGCGTTGCCGCCTGCACAAAGGACGTACCAACCTGGTATTTGGCGTGGGCAACGTGAATGCCGATCTGATGTTTGTTGGCGAAGGCCCCGGAGCTGATGAAGACGCGAAGGGCGAACCGTTCGTCGGACGCGCGGGCCAGCTTTTGAACAACATGATTTCCGCCATGGGGCTTAAGCGCGAAGATGTTTACATCGCGAACGTGGTGAAATGCCGGCCGCCCAGCAATCGCACTCCCGAAAAAGACGAGTGTGATACCTGCTCACCCTTCCTGATGCGGCAGATTGACGTGGTTAAGCCGAAAGCCATTGTTGCGCTGGGCGCGGTTGCGGCCAAAAACCTTCTCGCCGTCAGCGATTCCATGGCCAACCTGCGCGGCCGCTGGTACGACTTCAGGGACACCAAACTGCTGGTCACCTACCATCCCGCGTATCTGCTCCGCGATCCGCGGCAGAAGAAGGAAGCCTGGAAAGATTTGCAGATGGCCATGAAATTTCTAGGACTGAAGCCGCCCGCGGCCAAGACACCGGACGAGTAACGCCGATCCCGGATGTCTCTGTCTGCAGGCTGTGGTCTTCCCGTACAATCTTTCCTTAGACCATGCCCACCTTTTGCGACGTAGCATTGCCGGTCCCACTGGACATGGCATTCACCTACAAAATTGCCGACCAACAACCGGTGGTGGGTGGACGTGTGCTCGTGCCGTTTCGCAACCAGCGCATCTCCGGGGTGGTGACGGCGCTACATGACCGCGCGCCCTCCATGCAGGCCAAAAGCGTGCTTCAGGTGCTGGACATCGAGCCTGTTCTGGATGAAGGCCTGATGAAGTTGGGACAGTGGATTGCTCAGTATTACCTGGCGCCCATCGGCGACGTATTCCGGGGCATGCTGCCCCTTGCGGCTGAGATCAAGAAAGCCAAACTGTACCGCATCACCGAAATGGGTTATGAGGCGTTGCATGCTTCGGCCACGGCCGGGTCGTCGCGCCGGTCGAAACAGGATATTGATACGCAAATGGTCGAATACGCAGTGCTGGATTATCTATCGATGTCGCAGTCCGAAGCCGCGCTGGAGGGGACGATCCGTTCAGCTACCGGCGCCAATCGCCAGGTGCTCGACCTGCTGCTGCGCAAGAAATGGATTGCGCGCGAAGACGTTTCGTCTGTCCGAGACGCGCAGCGCACCGTGCAGGTGGTTGTGCTCAGGGAAGTGAGCGGCAAGCTGAACGAGAACCAGCAGAAGATCGTTGCGTTTCTTCAACAGCAGGCGGGGAGAGCGTTTGTGGAGCAGATTCGAACGCTCGACGTTCCACGCACCACGCTGCAAACGCTGGTCAAGCGCGGCATTGTCGAAATAGTGGAGGAGCAAGCCGATTTCAGCGTGAGCAGCATGAAGAAGCGCGGGCCGTCGCATCTGGATTTCATTTTCAATGCCGAACAGAAAGCCGCGCTGGCGACGATTCAAAGATCGGTGGAAGAAAAGAAATTTTCGGTCTCGCTGCTGCATGGCGTGACCGGATCGGGCAAGACCGCGGTTTACCTGGCGGCGATGCAATCCGTGTTAGAGCAGGGCCGCTCAGCGATTCTGCTGGTGCCGGAGATTGGGCTTACGCCGGCTGCTGCCGCCAATCTGCATCAGGTTTTCGGAGACGAGGTCGCCATCCTGCACTCGGCGCTCTCCGCCGATGAACGTGCGGAGCAGTGGCATCGCATCCGTCGCGGCGATGCGCGGATCGTTGTCGGCACGCGCTCCGCGGTCTTTGCGCCGGTGGCAAATCTTGCGCTGATTGTGGTGGACGAAGAACATGACAGCTCGTACAAACAGGAAGAGACGCCGCGCTATAACGGTCGCGATGTGGCTGTGGTGCGCGGCAAGCTTACCAACGCTGCGGTGGTGCTGGCATCGGCAACGCCGGCGATTGAGTCATACCACAACGCGGAAGCAGGGAAATATCGGCTGATTGAACTCAAAGAGCGCGTAGAGCGCCGGCCACTGCCCGAAGTTGAACTGGTGGACATGCGTTCTGAGTTCCAGCAGACCGGCGAAGACCAGATTTTCTCGCAGCAATTGATCCAGGAAGTCACAGACCGGCTGGATCGCGGCGAGCAGGCCATGGTCCTGCTGAACCGCCGCGGATATTCATCGGTCGTCCTCTGCCGCGTCTGCGGTGAGACGCTGCAATGCAAGAACTGCTCGATTGCCATGACCTTTCATAAGGCCGCGCATCGCATGGAATGCCACTATTGTGCGTACCGGCAAGCCGTGCCCAAACGGTGCACGGCATGCAACAGCGAACACATTTTCTTTCTTGGCACAGGATCGGAAAAGGTGGAAGAAAGGCTTCATGCGGCGTTCCCGCAGGCGCGCATTGGCCGTCTTGATCGCGATACCGTGCGCAATCGCCACGACTTTGAGCGCGCGCTGAATCAGTTCCATGCCGGAGAAATCAATCTTCTCGTCGGCACCCAGATGATTGCCAAGGGGCATGACGTTCACGGCGTTACGCTGGTGGGCGTGGTGGGGGCCGATTATGCGCTGGGCTTCCCTGATTTCCGCGCGGCCGAGCGCACCTTTCAATTGCTCACGCAGGTGGCTGGACGCGCGGGCCGCGGCGAGATCCCCGGCAAGGTGGTGCTACAGACCTATCATCCCGATCACTATGCCATCCAGTTTGCCCAGCAGCATGATTACGCCGGCTTTTATGAAAAAGAAATCCGTTTCCGCAAGTGGATGCACTATCCGCCATTTTCCGCGCTGGCCAACGTGCTGCTGCGCAGTGACAAGCTGGATCAGACGCTGCGCTGGACCGGACAGCTGGGCAAGTGGTTTGAATCCACGCGCAATGAAGGCGTGCGCGTGCTGGGACCGTCCGTGGCGCCCATCATGCGCTTGAAACGCGACTATCGCTATCACTTTATCCTGAAGGCCGCCAGCCGCGAGAAGCTGAATGCTTCGCTCAGAAGAATGCTGATCTTTGCCGACGGCGAAAAGATTCCCCGCACCAATGTGATCGTGGACGTAGACGCCTTGTCTCTGCTCTAACGTGACGTGGCATTGTTACGGCGCAGGCACGATTCGGTGCTCTACGCGGAACTTCCTGTAATTTGTGTCCACGGTGTCATATTCCACGGTGCGGGAGTAATTCGACATGAAAAACCGCCGTTGTCCCTCTATGGATAACACTTGAGATCCTTTCACGTGCCGCTGGCGGAGCAACCAGACTTCATCATTCACTTTGGTCCATTCCTGCATTACCATGGTGTCGTCGCCATAAAGAAGTCGTGAAGCGGCAAGCTGCTGTTTGCGTTCGTCAATTTCCTTCTGCGACAGGTCTTTTGAAGAAAACGCCGCATACTCCGCGCGGGCCAGCAGTCCCGATCGCAACGCTCTGCCTTCCACTTTCACGATCTCCATTTCCTTCCGGTCGATCCAGACCTTCATTCTGAAATTTCCGGCCGGGTCGTCTTCATCTTTGATGTGCCGAGGATTAGCCTCAACAAGGTAGCACTTGCGGCCATCCAGAACATGTTCTCCTTTGAACTTCAGATGGAATTTCTGGTCGAGGTCCTGCAGCGGTAATTTGAATTGGTATAACGTTTGTCCGAACGTGACCACTCCCATCGACGAGGCCGGCGCTGGCATGAGGAGTTGGGGCTTCCAGTCCTTCAAGCCCGATTCATCCATGATTTTCTGTACGGCAGCAGTAAGGCTCCCTTTGGTCTGCCCGGGTTTGATCTGCTCCTCCAGGATCTTGTGGTCCACCTCAAGCCACTTTGCGTGGAACTCTTCATCGTGTTCGGGATCTTCCTGCTCCGCCACTTTCTGGCCGTTATGAGCAACGTGGCGTCGAAAAGCGTGACCTTTAATTTCGATTACTTCATAAGTATCGGTCCTGTGCCCTTTTTCCTGGTCCGGATGAGCGACGGTCAGGTTTTCCAGGTAGGTATAGTTTCTGGGCAAGGCCTCGCGGGTGTTGAAGTTAATCACCGCTTGTCTAACCAATTCCTGCACGTCGATCTGCTCAGGACCACCCTTCGTTGCATATGCCGCAGCCGGACGAACTATCATCATCGGCAGCGCCAGTAGAATCGCGAACACGCAGGAGGATCTCACAGGCCATTACTCTATCGCGAGCCAGTGCCGGACTCAATCGGGGATAAGCAGTATGCGCGGCGCTACTTGGCCGGAGTGGATGGCTGCTGAGACTGCGTGTGAGAGTCTTTCACTACCTTTCCCAGTCCTTGATTGCCAAACGGTGCAGGGATGAGCGTTAATGCCAGCATGAGCAACGCAAAGAATGCCAATACGCGGCGCTTGGTATCGAGCGGCGGATACAGCGGCACATCGGGATGGCGGCTGCCGGTAAAACGCAGCACTACCGCCCACAGAAGCCATCCTGCCCAGTAAAACCAGCTCAGCGGCAGCAGGGTCACGATGCTGAGCAGCGATATCGGCCGATGCAGCCGCGGATTGACGGCAAAAATAATGTGGCCGCCATCAAGTTGGCCGCCCGGCAATAGATTCAGCGACGTCGCCAGCATTCCTACCCAGGCCGCCATGGCCATGGGATGAAGATAAAGTGCGCTTACCGGGGCCTGCGCGATCGCGGCATGGCTCCCCAGCGCCGCCATGATCCAGTGCACCAATTTAAAGATCAGCGGAAACCCCAGCAGCATGCTCCCGTTCGAGGCGCTGGAATTAGCTGCCGATGCCGCTGCAGCTGTTGCCGCATCACCCGTAAGCAGCTTGGAAGCCAGCAGACCATAGATCATCACCGGCACGGCCACTATAAAGCCCGCAATCGGCCCGGCAATGCCAATATCAAACAGGTCAGCGCGGCTGCGGATGGGCGATTTGATGCGAATGAACGCCCCAAGCGTTCCAATTAAAGTCGGCGCAGGAATAAAAAACGGCAGCGTGGCAAAGACTTTGCGGCGCATGCACAACACGTAATGACCCAGCTCATGCGCCGTCAGGATTCCCACCAATGACAGCGAAAAGGGAAGTCCCATGATCAGGTGATGCCAGTCCTGTAACGCCCATTGCCACGGCCAGTAATCCAGATCGTTGGAAAACAGTCCCAGGTTTTTGTTGAATGATTCCTGCATGTGGGCGCCAATGCAGAGCGTGGTAAAGATTGTGGCCAGGAACAGCAGCGCGTGAAGCCAATAGCGTCTCTTCGGCGGATGGATGATAACGACCCTGAGCTCCTGTCGTTCAGGATCAAACAGGTGGTATTCCTGCGGAGGAGGCTGGATGTCCGGCATGAAGCGATAGCCCTGGGCGCCGACAAGCTGGCCGCGTGTGGACGCGGGTAAAACTGCTTAGTCGATGGACTGCAACTCCTTTCCCGGCTTAAAGCGCACGGCTTTTCCCGGGGGGATGTTGACTTCTGCGCCGGTGCGCGGGTTGCGGCCAATCCCGGTTTTGCGCGGACGCACGTTAAACACGCCAAATCCGCGCAATTCAATGCGCTCGCCGCCGGCCAGGGCCTTCTTCATGCTGTCAAAGACCGTTTCCACCGCCAGCTCAGCCTTGGTTTTGGTGATACCGGTTTTATTGACCACTTCGTTGATGATATCGAGCTTAATCACAGGTCAGCTCTCCTCAAATTGCCAGAAAGGGCGTAACTTGCAGATGCTATTGGACTTTTACGCATGTTGTCAATGGAACAGTTTCGCCTATAAGATGACTTCTTTGTCGCTTCACCAAAATCCCCTAAAACCAAGGATCTTGTCTACATGGCAATTAAAAGTGACCGCTGGATCCGCCGCATGGCGCAAGAGCATGGAATGATCAATCCTTTTAACGATCGCCAGGTGCGCGAAGGCGTTATTTCTTATGGCGTTTCGTCTTACGGATACGATCTGCGCGTGGCCGATGAATTCAAGATCTTTACCAACGTAAATTCCGCCGTCGTCGATCCCAAGAACTTTGACGAACGGTCATTTGTCAGCGTTCAGGCAAACAATATCGTTTCGCGGCTAACGATGCACGTTTTCCGGATCTTCTTTGATGTGGGCCATGACCGAACCTGCTCTGCCAGCGACCCTCCAAGCGCCGCAGGCGCGCCCGCAGGTTAGCCCACGGCAAAGCCGTGGGTAAGCGTATTAATATTCCAGAGCGCCGTAGGCGCGACACAGCCAGCCAAAAGAAAAGAGCGTGAAAACATGTCCCACACGTACGTTCAGAACCTTGTTCATGTTGTATTCAGCACCAAAGAGCGTCGTAAGCTTATTCCCCTTGACCATCGGACAAAACTCTGGGGATACATGGCCGGCGTTTGCAGCAAAGAAAAGATCGTGCCGCACGAAATCGGCGGCATGGGCGACCATTCTCATTTGTTGATCCAACTTCCGCCGACGTTGTCGTTATCGGATGCCGTTCAGGAAATCAAGACTAGCTCTTCCCGATGGATGGGAAAAATCTTTGCCTGGCAGCGCGGCTTTGCCGCCTTTAGCGTTAGCGCGTCGAACAAGGCCGCGGTGGTTCGTTACATCCGCACACAGGATGCCCATCACAAGAAGAGGGACTACGCTTCAGAGCTGATTGCTCTATTGAAAAAGCACGGTGTACCTTACGATCCGAAATATGTTTTCGATTAGCCTGTGCCGCACCTACGGCGCTCACAATTCCACGCACATGTTACCCACGGCGTTGCCGTGGGCTAACCTGCGGTGCGCCTCACGGCGCGCAGAAGTTACGGAGATGAACAGGCCATTCGCCATCGTTTGCAGAAGCGGTCCTTCATTTCTTGGGCAGTGCCGCGGCATAATGCACTGTATCCGAGACTATGCGCTTACAAACACGCCAACGTCGTAGGCGCGTTGCGAAGTTAGCCCATTCTAGAGGCGAGCGCAGCGAAGCCGGAAGCGGTACGGGATCTCCCATTTAAGTCGCTAGGACTTTGCCTTCATGCTTAATAGTTCGTCATATCTGCGGGAGCACACTTCTTCGGCATCAGGGAAATCAATCCGAATTTTCTCCCATACCTTGACGATTTGGCCCCGGTTGTTGAGATGGAGTTGGTGCTCAAGTTCTGACGCAATGGACATCACTACGATGGTTGCCATCATGTAATAGAAGCCTTTGAATTTGCGCATGGATTCTTCTTCAATCATTTTGCGGTCTGCTTCGGGTGTCATGTCGCGTATCAAGTACCCTGCGATCTTCATCACCCCAAGGGGAGTGAAGTGAGCGATAGCAGAGGTTTCGTCATAGAACCACTTGTCCAGCCATTTGGCAAAAGACTGATTGGATTTGCCCATTGCATCTAATAGACGCTGCCCAATCGGGAAATAATCGATACTCTGCGGCTGTTTGGACTCCTCAGGCGAGAGTTGGAGATGTTGAATCCCCATCTGAACTGACTGTTTGAACTTGTTAAGGAAAGGTCTCCATTCAGGCATTTTCGAATACTCGTTGCAATACTTGCCACGTTCCTCATTGTGCTCGCGCCATCCTGCTTTGTGAAACTCGTCTGCTCTGGCCGGGAAATCTTCGTTGACGTACATGATTGTGAACAGAATTTCTTGCATGGTTCGCACGATGCTGGGAACGGCAAACACGTATTCCGGACGGGGGCCTGGGCTTTCAACATCGGCACACAGGAAACGGATTGAATCATAGAGCTGTCGAGCGAATAGCGCCGCGATCCGCATCAAAAGAAAGCCACGGGCTGTGGGGACGTCGCGAGCCTCAATATGCCTTTTGAAATCGCGGTGGACGTTTATCAGCAGGCCATCTATCGTCTCGCTGATAGTGGAGAAATCAAAAACCCGTTCCGGTTGAGGAGTTTTCTGGGCTGAGCTGCTCATGGTTCATTATAGTGGGATTGATCGTTCGCTCGGTGTCCCCACAATGCGTTACCTTCAAGGCGACGATACTGTAGTCGTAAACGATCCCCAGCGCCGGAGGCGTGTCGTCAGGTTAGCCCATGCTGAAGGTGAGCAACGCGAAGCCGGAAGCGTGGGTATGCTGGCAAATTGAAATCGAGCGCCGTAGGTGCGGTAGAAGACCTTAGCGTTTAGCCTGACATCAGCGCAGCGAATCGAGGGCTGCGGAGTCGTGCCGTAAAGAGCGTAAATAAGCTCTTCTTTGCGCTGCGGGCCAGCGCGCAGCGCACGAATCGCTCATGGAAAATGAAGATTGCTCAAGCCGCATCTAACCACAGGATAGGAGAACGCCTAAATGAAGATCACCGAACTGTTGCAGGCCGAACTTGACCGCGAAGCTGTTGGAATTCGCAAGACGCTGGAACGCGTCCCGGAAGGAAAGAATGACTGGAAACCGCACCCGAAATCGATGCCACTTGGCCCGCTGGCGACGATTGTCGCGACCATCCCGGCGTGGCTGGAAATGGTGGTGAACATGGACGAACTCGACATCAACCCGCCCGGAGGTTCCAAGTTCAGGCCGCAAGATTGGAAAACACGCCGCGATCTGCTGGAGCAGTTTGAGGCCAGCCTGAAGAAAGGACGCGAGGTCCTGAAGAATACGACTGACGACCATTTGTTCAACACAAAGTGGCGAATGCTAAACGGCGGAAAGCTGATGAGCGAGCAGACGCGTTATGAAGCGGTGCGTGACGGCGTGTTAAACCACATGGCGCACCATCGCGGACAGTTAACGGTCTATCTGCGACTGAACGAAGAGAAAGTTCCCGCGATCTACGGTCCCTCCGCAGACGAAGGCAAGTGAGGAATACCGGAGAGCACAACAAGCTCGGCAATTCCTACGCCGCCTCTTTCCCGCTGTTTGTCTTGTCCGACTTCAACTGCGCTGCTGGCTCAGCGCCTTCCTGCCTGGCCAATGGTTCCGTCACTTCGGTAGGATGGTGGACCGAATCAGCCTTCTGCTCACGTTTATCTTGCGCAGGCTGTTCTTTGTTCGCCTGATTCAATTCTGATTTCGCTTCCACTTTGTCCGCTTTGCCATTTGCAGGACGCGCTTGTACTGCCTTGACTGGCGCCGGCTGGGCTTGATCCTCCGACTTGGCCTGCTGGCCTTTGCTCTCGCTCGATCCGATTCGCTTGCCCTCTTCATCAACCGACTCGACTCGATTGTCTTCTTTGTCTGCCGACGCGCTTCGCTTTTCTTCGGATGAAGCTGCGGACGCCGGCGCTTCCTGCACCTCGGGCTTCTTACCGAGTTTGATTTCCTCTTCCAGATGTTCCGGTGACACAAGCTTATCGATCCTCACCCGCGCGGCGCGCCACTTCACATTGCTGGCATTGCCGGCTTGTTCCAGATACGGAGCCAGCTGCTTGTCGGTGACCCGTTTCTTCTCTTTCAGGAACTGCAGGATAGCCTCGCTCTGAGTTTCCAGTCTTTCCAAGTGAGAAAACAGTTCGTTGAGAACTTCCTTCATCGCTTCGTTATTCACGGTTTTAGCCTCCTGGCAGACTTGCAGCTTTGTTCCTTCTAAATAGATGCCGAAAAAGCGAAAGACGCCGGGACGCAAACGGGCTTCGCCCATCATTCCGATGCGCTTATGCGCGCTCATCTGCGGCAAAATTTCTTTGATTTTCTCCGCGGCTCCGCGCCTCCGTGGTGGAGGTTCCGGTTTACGCCGCAGCTTTCTTGGGGTTAAGGCTTGGCTTCGCCGGCCTTGTAGATGTAGCGGATGGACGGCTTATAAATCAGCAATGAAGCGGTGCCGCGCGTGACCTTGATGCAATTGCGGTCATACCACTCGATGACGCCCTGCACCTCTTCGCCGTCTTTCATCACCACCACAACGGGCGTCTTGCCCTGTATCTGTTTCTGGTAATAGTAATTTTCGGCGTAGGTCTGTTCCGGCGGGCCGTTGCGCCTTGCGGAGGACGGCATGCGGTCTGTGCGCTCCAGGCGGTCACGGCGTTCTGACACCGGTTCGGTGCGGGGAGCTGGCGCGCTCAATGAGGGCCGGATCAATTTCCGGCTGACAAACTCTTCCTCTTGGGTCCGCTCGGGAGCCTGGCGAGCGGCTGTCGTTTCCATTCCGTCCTTCATAGTTATTCCCGTCCCGCTGATAAACGAACACTGCACCGGCATAAAAACGCCGACTCGGCTAGCCGAGCTGAATCCAATCAATGTGGCCAGGAATCAGTGCGGATTTAATGGTGTAACCGTACCACAGCATGGTTTAGCTTTTCAATTGCCTGAAAGGACAATAACCCAGTCGAATCCCACCGCAATGTGTGTGCGATTCCGGACATTTCATGCGTTTTTATCGCTCCAGCGCGATAGCAAAGGCGTCCAGGGACAACGGACGCAGCACATTGCGGCGCATTCCGCTCTGCACCTGCCCCAGTTGCTGCGTTGCCTGGGCTATCCAGTGGAAATCCACCGCGGCCGCCAGGGATTTCAGCTCCGCCGCAATGTCAGTGTTCCGCACCAATTCCGGCGCGCCGGAAACCAGAGCCATCAGGTCCTTCAGCAAGCCATAGATGGCGCCCAGCAAGCGGTCGGTCTTTTCCTTGCCCTCGCCGCCGGCGCGATAGGTTTCCGTGGTGCGAAAAAGGTCGGAATGTTCGGCTGAACGCACTGACGTCACCAGCAACGTTAGGGCGTCCTTGCGGGCAGCCATGTAGTCTTCCAGGTCCATGGTTCGTGCCCGTCCCACGGCGCCGCCGCTCAGCCGGGCCACCAGCTGCCGCTGGCGCGCATTCCATTCCGGCCGGGATTTCTCCAGATAGCCTTCAATTTCCGCTGCCGGCAGGGCGCTCAGGGTAAAAGTAACGCAGCGGGATCGGATGGTCGGCAGCAATTCTCCGGGATTGCGGGCCAGGAGGAAGATCGTGGCAAAATCAGGTGGTTCTTCCAGGACTTTCAGCAGTGCGTTGGCCGCTTCCTTCATAAAGGCTGAATCCACGAAAACGAAGACGCGCCGGCGAGCTTCTTGCGGTTTATAGCGCGCGGTCTGGATCACCTGGCGTACCTGGTCCACTTTGATCATCATTTGCGGCGGATCGGGCGGCACCACCAGCACGTCAGGATGGGTTTGGACCACGATGCGGGTTTCACGCTTGTCAGTCTCACGCAGCCCTTCGCGGGCATCTACGGCCTCAGCGAAACGGGCCTCCAGGTCTTCTGCCTGGCCAATTCGTGTGCAGTTTGAGCAGACGCCGCAATAATCCGGCAGGCCGTCGGTTTGGCGCGGTTGTAGGCAGTTCATGGTGCGCGCCACCATCAGGGCCAGCGTGTATTTTCCAGCGCCCTGCGGGCCAGCCAGAATCACGGCATGGGGAAAACGGTCGCGGCCCAGCATCTCGCGCAGCTGCCGGACCGTTTCGGCATTGCCCTGAAAATCAGAAAATGGCATATCAGCCATTCTATCCATGAAAACAGGCCCTGTGGGCCGGCACATCTGGTTGCGGGATTAAAAATTATCTTTTCTTAACCAATTGAATACAAATGGGATAGCCATGGAAAATTGGAGTTCTCTTAGGTTTTTTTCAACGGACTATATTTCCGGAAAGCGTCCTGACTCTACTACTACAGAAGCAGGCTCATCCGTCGACTGCTAAATAGGGGGATATGGACCCGGAAGCCGTATCCCCCTAGTAATTTTTCCAAGAACAAAGAACACATCGCTCCCCCCACAAAATTTCCCTTCATCCACGTTTCCTCTCGCTAAGCCGTCTTTTGTTCTGCCCCGTAAACCGCGCATTAGATTAGTCCGTTTAACTGGCTTTTAATGATTGCTTAATGAATGCGGCAGATGATCGCGATAAGGGAGTTTCCACGTTCTACATGTCAATTGCGGTTTGAAGTGGTGTTGTCACCCTCCGAGGCTCCCCCAACGAGAGGTGTCTGTGTTTATCGAATTGTTTCAAATGGCTTGGACCAAAGTCTTCAGTTGCCGCCATAAAAAATGCACGCCGCTCATCACCTGCCGCAAAGGACAGCTGCGGTCGAATGTCGCGGCCATCACCGGAACTTATTTTGTATGTCTGGATTGCGGCAAAGAGTTCGCTTATGACTGGGACAATATGAGAGTGATCGATCCGGACCCCAGCCGGGTGAAGGTCCTGGTGGAAAAAGCGGCCCAGATATACGCGGACAAATAAGTAAACAATTTTAGATTTTATTGTCTGCCAGACGTAGCAGTTTCGGCTTGGGAGCCAACGGGCTTTTGCCGGACGCAGATTTTTGCGTCCAGGATTTGCGGATGGAGTCCGCCAGCGCATCGGTGTCGACATCGGTGGTGGAAGCTGGTGTGGGCGATGAAGCGGGAAAGTGAAGGACCCTTACCGTCGATCGTCCATTTTGAGTGCGCTCATTTCTGGGCATAATTTTCCTGTGTGATCAAGTTGGATATTCCGTGGACGTAGAGGCTGCGCGCCAATCAGGCGGCCTCAGCCTTTTTCGGTGCAGATTCCCGGTTCTCCGCTTCTTTTTCCTGCGCGGCAGCCTTGGGTGATATCTGCGTTCTGGCTCCGGCATTCATTTCAAGCGTTTTACGAACCATGTTCCCGGACAATCTGAACCCGCCGTTTCTCAGTTGCTCGGCACGCGCTTTGATCCGGTCAGATGTTACCTTCATGGAATTTCCTGTATGAGTTTTGGTTATGAGTTTTAGTAGGAGCAGCAAGACTAGCGACAAATGATTAGAAGCAAATGCAAAGAAGAAGGATGTATTTTAATAATCGGCCAAGCCCAACGGACTTCTTGCCGCCGGATAACCGCGAGAACCGCTTTCATCGAACTTTAATACAGAGCTAGGGCCTCGTTCTCTCACAATTTGCTTCGACCCTACTAAGGTCAACGGACAAATACCTTATTGATCGCAGCGTGCTTGATCGCTACCCTCCAGCCATGTTGCAACGTTACTCCATGGCTCTTCTTCTGGCGGTTTCTTGCATAATGGCGTCTGGCGTAATGGAGGCGCAGAGTCCTTCGCCTTCGCCCACGCCCGTCGATGAATTCACTATCGTCGCACTGCCGGATACGCAGTTCTATTCCTCCCTGCATCCCCAGATCTTTGCCGCGCAGACGCAGTGGATTGCCGCTCATGTACAAGACCAGAACATCAAGCTGGTGGTAGGCCTGGGAGATATCGTGGACGGCGGAGGAGATCTGACGCAGTGGCAGAATGCCGATGCCGCGGTACGCTTGCTGGATGGGCACGTGCCTTACATGATCGCCATCGGCAACCACGATTATGACCAGAACAATCCCGCCGGCCGCACGGCTTCCACCGTGAATTTCAATTCCTTCTTCGGCCCGGCACGATACGCCGGAGCGGCTTGGTACAAGGGAAGCTTTCCTGCTGGCAGTAATGAGAATTTTTATGGAGTTGTGAACGTCAACGGACGCAATTACCTCATCGTGGTACTAGAGTTTGCGGCCCGAGATTCCGCTCTGGCCTGGGCGGATGGCATCCTGAAAGCTAACCAGGACAAAGACGCGATTATCGTTACGCACATGTTTACCTATTCAGACAACACGCGCATTTCCGGCTGCGACCTGAACAGCGCCGCGAGCTTCGGCGTGGCGCAGGACAATAACGGCGAAGACATGTGGTGGAAGCTGGTGCGCAAGTATCCCAACATTCATTTGGTACTGAGCGGTCACGTGGTGCAGGGCGACGGAACGGGCCGCCGCATGGACCTGGGCGTGAACGGCAATCTGGTGAACCAGATTCTTTCTGACTATCAATCCGATCCGCTGGGTGGCGGCGGCTACCTTCGCATCATGAGGATATCGCCGTCGTTGAATCGCGTGAGCGTGACGTCCTATTCTCCCTACCTGGACAGCTTTATGACGGACGATCATAACCAGTTCATGCTGCCCTACCACAACCCCGGAATCTCCACCGCGCCGGGCACGCTTTCAGGCAAGGCCAAGAGCGCGATTGACTGCTCCCTGGCTGCGGGTGTGACGGTCTCTTACAGCGGAGGTTCTGCGGTGACCGATGCCAACGGCAATTTTTCCATCCCTGCGGCCGCGCGCAAGTCTTTAACGATCACGGCGGGTAAAACGGGCTGGCTGAGCGATGCCCGAACCGGTACGTCAACGCTGGATGCCGTCGCGGAGCCCAGCCCGACCAAGATACTTATCTCCACTGCTGGCCAGGTCAGCGGACAAGTGCTCAATAGCGGCGGTGCGCCGGTGGCCGGCGCTACGTTGACTTTCACCGGCGGCAAGCTTCGCCTGAGCAAAACCGTCACCGCCAACGGCGCAGGTTCCTATAATTCAGGCTGGATCGCCGTGGGAACTTATACCGTATCTGTCGCCGCGCCCGGCTTTGTCGGCGTGAGCACGACCGCAGCCGTGAACACGGGACTCACCACAGCGTTGACTATCACGATGAGGTAGTCGGCCCTCTACCAAAGATGGAGAGTGGCCTTGAATATCTAATTCGCAAGAGATGATTGGAGAGTCACGCGCGAGATTGCTTGGGTCAAGGTTGTCCCTTGACCTGAACGGATACTCATTTCCGATGGTGGATAAACATCCGCAGGCCGATCCAACAGCCAAGCGCTTCCAGTACAGTGAGCAGCACGGCGCTGACTTGAAACGGCAATCTTAGGTCTCGGGGCGGCATATGGAACACGTTGTCGATACCCGTACTCAGAAAATGAGTGTTGCTGCCAATAGCCAATGCCACGCCCAGCGGAATAACGATCATACATCCTGCCAGTTTGTAATGACCCTTTGTAAATGCAATCAGTGCCGCAACAGGAAGCAGATTGATCACAATCAGGAGTAGCAACGCGATCCGAGGCGTGCTGGGTTGAACCAAGCGACAGCATTGTCGGTGGTGACGGCGGTAAGAGTTTGGGTGATGGCCGCTTCCAGGGTGTCCAACCATCGGGCTTTGGCGGCACGCAAGATTTCTTTGATCTTGGACCAAGCTTGCTCGATCGGATTGAAGTCGGGTGAATAAGGCGGCAGATAGAGTAATTCCGCGCCGCGGGCTTCGATCAAGGAACGCACGCCTTCGACTTTATGTGCGGCCAAGTTGTCCATGATGACCACTTGTCCAGACTGCAACTGGGGACACAGTACCTGTTCCAGATAAGCCAGGAAGACATCCCCGTCGGTTGGGAACTCGATGGTTCATAGGAGCCCGTAGCCCTTGGATGGTCAGCGCTCCGAGCAGAGTGAGGCTTCGCCAGTGGCCGCCGGGAGTGCCTTCCCGCACCGTTTCTCCCCGTGGAGCCCGGCCATAATGGCGGGTCATGTTCGTGGTCACACCGCTTTCGTCCAAAAACACCAGACGATGGGGATGGATCTGACTTACCTGCTCCCACCAATTGCCGTTGCAACTCCCACAGGGTCAGATCAGGATGGGCTCGCACTTGGTTGCGTATCATTTGTTGCACTTCGGGTGTAACTCGACTGACCGGAACGTGACGACTCTGCTTCACCCGTTCCATCTGCCCGTAATGCAAGTGCTGCTTGCGGATCTTTCTGGCATACTCCCAATTGACACCAAAGCGTTCCGCCAACTCCCGCAAACTGACTTTCCCAGGCTCATAGGCCCGCAGAATTCTGCACCGTAAATCGTCAGAAAAAGCTCGTGCCATCAGCGTTTTGTCGTGAAGATACTCGCCAGCACCAGGGTACCCGCCTTTTCATCGCTTGGGTATATCTATCTTGGATCCGCTTTAGCACTGCGGAATCGTTGGAAAGCAACAGCGCGGAAAATGGTTCCATTGAACGAATACCTCAGAACTATGTTGTATCGGCAAATGTGCGGGAAACTTGAGTGCTTCGCATTGCGGCACGCGGGCTCAATCCGGCCTGAGCTGGTAAGGAATTTACATCCACGCGGACTGCGCTCGGCAACCCTGTTCGAGGTTTAGATTCCCAAAATAGGAATCACTAAGATCAATGGCCCAATGGTTGCGTATTCTATATTTTCAGAGCTCGTTTGTACTCTTATATGGTGAGGGTCGAAAGCGGAATCCGGGTGCCGAAGAAAGCCGTAGACAATAGAAAGTAAGCGGCTTAGGCCTCACGGGAAGCAAGCCCAACGGCAAGATTCATAAAGAACCGTCGGGTAATTATTGCACGTGATGTTAAGTAACTAATTCACTGGTTTGGAGACTGGGGCACCATGGATGACGATCAGAAATGGCTCGAGGCAGCTGTAGCAATTGAACAGGACATCTGCTACCTAAAAACCGCAATGGCCACCGGAAAACGGAACGGAATACCCTCCCTGGAACAGGAAATATTTCAGTTGAAAGTTGTGTTGGGAGTTTATCGGAAGAATGCCAGTACTGGCGTCGCCTTCCCGAATCCTGACGACCTGTACTGCATCAGCGCTTTCCCCCAAGGTGCGCGGCAGGCTTCCACGGCAATGCGGCGGAGCTTTAAGACGGCCGCAATCTAACAGCGAACGCGTTGGAGAAACCGCAATGAAAAAGCTGCAAGTTCTTATTGGTGGCACGGAACCGGTTTTCTGCGATGTTGCAAAAGCCGCACAGCAATTCTGGGGTTGTGAGGTCATGACAGTTCCGGACGGAAAACAGGCCTGCGCACTTCTCCGTACCAGGCATGTGGATATCTGCATCCTCGATTGGGATTTGCCCAGGATGACCGGCCTTGCCGCCTGCCACTGGATACGCTCCGTGGAATTGAAAACCTCGCCTTATATTGTCCTTTTGACTGAGAAAGCCCGCCCAGAGCAGGTGCGGGCCGCCTATCTCGCCGGCGCGAATGACTATGTGGCCAAACCATTCAGCATGGAAGACCTGCATTTCCTGGTTTCGACCTTCGCACAAAGAGTTTCTAGACGAGATGTTCCAGCTCACGAACCCAGGCATATTGACCTGCTGGAACTTTATCGGCAGGACTTGGCGGCGCCCAAAATCTATTCGCGGCTGTAAGGCGCAACAGCCGTTTCAGGCTGTCGCGCCCCCTGTGATTGCTATCCGCTGAAACCAAAGTCCACGAGGGCCTTGCGCAGTTTCTCCAGGCACCGGCCGCGGATGAACCCGATAGATCCAGTGGCCAACCCTAATCGCCTGGCCACTTCAGCGTACGGCAATGGTGGCTGCTCGAAGAAAAGAAGCCGGACCAATTCCCGGTGCCGGGGAGGCAGCTTGGCCACTACGTCCCGCACAATCTGCTCCTGTTCAAGCTGGGCCAGCGTCTCTACGGGCACGGTGAAGGCAATTCCTTCTGCCACTTCTGGCTCCATGGCATCAAGTTCAACATGGTTGGATTGCTTCTTTTTCCAGCGGTAAGACTGGCGGATGGTAACGGTAATCAGCCACGAACGCAGTGATTGCACGTTCTTTAATTGAGGCAGGCTGTGTAAAACTTCAATGCAGACCGCCTGAAAAACGTCCGCCGCATCAGCGGAGCTGGCGCCGTACTTGACCGGGATGGAGTAGATCAACCGTTTGTACTTGTCGATGAGGTTTTCCCACGCCTTGGGATCACCCTGAAGACAGCCCTGCACGAGCCATGCGTCTTCATTCAGCTCAACTCCATCGCTGCAGAAACACTGTTCGATCTCCTTAATATTAAGCAGGTCCGGCTCGTTGCCGGCAAACACTGCTGCCGTGGCGGGTGTATATACTTCTGAGGGTTTCATTTCCATTTCCTGTCTTTTGTTGTCCAACATCCATGCTGGTTTCAGACCGGAGCCATCGACGCTCCGGCCCAAATGGCGCCCGCGAAATAAGTTTTGAGATTGGCTACGAAACCTTTTCCGGCAGACACACTTCGGGAATGGAAGTCCTCAGATGCGGAGCGGAACAGAAAAACTGGCAAAGTCTGGCTGAAGGACCTTCGCTTCGCGGACGAAACTGGAAAAACTCACGGATGGGGGCCGAAACCTGGTGCAGAGCAGCACCGGAAAAAGCTTTAGAATCCCGGCAAACACAAAAAACATTCCTGTCTCAAACAGCACAGAAATCACGTGCATTTCAATGTCGCCCGTGCCGACGGGAAAATCGTCCAGGCTGTCGAGCTGCAAAAATGGCGAGAACACGGCCATCAGCACGATCAAGACAAGCACGATTTTGGGCATCTTGTTCGGCATGGCTCTCTGGCGGTGCTCCCTCAAACGAAACTGCTCGCCCGGTCTTTTGGCGACTGGGTGACTATAGCATTGAGAGAAGTCCAGGACAGAATTCTCGCGCAATTTGGCATCTCGGCTTCCGTTTAAGCAAGCTGGCTGGGCAGCGGCAAGCCATTGATCCAACAATAGTTAGTGTCGCCGATTCAATGCGGCTGTCGAGCATCGCGTCAGAACATCACTTTTAGAGTTTCTAACAAAAATTTGTCTGGAAGCGCTCCCGGCTATATTTTTTTGATTTTAGGCGGCCACTATACTAATAGCAGCGGCTCTTATCTCGGGTTTCGTCTTTACGCATCATTTGCCGATAGACAAGATGCGAGAGTTTGAAACTCATCGCTTTCTGTTAGGCCCAGCTATGGAGTTGGTTCAAGCAGGGTAGAAGCGCGGGGGAGCGAGTGGGGAAATAGCACGTTCTCCCGCGTTTTCAATGCATTGGGAAGGGCGAACTTTCCAGATCGAGGCCCAGCTGCAACCGCGCCGCCTCGCTCATCTTGCCCGGATGCCAGGGCGGCTCAAATACCACCTCGACGTTCAGTTCCTTCACGGTGGGCAGATCTGAAATCTTTCGCTGAATGTCCGACTTGAGCACGTCAGCCATGCCGCATCCCGGGGCAGTCATCGTCATTTTGATGTCAATCTTATTTCCGTCGGCAACCGGCGCAATGTGGCAATCATAAATCAAGCCAAGATCGACCACATTCACCGGAATCTCAGGATCGTACACCGTACGCAGCTTGTCCCATACCAGCTTTTCGCTAAACTCCTGGGGAGCATCGGTGGCGGTGGCGGTTGGCGTGAGCCCGAGCGCGTCCAGGTCTTTGGCATCGACCCGCACCATATATCCGATATCGGTCATCACAGTGTAGCTGCCGCCAAGGGCCTGCATGAGCCGAACCTTGGTCCCGGCGGACAGACGATGCGGTATCCCGCTGGGAATCTGCGTGGCATCAATGTCACGCGACAGCACGATTTGTTGGTTGGATAGCATGGTCTTATTCGGTGGAAACAGCCTCCTGCTCACCCTTGAGTGCGGCGCGCAAAGCGTGCCATGCCAGGGTGGCGCATTTGACCCGCAGCGGGAATTCAGAAACGCCGGCAAATACTGCCAGTTTGCCCAGATCCTGTCCGTCCCCAGCGGCGTGGCCGGTTACCAGATCGTGAAACTTCGTGAAAATGCCTTCCGCGTCGGCCTCAGTTTTGCCTTTGAGCATTTGCGTCATCATGGAAGCCGAGGCTTTGGAGATAGCACACCCGCTGCCCTGAAATCCAATGTCGTTGATCGCTCCGTCCTTCACATCCACATAGATCGTGAAATGATCGCCGCACAGCGGGTTGAATCCCTCAGCCTTGTGGTTGGCAGTCTCAATCGGGCGGAAGTTCTTGGGCTTCTTGCTGTGCTCAAGAATTACTTCCTGGTAAAGATCGCGCAGCTCGCGAACGTCCGACATTAGCCCAGCACCTCTTGCACCTTGCGGATTCCCTTTACCAACGCGTCAACCTCTTCCCGCGTGTTGTATAGCCCAAAGGATGCGCGTGCGGTCGCCGGAATGCCAAACCGTTGCATCACGGGCTGGGCGCAATGATGCCCGGTGCGGACCGCGATGCCTTCCGTATCCAGGATTGTGCCGATGTCATGCGGATGAATGTCTTCCATCACAAATGAAAGCACGCCGGCTTTTTCCTTCGCCATGCCGACAAGCCGAACACCGGGAATCGCTCCCACGGACTTTGTCGCATAGTCGAGCAGGTCAGCCTCATGCTGCTCAATCTGCTCCAGTCTCAGAGTATTCAGGTATTCGAACGCCGCGCCCAAACCGATGGTGTCAGCAATATTCGGCGTGCCTGCTTCAAATTTATACGGCAGCCGGTTGTAAACCGTTTTTTCGAACGTGACGGAGGCAATCATGTCACCGCCGCCCTGATACGGTGGCATGGCTTCCAGCAACCTGGTCTTGCCGTAAAGGATGCCGATACCGGTAGGGGCATAAAGTTTATGGCCAGAGAGGGCGTAAAAATCGCAATCCAGGGCCTGCACGTCCACCTGCATGCGTGGCGCGGCCTGCGCTCCATCGACTAAAACAGGAATGTTGCGCGCGTGCGCCATGCGTATGATCTCACGCACCGGGTTGATGGTGCCGAGAGCATTGGAAAGATGGCTGACGGCGACAATCTTCGTCTTCGGGCCCAGCAGCTTTTCAAATTCGTCCAGCTGCAGTTCGCCGCGATCATTGATGGGAGCCACGCGAAGACATGCGCCCTTTTCTTCGCAAAGCAGCTGCCATGGCACTATATTGGAGTGATGCTCCATGGCGGTGATCAGAACCTCATCGCCATTGCCAACGTTTTTGCGGCCATAACTCTGTGCCACCAGGTTGATGGCTTCTGTGGTGCCGCGAACAAAAATGATTTCCTTATGATCCGCGGCGTTGATGAATTTCTGCGCCGCTACACGAACTTTTTCGTAGGCTTCCGTCGCGCGCTCGGAAAGCGTGTGCACGCCGCGGTGGATGTTGGAATTGTCGCGGCGGTAATAGTTCTGGATCGCCTCAATCACGGCCAAAGGCTTTTGCGTGGTTGCCGCGTTATCCAAGTAGACGAGCGGCTTGCCGTGCACCGTCTGATGCAGGATAGGAAAATCCTCGCGAACTTTCTGCACGTCGTAGGCTGAGGCGGCGTGGATTCCGTGTGGCAATTTGACGACTGTGCTCATTCCACTTCCTCCCAATTCCGTTTTGCGCCTTCCGGAGAACGCGGGCCGGAGAAAATGGCCGCTTCCGGCATGCCTGCCACGACCAGCCGCTCCAGATGTTCGCGCACCTGGGGCGAATTCATACGGTTCAGGCACTCATTGGCGAACGCCAGCAGTAGCACGTGCCGCGCAGCGGCCTCGGCAAGCCCACGGGAGCGAAGGTAGAACAGCGCGTTCTCATCGAACTGGCCGATCGTCGCGCCGTGCGTGCACTTCACGTCATCAGCGTAAATCTCAAGCTGCGGCTTGGTATCGATCTGCGCATCGTCGGAAAGCAACAGGTTACGATTAGTCTGCTTGGCATCAGTCTTTTGCGCGTCCTTGTGCACGATGATGCGCCCGTGAAATACGCCGTGCGATTGCCCGTTCAAAATCCCGTTATAAAATTGCCGGCTATCGCAGTGCGGACTGGCGTGCTCCACGAGCATGTAGTTATCCATGTGCTCTCGTCCGTTGGCCATGAACAAGCCGTTGATCAGGCATTCACTTCCCTCACCTGCCAGAACCGGATGGACGTTGTTTCGTACGAGTGCTCCGCTCAACAGCAGCGAGTGCGTGGCTACATTGGCGCTGCGGCCCTGCTGGATGCGTAAAGTGGAAAAGTTATAGGCCTGATCGCCTTCGCGCACGATCATATAGTGCGACACGCTGGCATTGTCGCCGGCCACAAGCTCTGTGGCGGCATTGGAGAATGTGCTGCCCTCGCCTAGTGAAACGTAATCTTCAACGACCGTGACCTGGCTGCTTTTGCCGGCAATGATCAGGTTGCGTGGATGGTTCATCGTAGGCATGGTCCCGGGAACGGTGACATAGAGCACATAGATTGGGGCTTCAACACTTACACCTTCCGGGACCTGAATGAAAACGCCATCCTCAAAAAGCGCCGTGTTGAGCGCGGCAAAGGGGTCAAGACGGACGTTAAGATACCGTCCAAGGTGAGGCTCAAGGCCAGCCGGATTATTTTTGAGCTGTGCAGCCAGGCTACCGACCGTCACGCCTTTGGGCAGCTTCGCCACTGTGGACAGCTCTTGCGAAAACAGTCCATTCACAAAAACCAGACAACATGCGAACTGCGACGCGCCGGAGGGCTCCAGCTGCTCCTTGCTTACCAACTCGGAGCCAGCGAGTTCGAAAGGCGTGCTCGCAACTGCGGCAACGTTCGTAAAGCGCCAATCCTCGTCATGCGTGGTGGGAAAACCAGTTTCCGAGAAACGCGCAAAGGCGTCCTGCCGCAGCGATTGCAGCCAGCGCGGCTGCGAGGCCGTGCGACCGCTAAACTGGTCGAAGATTTCCAGATATTTTTCCGGGGCTTGGGTTGCCGTAATCACGATTGTCGATGTTCCTTTTCGCTTGTGCCGCCCCTACGGGGCTTGCGATGTTTTTCGCTTTAACCCAGGGCTTCCGCCCTGGGCTAACTCATTTCGCGCCTACGGCGCTGGACTCACGAATGTCATGCGCTTCCACTTGGCTCAGATCAACATCTGCCTCGCGCTTGAGAAAGTTGGAACTCGTTCAGGCCCGCATGATCTAACGCTTCCCCGCCAACTCCGGCTCAGCCCAGCTATAGCCCTTCTGTTCCAGTTCCAGCGCCAGTTCCGGCCCGCCGGACTTCACGATGCGTCCATTCACCAGCACGTGAACGAAGTCAGGCACAATGTAATCAAGCAGCCGCTGGTAATGCGTTACCAGTACCATGGCGCGGTCCTTATTGCGCATGGCATTTACGCCCTTGGCCACGACCTTCAGCGCATCGATGTCGAGACCTGAATCGGTTTCGTCCAGCACCGCAAGCTTAGGTTCCAGCACAGCCATTTGCACAATTTCATTGCGTTTCTTCTCGCCGCCGGAAAAGCCTTCGTTCACTGGACGGTTCAGGAATCGCTCGTCCATCTCCAGCAGCCGCATCTTTTCTTTGAGTAGCGGGAGAAAATCCATCGCGTCCATTTCATCCTGGCCGCGAAACTTCAAGATGGCATTCAACGCGGCGCGCAAAAAGTACGCGTTGCTGATGCCGGGAATCTCCACCGGATATTGAAAGGCCATGAACAGGCCTCCACAGGCGGCATCCTCGGCCTTCATCTCCAGAAGATCCTTGCCGTCGAACGTAATGGACCCTGCGGTGACTTCATAACTCTCGCGGCGCGCCAGCACCTGGGCCAAAGTGCTTTTCCCGGAGCCGTTCGGCCCCATGATGGAATGCACCTCGCCGGGATTCACGGTCAGGTCGATGCCTTTCAGAATCTCGTTGCCATTCACGCTTGCATGCAGATTTTTGATTTCGAGCAGACTCATCGTTTATCCAACACTCCCCTCAAGGCTAATGCCGAGTAGTTTCTGCGCTTCCACGGCAAATTCCATAGGCAGCTCCTTGAACACCGCCTTACAGAAGCCGTTAATAATCATGCTGACGGCCTCTTCCTTGGAGATACCGCGTTGCTGCAGGTAGAAAATCTGGTCTTCGCCGATCTTCGAGGTCGACGCCTCATGTTCCATGCGGGCGCTCGCGTTCTTCACCTCGATGTATGGGAAGGTGTGCGCGCCGCACTTGTCGCCGATCAGCAGCGAGTCGCACTGCGTGTAATTGCGCGCGCCAGTTGCGCCTTTCAGGATCTTTACCATGCCGCGGTAGGTATTCTGCCCGTGGCCGGCGGAGATGCCTTTCGATACCACCGTGCTTTTCGTGTTCTTGCCGATGTGGATCATCTTGGTTCCGGTATCAGCCTGCTGATAGTTGTTGGTCAGCGCCACCGAGTAGAACTCGCCCACCGAGTTATCGCCCTGAAGAATGCAGCTTGGATACTTCCAGGTAATGGCAGAACCGGTCTCGACCTGTGTCCATGAAATCTTGGAGTTCTTGCCCAGCGCCTTGCCGCGCTTGGTGACAAAGTTGTAGATCCCGCCTTTGCCTTCCTTGTCGCCCGGATACCAGTTCTGGACTGTCGAATATTTAATGGTCGCATTGTCATGCGCGATCAGCTCAACCACGGCGGCGTGCAACTGGTTCTCGTCGCGGATCGGCGCGGTGCAACCTTCCAGATAGCTCACGGAAGCGCCTTCGTCGGCGATGATCAGCGTGCGCTCAAACTGCCCGGTGTTCTGCGCGTTGATGCGGAAGTACGTTGAAAGTTCCATGGGGCAACGAACGCCCTTGGGCACGTAGACGAATGAGCCGTCGCTGAAAACCGCAGAGTTCAGCGTCGCGAAGAAATTGTCCGAGTATGGGACCACCGAGCCGAGATACTTTTTCACCAGCTCAGGGTGATTCTTCACCGCCTCAGAGAACGAGCAAAAGATTACGCCCGCCTCGGCCAGCTTGGCCTTAAACGTGGTGGCCACGGAGACGCTGTCAAATACCGCGTCAACTGCAACGCCTGCAAGCAGCTTCTGCTCATGCAGCGGGATACCCAGCTTGGCGTAGGTGTCCAGAATTTCCGGGTCAACTTCGTCCAGACTCTTGAGCTCTTTTTTCTGCTTGGGCGCGGAATAATAAGACAACGCCTGATAGTCAATGGGCGGATACTTCACATTGGCCCAAGTCGGCTCAGCGTGCTTCTGCTCCAGTGAGGCCCAGTGGCGATACGCCTTCAGCCGCCACTCCAGCATGAATTCCGGTTCGCCCTTCTTGATGGCGATGGCCCGGACAACGTCTTCATTCAGACCTGGCGGCAGACGGTCTTCATCGATTGAGGTAATGAATCCCCATTTGTATTCCTGCTGCGTGAGGTCGTTAATCTGGTTGACTGTGCTACTCATCTCACTCCTTCTGCAACTCTGTCTGCGGGTTTAATGGATGCCACTAATTCCTGGCCGTGCTTGCGCTCATGGTGCGCCATCTGGTGATTCAGGTCAGAGAGCGTGACGTGTTCCAGCGCGTCGCGCAGGGCGTCGCCGATGATCTGGGAGTTGCTCATGATGGCGCATGAGCGCTCCATATTGCATAGACCCTTGACCACGCTGCATTCGGTAAACCCGATGGGTCCTTCCAGCGCCAGGATGATCTCGGCCACCGTGATGGAACGTGCTTCGCGGGCCAGGTTATAGCCGCCATTCACTCCGCGATGCGAACTCAAAAGCCTGTGTTCAGATAGCTGCCGCAAGAGCTTGCCCACGGTCGGCAGGGGCAGTTTGGTCTCTTTGGCCAGGCTGCGCGCGGTATGCGGCGTCTCTTCCGGGCTGCGCGCCACGTGGGCCATCAGCACAATGCCGTAATCCGTCAATTTGTTGAGTCTGAACATCGCTTCATAAGCCCCAGCCTTGCCAGAGCTGGATACAATACCAATTCAGTATTATTTTATCGTTTGGGAGGAAGGAATACAAGACCGGTCCGGTATGGATTCAGAGAAGGGCCTTAGTTGCTATGTCCGTGAGGGTGCAATTTAAGCGCTAGAACCCGCGCGTAATATTTGAAGTCGGAATCTGTAGTGAATATCGGGAAATCTTTGCGTAAAGCGATGGCGCAAAGCAATGCATCCGCGGAAGACATGGCAACTCCTTTCGCACGACAACGATTGCTTGCACTTGCAGCCGTCTCATAATCTTCGAGTTCCAGAGGTTCGTCGCGAAACGGCCGAAGAACTAACCGTAATTTTTCAAATTGATCCGGATTTCTGATGCCCGAAAGCACTTCTTGCCGGACCATCCCAACCAGTTGCGCACGGCCTTCTTGAATTAAGTCACGTAATTCTTGTACCAGGGATTGTTCAATGGAATTCAAGTCTGCCGGTTTACGGCGAAAAGCCAGCGACCAGAGGGACGTGTCCACCAGAATATTCATCGCCGTTTAGGCTTCCGCTCGCGCTCGAGCTTGTAATCATAATTTTCGTCGTAATCGATTTTTCCGAACATCTGGATCACATCCAGTTGTTTTCGTCTTCGAATATATTCATCAAGGGCGGCGGTGACGGCTTCCTTCTTGGTCCGATGATGTCCAACTTTCTGGGCTTCCGCAATCAAACGATCATCGATGGCAAGATTTGTTGGCATAAAAATCTTTTTTTGGCTGAAAATTATTCTACACTTTCTGATGTGTAACTTAAAGTGTAAAATTGCAAAGGAAGGTGCTTATGACTGGCAAATTCAGCGCCAAAGTGGCTCTTGTTACCGGCGGCACTGGCGGACTGGGCCGCGCGGTAACGCTTGCCCTGCTCCACGAAGGCGCATCCGTGATCGCCACTTACATAAAAAAAGACGAAGCCGATGCCCTGAAAGACGCAGTTGGTCCCAAGTCCCCGCTGGAGCTTCTCCCGCTGGATGCAACCGACGAAGCTGCATGCCGCGCTTTGGTGGATGGAATCACGGCCCGCCACGGCCATCTGGATATTCTGGTAAACGCAATCGGCGGCTATGCCGGCGGCAAGCCAGTGTGGGAGACCGACCCCAAAACGTACCAGTTAATGCTCACTTTGAACTTACATGCAGGCTTTAATCTGGCCCGCACGGTGGTCCCGGCGATGCTGAAGCAGAAGAGCGGCGCCGTCGTGAACATCGCTTCAAAAGCCGCGCTGGACCATGCCGCCGGAGCCGGAGCTTACGCGGCGTCAAAGGCTGCGGCGCTGGCATTATTTGATTGTTTGGCCCAGGATGCAAAGGGTACCGGAGTGCGGGTGAATTCCGTGCTTCCTAGCATTATCGACACCGAGCCGAATCGCAAGGCCATGCCAACAGCAGATTTTTCCAAGTGGCCCAAGCCGGAAGAGATTGCGCAGGTCGTCCTGTTCTTGTGCAGCGCTCAGGCCAAGCTGATCCATGGGGCGGCAATTCCAGTTTACGGAGAGAGCTGAAAATGCAGGTCTAGAAGACCTTTATATGCAATGTGAGTAAAGAACTGTTAACAGAAACTTCGCGAAACTTCAGCAGCCGTTTCCCGCGTTGATAATATAATTGATCTTTGTTCTCCCCATTCGTTTCTGACTTTGACATGGCAGTGTCTTAGCTGAGCAGCCGTGTTGCTTTCAGATTAATGTGAATTGGCTCATTCCAAAAGGACTAGCAGATGTGGATTGTTCGCCTCGCGTTACAGAGGCCTTATACCTTCGTAGTGATGGCGCTTTTGATCCTGATCTTAAGTCCCATCGTCATCATCCGCACGCCAGTCGATATTTTTCCTGAAATTAATATTCCAGTCATCAGCATTATCTGGCAGTTCACGGGCATGTCCGCACAGGACATGACAGATCGCATTGTTAGCAGTACGGAACGCGGCCTTACCACCACTGTCAACGACATTGAGCATGTTGAAACTCAGGCGATGGATGGCCGCGCCATCACAAAGGTCTTCTTTCATCCCTCCGCCAACCTGCAAATCTCACTTGCGCAGGTAACGGCCATTTCGCAAACCGCCACCCGCAACCTGCCCCAGGGAACCCAGCCGCCGCTGATCATTGTTTACTCCGCGTCCAGCGTTCCCATTGTTCAAATCGGCATCAGCAGCACATCTCTTCCGGAACAGGCGTTGAATGACTTATCCGTAAACTTTATCCGTCCGCAGATGACTACTGTGCCGGGAGCTGCGATTCCCTATCCTTACGGCGGCAAACAGCGCGTGGTGGCCGTGGACCTTAATACGGCCGCAATGCAGGCCAAAGGATTGACGCCGGTAGATGTTGTCAATGCCATCAGCGCGCAGAACCTGATTTTGCCTTCGGGTTCAGCAAAAATCGGCGACCTGCAATATCAGGTCTCCATGAATGGCAGCCCAGATACCATCGCCGAAATCAATGGTCTTCCCATCAAAACTCAGAACGGCGCCACCACCTACATCCGTGACGTGGCTCACGTGCGCGACGGATTCTCTCCGCAAACCAACGTGGTCCGCAAAGATGGCCTCCGCGGCACGCTCATTACTGTAATGAGAAATGGCGGCGCTTCAACGCTGGATATTGTCAACAACATGAAGGAAACTCTGAAGCGAGTGGAAGCCACGCTCCCGCAGGGTGTCGATATCAAGCTCCTATTCGATCAGTCGTTATTCGTGCGCGCTTCCATCAATGGCGTGGTGCGGGAGGCCCTGATTGCGGCCTGCCTTACGGCCGGCATGATTTTGCTTTTCCTGGGAAACTGGCGCAGTACGCTGATCATTGCGATTTCCATTCCTTTATCCATTCTTTGTTCGGTCATCAGCCTTGCGGCTCTGGGCGAGACTTTCAACATCATGACCCTGGGAGGGCTGGCGCTAGCCGTCGGCATCCTTGTGGATGACGCCACGGTGGAAATTGAAAACATCGACCGCAACCTGGCCCAGGGAAAAGAGTTGAAACAGGCCATCCTGGACGGCGCTTCGCAGATCGCTGTGCCCGCATTTGTCTCCACGTTGTGCATCTGCATTGTGTTTGTGCCCATGTTCTTCCTTACCGGCGTGGCAAAATTCCTGTTCGTTCCGCTGGCTGAAGCCGTGGTCTTTGCCATGATGGCTTCTTACCTGCTCTCCCGAACGCTGGTTCCCACGTTGGTCATGTACTTCCTCAAGAACCATGAGCATGAAGACAAATTCAGAGTCGGCACTGGCTTCTTTGCGCCATTCAAACGCTTCCAGATTGGTTTTGAGCGCCGCTTTGAGCAGCTGCGCGATGCCTATCATCGCACACTGCGCTCCGCCATGGACCATCGCGGACTCTTTGTCAGCATCTTCCTAATGTTCTGCATCCTCTCATTGGGACTGGTGTTCTTTCTGGGGCAAGATTTCTTTCCCTCCGTGGATGCCGGCATCTTCCGCATGCATGTGCGCGGGCGGGCGGGCTTGAGAATTGAAGAAACCGCGCGCCTGTGCGATGAAGTGGAAAATTATGTTCGGACAAGTATCCCGAAAGGCGAACTGGTCACGGTGCTGGATAACATTGGGCTGCCCTATAGCTCGATCAACAATTCTTACAGCACAGCCGGCAGCATAGGCACGTCTGACGCTGAGATCCTGTTTTCACTGAATCAGGAAAAGCACCACCCAACCGCCGATTACGTAAAACAATTGCGCGAAGAGCTGCCGCGGCAGTTTCCTGGCGTTGAATTCTTCTTCCAGCCGGCCGATATTGTCACGCAAATTCTGAATTTCGGTCTTCCCTCGCCGATCGATATTCAGATCGTCGGCAAAAACCAGGCGCAGAATTATTTGCTGGCCCAGGACATGGCCAACCAGTTGCGGCACGTTTCAGGGGCCGTTGATGTTCATGTGCAGCAGATGATCAACTCTCCTGCAATCAGGCTTAACGTTGACCGCACACGCGCGCAACAGGTCGGCTTGCAGCAACGGGACGTGGCGCAGAACCTTCTGGTTTCATTGAGCGGCAGTTTTCAAACCGCGCCAACTTTCTGGCTGAACCGCGAAAATGGCGTCACGTACAATGTTGCGGTACAAACGCCGGAATACCGCGTGGACTCCCTACAAGCCCTGATGAATACGCCGATTACCGCCGTGGGAGCGCCTGCTCCGCAGGTGCTTGGGAACCTGGCCACGGTAACACCGGGAGTGACTCCGGCCGTGATTTCCCATTACAACATCCAACCAGTTATGGACGTTTACGCCAGCGTTCAAGGACGCGATCTTGGCGGAGTGGCACGGGACACGCGAAAGATTGTCGCCGATTTTCAAAAGAAATTGCCCAAGGGATCGCGTATTGACGTGCGTGGCCAGGTTGAAACCATGACCAGTTCATTCGCAGGCCTTGGCATCGGCCTAGTGATGTCGATTGTGCTGGTTTACCTGCTGATTGTAGTCAATTTCCAATCGTGGCTCGATCCGTTCATTATTATTACCGCCCTTCCCGGAGCTCTGGCGGGAATTGTCTGGATGCTATTGCTGACGCATACCACCCTCAACGTGCCATCACTGACCGGCTCTGTGATGTGCATGGGCGTGGCGACGGCCAACAGCATTCTGGTGATCTCCTTCGCTCGCGAGCGCATGGCCGAAGGGCTTACGGCCTGGGATGCAGCAATGGAAGCAGGCTATATTCGTATGCGTCCCGTGGTAATGACGGCTCTGGCTATGATTATCGGCATGGTGCCAATGGCATTGGGCATGGGCGAAGGCGGCGAACAGAATGCTCCGCTGGGGCGCGCCGTGATCGGCGGACTGGTTTTTGCCACAGTCGCCACACTACTTTTTGTGCCGGTAATTTTCAGCATGATCCACGGAAGACGTGAAGCAAAAGCGGCAGCCAGGGCTGAAACGCGGCAGGAAGTTTACTCCGGTACTTAAACCTATATGACACAGCTTATGGAACAACGAACTCCAGAACACACAGAGAGCAGCACAGCGAACAAGGTGCACCCCGCGCCGCCGGCAAAAAAGAGCGGCCTGCTCGCCATTATTGTTCTGACGATATTAATGATCGCGGGCGCATTCGCACTGGTGCGCCGGCTTACGGAGCGCGGCGCTCTGGCCAAAGAGACGGAAAGACTCGCCGTGCCGACAGTCAGCGTCTCCAAGCCCAGCGCCGAGCCCGCCGCTGATCAATTGGTGCTGCCGGCGCAGCTCCAGGCCTACGTTGAATCGGCAATCTATGCCCGCACCAATGGATATCTGCTGCGTTGGAACAAAGACATTGGCAGCCAGGTAAAAAAGGGCGACCTGCTCGCAGAAATCGATACCCCGGAAGTTGACCAGGAACTCTCTCAGGCCAAAGCCGCGCAACAGCAAACGGTCGCGCAGCTACAACTGACCAAATCGACCGCCGAACGCTGGATCAACCTGCGCAAGACGGATTCGGTGTCACAACAGGAATCCGACCAGCAGTCCAGCGCTTATACACAGGCCGTGGCCAATAACGCCGCAGCTGAGGCCAACGTGCGCCGGCTACAGCAGCTTGAGTCATTCAAGCATGTCTACTCGCCCATAACTGGGGTGCTCACCCGTCGTAATACCGATGTGGGCGCACTGATTACCGCCGGGAGCGCAACCACGGGCAAAGAGCTTTTCGACGTCGCGCAGGTTGATCCGTTGCGTGTTTTCGTCAGCGTTCCCCAGACCAATGCTCCATCCATCCGCGCAGGTTTGCCGGCATATATCGAGTTGCACGAGTATCCGGGGCAGAAATTTACCGGCAAAGTGGTCCGCACTGCTGATTCCATTGATCCAGCCACGCGGACCCTACTCACGGAAATTGATGTGCCGAATCCCGCAGGCCATCTGCTGCCCGGATCGTATGCTGAAGTCCATTTCGCTGTTCCGGTCCAGATCACGCGTCTATCGGTTCCCGTGAATGCGCTGCTCTTCCGGCCAGAAGGCCCACGCGTGGCCGTGGTCGGCCCGGATCACAAAGTCCATTTGAAGGCCATCAACATTGGCCGCGATTACGGAATCAAGGTGGAAATCCTTGGCGGCCTCGATCCTAACGACCAGATCGTGGTGAACCCGGCGGATTCCCTGGAAGACGGGCAGGAAGTAAACGTCAAGGCCGGTGCTGGAGGCGGATCGCAATCGTGAGGCAGAGCTTCTTGCGCGTGAGTTCAGGACTACTGTTAACATTTTTGTTGGCCGGATGTACCGTGGGGCCTAATTACCATCGACCCGATGTCGCAACCGCGCCGGCATGGAAAGAGCAGCCGCCCTGGCGAGTCGCCGATCCCAAAGACTCCATTCCCAAAGGCCAGTGGTGGGTCACCTTTGGCGACGGCGAACTGAACCAATATGAAACGCAAGCCATGAAGGCCAACCAGACTATTGAGGTGGCCCGCTATCAGCTTCAGCAGGCCCGGGCTTCGGCCCGAATTACCCAATCGGGCTTATTTCCACAATTGACTGCGGGCTTTTCAGCGCAACGGTCCCAGGTTTCCGCCGGAAAGCCCACAACAACAGGCATTCCTCTTGCGGCTCCCACGACATCGAACGATTTTCTGATTCCCTTTAACCTCACATGGGAAGCCGACCTGTTTGGCGGCGTCAGGCGCAGCGTTGAGTCCGCCAACGCTACCTATCAGGCTTCAGCCGCAGCCCTGGAAAACGTGCGACTGGTAATTACTTCAGAGCTGGCCGTGGATTACTTCTCATTGCGTGAGCTCGATGCCGAAATTGCAGTTCTCAATTCGTCCGTGGAGTATCAGGGAAAATCACTGACGCTGGTGCAGAACCGCCATGCAGGTGGAATAGCTTCCGGGCTCGACGTCGCGCAGCAAGAGACCCTGCTGAACTCCACCCGCACGCAGGCCACGCTCTTACGCCAGCAACGGGCCCAGTTTGAACACGCAATCGCCTCGCTGGCTGGAGTTCCAGCATCCACGTTCAGTGTGCCGGTGAAACCGCTGGCATTAGCGCCGCCGATCGTCCCTGTCGGCGTGCCGTCTGACGTTCTGGAGCGGCGTCCGGACATCGCCCAGTCTGAGCGGCAGATGGCTGCGCAAAATGCGCAGATTGGCGTGGCCAAGAGCGCCTATTACCCGGGCATCAACCTTTCTGCCGGCGGGGGATTTGAAAATACCGGGCTGGGCAGCATTATCGGCGCTTCCACGGGGTTCTGGGCGCTCGGCGCCAACGTGGCAGAAACCATTCTCAGCGGCGGCAAGCGCCGTGCCCAGGTGGATTTTGCCACGTCGGGTTATGGCGCGACGGTCGCCAACTATCGCCAAACAGTGCTCACGGCTTTCCAGGAAGTGGAGGATTCTCTTTCCGGACTGAGCGTGCTGACCGAGGCAGCGGAAACCCAGCAGCAAGCCGTCAACGCAGCCCAGCGCGCATTGACGATCGCGAACGATAGATATACTGGCGGGCTTGTCACTTATCTTGATGTGGTCAACGCTGAGCAGACTTTTCTGGATAGCCAGCGTCTGTCCACACAGATCCTTGGCCAGCGGCTGGTCACCTCCGTGAGTCTGGTCAAAGCCCTGGGCGGCGGCTGGGACTCATCCAGCCTGCAGGCCATCCGGGTGAAGGCCAGCGTGAAGCAAGCAATCGAGCCCTGACGAAATTGACTGCCGCCATGGAAATCTCATCGCGTCCCAAGCAACGTGAGCAATGGGAAAGCCACGGGCCATTTCTGAACCGTTTCTTTTGTGATGGCCGACGAGGCGTGTGGGCTAAATTTATCTGTCGGTGCCTCAGAAGCGTGATGCTGAGTCTTTTCACTCTGCTTTTCGTCGTTGTGCCGGCCTGCACAGCCACGGCACAAACAGCCAAAGTTCCCGCCACAACTGCGCAACTGGAATTGATTGCGCGCTCTACCGCCAATGAGTTGGAGGCGCTCGAAAACCCAGCCCGGTTTCAGTATCAGGAACGACTGGAGTGGAGTTGGGGCGCGGAAACCCGATCAGTGATCGAAACCGCTGAAGGCCGCGCAGACAGGGTTGTGCTGTTCCGCGACGAACCACTATCGCCCGAGCAGCAGGCCAAACAAGAGCACCGGCTGCAAAAGCTCCTTTCCGATCGCGACGCCGTAAAAAACGAGCTGCAGGACCAGAAAGCTGAGACGCAACGGCGGACCAGGATGGTCAAGGCTTTTCCCCGGGCATTTTTCTTTGATTTTGCCGGGAGCGAAAACGATCTGCTTCGTTTTGACTTTCGTCCTAACCCGGAATTTTCTCCCAAAGACCGCGAAACCCAGATGTATCGCGGCATGGAAGGAAAGGTATGGTTGGATCCGGTGCAGGAACGGATTGTGCAGATCCAGGGCAGGCTGGTGAAGGATATTTCTTTCGGCTGGGGCATATTCGGCCGTCTGAACAAGGGCGGCATCTATGAAATTACCCAGTCCCAGTTATCGCCGGGCAGGTGGCGCATCACAACCCTGAATGTTGAAGTAAAAGGGAGGACCTTCTTTCTGGGCTCTTTCCGCTTCCAGCGCCGGGAGAGCAATTCGCACTTCCATCGCGTCTCATCCGCGATGACCTATACCGCGGCTGTGCAAGCTCTTCTTGATGCACCCGATCCGCTAGATTCAGACAAGCCTTCGGATCCACACTCTCCCCGGCGATCATCGGGCGACCACCACGCCAGACACTAAATCTTCAGGCCAGCACAGCTGGATGCAAGCTCACAACCGGCTGCCAGACTGCGGCGCTATTGTGCGGGACAACATATTTCGATCGGCCGGCGAATCAAATGTCTATCCGTTCGCATCAAAGAAAACGAATGCTGAAACGTCTGGCACTTATCGCGACTGGTTGGGCACTGATGCTTGTGGGCACGGCGGGCTTGTTTCTGCCTGTCCTTCCAGGCGTGCTGCTCCTGATCGTCGGTTTGTCTATTCTTTCAGTAGAATATGCGTGGGCCCGTCGCTGGATGTCAGTCCTGCAACGACGTTTCCCATCTGCCAACAGAAAGCTCGCGGAAATTCTTCGTCGGCATGAAAAGCCGTCTTCCGCGTAGTGGGACGCTGAGCCCCATCCCAACAGTTTCTCCTCACCCAAATTTAGGCCATTTGCGGCTCAACTGCTTTGTCAAACGTACTATCCAGAAATCTGCACAGATTCCAATCCGATAGGAACTTCCCTCTATATATAATTGCGGCAGGAAAAAGGGTGTTTCCGAAACGTGGGACAATATCGACTATGCTCCCGCCTCAAACGCCCATGCTGCCGCAGGCTGTCATCGATTTGGCTGGCCACGTCATCGAAGCCTCTGAAAGAATCAAGCCCTCAGTGACAGAGACACCGGTCGAGCAGATTGTAGGCTTGGTTCCCGGTGAAGGAGTTGAACTTTTCTTCAAGCTGGAAAACCTTCAGCAGACGGGTTCATTCAAGCTTCGCGGCGCCAGCAACAAAATTCTTTCTCTTTCACCCTCAGAAGCGGGAACGGGCGTGATTGCCGCCTCCAATGGCAATCATGGATTGGGCGTTGCCGCGGCGGCGCGGCGCGCCGGCATTGCAGCCGAGGTCTACGTGTCGGGCCAGGTGTCGGATGCAAAGGCCAGGCGCATTGAAGAATATGGCGCTCACATCCAGCGTGCCGGAAATGATCCTCTTGAGGCAGAATTGGCGGCCCGGAAAGCTGCACTCCAGCAAAGAAAAGTTTTCATCTCTCCTTACAATGATGCCCTGGTGATGGCCGGGCAAGGCACCATCGCCGTCGAATTGCTGCGACAACTTTCTTTAATCGACGCTGTATTTGTTGCGGTAGGCGGCGGGGGGCTCATTGGAGGGCTTGGCGCTTATCTGAAGCACGCCTCGCCGGGCACGGAAGTGGTTGGCTGCTGGCCGGAAAACTCCCGCGTGCTGCATGAATCGATCAAGGCGGGTCGTATCCTGGACTTTCCCGAACAACCCACGCTCTCAGAAAGCACAGCCGGCGGCCTTGAGCCCGGTTCCGTCACGCTGGATATCTGCTCCCGCGTGATTGATCGGTCCGTGCTCGTATCGGAAACAGAAATTCTTGCCGTTATGCGAAACGTCCGAACCCTTAAAACATGGATCATTGAAGGCGCCGCGGCGGTGGCGGTCGCTGCGTTTCTCAAGGATGTTGATCGATATCGGGGAAAGCGGGTTGCAGTGGTGATCTGCGGCGCCAATGCGTCAGAGAAAATCTTGCAGCAGCTCGGATGATTCCGTTTCCCTTCCATCGCCAGTATCTGCTCTGTTGATCGTAAAAACTTAAGAGTCTATCTTCAGGCACGTTTCAAGGCGATGATGTCCTGGTAGCTAAGGTATTGCGTGCGGCCGCACCAGGAGCCGTAAGCGATTTGCTTCAGCTGAAAGCCCGCAGCTTTAGCCCACTCCACAAAATTAGCTTCTGGCAACCCGACCGCAGTCTCAGGGAACTTGGGATCTAGCACCCAGTGCTGGCCCGCCGGAGACAGCGCCAGCGAACTCTTTCCTGCCTGTATCAGATCCGTTGATTCCTGATTGATAAGGAATGACGTAAAGACCGCCGTCCCCCCCGGCTTGACTGCGCGCGCTGTTTCCCGCAAATACTGCTGGACCGCCGGCGGAGTCATGTGAGTAAAGACAGATTTTGCGAAGGCAAAATCGAATTCACCGCCGCCGTAAGGAAAGGAGAAAGTCTCTCCGTTGACTTGGGCGTTTGGGTTGTAATGGCGGTTGTACACATCTGCATGGGCAAATCGGAAATTTGGATATTTGGCGCCGATGTGGGCGCCGGCCCAGTCGGTCCCAACCTTCACGATATCAAAGCCCTCATATCGGCCCGTAGTTAGGAAGTGCGTCAGGCGGGCCGCCATGATGCCAATACCGCATCCAATGTCGAGCACTGCGTGTTCAGGCCGCAATCCTGCCGCGACAAAGAAAGCCAGATATTGTTCGTTGGTGGTTTCATAGTTCTTCCGTCCGCCAACAAACCATAATCCGCGAGGTGGAACCAGTGGATCTCTTTGGCCGGTTAATCTGTCAAGGGCATCAAGGGGCGAACTGAAAATGCGCCGGATGCGCAGACGAGATTCAAAATCAGGAAAAATTCGCTTCGCAGCCAATGTGAGGAGGCTCATCGATAGTTAGTTTACCATTCCAGTTGTTGGGAACCGTGCACATCCAATCACGCAGGCTCCGCCCTGCGCTACTCTCCTCGAACATTGCGAAGCTTGTGCAAATCGCATTGGACGCGACGCTTCTCGGACAGGAATTTACGGTTGCGCTGGTCGCAGATTTCAATTTGTAACAATAAATCTCTTTGGCAGCAGGAAAATTCAATTGCTCAATGGGCTGACCAGCATTCTAATGCAATTTCCCGCGGGTTGTATTGTGCTTAGGTCGCCAAAAGCTTTAGGATGGAGCATCGACACTCCTGCATTCTCGACCTGATGAAGATTGCGATTGACGTCCACAGTTTAGGCACACGATCCGGAGGCAATGAGACATACTGTCGCCAACTTGTGCAAGGACTTGTCCTGGACCAAAGTGATAACCGATATGACCTCTTCTATACCCACCCGGTGGCGCTAAACCAGGACAAGGGCGATCCCCGTTTTCGCTACGCGCGAGTCCCCTCAAACCCTATTCTGCGGATATGTGTGGTTCTTCCCCGGCTGCTTAAGAAAACAAAACCGGATGTTCTTCACTGCCAGTATGTGCGGCCGCCGTTCGCAAAAATAAAGACTGTTTTGTCCATACACGATTTGGCATATGAGCACTTTCCTGAATTTTTCCATCCCATCGAAGCCCTGAGGATGAAAACTCTTGTGCGCTGGTCAGCCCGCCGTGCCGACCACATCATGACAATTTCGGAGTTTTCCGCGGGTGACATTGCCCGGCGGTTTGATCTCCCTCGCGAGAAAATCACGGTCGCTTACCTCGCCGCCTCTCCGGAATTCCATCCCAGAGACAAGGGACTTTGCCGGGAGCATCTGGCGCAAATGTACGGCATCAACTTCCCCTTCCTGCTTTATGTCGGAAGGATTCAGGCGCGAAAAAATCTGCCACGCCTCGTCGAGGCGTACGCACGTCTGCGAAAGCAAGGGTTGGATGCCAGACTGGTGATGGTGGGAAAAAAAGATTGGCAATCGGAACAATTGCTGGAAAAAATTAAGCAGCTTGGATTGCAGGACTGGGTCATCTTCCCCGGGTTCGTGCCTTCGGACGATCTGCCCCTTTTCTATAACGCGGCTGAGCTTTTTGTTTTTCCCTCGTTCTTTGAAGGTTTCGGCCTGCCTGTGGTGGAAAGCATGGCCAGTGGCCTGCCTACCATCACATCCTTTGGCTCGTCACTGGAAGAAGTAGCCGGGGATGGCGCCCTTCTTATTGATCCGCACGACACGGGATCGATCGCCGAAGCACTCGGCAAACTCCTCGGGGATGCTGGATTGAGGCATGATTTGGCCAATCGCGGATTAAAAAGGAGCGCGGAATTCAAGGCAGGAAACCTGGCTGAAAAAGCGCTCGACGTATATCGCTCCCTGGTTTAAAACTGAACTGAACCAGCCGGTGTCAAAATTCGCGAAACAATTGCTTTCCAAATTAGGCAGGTCGGTATCGTTCTATGGTAGTGACTCTTAAGGCATCGCGCTATGAAAATTCGCAAGTGGCCGAAGGCCGCAACCGTATCTTTCTGGATCTGGCCGCGCAAGGTCGGCGAATTCTTGAGTTCGGGTGCGCAACCGGTTTTCTCAGCCGCCACCTCGTGGAGCGCGGTTGTAACGTTACCGGCATTGAGATTGACGCGGAAGCAGCCCTTCAGGCACAGCAATGGTGCGAGAAAGTGGTCGTCGGCGATTTAAACAAGCAAGACTGGTCTGACGGGCTTACACGAGATTACGACACCATTTTGTTCGGGGACGTGCTGGAGCACCTGATGGATCCGGAAAGCACCCTGCGCAAGGCTTCTGAATTGCTTGCGCCCAATGGCCGGGTGATTATTTGCCTTCCTAATATTGCTCACTGGACCATTCGGGCCAGGCTTCTCATGGGCAAGTTTGAGTACACGTCAACCGGCATTCTGGACATAACGCACTTGCGCTTCTTTACGCCCAAAACAGCGCGTAAGCTTATCGAGGACGCAGGCTATCGAATAATTTCGACGCACACAATTTTGGGCGGAGGAAAAATTGGTGGACAGATTCGACGCCTCTTGCCTGGGCTTTTCACAAAGCAGATCATTTTCGTAGCCCAGGTTTCACAGCAGCATTCCAGCAGGTAAGTTTGCCGGGTTTGCGAATCAACCTATACTGCGTTTGCCTTCGGGCATGAGATACCGCGTTCCTTCAATGCTTCGTGTCAGACGGAAATCAGGCTTGCGGTCTGCGCTCTCCTTACAAGGTAATTTTCCAGACCCTCTTTCCAGTGGCTGAAAACGTTGAGCGATTTGTTCTTTAACGCCCGGTTCTCCAGCACGGAATATTTTGGACGCGGGGCCTTGGCAGGAAATTCGCCGGGTCCAGCCGGTTCTAAGCGGACATCAGTCTTTGTCAGTTCGAAAATGGCTGAAGCGAATTCAAACCACGAGCAGCTGCCTTCAGCGGTTGCGTGATAGAGGCCGTAATCCTGCGATTTACTCAGCGCGACCAGTTGCCGCGCGATCTGTGTGGTGGGAGTCGGGCTCACGAATTCGTCATCGACCACTCTCACCTCTTTTCGTTCCTTTGAGAGCTTCAGCATCAACTCTACAAAGTTCAATCCTCCTTTTGCGCGACACGGGTGATGGCCGTAAATGGCGGAAACTCTCACCAGGAAATGTCGCTGGATAGCCGCTCGCACAAAATACTCCCCCGCCAGCTTCGTGTTTCCATATACGTTCATAGGCGCTACCGGGTCGCTTTCGGTGTATGGAGTTCTCTGCGAACCGTTGAAGACATAGTCGGTACTGATGTGAATCAGGCTGGCTCCTGCCGCATCTGTTACCTGGGCGAGATTGCGCGCACCCAGGGCATTGACGGTAAAAGCCTCTATGGCTTCCATCTCGCAGCGATCAACATTGTGAAAAGCTGCGGTGTTAATAACAAGATTAGGCCGGATGCGTTCCAATGCAAGCTGGACCGATTTCAGCGATGTGATTTCAACATCGGCATGGTTCAGCGCAAGCACCTCGTTTTGTTCGGCGAGGAATGCCTGACAAACATCCTGGCCAAGCTGGCCATTGGCGCCTATGACTGCAATTCTCATTGTTTCCGCTCTTCCGATGACGGTTATATCCGCCAGTTTCTTATTCTTCCATCCAGGCAGCATTTTCCGGCAGAGCCGACCATTCGACGCAACGCCGAAGCGACTCTTCAAAAGGTCTGGGAGCCTTCCATCCAAGTGATTTGATTTTTTCGTCAGAAAGACTGTACCGCAGATCGTGCCCCGGGCGGTCAACATGGACATCCACAACTTCATAGTCCAATTTCTTGCCCAGAGTATCGGCAATGAACTTCGCAATTTCCAGGTTGCTTCGCTCTTCGCCTGCAACGTGAAAGGTTGCGCCGTGCGTGCTGCCTTCGGCGGCCCGTGGGATGCCTTCCTTCTGTTGCAATTTCAACAGGAAGAGGAGAGCGTCCGCCTGATTCCGCGCATGGATCCACTTCCGTTCGCCAATTGTCCACTTCCCTGCCGCATCTCGCCGTCCATGAATGATCACTTTCTCACCACGCAATATCTTTCGTATGCACATGGGCACAAATTTTTCTGGATGCTGCCGCTCGCCGATCAGGTTCATGGTCCTGGTACACGTCACAGGAAGCCTGTAGCACTTCCACCACGCAAAGGCCAGCGCCTCTCCGCCCGCTTTGGACGCCGAATAAGGGTTCGAGGGCCGAATGGGCGATCCCTCAGTAAAATCAACTCCGTAAGGAGCAGGGCCATGGACTTCATCGGTGGAAACGTAAATGAAATGCTCCACTCCCAATGCCCGGGCCGCCTGAAGGGAATTCATTGTCCCCAGCACATTCGACATAACAAATGGCTCCGGATCCTGGATCGAGCGTTCAACGTGTGTTTCC
>DASXCL010000185.1:0-24619 GCA_036491195.1 Candidatus Angelobacter sp.
TGCAAGCGGTGCCGCAAGCACACAGGGCATAAGGAAGTTAAGTAGATTTGGTAATTGAGTAATTTGGTAATCGGGTAATTGAGTTCAGAGTTTGGTATGCCCTGGCGAATTGCTCTAAGTCAAAAGTAATTGGGTTCTAAATTACCCAATTACTAATTTTGGCAATTACTCAATTCCCTACAGGGGCGTAAGCTCAACGGCTAAACTGCCGGTCTCCAAAACCGGACTTGGGGGTTCGAATCCCTCCGCCCCTGCCAGATTTGGAAAGCCGGCCGAAACAGAGCAGGAATTAAGGAAGGGACCAATGGCGAAGGCAGTAACGATGGCGCGCGAAGATCAGGGCAACCGGGTAACGCAATTTCCGGCGCGCATAAAGAGCTTTCTCACCGACGTCCGCAACGAGATGCGGAAAGTAACTTTTCCGAACAGAAAAGAAGTCCAGGCCACTACGACGGTGGTGATTATCACGGTCATTCTCTTCGGGATCTATTTTTTCGTGATTGATTACGTGATTGCATCCGGAATTAATTGGGTGTTGCACCACCGCGTGCGGTAGGGGAACACCGGAAAGCCAAGTTGGCAAGCATGACAGAGCAGAACATCAACGCGACTCCCGCTGAAGGCGAACAGGCGCCTCCGCCGGAGAACACGAACCCGAATATGAAGTGGTACATCATCCACAGCTATTCGGGCTTTGAGCGCAAAGTAAAGGAATCACTGGAATCGCGCATCCAGGCTTTTGGCCTGGGCGAAAAAATCGGCAAAGTCGTGATTCCCACGGAGCCGGTGACGGAGATCCGCAACGGCAAGAAATATACCGTGGAGCGGATGTTTTATCCCGGCTACGTGCTGGTGCAGATGGACCTGACGGGCTTCCGCACCGGCGGCGAAGGCGACCATGTGTGGCATGTAGTGAAATCGACGCCGCGCGTGACGGGTTTTGTCGGCACGGCAAACGATCCGACGCCGTTGACCGAGGAAGAGGTCAACCAGATCATCTATCGCGTGAACGTGGGCAAAGACAAGCCAAAGATTCGCGTAAAGTTTGAAAAGAACGAGACCGTCAAAATCACTGATGGACCGTTCGCTACTTTCACCGGCACGGTGGACGAAGTGAACGAAGACCGCGAGACATTGAAAGTGATGGTCACCATTTTTGGCCGTGCGACGCCGGTGGAGCTGGAATTCGGACAAGTAGAGAAAGTGGCAGCGTAAAGATTTTGAGCGCAGGCGAGGGCGCCTGCGGTCCAAAGACAACTAGAGATTCTCGAAAAACAGAGAGCATATGGCACCGAAAAAAGTACAGACATCCGTTAAGTTGCAGATTGAAGCCGGCAAAGCGACGCCGGCTCCTCCGGTGGGCCCGGCACTGGGCCAGGCACAGATCAACATCATGGAATTCTGCAAACAGTTCAATGCCCGCACCTCCAACAAAGAGATGGCGGGGCTGATTATCCCGGTGGTGATCACGGTTTATACCGACCGGTCGTTCACGTTCATCACCAAGACGCCGCCAGCGTCGATTCTGCTGAAGCGGGCGGCGGGCATTGCCAAAGGTTCAGGCGCGCCCAACAAGGACAAGGTCGGCAAGGTGACGGAAAAGCAGGTTGCCGACATCGCGAAGCAGAAGATGCCGGACCTGAACGCTGCCTCGATCGAATCAGCGATCAAGAGCGTGAAGGGTACTGCCCGGAGCATGGGTATTGAAGTGATCGCGTAGCGGTCAGGCGTTTTGGAGCCTGGTGAAAATTGCCAGAACTGCCAGGATTGCCAAAAATTGAAAATTGAACGGCTGCGGAGCCAGGCGCAACGCTTGCTCCGGCAGCAGTGAAGAGTTTGAAAATCGCAAAGACTACGGCGACGGAGAAGAACCCGGCGCGGTGGGAGATAAGGAAAAAAGACAAATGAGTCGCAAAGCAGGAAAGAACATAACGAAATCTCGAGCGGCAATCGAGAAGCGCCAGTATCTGTTGAGTGATGCTGTGCCGCTGCTCCAGAAAGTAAAATTCGCGAAATTTGACGAGACGGTGGAAGTCACGCTCCGCCTGGGCGTCGATCCCAAACACGCTGACCAGATGGTCCGCGGCACAGTGGTTCTGCCGCATGGGCTGGGCAAATCGAAAAAAGTCCTGGTCATCGCCAGCGGCGAAAAAGTCCGCGAAGCCGAAGCAGCCGGAGCCGACATTGTTGGCGGCGAGGAGATGGTGGAAAAAATCCAGAAAGAGAGCTGGACGGATTTTGACGCCGTGATCTCGACGCCGGACATGATGAAATCGGTGGGCAAGCTGGGCAAGGTGCTGGGCCCGAAAGGCCTGATGCCCAATCCGAAGACCGGCACCGTGACTTTCGACATTGCCAACGCGGTGAAAGAAATCAAGGCCGGTAAAGTTGAGTTCCGCACGGACAAGACCGCGCTGGTGCATGTGCCGGTAGGAAAGATTTCCTTTACGCCAGACAAGCTGGTGGAGAACGCCACTGCCGTGATTACAAGCGTGGTGAAGGCAAAGCCTTCGGCGGCTAAAGGCAAGTACATCAAGGCTGCTTACATCTCGTCTTCCATGGGGCCTGGGGTTTCCGTGGATACCACACCGGTGGAAACAGCGGCCAAGGCGTAATCGAGCGAGATTTACCTGACGGGACGAGGAATGTCCTGATTCAAGAACAGGAATCGCAGGCGAGGGCGCCTGCGCTCCACGAGAAAAAAGGATTCTGACATGGCGGTCACAAAAGCGAAAAAAGCGGAACAGATTGAAAAGCTTAACCAGGACCTGCAGAAGGCCAGCAGCATGATTGTGGGCACCTTCTCCAAGCTCACGGTGCTCAAGGATTTTGAGTTGCGCAAGACGGTGCGTACGGCGGGCGGCCGGTACCAGGTGGTGAAGAACACGCTGGCCCAGCGGGCATCTGAAGGCACGCAGGTGGGCGAAGCGCTGAAAGGGCTGAAGGGCGTCACGTCGATCGCCTATACCAGCGGCGATCCGGTAGCGCTGGCCAAGGCGCTAAGCAAATACGTTAGCGACAATCCGGAATTTTCTTTCAAGTCCGGCGTGCTGGAAGGCCGCGTGATCTCAATGAACGAGATCAAGGCGCTGGCCACCATGCCGTCGAAAGAAGAGCTTTACTCCAAGCTGCTGTTCCTGATCAGCTCACCGGCGCAGCGTTTGGTTACGGTGATGAATGCCGTAGGCAGAGACCTGGCGGTGGTGGTGAGCCAGGGCGTGGAGAAGAAAAAGTTCAAGGACGCGGGCGGAGCAGCCAGTGCGGCAACGATCGAAGCAGCAGCGGAGCCGACGACGGTTAACAGCCAGGTAACGGATTAACACAGGTTTTCCTGGAGGACGTAGTGCGGCCTTCAGGCATTGAGTTCATCGCCGAAAGAAACTCAACGTGGCGCTAGTCTGGGCGCATTGGAACACGGTGGGCGGAAGCGGCGAATCAGCACAAAACTGACGAAAAGTGGAGATACACATGGCAGATCTGCAGCAGTTAGAAGATTCAATCGTAGGGTTGAGCCTGCTTGACGCGGCCCAGCTCGTAAAGAAGCTTGAGGAGCGCCTTGGCGTTTCCGCAGCGGCAGCAGCCCCGGTGATGATGGCCGGCGGCGGAGCGGCGGCAGCCGCTCCGGCTGAAGAGAAGACCGAATTCACCGTGGTTCTGACCGGCGCTGGCGCCAATAAGATCAATGTAATCAAAGCGGTACGTGAAGTCACCAGCCTGGGCCTGAAAGAAGCCAAGGACCTGGTGGATGGCGCACCGAAGAACGTGAAAGAAAACGTTTCCAAGGAAGAAGCTGAGACAATTAAGAAAAAGTTTACTGACGCAGGAGCGACGGTCGAAATCAAGTAGCTGGATCTGCGGGTTTTATGCCCGCAAGCCGCTTCTCCCGAGCGTAAAAGCGACGGAGAACCTGAAAGAGTTCGGGGGTAGGGACGAAATGCCCCCAATTTTCCTTTCAGGAAAGTTGAATCTTGGGGACGACTTCTGTTATCAAATAGATACGGTAGTTCTCTTCCAAAACCGGTTATTTCAAATTTTTTGACGCAGGACAGGCGTGGTGCTCTTGCAATATTCGCCTTGCATCGGAGTCGTAGCCAGACCTGCCAGTTGTTGTTCTTTTTGAACAGGTCCGCATTGGGCGGACAAAGAACGGTCTAGTCAGACGGGCGCGGATAAAAACATTTTAGACATCGCAATTCGCTGTTACGGCGTCAACGGGAACTCTTGTCTCCTGTTGGCGCGATTCGTTTTGTCCACCGTCCTGCCGCAAGACCGCCGCTAACGCCTAATTAGAGACGCGTTAGTTTACAAAGGTTTGCTTTTTTCGAAGAACGAATCTTCAGGTAAACCGTTTTCGTTCGCCCGTCGCGAACGGAAACAGACAAAGTCTTAGGAGTTATTCATGCCGAACAAGAATGGCCAGGCACGTTACCGTCTCGATTTTTCCAAGATTCCGGCAACCCTGCAGATCCCGAACCTGATCGAGGTCCAGAAGCGTTCATACGACCGCTTCCTGCAGATGGACAAACTGCCGAGCGAGCGTGACGACAGCGGCCTCCAGTCAGTGTTTCAATCCGTTTTTCCCATCACCGATTTCCGCAACGTCTCCGAGCTGGCCTTTGTCGACTTTGCCATTGGCAACTGGGAGTGCAAATGCGGCCATCTGAAAGGTCTCCATCACCTGCGCACCACCTGCCGCAATTGCGGCAACACGGTGATCACCGATCCGTTCCACCCCGGCGACGTGCTCTGCCAGAAGTGCGGCACCTATAACGCCAACACTCCTGACTTCTGCAACAAGTGCGGCGACCCGGTGGGCCTGCAGCTGAAGTATGACGTGGCTGAATGCGAAGAGCGCGGCATGACGTATTCCGCTCCGCTCAAGGTCACTATTCGGCTGACCATTTACGACAAGGACCCCGAGACCGGCAACAAGAGCATTCGCGATATTAAGGAGCAAGAAGTATTCTTCGGCGATATTCCGCTGATGACGCAGAACGGTACCTTCATCATCAATGGTACGGAGCGCGTGATCGTCAGCCAGTTGCATCGTTCGCCGGGCGTGTTTTTTGAGACCGCCAACAACCGCACCTATTTCCTGGGCAAGATCATTCCCTATCGCGGATCATGGGTTGAGTTTGAGTACGACCAGAAAAACGTCCTCTACGTTCGCATTGACCGCAAGCGCAAATTCCTGGGCACCATCTTTTTGCGCGCGCTGGGCCTGCGCGCCGACGAAGACATTCTGCGCACGTTCTATACCGTCGATCGCATCAGCCTGAAAGACAAGAAGCTGCGTTGGACACTGGAAACCGGCATTGAACGTCCGACCAACCTGCTGGGACTGAAGCTGGCGCACAGCATCAAGGACAAGAGCGGGCATGAGATCGCGCACTCCGGACGCAAGATCACGCCGGCAGTGCTGAAAGAAATCCAGAAAGCCAAGATCAGTGAGATCGATATCGATACCACGGATCTGGAAGGCGCATTCACCGCGGCTGACATTGTTGATACGGCTAGCGGCGAAGTGTTGCTGGAAGCCAACAGCGAAATCACCGCTGACAAGCTCAGCAAGATCATGGACGCGGGCGTGGAAGAAATTCAGGTCTTCTTCCCGGAGCGCGACGACGTAGGCAACGTGATCAGCGCAACGCTGCGCCGTGACTCGGTCAAGACGCCGCAGGAAGCGTTGATTGAAATCTACCGCAAACTGCGTCCGGGCGATCCGCCGACGCTGGACACGGCGACCGCACTCTTCCACGGAATGTTCTTCGATCCGCGGAAGTATGATTTCAGCCGCGTAGGCCGCTTGAAGTTCAACATCAAGCTGTATGACCGGAACGAAGCGACCGGCCTGGACAAGCGGACGCTCGATCCGGAAGATTTTTATGCGACCATCCGCTACCTGCTGAAGCTGCGCAAGAGCATTGGCTCGGTGGACGATATCGACCACCTGGGCAACCGCCGCGTGCGCGCGGTAGGCGAGCTGATGGAAAACCAGTTCCGCATCGGACTGGTACGCATGGAGCGCGCGATCAAGGAAAAAATGTCGGTGTACCAGGAAATGTCCACGGCCATGCCGCATGACCTAGTAAACGCCAAGCCGGTCATGGCGGCGATCCGAGAGTTCTTTGGATCATCGCAGCTCTCGCAGTTTATGGACCAGACCAATCCGCTGTCAGAGATCACGCACAAGCGCCGTCTCTCAGCCCTTGGGCCGGGCGGGCTCTCACGCGAGCGCGCCGGATTTGAAGTCCGCGACGTTCATCCGACGCACTACGGCCGTATCTGCCCGATTGAAACGCCGGAAGGCCCGAACATCGGCCTGATCAGCTCGTTGAGCTGCTATGCACGCATCAACGACTATGGATTTATCGAGTCACCCTACAGGCGGGTGAAAGATTCACGCGTGATCGATTTTGTGTCGATCGTAAACGCCGGCGACAGCGATTACCGCGTGGGCGACCACATTGAACTGAAGGAAGCCGAGAAAATCACCACTGACCTGAAAGAGCGACGCAAGAAGGCGCTGGAGACCGAACCGTTCTCGTTCTATCTTTCCGCCTGGGAAGAAGACAAGCACGTGATCGCGCAGGCGAACATTGAGCTGGACGACAAGGGAAAAATCGTCGGCGAAATCGTGGATGCCCGAAAGAACGGTAACTTCGTTCTAGTACCGCGCGATGAGGTCGATTACGTTGACGTAAGCCCGAAGCAGCTTGTTTCGGTGGCGGCATCGCTTGTGCCCTTTTTGGAGCATGACGACGCGAACCGCGCGCTGATGGGCGCCAACATGCAACGCCAGTCCGTGCCGCTGCTCCGTGCTGCGGCCCCGCTGGTGGGAACCGGCATGGAAGGCGTTACCGCACGCGATTCAGGGGCCGTGGTTCTGGCCCGGCGTAACGGCATTATTGATTCGGTGGATTCCGAGCGGATCATCGTCCGTGTGGAAGGTGAACATCATCCGACCCAGCTCTCGCGCGAAGTCGGCAGCGACATTTACCAGCTGACGAAGTTCAAACGCTCCAACCAGAACACCTGCATCAACCAGAAGCCGGTGGTCAAGAAGGGCGACCGAGTTCTGAAAGGCCAGGTCATCGCTGACGGGCCTTGCACGGACAAGGGCGAACTGGCGCTGGGACGCAACGTGCTTGTGGCTTTCATGCCCTGGCGCGGTTACAACTTTGAGGACGCGATCCTGGTTTCAGAGAAGATGGTGAAGGAGGATTACTACACCTCCGTCCACATCGAAGAGTTTGAGATTGAGGCTCGCGACACCAAGCTGGGGCCTGAGGAAATTACCCGCGACATCCCGAACGTGAGCGAATCAGCGCTACGCGACCTGGATGAGAGCGGCGTGATCCGCATTGGCGCCACGGTGAAGCAGGGCGACATTATTGTGGGCAAGGTAACCCCGAAGGGCGAAACCCAACTCACTCCGGAAGAAAAGCTGCTGCGCGCGATCTTCGGCGAAAAAGCCGGCGACGTGCGTGACGCGTCTTTGACTTGCCCGCCGGGTATTGAAGGCACGATCGTCGACGTGAAGATCTTCTCCCGCAAGGGACAGGAAAAAGACGAGCGCGCAAAAGCCATTGAAGCTTCGCAGATCGAGCGGCTGGAAAAGAACCTGGCCGACGAAATCCGAATCCTGACCGACGAGCGATTGAAGCGTCTTGAGGCCATCCTGGGAAATAAAGAAGTCCAGGCCGACCTGCATGACGAGCGCACCAACAAGCGCCTGCTGACCAAAGGCGCGATTCTCGACCGCGAAACAATTGAGCGTATTTCGACGCGCAACCTGAAACGCATCAAGTACGCCGACAAGGACCCGCGCGTGAACGAGCAGATTGACGAGATCGAAGAGATGACCTCGCGCCAGATCGACGTGCTGCGCAAGATCACCAACGAGAAGATCGGCAAGCTGCAAAAAGGCGACGAGCTTCCTCCCGGCGTGATCAAGCTGGTGAAGTGTTACGTGGCCATGAAGCGCAAGCTCAGCGTGGGCGACAAGATGGCAGGCCGTCACGGCAACAAAGGCGTGATTGCCCGCATTTTGCCTGAGGAAGACATGCCGTATCTCGCAGACGGCACTCCGGTGGAAATCGTACTCAACCCGCTCGGCGTTCCCAGCCGTATGAACGTAGGCCAGATCCTGGAAACGCACCTGGGCTGGGCTGGTCATCATCTGGGCGAGCGCATCGCGGAGTTCCTGAAAGAGAATTCCCGCGAAGAAGTAATTCGCCGCGAACTCAAGAGCATCTTCAAAGACACTCCGTTCGGCGACAAGATCGCCGCTCTGGAAGATGATGAGCTGCTGCACGTAGCCAAGACGCTGACGAAAGGCGTGTACTTCGCATCGCCGGTGTTTGACGGTTCGCGCGAAGTGGAAATCAAATCGATGTTGCGTGAGGCCAACCTGCCTGAATCGGGCAAGACCGACCTCTATGATGGTATGACCGGAGACAAATTTGAACAGCCGGTAACGGTGGGCTACATCTACATGCTCAAGCTCTCCCATCTGGTGGACGACAAGATCCACGCCCGCTCCATTGGGCCGTACTCGCTTATCACCCAGCAGCCGCTGGGCGGCAAGGCGCAGTTCGGCGGACAGCGCTTTGGAGAAATGGAAGTCTGGGCGCTTGAGGCATATGGCGCGGCTTACATCCTGCAGGAGCTGCTCACCGCGAAATCAGACGACGTATTTGGCCGCACCAAGATTTATGAGGCCATTGTGAAGGGCGAAGCCGCCATTGAACCCGGCGTGCCCGAATCATTCAACGTGCTGATCCGCGAATTGCAGTCGCTCTGCCTGGATGTGGAGCTGATTAAAACCATTGAAGGCGGCAAGAAACAAGTTGCCGCGGCGGCTGACTAACCGATAGAGCAATCTTTCTTTAGTCAAAGCCCGTCTCAACTCCGGACCGCTTCCGGCTGGGGTTGAGACCAGAGTAAGAATCAGCAGCAACCGGGAGCCGCAGCGCGACGCGCGTTAAGCGCCGCAGGAGGACACCTTGTACCGTTCAAGTCCATTTGATCTGGGCAACACGATTACCGATTTCGATTCCATCCGAATCAGCCTGGCCTCGCCGGAGAAGATCCGCAGCTGGTCTCACGGCGAGGTGACCAAGCCGGAGACCATCAATTACCGCACCTTCAAGCCGGAGCGCGACGGCCTTTTCTGCGCCCGCATCTTCGGTCCGGTAACGGACTGGGAATGCCTGTGCGGCAAATACAAACGAATGAAGCATCGCGGCGTGATCTGCGACAAATGCGGCGTTGAAGTCACACTGTCAAAAGTGCGCCGTGAACGGCTGGGCCACATTGAGTTGGCTTCGCCTTGCTCGCACGTCTGGTTCTTTAAGGGCCTGCCTTCACGCATCGGCCACTTGCTGGACATTTCACTGCGCGATCTGGAATCGGTCCTTTACTTTGAGTCCTACGTCGTGGTGGATGCCGGTGAAGCGCCGGTAAAAGAGCGTGAAGTCATCAAGGAAGAAACACGCTTCCGTGAACTCGACCAGCAGTACCGCGCAACCGGTTTCAAGGCGATGATGGGCGCAGAAGCCATCAAGGAAATCCTGAAGCGGGTAGAAGTGGAAGAGCTTTCCGTCGAACTGCGCGAGAAGATGAAGCACGAAACATCTCTCCAGAAGCGGCTGAAATATGCCAAGCGGCTGAAAGTGGTTGAGGCCTTCCGCAAGAGCGGCAACAAGCCGCAATGGATGATCCTGGACGTGATCCCAGTCATTCCGCCGGAGCTGCGTCCATTGGTTCCATTGGATGGCGGCCGTTTTGCCACGTCTGACCTGAACGACCTTTATCGTCGCGTGATCAACCGCAACAACCGGTTGAAGAAGCTGATGGACCTGCACGCGCCTGAAGTGATCGTGCGCAATGAAAAGCGTATGTTGCAGGAGTCAGTGGACGCGCTGTTCGATAACGGACGCCGTGGCCGCGTGCTGCGTGGCGCAAACAATCGTCCCTTGAAGTCACTCTCTGACACGCTGAAAGGCAAGCAGGGCCGCTTCCGCCAAAACTTGCTGGGCAAGCGCGTGGATTACTCGGGCCGTTCCGTGATCGTGGTTGGTCCGGAACTCAAGCTGCACCAGTGCGGCTTGCCGAAGAAGATGGCGCTCGAGCTGTTCAAGCCATTCATCTATCACCGTCTGGAGCAGACAGGCCACTGCACCACCATCAAGCAAGCCAAGGAAATGGTGGAGCAGCAGGAACCGATTGTCTGGGACATCCTGGAAGAAGTAATTAAAGACCATCCGGTGCTTTTGAACCGCGCTCCAACGCTTCACCGCCTGGGCATTCAGGCGTTTGAGCCGGTGCTGGTGGAAGGCAAGGCCATCAAGATCCACCCGCTGGTTTGCACAGCGTTTAACGCCGACTTTGACGGCGACCAGATGGCCGTCCATATTCCGCTTTCTCCGGAAGCCCAGGTTGAAGCCAGCGTGCTGATGTTGTCATCGCACAATATTCTTTCGCCGGCATCAGGACAGCCAATCACCGTGCCCACGCAGGACATGGTGCTTGGCCTCTACTACCTGACCAAAGGCAAGCCGGGCGCCAAGGGCGAAGGCCGCGCTTTTGCCAACACTGAAGACGTATTGCTGGCGCTGGAAGCCGGCGAAGTGGAAACGCTTACGCCGATCCGCCTGCGCTATAGCGGTGAAGTCATCGACCTGACGGCGGCTTATGACGATCAGGACATTGTGCACACGGAGCCGGTGAACTTTGAACGCCAGTTCATCAATACAACGGTGGGCCGCACGATCCTGAACGACCATCTGCCCAAGGGCATGCCGTTCATCAACGGCCTGCTCAAGAAAAAGGGTATTGGCCAGCTGGTGAACTACACCTACCTGCGCTTTGGCCTGGAAACGACCGTCAAAATGCTGGACGAAGTGAAAGAGACGGGCTTCCGCTATGCGACGCGCGCGGGCTTGTCCATCGGCATTGATGACATGGTCATTCCTGAGCACAAGAAAGGGCTGGTGAAGGACGCTGAAAAGCAGGTTATTGCCGTGCAGCAGCAGTACCTGGACGGCGCCATCACGAACGGCGAACGCTATAACAAGGTGATTGAAATCTGGTCGAACGTGACGGAAAAAGTTGCCGACGAGATGTTCAACAACATGCAGGAGTTGGACAAGGTCGGACAGCTAAACCCGATTTACGTCATGGCTGACTCCGGCGCTCGCGGATCGAAACAGCAGATTCGCCAGCTCTCCGGCATGCGCGGCTTGATGGCCAAGCCTTCAGGCGAAATCATTGAGACGCCCATCACGGCGAACTTCCGCGAAGGGTTGACCGTGTTGCAATACTTCATCTCCACGCACGGTGCGCGTAAAGGACTGGCCGATACGGCGCTTAAGACCGCCGATTCAGGCTACCTGACCCGCCGCCTGGTGGACGTGGCGCAGGACGTGATCATCAGCGAACAGGACTGCGGCACGGTGGATGGCATTTACGTCGGATCCATTGTGGAAGCGGGCGACATTATCGAGCCGTTGCGCGACCGCATTGTGGGCCGCGTATCGCTCGAGAAAATCAAGGACTACGAAGGCAACGTGATTGTGGACGTGAACCAGGACATCACGGAAGAGCTGGCCAGCGCGATTCAAGCGGCCGGTATCGAGCGGGTGAAGATCCGTTCCGTGTTGACCTGCGAATCGAAACGCGGCGTTTGCATCGCGTGCTATGGACGCAACCTGGCTTCAGGCCGCATGGTCGAGCTGGGCGAGGCAACGGGCGTGATCGCGGCGCAGTCCATCGGTGAACCGGGCACGCAGTTGACGATGCGTACCTTCCACATCGGCGGTACGGCATCGCGCGTGTCTGAGCAATCGCGACTGGAAGCGCGCACGGCCGGCATAGTGCGCTTTATCAATCCGCAGACCGTAAAGGCAAAAACGGGCGATCTGGTGGTAATGAACCGTGCAATGTCCATCGCCGTTGTCGACGATAAAGGACGCGAAAAAGAACGCTACTCGGTGGTTTACGGCGCCAGGCTCAAAGTCCAAGACGGCCAGCAGGTGAACGTGGGACAGGTCATGGGTGAATGGGATCCATACACCTTTGCCATCCTTACTGAAGTCGGCGGCACCGTTCAGTTCAAAGACTTGCAAGAAGGCGTGACGCTCCACGAAGAAGTGGACGAAGTCACCGGCCTCTCCCGCCACGTGGTGGGCGAGTCACCTGACGAGAAGCGCCAGCCGGCAATCGTGATCAAGGCCAAAGCAACCCGGCGTTACCTCATGCCGTCACGCGCCCACTTGATGGTGCAGGACGGTGATGAAGTTCATCCGGGCGACGTGCTGGCGAAGATCCCGCGCGAAACCACTAAGACCAAGGACATCACCGGTGGTCTGCCGCGTGTGGTCGAGCTGTTTGAAGCCCGCAAGCCGCGTGAAACCGCGATCATCAGCGAAATCGATGGCGTGGTGAAATTCGGCGAGGTTTCGAAAGGCCAGCGCAAAATCTACGTGGTGGCCGATAACGGCACGGAGAAAGAATACTCGGTGCCAAAGGGCGTCCACATCAACGTGCAGGAAAGCGAGCGCGTCCGGGCGGGTGAACCGCTGATGGACGGGCCGTTGAACCCGCATGACATTTTGGCCGTACTCGGCGAGAAGGAACTGCAGTCTTACCTGGTGAATGAAATCCAGGAAGTCTATCGCTTGCAAGGCGTGACCATCAGCGACAAGCACATTGAAGTGATTGTCCGCCAGATGATGCGCTGGGTGAAGGTGGAGGACGTGGGTGACACCACGTTCCTGCTGGAACAGCAGATCGATAAGTTCCGCTTTACCGAGGAGAACCAGCGTGTGATCGCCAACGGTGGGCGTCCGGCAACGGGCCGTCCGCTGCTGCTGGGCATCACCAAGGCCTCGCTCTCAACCGAGTCATTCATCTCCGCGGCGTCATTCCAGGAGACCACCAGGGTACTCACAGAAGCCTCAATCCAGGGCGCTGTGGACCACCTGCGCGGGCTCAAGGAAAACGTTATCGTGGGTCGCTTGATTCCCGCCGGCACCGGCATGGACCACTATCGCAACGTGAAGCTGGCTCCGGAACTCGAGCAGGCTGCCGCCAAGGTGCAGGAAGAAGTCTCCCAGGCATACGCCGAAGCCGAGCGTGCGCTGGAGCTTCTGCGCCAGGAAGGCGAAGCCGAAGAGATGGCTGCCGAGTAAACAACTATTTACCGATCGATAAACTACGAGCGGGCTGGAGAAATCCAGCCCGTTTTTATTTTTTAGCCAGAACGCCTTGACTTGAACTATTAAGCTGGAGTATAACTCCACATCACTTAGATACAGTTCTAACTCGCCATTCCTGTTTGCCCGCTTGAGGCTCTCCAGGAGAAAGGGGCGTCATGAACATACCACCATAAAGAGCTGGTCACCCTTAGGGACCTTCCCTGAGGCGGCAGGTGCCGGGGCCCAATGATCCAATGGTGGAAGTTCCGGGGAACCGGCCTTGCAGTTGACGCACCGAGCAAACCTCCACCCGTTGAATTCGCCGTTCACGCTGGCGCTTCACCGCGACCGAGACTGGCATTGGACGCTTCCTGCTTCTCCCCCCGTCGTCGATTGACGGACGGACATCCGGCACCATCACCTATCTGCATGAATCCGTGAATCAAAAAGCGATTGATCAGGCGGCCTATCCGGCCGAGGTGGCCACACGCGCGATTCCCGATGCGCTTCATCGCCCTGAATGTGATCCCCATTTGGAGCACGGCTGCGACATCAGTACTGTTACAGAACGCCTGGGGCACAAAGACCAGGTGAAACGTGAACGGTAACGGCCTTGCCGCTGAAAACGGGCGTAGCCTCAACAACCTTAACTCTGAAAGGAAAGTACGATGATCAGCAATGGTAAAAACATTACGACACCACAGAAGGCCCAGGTGTGTGTTATTGGCACGGGCCCTGCCGGCATAACCGCTGCATGGGAACTGAGTAAAGCAGGATTGGATGTAATCCTGCTTGATGGTGGCCGGCAATTGGATTATTCACGTTTCGGCTATTACAAGAAGAGTTGGCTGGACAAGGTCAAGTTATACAACGGTGTGGCGGATGGGAATTTTTCCAAGAATGAATCCGATTTCCTGATCCTGCCCGACGGTAAATCTACCAGTTGGGTAAAGGAACGGGAACGGGTGTATGGAGGAACTTCCACGCATTGGGGCGGCCAGTCCAGGCCTTTGGATCCTATTGTCTTCGAGAAGCGGCCCGGCTTTCCGGGTTGGCCAATTACTCGCGAGGACCTTGATCCCTATTATGCGAAAGCAGTGACGCTCAACAATCTTTATGGCGACTACGGAACGAATGGCGTCAATTTTACGGCCGAGTTCTGGGAATCTGAAATGCAAAACCAGGGCCAGCAGGCCGCAGTCCCGCATCTCAACCATTTCAATGCGGAAATGTACCAATTTATGGGCGGGCTCAACTTCGCTACGCGCCCCTTTAATGGGAAACCCATTGGTGATTCCACCGTCCGTGTGATCGTGAATGCGACCTTGCTCAACATTGTGGAACAGGGCGGATCCGTGCGGGGCCTGAAGGTAGCCAGCATGAACGACGATCCAGACAATCCACAAAAGGCCACAGAGTTCACTGTTACCGCCGATATCTACATCCTGGCATGTGGCGCCGTGGCCAATGCCCGGCAACTTCTGCTATCCGGAGTTGGAAACAAATTGGTGGGTCACTACTTTATGTGCCATCCCCTTTCGCAAAGTTCAATCATTCAAACCACGAAGGCTTATCTATCGCAAGCTGAGAATAACCTGATCAACGGTACTGGATGGAACGCTCCGGCGGGCAGTATTAGTGGCATAACGGGCAGGTTTATTGCAAACGCGGATACAGCCAGAAGCAACGGCATAGGAAGATGCTGGTTCTGGGGCAACAATCAATTTGAAGCGGCTCCAATGTATTTCGAGATGGCCCCCAACTACGATAGTTATGTCGCTCTCGACAAAGCTCCCGATCCGGTCTTTAGTCAGCCGCAGACCCACATCCACTGGGCATTCAGCTCCCTGGACAAGAAAACATATGAGACGAATTGCTCTATTTTCAATCAGGCCACAAGTGGGGCCATCTCCTGGCCGAAATGGGAAAGTCTAGCCGATCAATGGGTAGTCAACGGCCACCACATCGGAACTACCCGGATGTCGGCTTCCACCGCTCCAACAGAAGGAGTGGTTGACCAAAACCTGAAGGTCCACGGTGTCGACAATCTGTATATTGGCGGAGCTTCAGTTTTCGCTTCGGCCGGAATTTCTAATCCGACCTTCACCATCATCACGCTTTCCATCCGGCTGGCCGAGTACGTGCAAACCCAGATACCCAAAGCAAGGGCCAAAGCCAGCCAAGCTTAACGAGGGGCATAGGCCGAAGCCGAAGAGATACCGCCGGAGTAAACAACTACTGATCGAGAAACAAGAGGGCTGATAAATCCAGCCCTCTTTTTATTTTTACTTTTGGGAAATACACTCGCTGCACTTGGCGATACGGCGAAAACGGTTGAGATTGGCCATCAGGCCACGTTGCGATTCACCCCCCAAGTGCGTCCTTAAGCAGAAATCAAATGAATGGTGAGAGTACGGTAATTTCACCCTCAAGAGATATGAAAACGATCTTCCAAATCTCGTAAGAATCCTCCCAATCGGCCGCTTGGCTTGTACCGTAGTCAAATTTGGATGGCACTGATTTCAATGCGCCGATGGAACTCATCGAAAGTTCTGGAGGAGGATGGAATTGGTGCCTGAAAAATCGACTGCTACCGAGAAAAAAGGCAAAAGGCAAAAATCTGGCCGGAAGAACGAGAATTCTTAGTGTTGAATGCAAATCAATGAATGATGAAAGTCAGTTCGGTAGTTGCTAACGCATTCCATCCCCTTTAACCTATTCAGCTAATGCACTTTACGCGGCTTCGTCGGGCCTTCTGGCAGGCCTTCCAACACGGGCAGTTCTCGATCGCCAAAGGAGCGGCGTATTCTTCCATTCTTACGCTGTTTCCGGCGTTTCTGGTGGTCACCTCAGTGCTGGAAGCCTCGCACAACACGGAAGGCTTTCTGGAGCAGATTGCCGACGCCGTAGGCTGGGTGCTGCCGCCGGGCGCACGGTCGGTGGCACTTTCGTTCTTTCAGTCCAAGCAGCATCACGCAACGCGCATCATCTACTCTGCTTCCATCGTCACGTTGCTGGCCGCTTCAGGCGTGATGATTTCCTGGATGGACGGCTTCCGCAAAGCTTATGGCATGGCCAACACCTGGGGATTCTGGCGCGAGCGCGCAATCGCACTTTATCTGGTACTGCTGGGATTGATTCCGCTAGGCTTTGCCACCATCCTGGTGGCGTTTGGGACGGAAGTGGAGAACTGGATCCAGAGCGGGACCATGCATCTGTTCAGGCCGCTCATTTTATTGGTGTGGGACGGCGTGCGGTGGGGCATCGCCATTCTGACCGCAATCGCGCTTACGGCACTGATGTATCACCACGGACTGCCCAAAACGCAATCCTGGCGACGCGTGCTGCCAGGCGCGGTTATGGCCGCGGTGCTGTGGTTTCCGGCAACCATGCTGTTTGGCTGGTATGTAAGGGTCTACGCCACATACACCGTGGTTTACGGGTCTTTAAGCGCGGCGATTGCGCTGCTGGTGTGGCTCTACATAGTTTCTGTGATTGTGCTGCTGGGCGCGGAGATGAACGCGCAAGTTTATCCCAAGCTGGCGGAAAACGACGCCACGGAAAAGAAGGTATGAACGGGTGACCAGTGGAACCAAGGAGTTTGAAAAAATCGTCGCTGCCAATGCGCGCAAAGCAAAGATCGTATGCACCATCGGGCCGGCCAGCGGATCGGAGGCTGTACTGCGCGACCTGATGCGGCTGGGCATGGATGTGGCCCGCCTGAATTTTTCTCACGGAACGCACGAAGAACACGCTCGCATGATCGACCGGCTGCGCCGGGTTGCCGAGAAGGAAGGGCGCACCATCTGCATTCTGCAAGACCTGCAAGGCCCCAAGATCCGTACTGGCCGACTCAAGTACAGAACGCCAATCGGCATTAAAAGCGGAGCGCACCTGACTATCACGCCCCGCGATATCGCTGGCACTGCCGCGCTGCTCTCAACCACTTTCAAAACGCTGGCGAAAGAAGTTCATCCGGGCGCGCGCATCCTGCTTTCCGACGGGCTGATCGAACTGCGCGTAACGGCTGTGCGTGGAGACGATGTTGAGTGCGAGGTCATCAACGGTGGCCTGCTGGGCGAGCACAAAGGAATCAATTTGCCGGGAACCGTTGTCAGCGTGCCGTCGTTGACGGAAAAAGACGAAAAAGATCTGGAGTTCGGCCTGAAGCATGGAGTGGACATCGTGGCCGTCTCTTTTATCCGCACCGCCGACGATGTGCGGCTGGTGAAGCGCCTGGTGCGCATGCACAATTCCGATGCGTGGGTCATCGCCAAGCTGGAAAAGCCGCAGGCAGTCGATCCGGCGAATCTGGAAGAGATTCTGGACGTGGCAGATGGCGTGATGGTAGCGCGCGGCGACCTGGGTGTGGAAATGCCGCCGGAGAAAGTACCGCTTATTCAGAAGCATGTGATCCGCCGCGCGGCGGACTGGCGCAAGCCGGTAATCACGGCCACACAGATGCTGGAGTCGATGATCGAAAACCCGCGGCCCACGCGGGCGGAAGCCAGCGACGTGGCCAACGCTATCCTGGATGGCTCCGACGCCGTAATGCTCTCGGCGGAGACGGCCAGCGGCAAGTATCCACGGGAAACCGTGGCCATGATGGCGAAGATTGTGCTGGAAGCGGAGTCGGCCAAGGAAGAACCAATGCAACGCCGCCGCCAGCACCGGCAGCTCTCAATCTCAGAGACGATTTGCGAATCCGTGGCCCACGCTGCTCAAGACCTGGAAATGAAAGCGATTGCGGTGTACACCGAAACCGGAACCACGGCGCGGCTGATTTCCAAATACCGGCCCATGGCTCCGATCTACGCTTTTGCGGCGACCCAGGCCGTCTGCGCGCGGCTGAACCTGATGTGGGGGGTCTCCCCGCTCTTCTGCGAAATGACTCCCAACGCGGAAGAAATGGTCCTCAACGCGGAAATGCTTTTGCTCAAAATGCATACGGTGCAGCCGGGCGACGTGATAGCGGTAGTGGCGGGAACGCGCACCAGTAGCGGATCAACCAACTTTCTCCGCCTGCACGTGGTGGGGACGGCGGGCGAACACCACTGGCCTGCAAGCGAAGAGCGCCGCAAAGCGCCCAGGATGAAAGCTGTGTCGCCGGTGGAGAGACGGAAGAGATAGGCAGCCGCAGATTTGCGCAGATGGAGCGGATCAAAGAACTAGCCGCGAATTTACGCGAAAGAACGCGAATCGGAAGATGGGCAAGGCGCACTGCGCACATTTATCCAGTTGCAAAATTATTCATTTACCAATTTAGTTGACCCATCCACCCGAACTGCCGCCGTTTTTCTTTTTGTCTTTGTCATCGGGCGGGCGAAAATTGCCGTATTCGTCGAAATAGTCTGAAGGGTCCTGATTGTGCTTTTTCATGTAGACCTGGAACTTCTTCCCGGCGCGGCGGCGCTTCCAGCGGTGATAGCGATTCGTCAGGCCGTAGGAGGCTTCGGAGAACGAGAACAAAAGACCGCGGCGAGGCACGAACTTAACGTATAAATATCCGAAAAGAAGTCCGCTCAAATGGGCCACATTGGCTGTGCCACCCGCATCTCCCAGCGCGCCAATGAGCGCAATGAACGCCAGAATTCCTACCAGATATTTTAAACGGATGGCGAATGGAAATGGGAATAAGAAGACTTCCTGGTTGCCAAAGAGCATTGCAACAGCCATGTAGACCGCGTAGAGTCCTCCTGATGCCCCCACGGTGCCTGTACCGGGAGCCAAATGAACAACGGCACCAAGCGTGTAAGCCAGGACAACGGTACCGAGACCAGCTCCAATTACGCCAAACAGGAAAAATTCCCAGAATCGAGTGCTACCCCAGGATGTTTCCAGCATCGAACCGAACATCCATAGCATGAGCATGTTGAAGAACAGATGAAAGAATCCAGCGTGAACGAAACCATATGTGAGAAGCTCATAAATGCGGCCATGGACAACATCGTGGGCCCGCAGCGCCAGCGCGCTGAAAATCCCGCTCGCGAGACTGGTTTGGCCAACCACACCGAGCACAAGCAATAAGACGTAAATGCCCGCGTTCATAGCGATCAAGGTCTTGATCGCCCTAGTAAAGGGCGGGAATGAGAGAGTTACGGACCTCGCCATTGCGTTATCTTTCCGGTTCGGGAATCACGATCAAACTTCGGTGGCCTTTTGCGTCTACTGATCGTACTCCAAAAATCACGTTGTCTTTGGAGTCGGAGAGATCAACTTTTGGCTCGGTGGTGCGGAGCAAGTTCTCTTCCGGGAAATCCGCGTCGGTGGTCTTGCGCCAGAGCACTTCATAGGCTGTGGCTCCGGGCGCGGACTTCCATTCGATCTTGGAATCGTTCTCCAGTTGCTTGGTCAATAAGTGGACCTCGGTTGGCGGCGCGGGAGAAGAAGCCAGCGAAGCAAGCGTTGCCGCATTCAGCCGGGCCACGTTGGCAACGTAATCAAAATCCACAAATTTCAGCAGGTCTCCATATTCGATGCCGTTTTCCGTGCGAACGTTCTGGTGCTGGTGGTTGAAATCTTCACGATATTCGGTGAAACGGACGGCGGCGAAGCCCTGTTCGTTGAATGCGCTGTGGTCGCCGCCACGCAGGTAACGGTCGCGACGGAAAATTAGCTTGGGAGTAAATGCGCCGAAATCATAGAGTTCGCTAACGGAATGGATATAGCGCGCCAGCTCGCGGGAGGACGAATCGTTTTCGCCGCCGACGGCGCGTATGCGGCGAAGATCAGCTTCACTGGCGGCCGCGGGAATGCCTTCAGAAAACACGCGCACCCAGTTGCTGTTCTGCGCGGTGTCGCCCGGCGTGCGGTTGCCGCCGACAATATCATTGTTAAGCACGCCCTCAAGCTGCCAGCCCTGTTCTTTCGCCATTTTGGCAAAGTGGGTGCTCCCGTTCAGCCCCTGTTCCTCGCCGGCGACGGTGAGAAAAATAATCGTGGCTGGAAATTTGTGCTTACTGAGAACGCGCGCACATTCCAGAGAGACTGTGGTGCCGCTGCCGTCATCGTTGGCGCCAGGCGCAGGATCAGTGGAGTTCTCATTGCTGGAATTACGCGAATCGTAATGTCCGGTCACCAGGTATATACGTTTGGCCTGGGCTGGGTCCGTGCCTTTCAGGATGGCATAGACATTCTGAATTTCGGTAGGCTGCTTGATGCGGTCTTTGGGACCTTTGGGCTGCTCCACAAAGGTGTCAGTCTTAACTTCCAGGCAGCCGTTGCATTCTGCGGAGATTTTTTCAAATTCTGACTTGATCCAGTTGCGGGCAGCTACAATGCCTTGCGGAGACGTGGCAGCGCCTGGATTATTGACTGAGAGCGTGCTACGCGTGACGAAGCTGACCAGCTTCTCGTCAGTTTGCCGGGCATGCTGAGGCGAAACATCTTTTATGATCTGGGTGATAGCGGGATCGCGGTCCAATTTGGCAGTGGTGGAAGGCTTTTCAGCGGATCCAGCAGCAGCGCGGGTTTTGGGCTTATGTTTTTGGGCAACGGCAGAAGTCGCCGCCAGCATCAGAAGCGCAATCAAGACATTCGATGCTATTTTGGTGCGGAAAGGCTGGAGTAACATTCAATCCCTCAATTGAAAACTTGACGACAACCACCAGAGATTCTAAATATAATCACATGGCCCTGGCCACCCTTGTGAGAATACCCTTGGAGGAAAGAAATGCCGATTTGCCCGGAATGCGATACTGACCTCGATTTAGACGAGGAAGAACTCGATGAAGGTGAAATTGTTTCGTGCCCGGAATGCGGCTCGGACTTTGAAGTAATCACCAAACATCCGCTGGAGTTAAATCCCGTGGATGAACTGGACGAAGACGAAGAAGACGACGACGAAGACGAGGACGACGAGGACAGTGATTACTAATCGGCGCTGGAGCCGGAAAACGGCTGCATGCCTGGCTATTTTTGTGCTCGTGGCGCTTGCCCAGCCGCAAACGGCCGAACAACCGCAGGCAACTGAAAAAGACGGCAAGCAAAAGAAGGCAAAACCCTATGCGCTGATCTTTGGCACCGCCTATGGACCAGATGATCGGCCGCTGTATGGGGTGCAGATCAAGATCCGGCCACAAACAAAAAAGCATCCGAACTGGGACCTGGTTTCCGATCATCGAGGAGAATTTGCCCAGCGTGTGCCGCCGGGACCGGGCGATTACCTGATTCGCGGAGAAGCTGAATATGCTCCGATGGGCAATGATGGCAAGGTGCAATTATCTAAGAAGAAAAGGCTTAAAGGTGAGACCAAGGTGCACGTGCAAAATGATGAGCGGTTGGACGTTGGCCTGCATCTAACAGAGTAGCTCAAACGAACAACTCAGGACAGAAGGAGGATGCGATGAAAAAGCTTATCCCCATGACCGCCATCTTGCTGGCATGCGGGGCCATGTTCGCCCTTCCGACCGCCAGAGCGTCAGCATTCTTCCTCTTTCAGCGGGGCTCGCAGAGTGAAGCCCGGACCCTGACGGGGCGCGTTGTGAACGGGCAGGATGCACCCGTACAGAAAGCGATTGTTTATCTGAAAAACACCAAATCGCTGGCCATCAAGACCTACATCAGTGAGCCCGACGGCACGTTTCGCTTTTCCGGGTTGGCAGCAAATATCGATTACGAAGTGTATGCGGAGCACGAGGGCGCACACAGTGACACGAAAACGTTGAGCGGATTTGATAACCGCAAACAGGTCAACATCAACCTGAAGATGCGCAGCAAGTAAGTTTGGAAAAAACAGAGGCCGTCCCATTTTGCGACGGCCTTGTTATTTTATCCATATCTGAAGCGGCTTAGTCCTGATCGTTGCCGGCGCGCTTCCAGTTAATGATGTCACCAAGCGTGGTGGTGGCCGTGGCGCTGGAAGCCGGATGCTTGTAGGCTTCCACGTCGGCGCGGCTGGCTTCGTCACCAACAGCACGCAGACTCAGGCCGACTTTCTTTTCTTCCGCATTCATCTTGATGATCTTAAAGTCGTGTTCCTGGCCGGCATCCAGCTTTACGCCCGCGCCAGAGGAATCCGTGGCTTCAGAGTTGTGGCAAAGGCCTTCAACGCCTTCCGCGATTTCAACGAAAGCGCCGAACTGGGCCAGACGGAGGACTTTTCCGTGAACCACATCGCCAATGCGATGGTTCTGGAAGAAGCTCTCCCATGCATCCGGCTGAAGCTGCTTTACGCCCAGCGACAAGCGACGCTGCTCCGGTTCAATGCCCAGAACAATCGCTTTTACCTTCTCACCCTTTTTCAGGACTTCAGAAGGATGCTTGACCCGCTTTGTCCAGCTCAGGTTGCTGACGTGGACCAGCCCGTCAATGCCGTCTTCAATTTCGATGAACGCGCCAAAGTCGGTCAGGTTGCGCACGCGGCCTTCAACCGTCGATCCAATGGGATACTTCTCATGCAGACGCTCCCACGGGTTCGATTCAAGCTGCTTCAGGCCCAATGAAATGCGGCGCTCGTTGGAATTCACGTTGAGCACAACGCATTCAATCTCATCGCCAACGTTGACCAACTTGGACGGATGCTTCATGCGCTTGGACCATGACATTTCGCTCACATGGACCAAGCCTTCAATGCCTTGTTCCAGTTCCACGAAAGCGCCGTAGTCGGTCACGCTCAAGATGCGGCCCTTAACGCGTGCGCCAATGGGATAGCGCTCAGCAGCATCAAGCCAGGGATCGGGCGTGAGCTGCTTAAAGCCAAGCGACACGCGCAGCTTTTCCGGATCGTATTTCAGGACCTTTACCTGGATCTGATCGCCCACGTGGACGAGATCGCGCGGGTGCGTCAGCCGGCCCCAGGACATGTCAGTAATGTGGAGCAGGCCGTCAATGCCGCCCAGATCGACAAAAGCGCCGTAGTCGGTCAGGTTCTTCACCGTGCCGGTTAGGATGGCGCCTTCGGCCAGGTTTTCAAGGGTCTTGCCGCGCTTGGAGGCGATTTCCTCGTCCAGGATGGCTTTGCGCGAAACCACAATGTTGCCGCGCTTTTTATTGAGCTTAATGACCCGAACATCAATCTCCTGGCCTTTGAGCGTTTCCAGGTTGCGCACCGGATGTACATCCACCTGCGACCCTGGCATAAACGCTTTTACGCCAATATCCACGGAGACGCCGCCTTTAACGCGCTCCACCACCGTGCCTTTTACGGCTTCCTTGGAGTGGTAGGCCTTCTCGATGTTTTCCCATACCCGCACACGCTGGGCCCGTTCGTGCGAAAGCAGAACGGAGCCTTCTTCGTTCTCGCCGCGCTGGACCATCACTTCAATGTCCTGGCCGGGCTCAAACTTTATGTTGCCGTGAGCATCGGTGACTTCAGCGATCGGCACAAGACCTTCTGACTTGAAGCCGATGTCCACGACGACATGGGTGGCGGTGATCTTGATCACGGTGCCTTTGAAGACGTTGTCTTCGCTTGGCGCCGGTTCAGTTTCAAGGGTGTACGATTCAAGAGCTGTGGCGAAATCTTCCATGTGAGTTTCTTCTTTGTGAGTCACGCCCGCGGTGGGCTGCTCAGGAGATTGAGTTTGAGATTGGTTCCCGGACATAGTGGTTGAATTTTCGTAGGACTGGGCGGAATCGGTTGAGCTGTTGGATTCAGCGTCGGAACCATGGTGCTCGCTACGGGCTGTGTGCTCGACCCACATTCCTTAATTGCCAACGGACCCAAAACACAGCTGGAACTCACCGAAGAGAGGCAGTAGTGCTGAAGGCGGACTCGGGACCCCGAGTCCCACTGGCATGATTTGCTTCCGGTATTTCGGAAGGCTCGAAAACCAGCGGCCGGATCTTACGGCAGTCCTGAAAGGGCCATAAGACTCCTTCGACTATAACAACCGCTTAGTGCGCTGTCAAACGCTTCAAAACGGGAAAATTGGCTTAGAACCCTAATCCTTCTGGTATCTTTTTGAAGGCCTATGGATTACCTGTTTACGCCCTGGCGATACGCCTACATTACCGGCCCAACTGCCCCTGGCGACTGCCTGTTTTGCACCCTTCTGCAGACCAAAGACGATGAAAAAGCCTTGATTGTCCATCGCGCGAAATACTGCTTTGTGATGCTGAACGCTTTCCCGTACACGTCGGGCCACACGATGGTGGTGCCGTATGAACACGTTGACGAATTAGCCAAACTTTCACAACCCGCAGCGCAAGAGATGATGGCCCTCACGCAACGGCTCGAAGGCATCTTGCGCGACCTCTACCGCCCCGACGGTATCAATCTGGGGATGAACATTGGCAAAGCCGCGGGCGCCGGCGTGGCCAGTCACATCCATATGCACATTCTTCCGCGCTGGTTCGGTGACGTAAACTTCATGAGTTCCGTGGGCGAGACCAGAGTGCTGCCGGAAGATTTGCCGGCGACGTACAAGAAAATACGCTCCAAGTTTTGATCACATGCCTTGCTGAATCGCGGCGAT
>DASXCL010000186.1:0-14672 GCA_036491195.1 Candidatus Angelobacter sp.
CTGGTTGCGTCCCCGCCAGGGGGCTCCACTTTCGTGACCTCGGCCCCGAGGCTGGTTAGTCGCGCGGCCGCTACTGGCCCCGGCACATTCAGCGCCAGGCTAACGATCTTCACGTCCTGCAAGAGAGACGAATCTGCGTTCGAATCCATTCTGCGTTCCAATTCCAAAGAATGCTTGATCGTGCTGCCCAAGAGTGTAGCTGACTTCTAAAAGACAAAGCCCGGATTGCTCTGGGCCTCGCCTGGAGGAGGACTGTTCTGATTATTTTGTGCTGGGTTCCGTATCGGTCTTGGCTTCCACGGCTTTGCCTTCCGCGTCATACACTTCAACGGTTCCGTATTTGGCTACCGCCTCGCGTACCTGCTTGGCATCGCCCACCACTACGACTTGTAAATGGTCCAGATCAATGTACTTACGCGCCACGCGCTGCACGGCGTCGGCATCGACCTTCGCGATCTGGTCGGAGTATTTGTCATAGTAATCGGCCGGCAGGCCATAATACTTCACCGCCATCCAACTTTCGGCGATCCTGGATGGGTTTTCCAGCGACAGGGCAAAGCTGGAGATGATCGACCCCTTGGCTTCCTCCAGCTCCGCTTGCGGCACCCTCTCATCTCGCAGGCGCTTGAATTCGTACAGCAGTTCGTGCAGCGAAGGTCCAGTCACATTGTTGCGTACTTCGGTGTTGGCGACGAACACTCCCGGAAAAAGGCCGCTGCTTACACGGCTGAACGCGTCGTAGGTATAGCCCTTCTCTTCGCTCAGATTGCTGTACAGGCGCGCCGATGAGGCGCCACCCAGGATTCGGTTGGCTACCCAAAGCGTCTTGAAGTCAGGATCCGAACGGCGCAATGACAGCCCGCCCGCCAGAATGGTGCTCTGCACGGAGCCGGGACGGTCGATCAGATAGGTCTTCGCGGCTGCCGGCCCGGTCACAGAGCCGAACGCAGGCGCTTCGATGGGATGGCTTTTCCAATCGCCAAAATATTTCTTTGCCAGCTCCGCAGCTTTTGCGATGGTCAGATCGCCGGAGATGGCCAGAATGGCATTGTTGGGCGTGTAGTACTTGTCATGAAACGCCTTAAGCGCTTTCGGCGTTGCCTTCTGCAGCGATTCCAGCGTCGGAGACTGAATGGAGGCTGCGAAATCGCCGTAAACCGCGTGGGCAAAGCGCTCACGTGCGAGAAATGCCGGGTTTGATCTCATCCGGATAAGCTGCGCGCCTTCATACCGCTGATAACTCTGCAGCTCCTCGGCACCAAAACTGGCATTTAGCACGACGTCACTCATGATCTCCATGACCTTGTCCGCGGACTCGGTGAGGCCGGAGCTCGTGATGGTGGTGAGATTATCGCCAAACTCGGCGTTGACCCTGCAGTCCGCGCCCAGCTCGTCAAGTTCAAAGGCGATCTGGCTGTTGTCGCGTTTGGCCGTGCCGTCGCGCAGCACGTCCGCGGTAAACGACGCCAGGCCCGGCATATCTTTGGGATCGGAGAGTGCGCCGGATTTGATCCAAAGGTTGTAGTAGACGGTCGGCAGACGATGCTGCTCCAGAACAAGCACGGTGAGGCCGTTGGGCAGCGTGATCTCCGCAGGGTGCGGCAGCGTTACCTTTAGGATCTCATGGTTAATAGGCGCCTTATTCAGCCGCTGGACCTTGGAAGAAAGTTGCTTGGTGTCAGCCGCGGCCGCGCCGGAAACGGCGCCGCGAGCTTCAGGCACAGTGATCACAACCACGCGATGCGCGGGCACCAGGTATTTTTGCGCTGCCTGCTTCGCCTGCTCGGCGGTAACGGCCGCCAGCTTTTCGTACGCTGTATTGATCAGATTCGGGTCGTTGTAGAAGACTGTTTGCGTGCCGATCAGGTTGGCCATCTCAAGAACTGAAGCGCGCGTCTGGATCGATTGCCGGAGGAAGATGGTTCGGACCTTTTGCATTTCCTGGGGCGTGGGGCCATCTCTCTTGATGGCCTCAATTTCATCGTCGATGGCTTTTTCCACGTCCTCGACCTTCACGCCAGGACGGGCAAGTCCGTCTACACTAAACAGACTTGGCCCACGCCGCGACTGGAAAAACGCACCGGCGCTCAGCGCGAGCTGGTTATCGGCGACCAGATGCTGGTGCAAGCGCGAGCTGCGACCTTCAGACAGTATGGCCGCCAATATGTGCAGAGCAAAGGTATCCGGCGTATTTCCCGGCGGAGCCAGATATGCGGCGCTGTATCGCGGCAGGCGCGCCAGAGGATCGTTCAGCGTCTTGCGGCGCTCTTTGTCATGCTCGGGCTCGGTGGCATCGACCAGAGGCGGCGCCGGCTGGCGCGGAATGTCGCCGAAATACTTTTTCACCTTCGCCAGCGTCTCTTTGGGATCAAGATCGCCGGCTAGGACCATCACCACGTTGTTCGGCGCGTAATAGATGCGGAAGAAGTTGCGCACGTCATCGAGCTTAGCCGCGTTCAGGTCCTCCATGGAGCCGTCCACAGAGTGATGGTAAGGAAAACTGTCATAGGCGAGCGACTCCGCCTCTTCGAAGGACTTGCCGTAAGGCTGGTTATCGACCCTAAGCCGGCGCTCCTCTTGCACGACTTTCCGTTGGTTGTCGAGGTTGGCCTGGGTGATGTTGAGCGCCCGCATGCGGTCGGACTCGAGAAAAAGCGCCATATCCAGCTGATTTTTCGGAAGCGCTTCAAAGTAGTTTGTCCGATCGTTGTTGGTGCTGCCGTTCACAGTGCCGCCGTAGTTGAGAACCAGCAGTCCGTGCTCGCCTTTGCCCACGTTGGCGGAGCCCTCAAACATCATGTGTTCGAACAGGTGGGCCAATCCGGTGCGGTCCGGCTTTTCATTGCGCGAGCCGGTGTTGTACGTCAGGGAGATGGCAAAGACCGGCGCGGTGTGCTCGGGAACAATGATCACGCGCAGCCCGTTCTCCAGCGTAGTATCAGAGAATTCCACTTTGGGAAGTTTCGATTGAGAACAACCCGCCGTGGCCAGAGCCAGCAGCAACGCGCACAGCAGCGGCTTGATACGTACACTGTTCAAAGAACACCTCAAGGTTGGAATCAAGAAGAAGGCCATCTGGAAAGACGGCATAAGGTTCTGCGAAGCCACGCGAAAAATCAACTAAAAACTGATCAATACCCGGCTGGGACAGAATGTATTACAGGCAAAAATCGCTGTTGATTGAAGCCCCCGCCGCCGGCAGAATAAGTGCCGCGTCGCGTGGTAGAATCCGCTACTGTTATGGGAGCACAAATGGGCATCCGAAAACTGTCTCTGTTTCTATGTTCGGTGATTGTTCTTTCCTGTATCTGTGCCGGCGTAACCGAGCGCCAGAATAATGCTGATTACCACGCTCGTCGTATAGCGTTGGCCAAACAGATGGAAGGCGGCACCCTCGTTCTGTTTGCTCCCACTGAAGCGGAGGGCCCCAATAACCTCTACGGTTTTCGCCAGGACGATAACTTCTTTTACCTTACCGGATGGCTGGAACCCGGCGCTGCGCTGCTCATCAATTCCAATCCTTATGTCGAAATTCTTTTTCTGGCCGAGCATAACGTAACGCAGGAAAAATGGACTGGCCCCAAACTGGGTCCGGAGAATCCGCAGGCCCCGCAGCAGACCGGCTTTGACAAAGTCGAGAGCCTGGACAAGATGCATGACGAACTGCTCAAGCTCTTGCCCCAACCTCGCGCCACCGTTTATTCCGATCTTGGAGCCAACGGCCTGACGACACCCTCAACCGGTCCGCTGGAATGGCTGCGCCGCGGCAACTCGTTTCCTAATTACGTTTCATTCAAGGATGCCAAGCCGTTGATTGCGCGCCTGCGGACGGTAAAAGATGCCGGCGAACTGAAGATGATTAGTCGCGCCTCAGACGCGTCAGTCGCCGCGCATCTCGCTGCACTAAAGGCCATTCATCCCGGAGTGAATGAGCGCGAGATATCCGCGCTGATGCAGTATGAATTTGGCAATCGCGGCTGCGAGCGTCCTGCTTATGCGCCCATTGTGGGCTCAGGCTTTTTCTCAACGGTGCTGCATTATTCCGCCGACGATCGGACCATGCAGGATGGCGATCTTGTAGTAATGGATGTCGCGGGCGAGTACTCCATGTATGCCTCCGATATCACCCGTACGGCTCCCGTGAATGGAAAGTTCACCGCCCGCCAGCGTGAGATCTACAACATTGTTCTCGCGTCCCAGGAAGCGGCGATGCACGCCTTCCAGGCAGGGAAGTCAAAGCTTCCCACCAACCGCACCGATCCTGATTCGCTTTATAAAGTTGCCTTCGACTACATCAATACCCACGGCAAAGACCTGCACGGCGAATCTCTTGGAAAATATTTCATCCACGGGCTGGGACATCATGTGGGCTTGAATGTGCACGACACGAACGATCCTGCAATGCCGCTCGACAAAGGTATGGTATTCACCCTGGAGCCGGGCATTTATATTCCTGAAGAAAAGCTGGGCGTGCGCATCGAAGATGTGTTCGCCGTTGGACAGGATGGCAAACTCATCATGCTGAGCCACGGCCTGCCTCGCACGGCAGATGAAGTTGAAGCAGTTATGAAGAAATAATCAAGGCGGTTACGAGATTACTACTTGATCGCTACCGCCAGAGTGTCATGGTGCTCGCGAATGAATCGCCGCAGGTATGGCCCAATCTGGCTGGGCGTTTCAAACCCGGCGGCTTTGGCGGCGGCTTCCTGGTCTTTCGGCAAGGCGTCCGCGCTTTCGGCGTAATGTTTCAAGTCGCGAAAGACGCCGATGGTGAAGATGTCCCACGCGGCTCCCTGATCGCGCACAAAGATAAAATTTTCTGGCTGCTTCAACGATCGAGAGTAGGCGTTTTCCATCTCGCGTTCTTTGTACAGGTCGGCAAACTTGCCCGGCAGAGCCACAAACATCTCAACATGAAAAAATGCCCCATCAGCAAAAGCTTTGCGCAGATCGGCCAGCGGAGGGCCGTAAGCAAACAGGTCTTCCTGCCACGCGATCTGCTCTTTGAACTTGTCGTCAAACTTCGCCGTCTGCCGCGCTTGCTGCCGCTTGGCGATGCGCGCTGGCTGGTAATACTCAGCGTAGCTACTAACAGGGAAGATCAGCATCAGGTCCCAGTGATCGCCCTGGCTGTGGCGCATCCATAATGGCGTCTCGTCCCCTGCCTGTTTCAACTCGGCTGCACGTGCTTTGTAGAGGTCGATTAGGTCCAGCAATCTCCCCGGTGCCGCCTGCACCAGCGTGACTTTATAGAGGTAAGTGCTATCGGCAGCACGGGCGACTTCGACTAGAAACGAGCACAGGAGTAGCAGAAGCACAGCTTGTTTGCGCATTCAGGGTAGCTCACTTTCTTGGGGATTGGAAAAATGTCGTCAGGTCGCTGTGACCCGAGTCACAGCGTTTGCGCCATCTCCGCTGCGATGGTAACGTAAGAAGTTTGCATTGTGAATGTATTTTCGGGGAGGAAGCATGGCGTCATCTTATAACGGAGTACCGCTGCCGGCAGGAGGCAGCCCCATTACTTACAGCGGCGGCAAGATGCAGGTCCCGGATAATCCTATTATTCCTTACATTGAGGGCGACGGCACGGGCCGCGACATATGGGCCGCATCGGTACGCGTGTTCGATGGCGCGGTAGAAAAAGCTTACGGCGGGAAACGCAAGATCCACTGGTATGAGATCTTTGCCGGCGAAAAAGCGTTTACGAAATTCAAGGGCTGGCTGCCGCAAGCCTCAGTTGACGCCGCGCGTGATCTCCACGTTTCCATCAAAGGGCCGTTGACCACGCCAATCGGTGGCGGCATTCGTTCCCTGAACGTGGCATTGCGGCAGATCATGGATCTTTATGCCTGCATACGTCCTGTGCGCTACTACTCAGGCGTGCCTTCGCCGGTGAAGCATCCTGACCAGCTCAACGTAATTATCTTCCGCGAGAACACTGAAGACGTTTACGCGGGCATTGAATGGAAGCAGGGAACTCCTGAAGTCAAGAAGTTGATCGACTACCTGAACAACACCATGCTGGCCGGGACCAAGAAGCATATTCGCGAAGATTCCGGCATCGGCATCAAGCCCATTTCCATCTTTGGGACCAAGAGACTGGTGCGCATGGCGATCCAGCATGCTGTGAAGAGCAAACGCCGTTCGGTAACGCTGGTGCACAAAGGCAACATCCAGAAATTTACCGAGGGAGCTTTTCGCGAGTGGGGCTATGAGGTGGCGCGCGACGAGTTCCGTGACCAGATCGTGACGGAGCGCGAGAGCTGGATCCTCGACAACAAAGATAGAAATCCCAACCTCAGCGTGGAACAGAACGCGGCGATGATCGAGTCCGGCATGGACTTCGCTCCGGAAAGTTTCAAGCAGGAGCTTTACGCGGAAGTAAAGGGAGTGCTCGATTCCATTGCCAAGTCACACGGCAACGGCGCGTGGAAGAAGAAGATCATGGTCAATGACCGGATCGCCGACTCGATCTTCCAGCAGGTGATTCTTCGTCCGGGGGAATACGATATTCTGGCCACGCCCAACCTCAACGGTGACTACATTTCTGACGCCTGCGCGGCCCAGGTCGGCGGCTTGGGAATTGCTCCGGGCGCCAACGTCGGCGACCAGCACGCGGTGTTTGAGGCCACGCACGGCACCGCACCCAAATACGCTGACAAGGACGTGATCAACCCGGGATCAGTCATTCTTTCCGGCGTGATGATGCTCGATTATATGGGATGGTCAGAAGCGGCCCGGTTGATTGAGACCTCGCTCGAAGCGACGATTCAGGACAAATTTGTGACTTATGACTTCGAGCGCCTGATGCCAGGCTCCACCAAGGTAAGAACCAGCGAGTTTGCCGGACACATGATTGACAACATGGTGGATCGGCGCAAGAAAACAGCAGTGTAGACCTCAGCAAAAAAATTCAGGAAGGGACTGGAATGCGAAAAAAAGTAACGATCGTAGGCGGCGGAAATGTGGGTGCGACGTGCGCTCACTGGGTGGCCTCAAAAGAACTGGCCAACGTGGTGCTGATTGACGTGCTGGAGGGCGTGCCCCAGGGCAAAGGCCTGGATCTGCTGGAAGCCATGCCCATTGAGAAACGCGATTCTTACGTTCTTGGCACCAACGATTATGCCGATACGGCGAATTCTGACATTGTGGTGATCACCGCCGGAATCGCGCGCAAGCCGGGCATGAGCCGCGACGATCTGCTCAACACCAACTACAAAATCATGCAAGACGTGATCGCCAAAGTTGTAGCCAACTCGCCGAACTGCATTTTGATCGTCGTCTCTAATCCGTTGGATGCAATGTCCCAGGCGGCGTTCAAACTAAGCAAGTTTTCCCGCAATCGCGTGATTGGCATGGCGGGCGTGCTTGATTCAGCGCGTTTCCGCACCTTTATTGCGCAGGAACTGAACGTGAGCGTGGAGAACGTGACAGCCTTCGTCCTCGGCGGCCATGGTGACACCATGGTTCCACTGGCTCGGTATTCCACCGTCGCCGGCATCCCGATCACCGAACTGATCTCCAAAGACCGGGTGGACGCAATTGTGCAGCGCACCCGCGATGGCGGCGCCGAAATCGTGAAGTATTTGAAAACCGGGAGCGCGTATTATGCGCCTTCCGCGGCGGCCACGGAGATGGTGGAAGCCATTCTGAAGGACAAGAAGAAAATCCTGCCTTGCGCTGTCCATCTTGAAGGCGAGTACGGTATCAAAGGTCTTTTTGTTGGCGTGCCATGCAAACTGGGGTCGAATGGTCTGGAACAGATTATTCAAATTAAACTTACGCCGGATGAGCAGGCAGCTTTGCAGAAGAGCGCAGACTCCGTGGCTGAACTGGTGAAGGTGATTGGCGTTTAGAATCCGATAAAAGCTAAAAGCCGGCGCGCAATGCGTCGGTTTTTTTGTCTCCGCGTCCCAAAGGCTTAGACAGGCCCATCCGTTTCCGGCAGCGCGTGCTCATCTGAATAGTTTTGCAAGCCCTGGTAGCTTTTGATGATGTACTGAACTGCGGCATTTAATATCAGCGTAAGATCCCAATGGTCGATGACGATCGTGTGCTCCTCCAGATAAAGCAAAGACTGGCGCTCTTCGTCCATGGCGCGTTGCAATCCCGCGGGCGTAGCCACCAGAAACTTGTACGTGCCGACGTGCTCATCCTGGGGATTGCGGGTTTCAACAAAGAACTCATCAAAGAAACATCTTGGGTCGGCTGGACCGTGCAGGAGATCGACCTGGGAAAAGTAGTAGTTGAGGAACTCTGGACGGTTGTATTTGCCGTCATCATCCTGCTCCAGCTCTGGAAGCTGAACAGGGAAGGGTAAGTCTGTGCCGACTACTACCCGGCCGTTTCTTTCGTCAGTGGCTTCTTCGCTGGCTGCAGGCGAATCAGGAGTTAGAAGCGGTTCCGGGACTTGGGCTCCGTGAAGCTCCTCCGTCACTAAGAGCTTCCGCCCCAGCAGGAGCAGCAGAAGAAATGCGACGACAAAGATGACAATCTTGATCGGCTCCAAGGGCCGCCTCCGCTAACCGGCGCGCTCGATGGTGATGGAGTTGATCACCACTTCTTTTACAGGGCGGTCCTGCGCGCCTTTCTTGACCTTGGAAATCTTGTCGGCAATGTCCTGGCCCTCCACCACTTCACCAAAGATCGTGTGATTGCCAGTGAGCCACGGAGTGGCGGCGACGGTGATAAAAAACTGGCTGCCGTTGGTTCCGGGACCGGCGTTGGCCATGGCCAGCTTGCCCGTTTTATCGAATTTGTGAGGCGAGCCCTTGGTCTCATCTCCAAACTTGTATCCGGGACCGCCCATGCCCGTACCGCTGGGATCGCCGCCCTGGATCATGAAGTCCGGAATCACGCGATGAAAGATGGTGCCGCTATAAAGAGGGCCGTCGCCGCTCTTGCCGCTTACGTTATCTTTCCAGCTACGCTTGCCCTCGGCAAGGTCGGTGAAGTTCTTGGTGGTGATGGGGGCCTCTTTTTCAAAGAGCCGGCAGACGATCTTGCCTTCCGTGGTATCAAAAACGGCGTACGTGCCTGGCTGGCGTGTCATGGACCATTCCTTTCAGAGATGTTTTTCTCGGCGGTTCCCGAGTATTTGTCTTACTGTTTGGGCGGAGCGGCGGCTTTCGTTGCCGTCGGCTTCTTCGCGGCTGGTTTCGCCACAGCACTGCCTGAGCCCCGGATCTCAATGTGCGTGATTTTTACCGGGTTTTGCGGGTGGCTGTTATTTCCGGTGCAAGTTACTCCACCGCAAGGCATGCGCGCGATCTTCTTCACCAGCTCCACGGTATTGTCATCGCATTGACCAAAGATGATATAGCCGGTGCCTTTTCCCCTTCCTAGTTGAGGGCAACCGCCCTCATCGAGACAAGGATTCAGGAAGGGAACCGCTTTTTCCGTAATGAAAAACTGCGATGAACTTGTGGATGGCATGCCGCCCCTGTTCGCGTAAGCAAGGCGGCCGGGCTGATCGAACAGTAGATCGGGGCTAAGCACGTCCGTTATTTCAAAACCGACATCGCCGTTGCCCGTCCCGGTAGGATCGCCCGCCTGAATCATAAAATCCGGAATCGTCCGGTGGAAGGTGACACCGTCATAAAAAGGCTTGCCATGCACCGTCTTGCCGGTGGCTGGGTCCTGCCAGGGTTTTGTGCCCTTGGACAGCCCGACGAAATTTGCCACGGCTTTGGGTTCTTTATCTGAAAAGAGCGTGCACTTCATGTCCCCGGCAGTGGTGTGCAGGATAGCAGTCGGAGGAGTTTTAGCCGGCGCAGCTTTGTGCGCTGTTTTTGCGGAACCACCGGGGGCGGCGCTTTTCGGCTTGCTCTGGCCTCCAGCTACGAGGCTGAAACAAAGTAGAATCAACGCTGCACGAGTCACCATTCATTTCTCCTTAGTAAAAACGTAACCAAATATTAGAAATGGAGAGCAGAAAGAAGTAAAGCCTGCGAGTCCGTCCGCCGTGGATGCCGCGCGGATCGGAACTGCCATTCTTTCGCTGTAACCTTTTTTCGGTCCTGCGGTAATCACCTCTGAAAGGACAAACAGCCTCTGCCGGAACCGATTACGAATTCGATGTCCGACGAAGAGCTGATGTCGCAGGTAAGAAGCGGCGTCGGCGAGATGCTTGGCGTGTTGTTTGAGCGGTATCACGTGCCCTTGTTCAATTTTTACCTGAAGCTTACCGGTGATCGCCCCGTGAGTGAAGATCTGGTGCAGGAGGTCTTCTTTCGGATACTCAAGTATCGCCATAGTTATCGGCCGGATACGGCGTTCCGCGCATGGATGTACCAGATTGCCCGCAATGCCCGGCTTGATTTGCTGCGAAAGCGGCGGCCAGAGGCGAGATGGGAGCCGGAAATGTCGCCGGCGGTCGCGCCTGTGGACACGGCGCAACAGAGCCAGGAAGCATTGCTGCTGCACAGCGCACTGATGCAGATATCGGAAGACAAGCGCGAAGTTCTGGTGTTGAGCCGCTTTCAAGATCTCAAGTATGAAGAGATCGCCCAGCTTCTCGGCTGCGAAGTGGGGACAGTGAAAACCAGAGTCCATCGCGCTCTACAAGACCTGCGGCAGGTTTTTCAGCAACTCGAGAGTGGAAAAAGCTTGCGTGGTAAAGGTCCAGACAAAGCGTGGCCTTCGCCCGGGAGTGTGCAATGAACTGCAATGAAATTGGCGAACTGATGCCGGACTATCTGCAAGGCAGGCTCGGCTCTGACTTGGCGGTCCAGGTAGAAACACACTTGGCGGAATGTGCTGCCTGCGGCGAAGAGGCTGCGCTGTGGAATAAGCTGGCGCTCATGCCGAACGAGCAGCCGAGTCCGGCCCTGGAGTCGCACTTTAAAGCAATGCTTGAGAGTTACCAGGAAGGCCGTTGGGAGAAAACAAGCCTGCAAGCGGAGAAGAAAAAGACGCCGATCCCCATGCTATGGGGACTCGGCAATTGGCGACAGCTGCCGGCCGCGGGAATCGTGTGGGCCTGTCTCTTTCTGGCATGCGGATACTTCATCGGCAAACATGCGGACCGCAGCATCGATTCAGCGGCGCAAGCCCAGCTCGACGAGATGCGCCAGGAACTCGGCGCCACCCGCCAGATGGTCGCTCTCTCCATGCTGCAGCAGCAGTCGGCCAGTCAGCGCCTGGAAGGCGTGAGCTGGACGACGCGTCTGCAGGAGCCAGATCCCAAGGTGCTGGGAGCCCTGTTTCATACCCTGCGTTTCGATAACAGCGTGGATGTCCGGCTGGCTGCGCTTGATGCGCTCAGCCGCTATGCGAACCGGCCGGAAATCCGCCGCGAACTTGCCGGCGTACTTGAAATAAACCAGTCGCCTCTTGTGCAAGTCGCTCTGATTGACTTGCTCGTGGATTTGCACGACCGGAGCGCAGTGGCGCAATTCAAGAAGTTCCAGCAAGACCCGAAGATCAATCCCACGGTAAAGAAGCGCGTGGACTGGGGAATCCAGCAGTTGAACTAATGTTTTTGTCCCGAGCATAGCGAGGGATCGCTTTGACTGAAAGGAATCGGAGGAGCCGTGATTAAACAAAAATTTCTTGCATTCATTTTGATGTATTCCGTTGGTTTGCTGTTCTTGCCTTCGTTCGCTGGCCCGCTCCACGCCGCCGGCGACGACGATGACTCAGATTCAGGCATGCGTCTGGAAGAGAAGGAGACGATCCGTAAAACTTTCAGCCTCACTTCGTCCCACAAGATTCTTGACGTGGATAACATCTTTGGCTCAATTGAAGTGACAGGCGGGCAGAGCGATCAGGTCCAGCTGGTAGTCAATAAGACCGTCTCGGCGGAATCCAAAGACCGGATGGATGCAGCAAAAAAGGAAGTCACGCTGGATATTACCGATCAGCCGGGTTTGTTAAAGCTCTACGTGAATGGTCTGTTCCGCTGCAAATGTGAGAACGGAAGCGAAGGGTGCAGCAACTGGCACGGCGATCGCGGCTACAAAGTGAAGATGGATTTCCAGCTCCAGGTGCCGCGAGAGATTGAGGTCAGGTTGAAAACCGTTAACGCCGGACATGTGCGGGTGCAGGACGTAACCGGCAACTTTGCCGTCCACAATGTGAATGGCGGCATTGAGATGCAGAATGTCGCGGGATCGGGTGTGGCGAAGACCGTCAACGGGCCGGTGAAGGTCACGTTCCGTGAAAACCCGCGAGAGACCTCGGATTTCGCGACCATCAACGGCAATATTGACCTGTATTTCGTCCGCGGGCTGGCAGGCGACTTCCGCTTCAAGACGATGAACGGCGCGGTCTTCAGCGACTTTGAGATGACCTCGCTCCCCGCCCAGCCGGTGAGCGCTGAGCGCCACGGCACAAAGTTTGTCTTTCGGTCAGACCGTTACACCGGAGGCCGCATTGGCTCCGGAGGCCCGGAGATCAAGGCCGAAAATTTAAATGGAGACATACGCGTTCTCGAACGTCATGAGTAACACGATGAAGAGTAAACATATGAACTATTACTTTAAGTCTTATCAATTCGTGATTGCAGCGGCTTTCTCTGTACTCGCGCCGTTTTTGCTGGCGCAGGCGCCTGATAACCGGATCGCTGTTCCTTGTGATCCTTCACGTCCAGTGAAACTGCGGGCCCACCTGGTGAGCGGCGGAATCACGGTCAAAGGCGGCGATGTAAAAGAGATCGTCGTGGAAGCCAGGGTGCGGGGCCATGATGAGTCCCGCGGCGAGGGCCGGGCGACAGGCATGAAACATATCCCTATGACTTCCACCGGGCTGAACATTGAAGCAGAAAACAACGATGTACGGGTGAGCACGGATTCTTATCAGCGCACGGTGGATTTGACGATTACGGTCCCAACCCGCACGTCGCTTTCTTTGCACACGGTCAATGACGGCAATATTCTGGTCACCGGCGTGGACGGAGAGCTCGATATTAATGACGTGAACGGGGAAGTCGATCTGAAAAATATCGGCGGGAGCGTCGTGGCACACGCGCTGAACGGCCACGTGGTGGCAACCTTCAATCGAGTTGATCCGCAGAAGCAGATGGCGTTCAGTTCGCTCAATGGCGACATTGACGTAACGTTTCCTGCCGATCTGAAGGCCAATGTGAGCCTGCGTACGGACAACGGCGAAGTTTACAGCGATTTCGACGTGAAAGTTCAGCCAACTGCTCCGCAGCAGACCGTGGAAGACAATCGTGGAAAAGGCGGGAAGTATCGCGTGAAGATCGAGAAGAATGTGATGGGAACTATCAATGGTGGCGGCCAGGAGATCCAGTTCAAGAATTTCAACGGCAACATTTACATCAGGAAGGCGGGGCCTGCGAAGTAGGAAGTTTTAAGAGCCCAAATCCTATTTCCTTCTCGCCTTCACAATCGCATCCAGCACCGCATCGTCTGCTTTTTCTGACTTGAGTTGCGCTCGGCGCTCGGCCGTCAAATCGAAGTTGATCCCGCGTTCTTTGATGCGGTCAATCAACTGGGCCGCGTTGACCCGATTGCCCACCATTAGTTCGATATCTTCAAAACTCAGAGCACCTGAGCCGTTGCGTTCCGCCTGAAGCCGTTTGGCTGTTACTTCCACTTCTCGCATCACCCGCAGAAAATTACCGCCAAGGATTTTGCGGATCTGTTCGCGCGTATAACTGCGCTGGTACAAGGCCTGTGTGATTTTCGGCAGGTCAGCGGCGGAGTCAATGCCTTCCGGCAGGGAAGTAACACCGTCAAAATCCGAGCCCAATCCCACATGGTCAATGCCTGCGACTCTGGCGATATGGTCAATGTGATCGATGAGCGATTTTAGCGGCGGCCGCGGGAACTGTGCTGCCCATTTCTTTTCGATGGCCGCCGTTTCATCATACGTCACCGGGCTGCCGTCAGGATGAGGATGGGCTTTCTTGTAAGCTTCCACTTCGGCGTCACGCTGCTTGATTTTTTCAGGGTCGGAAGATGTCTTGCGGTAATTTTCGTCAATGAACGCGGAATAAAAATTCACCATCACTACGCCGCCATTATTGGGCATGGCGCGCAGCATGTCATCGGTCATGTTGCGGGGCTGGTTGGTAAGCTCGCGGGAAGAAGAATGCGAAGCGATCACCGGCGCCTGGCTGATGAGCAGCGCCTGGTAAAACGTGGCGTCGGAAACGTGGGAGATGTCCACGATCATGCCCAGCCGGTTCATTTCGCGGATCACGTCTTTGCCGAAATCGGTCATGCCGTTGTGGTGCTTAACGTTGGGGTCCTGGATATCGCCAGAGGAGTCGGCCCAATCATTGGTGTTGGACCACGTCAGGGTCATGTAGCGGACGCCCACGCGGTAGAAATCGCGCAGCAGGCGCATGTCATCTTCAATGGCGTGCCCGCCCTCAATGCCCATCAGGGCGGCGAATTTATGGTGGTCATGTGCGCGGACGATATCGTCTGCCGTGAACGCCATGGTCATTTTGTCGGGATGGCGTGCCGCCTGCCGGTAGACGCTATCGACCAGGTCCATGGCCCGGCGGGAGTAGCGGCCTTTGAATTCCGGCTCAACCCATATGGAGAAGAACTCCGCACCTAGTGCTTACTTGTGTAAATCAGAGTAATTATGTTTAGGGGCCGAAGGCTGCACGGCTGACTTCTTCCACTCGAAGGGTGCTGCTTTCTCATTGTAGGCAGCTACGAAACGATCAATGGCTTTGCGCGCCTGTTCGGGAG
>DASXCL010000187.1:0-5266 GCA_036491195.1 Candidatus Angelobacter sp.
GGCTCGTTGGGGGCCTCGGATCTCCACCCCACCGACCCAAAACCGGGCTCGTTGGGGGTCCCGGGCCTGCGGCAGCAAGGAATTGATTTTTTGAGCGGCTTAGCGGCATGAGTAAACTCATGCCCTGACACTTGTGTCGAAGCTGGATAGGGCGTATCTGGGCGTCGGCGGCATGAGAAAAACTCGCGCGCAACAAATCCACCGCCGAGGGCGGCGGTGCCACACGAGTTTCGACGACATGAGCAAAATGGACGCTCAAAGAGGTCATTTCTGCTTGCAATAAGACCAATTTTTGCTTGGCATAAAAGCGAAGAAATGGTAAAGTTACACATGATACTGCCAGCCTCCCAGAGAGGCCCCTGCCCGTGCGGGAGCGGTCTTTGACAACTTAGCAGCTAGCAATTAGCAACTGGCAATTAGCCGAAAAAACCGGCACGAATTAAAGAGGTTGCGGAAGAGGTTGTTGGGAATGTCGATTGTCTTTTTCAGGGGCTGAAGCCCCTCAATTTAGAGCGCTTTCGGCATGAGTGGAAGTCGTGTCCTGACACTTGTCTTGTATTTGGAAACATCAAAACACAGCCGAGGGCGATCGGCCACCCCAACAAGCCAAAACCGGGCTCGTTGGGGGCCCCGGATCTCCACCCCACCGAGCCAAAGCCGGGCTCGTTGGGGGCCCCGGGCCTGCGGCAGCAAGGAATTGATTTTTTGAGCGGCTTAGCGGCATGAGTAAACTCATGCCCTGACACTTGTGTCGAATCTGGATAGGGCGTATCTGGGTTGTCTTGCAGCGGGACACTCTGTTTTGCGAGAACGCTCTCTTTACCTTTTACCTTTGAAACAGCCCATTGATCTCCTCATACGGCACCGCGCCTTCGGTCAGCGCCTGATACGTTCCTGAGGTTTTGGCTTCATCGGCCATGCGACGGAGCAGGCCCATGGCCGCGCGATGCGGGCCGGAGCCATAGCTCACGCGCTTAACGCCCAGCTTTGCCAGTTCGGGAATCGACGGCACGCCGGGGCCGGCCAGAATATTCACGGGGGCCACCCGATGAACGGCGCGCAGGTCGTTGGTGCGCAGGTCGTTGGAGCGCAGATCGTTGGCGCGCGGGTCGTTAGTGCGCAGGTCGTCGGTGCGTAAATCGTCGGTGCGTAGATCGTCGGTGCGCAAATCGCGGGCGCTCAGGTGGTCGATTACGGTCTTGATGTGCTCAGAATTTCGCAGGCCGGGAATGAAGACGCAGTCTGCGCCGTTTTGAAGGTAGGCCTTGCCGCGTGCCAAGGTGTTGCGCAGAGCTTCTGCGGGTTCGACGCCGGATTGCCAGTAAGCGTCCGTGCGGGCGTTGACGACGAGATGGATTCCCGCAGCCGTGGCGGCGCGCCGAGCGGCCTGGATGCGCTCGATTTGCTCCGGCAAAGGAAACAGCGGATTGCCGTGGCGGACGTTGGGCTTTGCCTGTTTGAGGTCGGCCTGTTTCAGGCTGGCATGTGTGGGATCGGCGTGTTTGAGGTCGGCATGTTTGGGATCGTCATTCTTAGGCTGGGCGTTTTCTGGGCGGCTATCTGTTGAATAGGGCTGGGCGGGAGGGTCGGCCTGGGCGGGCATCACGTCTTCAAGGTTCACGCCCACGGCTCCGGCCTGGATGATCTGGGTGATGGAGGTTTCCAGGGCTTTAGCGTCGGCGGCAAAGCCGGATTCGATATCGGCTGTGACCGGCACTTTTACGGCGCGGCAGATGCGAGCGACAGCTTCCAGCATCTGCGGCCAGGGAAGGTGCTGTCCGTCGGCAAAACCCAGGGCGTTGGCCAGTGCGGCGCTGCTGGTGGCGACGGCCGGCAAACCGCAATGCTCGACCATGGCTGCGCTGGCGGCGTCCCAGACATTGATCAGCACCAGCGGTTGCGAGGCGTGATGGAGTTCCAGCAGACGCGCAGCTTTTTGCGCGGAGATCGTCTGTTCGAAAGGAGTGTGTTCGGAATAGATGGTTTTGGAGGACATAGGTTTAGACCAGTTTCAGAATTAGGATAGTCCATGAGACAGGCCGCAGGGAGTAGCGCGATTCCCGAATTGCTGTACCGCGAGAACCTTTTTTACCGCAGGGGCTAAAGCCCATTTCTTTATCGGTAATACCGCAGGCATAAATGCCTGCTCCACCCCGTGAGAATACGGCAACTGTAGAACTGCTCTAAAAGCCCTCATCTTTATATAGCAGCAAACCGCCGGCCTTCGCCCCAGCAAGCCAAAAGCGGGCTTGCCGAGGACCCCTGAAGGCCTGCTCCACCCCGTAATGATCCACATTCAACCTGAAAATGCTCTAGAGGGCACAGGTCACGTCCGAAGTTAAGACCTGGTGCGGGGAAAATGATAAATGGAACGTCAGCCGGTGCGCTCGCCATTGCGCTCGTTCAACAGGTAATTCACGGCGCGCAGCACCTCTTCCGCGGTGGCCGTGGTGGGCATAAGAGCGTCCGCGAGTTCAGTATTCTTGAGGCTGGAGAAATACAGCATGATGATTTTGATGTCTGGAGAGGACTGCTTCAGGGCGAGAGCGAGATGCTTGCGCTCCTGGTCAGGAACGATGAAGCCCAGCACGGCGGCGTCAAACGTCTGCTGCGCAATGGCGCTGGATGCGCTGGCCAGAGTGGCCGCCAGCGTTGGCTCATGGCCGGCCACCCGCAGGACCCGCTCCCGCTCCCGCAACAGCTCAGGAATGTAGCTTACCAGCAGTACCTTTGCCATGGTCCCCCCACAGATCCATTTGTCCCCAACACGTGGGAATCAGCGGCGCAGGATAAGCTGCTCTCTAAAAAGCCGCCTTTTCCTGGCGCGGATGCCTCAAAACGCTTCGTTGGTATTAGCTACCTTCCGCACTTCTCCGCCTGTGGCGCAGGACACCCGTCGCGCAGGACACCTGTCGCGCAGAACAAATGGAGCCATGCTTTGGCCGGACGCCTGATTGCAAAAATTTACCGCGGTTCGAAAAAACGAAAAGGCACGCCCGTCCCGCGTTCCGCCTGAAAGGGGGTGGATCAGGCCAACGGCTATAATTGATAGCCAGGGAACCAGGACCAGATGATCCGGTAAATGCCGGATCACGATGTATATAGTACTACAGGCGAATAGCCGGATTCCTTCAGCGCGATTACAATAGAGTGTTTTGCAAAATGTACGCTTGCCCAGATTTTTCCGTTTAAAAACCCTTTGGAGCAAAGATGAAAACCGTTTCGCTTGAACAGGAGCTGAATCCGTGGGAAGCCCAGGCAGCTCGCTTCGATTTTGCCGCGCAAAAACTTAACCTGGATGAAGGACTGTGGAAGATCCTGCGCTATCCGCAGCGGGAAATCATCGTGCACATTCCCGTGGCCATGGACAACGGCACGCTGGAGGTTTTTACCGGCTTCCGCGTGCAGCACTCGATTGCGCGAGGGCCCGCCAAAGGCGGCGTCCGTTACTCGCCCGACGTTACGCTGGACGAGGTTCGCGCCCTGGCCAGCTGGATGACCTGGAAATGCGCGGTGGTCAACATTCCCTTCGGCGGCGCCAAAGGCGGCATTATTGTCGATCCCAAAAAGCTCAGCCTTTCCGAACTGGAAAAGATGACCCGCCGCTATACCGCTGAACTCATCGAATTCTTAGGCCCGGAAAAAGACGTTCCCGCCCCAGACGTAAATACCAACGAGCAAACGATGGCCTGGATGATGGACACCTTCTCCATGCACATGCGCCAGACCGTGACCGCTGTCGTTACCGGCAAGCCGATCAACATTGGCGGCTCTCGCGGACGCCGCGAGGCCACTGGTCGTGGCGTGATGATTAACTGCGATGAAGCCCTCAGAAAATTTGAGATGAGCCGTGAATCCACGCGCATCATCATTCAGGGCTTCGGCAACGTCGGCTCCAATGCGGCCAAGCTGATGATGGATGCCGGATACAAGATCATCGGCATTGCCGAATACGATGGCGGCCTCTTCAATAAGAATGGGATCGATATCGATGGCTTGCTGGAGCATCGTGACCGCAACAAGACGATCGTCGGCTTCCAGGAAGCTGAAGCCGTGGACCCACACGAGTTGCTGCTGGCCTCATGCGAAATCCTGATTCCCGCGGCCACGGAAAACGTGATCACCAGCCAGAACGCGGCGGGCATCAAGGCAAAAATCATTTGCGAAGGTGCCAACGGTCCCACCACCGCGGCGGCCGACGAGATCCTGGCCGATAAGAAAGTGTTCGTCATTCCAGACATTCTCGCCAACGCCGGCGGCGTCACCGCTTCGTACTTTGAGTGGGTGCAGGACCGTCAGGGATATTTCTGGAAGGAATCGGCCGTCAATGAACAGCTGGAGTTCATCCTGCGCGAAGCCTTTGAAGACGTGGTGCATTTCTCTGAAACGCACAGCGTCAACAACCGGATTGCGGCTTACATGCTGGCCATCAGCCGGGTCGCGCACACCATCAAGCTGCGTGGTATATACGCGTAGAGAAAGTGTGGAGCGCAGGCGCCGGGGTCCCCAGAGCGCGTGGTTTTTGCGCGCCTGGTTTTTGTTCGCGACGGCGTGGAGGCGTCCTCGCCTGCCGCTGACGATGTTCAAAACTACGCCGCCTGCCCCTAGCAGGCGGTTTGCTTTTTGTCCTGCCCGCATCTCGCTCTTTTACGGCAGCAATCTCCGCGATCATCAATTTCAAGAGCTATGAACTCTCGCGGATGAAGGCTGAGCGCTGCTGATTGCTGGTTGTCAAAGAACGATTTTCCGCATCTCGCGCTCCCGACGCCGGCCTCACTAACGCGGTAAGCCGTTCTTATCAGTGTTATCAGTGTCATCAGTGTGAATCAGTGGTAAACGTCTCATCTTAGCGCGATTCTTTCAGCGAATCAATCACGAATTGGTGCATCGTACTGCTTCTCCCGGGCGTTGGAATCTGGCCGCCTCCGGCCGGCCTGCTTGCCGATCATCTCTGCCCGAACGCCAACCCTTAGACTGCCCATTTTCCGTTAGCCAGGCATCGGTACATTGACCTGAAACAAAAGCTTGCCCTGCTGCTGCGCCCCCGGCGGGACTCGCTCGGGGGCGGCAATGGGAGGAAAGCGCGCTACGATCCACGCCTTTACATCCAGCATGTTTCCCGCGTTGTCATTTTGAGCACCCGACCCGCGTGCTGCGGGATAAGGCGGGAATGAACAAACGCCGAGATCTGGTTATGATGGAGGCGCCGAGGGATCGGGAAAGAGGCCGCCTTCGCATTGGTGCTGGAAAGCCCGTTCCTTGAGCA
>DASXCL010000188.1:0-16597 GCA_036491195.1 Candidatus Angelobacter sp.
CTGGGCGGCCTGAGGGGCCACCACAGCCAGCTTCTGTTCTTGCGAAGCCCTGTTCGGCTGCACGGCATGTGCAGGGCTGGTCCGGTACATCAACAACAGCAGCAGTGACGTAACCAGCCATAAAAGGGCCACGCCAAAAACAAGCTTGTTCAGCCGCGCGGTACGCTGCGGCGTTTTCTTTGTTCCTGTTTGTAATCTCATTTACTTTAAATAGATGCACAGCCTACCGCAGTGGTTACTGCTGCTGGACGGCTGCAAGGAATTTGTGGATATGAGAGTCTGAATCGCGAAAGAAATCTCTCGCCGCGCTCAAAGACTGTAAAAAGCGTCTTTTCCACACGATCCACAGTGCTGCACCATTCTGTGGCATTGACCCCTCACTCCGGCAACGCGTAGATTCGATCTACAAGCAGTTGCCGCTTTGTTCCCAAAGAGTTTTCAACCCAGCCAGCAAAATTTCTTTTTTTGATCCACGCCACAGGCTTTTTTGCAGTTTTGCTTGTGGATAAAAACCAAGATGAATCAAGGAAGAAACCACCCTGATCCTGGGTCTGTCACGGTAAGAGACGGTAAACACTGATACTTGGGCGATTTGTCAGCGTTTTAGCCGCTAAGGTACAATAGATTGTATAAGCCTCTTGACAGGCACTATATACAGGCGTAAGTTTCCAACACGATGGTTGTCCTGGCCGGACCCAAAGCAAGCCGAATTGGGTCACAGACACCAGAAAAAGACACTCGGCGTCAGAGGTGGCGCCGGAAACAATAATCGCGGTGAACTTTATAGCTATGTATGCGCATCGCCGGTCTCACGGTGCTGCTTAACTGCGTCTTTGAAGGGAAGAAAGCTTATGGAAATGACCTGGTCGCGTTGGTTTCATTGTGAATCGAGTTTTGGACTTCTATTGGTTCCCAGCCAGCCCGGAGTGTTTGCGCTGGCGGAAGAGGTTGTGCAGGCTGCGGGGCCGCAATCGCGCCGCATGCTGGCGGTGTTTGAAGTTGCCGAAGCCGAAGACCTTTCACGCGCCATGAGCCGTCTGTTTGCGGCGGGCAGCCCGTGGCGGGAAAAGATGGCCGAGGCCAAGGTCTATGTGCGCTATGCCATCGCGCCCAGCATTGCGGATCGACGGACAGCAGCCGCGGCGCTGAAGAACTGGCTGAGCGCACAGCGAGAAGTAGCGTCACAGATATTCGAGCCGAAACCGGCGGTCGCGGCGGAGCAGAAATTGGCTGCGGCCGAGCCGCAGGCCGTGATGGCAACTCTCGGCATCGTAGCGGAGCCGCAGGTCGCAGGCTTAAAGACGGTGGCGGAAACAGCGGTTGATCGCGTAACCCACGGCGTGAAGCTCGGCAAGGCGGTCCCCGCAGGGTTCTAACAACATACGGCAGAAACAAGAGCACGGGGCAAAGCTCGTGCCATGCAACATCGCGGACTGCACCATCGCGGACATCAGGCGAATCGGAGAAAAGAAGATGGCTGAAACAAGCGTGAAGGTCATGAAGGAAAACACAAAAGCACAAACACAGCAGCCGGCTTCGGGGCAAGCGGGAGAGACCGCTTCCGGGCTGAAATTTCCGCGCTATTTCACGCGCACAGGCATTTCGCCCTATGACGAAGTGGAATGGGAGCTGCGCACGGCCAGCATTACTGACGCTAAAGGCAACAGTATTTTTGAGCAGCGCAATGTTGAGTCGCCTAAAGACTGGTCCATGACTGCCATCAACATTGTGGCCAGCAAATATCTTCACGGGTCGTTGATCAGTGATAAGACGGGCACGCCGCAGCGCGAGACCGGCGTGCGCCAGTTGATTCAGCGCGTAGCTGAGACCATCCGCGACTGGGGCTGGCAGCAGGGCTATTTCGCCACCGCCGAAGATCGCGACACGTTCCATGACGAACTGGTGCACATTCTTGTCCAGCAGAAAGCGGCGTTTAATTCGCCAGTATGGTTCAACGTGGGTTGCGACCGGCTGGAGCCGCTGAGTGACGCGCAGAACTGGCACTGGAACCAAGAAAAAGGCACCGTAGAATTTTCTACCACGGGCTACAAAGCGCCGCAGTGCTCCGCGTGCTTTATCAACGCGGTGAAGGATTCGCTGGATTCGATCCTGACTTTGGCCAAGACGGAAGGCATGCTGTTCAAGTGGGGCAGCGGCACAGGCACGAACCTTTCCGCGCTGCGGGGCTCGACAGAAGAGCTTTCCGGCGGCGGATCGGCCAGCGGCCCGCTCAGCTTCATGAAAGGCTTTGACGCTTTTGCCGGCGTGATCAAGTCCGGCGGCAAGACGCGTCGCGCGGCCAAGATGGTGATCTTGAACGTCGATCATCCGGACATTGAAAGTTTCATCGACTGCAAAATGGCCGAAGAGAAAAAAGCCTGGGCGCTGATTGAGATGGGCTATGACGGCTCGTCGCCCGACTCCGACGCTTACAGCTCTATCTTCTTTCAGAATGCCAACAACTCCGTCCGCGTGACGGACGAATTCATGTCTGCGGTGGAGCGCGACGACAGCTTCTCTACGCACGCGGTCAAGGGCGGGCAGGTGATGAAGACCGTCAAGGCGCGCGACCTGATGAACAAGATTGCTGAAGCCACATGGTGGTGCGGCGATCCCGGCATGCAGTACGACACGACGATTAATAAGTGGCATACGTCGAAAAATACGGACCGCATCAACGCCAGCAATCCGTGCAGCGAATACATGTTCCTGGACGACTCGGCCTGTAATCTGTCGTCGCTCAACCTGATGAAGTTCCTCAAGTCGAACGGCGAGTTTGATGTGCCTGCGTATCGCCATGCCGTGGACGTGATGATCACGGCGCAGGAAATTCTGGTCGATAACGCCGGATATCCGACGGAAGCGATTGCGCGCAACTCGCACGACTATCGTCCGCTCGGCCTGGGCTATGCCAACCTGGGCGCGCTGCTGATGGCCAGCGGCCTGCCTTACGACTCTGACGCAGGACGCGACTACGCGGCTTGCGTTACCGCCATCATGTGCGGCGAAGCGTATCTGCAGTCGGCGCGGATCGCGGGGCAGTGCCCGCAGCTAGCGGCGGCCAGCTCACGCGTCTCACCACAGGATGTTACCGGCGGCGCTTGCCCCGGGTGGTACAGCAATCGCGAGCCGTTCCTGGACGTGATCCGCATGCACCGGGCTTCTGTTAATAAAATCAATAAGGACAACATTCCCGCAGCGGTGCTCGAAGGCAGCAAACAATGCTGGGACGAGGCATTGGCTCTGGGCGAGCGCAACGGATATCGCAACGCGCAAGTAACGGTGCTGGCGCCCACGGGGACCATCGGCTTCATGATGGACTGCGACACCACCGGCGTTGAACCTGACCTGGCGCTGGTGAAATACAAAAAGCTGGTGGGCGGCGGCATGATCAAGATCGTGAACCAGACCGTGCCTTCCGCTCTGTGGAAGCTGGGCTACACGCCGGACCAGGTGAATTCGATCGTCGGCTACATTGATTCCACCGGGACCATTGAAGGCGCGCCGGGCATCCGCGAAGAGCATCTGCCGGTGTTTGATTGCAGCTTTAAGCCGCAGAAAGGCACGCGCACCATCCATTACATGGGACACGTGATGATGATGGCCGCGACCCAGCCGTTCATCTCCGGCGCGATTTCCAAGACGGTGAACCTGCCGGAAGCCGCGACGATTGAAGACATCACCGAAGCGTATCTTCAGTCCTGGAAGCTGGGGCTGAAGGCGGTGGCCATCTATCGTGACGGATCAAAGAAAGCGCAGCCGCTGATGGCCGCCAGCTCACGCGACGAAGCCGCCAAGCGCGGAACTAAGTTCGAGAAAACCGCCGCAGGCGCTGGAGAACGCGACATCACCGCCACGCAGCGTCCGTTGAGCGGGCCGGAGCAGGATTTCCAGAAGCTCTCGCCGGAACAGCAGACCATGGCGCTGGCCGCGGTGCGTCCGCTGACCATGCAGCAGCAGGAAACGGCGCCGCCGCGCGCGGTGCGTCATCGCCTGCCGAATGAGCGCGCCTCCATCACGCATAAATTCGCCATCGCCGGCCATGAAGGCTATCTCACCGTGGGAATGTATAAAGACGGCACGCCGGGCGAGCTGTTCATCCGCATGGCCAAGGAAGGATCGACCGTCTCCGGCCTGATGGACTCATTTGCCACGGCGATTTCGCTGGCGCTGCAACACGGCGTTCCCATGAAGCTGATGTGCGAGAAGTTCAGCCACACGCGCTTTGAGCCTTCGGGCTTCACCGGCAACCCGGAGATCCCCATCGCCAAGAGCATCATGGACTACATCTTCCGCTGGCTGGAACTGCGGTTCGTTACCGGCAGGCAGTATCCGCTGTTCAAGGACATGGTGTTGGCGCCAGCAGTCAGCACTCAGCCGTCAGCACTCAGCCAGGGCGAGGGAGAAGCACTCAGCACTCAGCACTCAGCATTCAGCCAGAGTGGAGCGCAGCCGCCCTCGGCTGCGAGCTATGAGACAACGCCTCCGCAGGGTGGATTAGCTAAGAGCCAAGAGCCAATGGCTAAAAGCCCCAGTCTTGTAGATCGTGGGTTGTACCACTCGGCCGACGCGTTGAAAGAGTTTGTCGACCTGGGCGACGCACCTAGCTGCCACGTCTGCGGTGCGATCATGACGAGAAACGGGAGTTGCTACAGATGTATGAGTTGTGGGAGCACAAGCGGGTGCAGTTAGATCAAAAAAAATGATTTAACGAAGCCCGCCGAACGGCGGGCTTTTTCGTTTAGGAGAGAAACATGGAACTGCAAACACCAATTTTGCCGGGATACCCTGATTTTTGGCCAACCGCTTTTTCTGCTCATCAGAAATTCTTTGAGGCTGCCGAAAAAACGGAGCGCCCAATTAATGAGATTTATTCAGTTGGACAAACCGAACCTCTTCACAAAGTGCTGCGCCACTTAACGAAAATGGTATGCAATTCTTTTTCAGGGCTGCTAATCCTTGGCGTTAACGGCTTTGGCTTTGACGCAATGAAGTTGGCAAGAGGCATGTTTGAAACTGCTCTGATTGCAGCATACTTGAAACAGCACCCTGAAGAATTCGACGATTATATGGACTTTCACTGGGTAACAGCCATGAAGCGGCATCGTTATGTTGTGAAGCACACGCCTGACTTGCTCAAAACTATTCGGCCAGAGGCAATTCGAGAAATCGAAGAGAATTATGCTCGAATAGCGCCTCGATTCAAAGACAGAAATGGCAAAGTGCGGGGTCGCTGGAGCAAGAAGAGCTTCGCCCAGATTGCTGAGGATCTTGGAGTCGCTGAAAACTACGAAACGTTCTACCGGTTTGCATCTAGCATGCATCACGGAGACATCAGCGGATTGATGATGCAGGTGGACCCGGAAGAAGGTGTTCTCGATGTGAATATAGCACCTTCACTGGAATGGGTTGGCGAGGCTTTGATTAGCGGTCACATGGCAATGCTCGTTGCAGTCTCGGAATATGTTGACTGCTGTCTGCCTGAAAAGAGTGGTCTGGCGAAACAACTGGAGGCCGACTTCATGGCAGCATGGAAATAAGGGTGGGACCTGTTCAAGTTATGAGACGCGGGAGCTAGATGATGCCTATTTATGCGGAAAATCTCATCACATACATTGATGTTCTTGGATTTAGGCAGATCATAGAACAATCCAAGGACAGCGAGGACCTATGCGCTCAGGTTCAGGATCAGTTATCGCAAATTGTTGATTGGTTTGGACAGTTTGGGCTGAAGGACCGTTTTCACTCCTTTAGTTTCTCAGATCTCACTGTACGGGCCACTCGAGTAATCGACGATGACGATGTAGCGGAACACGTTGACCGCGAAGCTTACTATATCGCTGAACGGCAACTGCAGATGGCGATGCGTGGCTGGTTCCTTCGGGGCGCGATTGCTATTGGGCCATTGGCGGTTAAGGATGGTGTGATTTTTGGGCCTGGTCTTGTTCGCGCATATGAGCTCGAAACCACAATTGCGGTCTATCCAAGGATCGTTATCGATCCACTGTTAATAGACAGACTGGTCAGCTCCCCAAGCCACAGATGGCTTGACTATCGTGCTATCGACCATGACGGGATCGCATTTGTGAATTATCTGTTTGGAGTCTTTCTTCGCCGATTCTCGTACCCGGATCAATCTGAGAAAAGCCCTTGGAAAGCGCTTGACGATCATCGAAAGGCATGCCTTGCGTTCCTTGATTCCGATTCTGCCCAAGATGATTTGCGAGTTAAGCAGAAGGCCGTCTGGGTATCAAATTACCACAATCGAGTTATGGCTGACTTGGAGAAGCGATTTGAGGGCCTAGCGGACGCGATTCAGTTTCAAAAATACTTAGTAGACCACCCGGATCTCGTAATGTGACGTCATCAAGAAAAGTGAGCACATCATGCAATTGAGAATCAAGAACGCGTCCGAGTTTCATAAGTTGTTATTTGCTTTGGCAGGTGAACTCGTCGATGCTCACATACATTTCACGCTTTTTCGTGATTTGTCAGCTTCGCGGAGCGAGTATTGCGTCGAATTTGCGCAGGCGAATACGTTTTGGTCATTGACCCTTGAAGCGCATCTTGATGCCACGCTTGTTCGGCTTTGTAAGTCATTTGACCTCCATCGCCAATCCCTCAATCTACGTACCCTAGTCTCGACTGTAAAAGATAATCTTCATTTGTTCGGAGAACAAGACTTTCGCGATCGTCTTAAAGGAAATGCATTTGTTGATTCATTGGCAGCGACCTATAGAATCCCCAGCACGGCCATGATTCAAGCAGATCTGGACTTTGTAAGCCCGAATAATCCGCTTGTGAGAAAGCTGACCGTCTGGCGCGACAAGCATATAGCGCACCGGGATCCGTCTCCCGTGCTGAACCCAGAGGAGCTTACTGGGCGATATCCTCTCCTTTTTACAGACATCGATGAGTTACTTCGAGGGGGGCTTCGCATCGTGAACGAATACAGTAGCCTTTTCATTGCGACTACTCACTCCAGTGGCATGGTTGGAAAGGACGACTATCTAACGATCCTGAAGGCTGTCCGTGATTCACTTAACCGGTACGAAGCCATGATCGAACAGGAGTGGCAGATGCTCGCGAAAGCATCAGAAAACACGGCATGACAACTCGCCGGGGTGCCGATCCATCGCGCACAGCTATTTGCGATGTGTGGGAAAGGGAGGATCTCTCACTCTCAATTGTGAGCAATGCGCCTCCGCCTACGGCCACGCACGGGCCTTCGGCAGAGCGGAAGAAGCTCTTTCGCGCTTTTACGGCATGAGTAAACTCATGCCCTGTTACGTGTAGATTGTGGCTACCGGATCTCAACTGGCGGGGTTGGCAGGGGCTGAAGCCCATATGTCGCCCCCTACGGGGCTCGTTACCGTTTTCAACCTTTCCCAGGCCTCACGGCCTGGGCTCAATAATTTCGCCCTGCGGGCTCTTCAGTCCCGGAGATCGGCCCAAGTGGGTGCCCTGATACGAACCTTTCTGCTGCGCGCGGGCCCTTCAACTACGCTCAGGGCAAGAGTGGAGTTGTTCTTTTCTTTGCTTTCCACGCCAGTAAAGTGGCGGCCAATTACCAGCCGTCCGTAGAGTCTTTGGGCTGTGGCGTTCGAGCGCGGTATGATTCCTATCCATGAGCCTGTTCAGCGGGGCAATTTTCATTGGCGTAAGCAATATCGATGCGGCAGTGGCGTGGTACAAAGAGAAATTCGAGCTGCGCGAATCCCCTGATCCGGTGGTTGATGGAGAACCGGGCGACGTGGAACTGGTATCGCGCAACGGAGCGGTACACGTTGTGATGAGCCGGGCAGCGGCGGCTCCGTCGAGACGCCAATGTTCGATACGGGCAACGCCCAAAAAGCCCGAGAATGGCTGCTGGCGCGCGGCGTGAACGTGGGCCCGGTCCAGACGGACGGCCAGGGAACGCATTACTGCGAGATATTTGATCTGGACAACAACATGATCGAGATTTGCGAGGAGCCGTAAAGGCGCGGATTTATTGTGCGCTTCGCTCCGCTGCGCGCGGGCCTTCGGCAGAGTGGAAAGTTCTTTTTTTCTTGCTTACCCGGCACTTATTCCTCAACTCGCAAGCTCGCCTCGGAAACGTACCGGGCTAATATCGGTCGTCCCTTGCGGGACTCAGGGGCGGAATTAACTCTCTGATGTATCGGTTTTCTTGATCTTGTCATGCAAGGGCTGCTGAGCGATGGCCCACTGTTCGCATCCCGGTTCCCAGGGGAATTTGCCTTGCATGTCCGGATAGAAACATTGCAGCACCGGGAAGGTCTTTGGGTCATTGTCGTAAAACCAACAGGCATAGTTGACCCAATCCCAATAGTGGCTGGGATGCATGGGGCGGAACTGCACGTCAAAGCTCCCGATGATGTCGGAGTATCCCTTGCCCGGTTCGAACGTTTCCCCGGCCTTTACGCGATCTCCGATGGCATTGATCATGCTGAAACGAAGGTCAGTGCTCTCATTGAAAACGATGATTTCCGGATGTTTGTAGTGATGGAAAAGGCCAGTGGAATAGGACCACGCATGGCCTGAGTCTCCAGCCCGAGGCACAACACCCATTACATGCCAGCCGTGCTCGTCGATGATCTTGAGAAATTTCTGGTCGAATTCGGTCTGACCTTCGAGCTTCCTGGGGTCGAGTGGCATTTCGGCAGACTATCAGAAAACCGCGCTCCGCTTCGCTGCGCGTAAGCCTACGGCGTAAGGAAGGGATTGCTTTATGCGCTTAACGGCACGGATAAATCCGTGCCCTGACACTTATCTCGCCGGTGGACGGCGTGGACCCTTCGACTTCGCTCAGCGCACACCGGAAGAATGCTGATCGATTTCGTTACGAGATGGCATTCTGTTATTAAAGAGTTCTAAAAATGTCTAGGTACTAATTCAGCAGCACACATAGCCACCCCATCCAGCAGCAGCTCATCTCATTTTGCAACGTTCCCCCAGGAACACTTATCCCCTGAGTATTGCCTGAGGAACACGCAAGGAGACCTATTGATTTTATGAAAAGCCACGGAAAAACCTTCTCTCTGCTGTCCGTTTGTTTCATCGCCGTTACCACAAGCACTGCATTCGCCCAGGCTGGAGCAACGACCGGGAAATGCGCATTTCAAACACTGAATTTTCCGCCGCCGGCCAATCACGGAGGCCCCGTCGCCCTGAATGATGTGGGAGCCATTCTGGGATCGTTCAGCAATTTCCAGATCCATGGATTCCTGCTGTATCAAGGCAAGCTCACCACATTTATGTTTCCTGGTTCCGCAAACACACGTGCCAGCGATATCAGCCGGAATGGAAACATCGTTGGCTCCTATGACGTTAATAACGCTGCTGGCTTCTCGGAGACGCATCCTTTCATAGTTCAGGCCGGCGGGTTCCACGAAATCACGCTTCCCGGCTTTCCCAATGCACAGGCGACGGCCGCGGGAGTGAATGCGAACGGCGACGTTGTTGGGGTAATCTTTTCCCAGACCGCAGAGCCTGGCCCTGGCTATCTGCTGCACAATGGAAAACTAACCCAGCTTTCATTTCCTGGAGCAACGGGAGGAACGCAACCCGCCAGTATCAACGATCAGGGCGTGGTTGTTGGAACCTATTTCATTTCTTCACAAGTGGACCGTTCCTTCGGCTTTATGTGGAAAGCCGGAGTGTTCAGCAACATTAATCCCCCGGATGGCATTGCTTTTTCCCGGACGCAGGTGACCAAGATCAGCAATTCGGGGGTAGTCGTGGGAGACTATGTGAGCGCGGATGAGCGTGTTCATGGATTTGCCTTCGAAAATGGAACCTACACCAAAATTGATGTGCCAGGCTTTCAGGATGCTTTCATCCTGGGTGTGAACAAATTCGACAACGTGGTTGCACAAGCTCAGCAACAGACTCAGACAGGGCAAAAGATTGCTGAGGTCAAAGGATTCTGCGCAGCAGCGTTCTAGCGGAACAATCTTTGCCTTTGGCGAACAGCCGTCTACCCCTTTCGGGACTGAAATAGATCAGCTCTTGGCTTTGTTGGAGCTATCTTGGACTCATCGTGCGAAGGGTTGAGGGTCGATGGCACAGGGTTTCCTGCGTTCAGGTTTTGGCCATGGCCGAAAGGCGCAACCTGCGCGTCCAATAGCGCGAGATGTGTGGCGGATGGAAGACAACGGTGCGAAAACGAACATCGACGCGGGAAGTTGTTCAATGGCCATCTTCGCTCTTTATTTTCCCGACAAACCGCGCTAGGATGTGACATCGCCCTGTTAATCAATCAGTAAAAAATGCTCGATGCCGGAAGACAGTACAAGCTGGGATAGGTATCCGCCGGCGATCTGGGATAAACCTACGCCAAAGTGGGATGGACTGGGATACATGGGGAGGGGTAGGGGGAGCGTGAGAGTGTTAACTAGAAAGTAAATTTTGGTTGATTTGGTAAATGGGTAATTTGGTAATTGGGTAAATCAAAACCGCCCCAGGGCGGGCAGCACGAAAGCTCTTTGACATCTTAAAGCCATGATCGCCGAGATCGGAAAGACGAAACCTACCACGGAGGCGCGGAGAAAACAAAAATCGACACAGGCAAGAGTGCCTGTGCCACATGATCGCCGACATCGCACGTGATCGGAAAGGCAAAACCTAACCACTGATCAACACGGACGACACTGATCGGAAGACAAGATCTTTACGCGGCCCTGAAGGGCTGCCCTTCCGCCGGAGTTGCCGAGAGCGGCGTGCTGATCGATTCGAGTGACCGCCGTTCGGCGCGGACGCCAAGGAAAGCCTCCACCACGGCGGCGGCGATCATGAGAAACGCCCCGGCGAGGTATCCGCGGAAGAGCGCCGTGCGCGAGCCGGTCTGGATGAGCAGGCCGAAGATGAAAGGCGCGGCCACGCCGCCGACGAGCGTCCCCGCGGCGTAAAAGACCGCGATGGCCAGGCCGCGGATCTCCAGTGGAAAGATTTCGCTTACGGTGAGATATGCGGAGCTGGCGGCGGCCGAGGCAACAAAGAAGATGGCGGTCCAGCAGAGCGCCTGGGTTTGCGCGGTGAGCAGGCCGTGCTGAAAGAGCCAGCCGCTCAGGGCCAGCAGGATGCCGGAGAGCGCATAAGTAATGGTGATCATGGGGCGTCGGCCAACGGTATCAAACAGGCGGCCGAGCACCAGCGGGCCCACGAAATTTCCCAGCGCGAAAGGAAACAGATATAGCCCCACCTTTTGCGCAGGCAAGCCGTAAAACGTGACCAGGACCAGCGAGTAAGTAAAGAAGATGGCGTTATAGAAAAAAGCCTGCGAGGTCATGAGCGCCAGCGCCAGCCACGACCGCGCCGGATGCTGGACGGCGATGGCCTGCCAGATTTCGCGAAACGGCGTGTGGCTGCGCGGACGAATGCGAACGCGCGCAGTGGGCGAGGGCGGCGGCAGCAGTTCAGGATTGTGAGTGACGCGGCGTTCGACCTGGCGCATGATCTGCTCGGCTTCAGGTTCGCGGCCGTGGGTCATGAGCCAGCGCGGGCTTTCAGGAATAGCATGGCGGAGAAAAATCACGATCAGCCCCAGCACCGCGCCGATGCCGAACGCCATCCGCCAGCCAAGACTGATAGGAACAATGCCGGTATCAAGCAGGCCGATCACGGCGGCTGAGCCGATGGCTGCGCCGATCCAGAAGCTGGCATTGATGATCAGGTCAACGCGTCCGCGGACGCGCGCGGGAATCAGTTCGTCGATGGCGGAGTTGATGGCCGAATATTCACCGCCAATGCCCGCGCCAGTGAGCGCGCGAAACAGCGCGTAAGACGCGAAGTTCCAGGAGAAAGCCGTCAGAGCGGTGGCAGTGAGATAAAGCAGCAGCGTGATGGTGAAAAGGCGCTTGCGGCCAAGACGGTCCGTGAGGTAGCCGAAGAAGAGCGCGCCCGTAACGGCGCCGATGAGATAAAAAGTTGCGCTGGCGCCGATCTGGGCGTCGGTGAGGGCGAGCGTATCCTGGCGCTTGAGCACCGCGCCAACGGCGCCGGCCAGCGTGACTTCAAGACCGTCGAGTACCCAGGTGATGCCCAGTGCGATCACGACCAGCCAGTGCCAGCGGCTCCAGGGCAGGCGGTCCAGGCGCGCCGGGACGTCGCTTTCAATGATCGAGTGACTGAGGGTTTCTGTGGCCACGCGGATAGGAATGCACGGCGGCAGCCGCAGGATGTCCGGGGCGTGGATGAGTTATTGGGGCATATTATTTGTCTAGACTATTATTGCTTAAGCAACTATAATTGAATGCAAATGATCGACAGAGAGCCAGTACGATATGACGCGCCCTTTATTGCAAGGCTGCTGCTGCCCAAAGCGGTTGCCCAGGTGTTTGACGCCCAGGACCGCGCTTTGGCGCCGATTGGATTGACGGCAAGGCAGGGATTGATTCTGCTCAGCTGCGACCTGGAGGAAGCCAGCACCGCCGCGGAGCTGGCCAGCCTGTATGGCTTGGAGGCTTCTTCCATCACGCGCCTGGTGGACCGGCTGGAGAAAAAGCGCCTGATCGAGCGGACGCGCAGCCGCTCTGACCGGCGCAAATCGATGCTCAGGCTTACCGCCAGGGGCAAGACCGTTTTGCAGCGCGCCGTGAAGATTGCCGGCCCCATTGCCATCGCCACGTGGAAAGGCGTGAGCGAAGAAGAGAGAAAGACGCTGGCGGCAATCGTAACCAAAGTCCTGATCAACCTGGAGCAAATGGGCCCCGCAGAAAAATAATTCCCCGTCCGAAATTTTCAGCTAGGAGATGTTGAGTTGTGCCAAAGCAAGCTTTATTTGATGTGAGCTGCGAAAAACGTTGTGAGAAGTTGGAAGCAGCTTTTCGAATGGTCATGATCTATTCCCATGAGATCAGCGACCACGCAACCGTAATCATGGGAAGCTCTGAACTGATTCATGATTTTCTGGGCACGCATTCGCCTGCCAGGAAACACATGGACGAAATTGCGCGATGTGCCCGGCGCATCGGCGTTGCGTCCAGCAAAATTTCTTTACTTAAAGAGCATTTTGTCCATCGCGAGTAAGACCAGCTGGCAGGCCCAGCCTTCGCACATTTGCGAAGGGTGGAGTCAGCCGCGCCGCGTCAACGAAGCACCAGATCGGCGTACTCGGGATGTTTTTCCAGGTAAGCCGCAACCGAAGGGCAGATCACGTCAACCTTCAGGCCCTGTTCGCGTGCCCATTCCAGCGCGGAGTGCGCCAGTTCAGAGGCCAACCCTTTGCCGCGCAGGGCCGGCGGAACTTCGCTGTGGATAAGTTGCAGGACTTTGCCCGCCAGAGTGTACTCGAGATAAGCAACGTGGCCTTCGCGCTCAATCTCAAGTCGTCCACTGGTGGCCTTCTGGGGAGATGGTTTGCTATGGCGAAACATACTGACATTTTCCTGATCGCGGGCCAAAGACGCAACTTCAGGCTGCCCGCCGTCGCGCCTGCCGATCCGCGGAACCACGGCGTAATTCAGCTGCACCAGCACATCGGCGGCGAAAATCATTCGTCGCCAACAGCGGATTTTCCGAGCATGGGACGCCGCTCGTCCCATGCTGCTAACATTATTTCCATGATCGGGCGTCCCGAACCTAACGAAGCTGCTCCATATTATTTCGGCTACATCAACCGCGTCTCCGGCAACGACGTCATCAAGGTGCTGCATTCGCAGCTGGACGAGTCGCTCGCCCTTTTGCGCGGCATGTCTGAAGAGAAATCTCTCTATCGTTATGCGGCAGACAAGTGGAGCATTCGCCAGATGTGGAACCACGTGAACGACACTGAACGCATCTTCCTCCTTCGCGCGTTGTGGTTCGCCCGCGGCCTTGAAAGCGAGCTGCCCAGTTTTGACCAGGAAGTTGCCGTCGCCGCCGGTAATGCCGACGACATTCCCTGGGCCCGTCACATCGAGGAATTTCGAGAAATCCGTCTGGCGACGCTCTCGTTCTTCCGCAACCTGCCCGAAGAAGCATGGTTGCGCAACGGCGTGGCCAGCGGGAATCCTTTCACCGTCAGGGCGTGCGCTTACGTTGTGGCAGGGCATGTGGCGCACCATGCCGCAATACTGCGCGAAAAGTACTTCTGAGAATATCGTGCGAAGGATCGCGCGCAGCCGCTGCGAAAGGAAACGGCGCGGTCATTCCCCGCGCCGCAAAAGCCAAAGACAATGCTAGCCGCAGGTTACTGTTTATCGAACACAATTACGTCGTCGTACGCGCCGTCTTTCGTCTTGTGGTGCTGCTTCACCGTAATTGTCTTTCCGTCTTTGGCCAGCGTCACCTCTTCGGTAAAGGTTGAGCCGTCCACAACCGTGGCCTTGCCCGTGGAGTTGTGGTCTGAATTGCGGTGATAGCTGATCTTCGCCACTTCCTGGCCGTCGCGCGTGAGCGGATACGGGTTGCCGTCGGGCTTGCCATCATAGGCTTCAGTGTAGGCCGATCCATCCGGCGCCGTGCCCTTGGTGGAGTATTTGATCGCATCATTGCTTGCTGCATCCACCGTCAACGTCTCTTCTTTGGGACCGGGATTATGCAATTTTGATTTGCTGGTATCCAGCTTCCATTGTCCCACCCATGGATCCGCTGTTTTCTTGTCTTGCGCAAATGCCAACGACCACCCGAGCAAAAGGCCAAGCAGGGCGACTTTCTTTATCATTTTCTTCTCTCCGCTCCAGATTTTTCAGACCCTTAGAACCACTCCACGTTAGAGGCGCAACCGGGCGCTGTCAAGGCTGCCGTATCCCAGGGCCATCTGGCGCGCCGCCCGACAGACGACTAGCCCGTTGAAGTGGAAACCACGGTATTCGTGAATTTCGCATCGACCGCTAGGTGCGGGCCGTCACGCTAAGCGTTGCCCGGCGTTGACAGTGTGGCGACCACTGAGGTGCAAAAAGCGCAGCGTCGTGCAGCGATGGGGATTTCGCTCAGGCATTCCGGGCACTTCTTGCTGGTTGGGTCGGATGGAATGGCATTGCGCGCAGCCCGGGCCTTCCAGGCATTCATTGGCGCGATCATAAAGAAGTACACCGCCGCGGCCACCAGCAAGAACGACACCAGCGCGTTCAGAAACACGCCATACGAAATCACTGCCCCGTTCACGGAGAAATAAAACGCCGAAAAATCCGGCTTGCCGACAATCGCCGCAATCAAAGGCGTAAGAATGTTGGTGACAAACGCCGTGACCACTGCTCCAAACGCCGCGCCAATTACCACCGCCACGGCCAGATCGAGCACGTTGCCCCGCATGATGAACTGCCGGAACCCTTTGAGCATTTGAGCCCTCCTATCTTGCCGAAGATCATACAAGAGTCGAACCGCGAACTTCATGACTTCTGATGCCGGAACGCAGCTTCGCGTCATTTATAATCGACCGTTTACACCCATGAGGTTTGATCACACCAGTGTCTTTTGAAGAGAGCGTTTACCAGTTGCGGCAGCAGAAGCTGCGCGAAATTGAAGCCCTGGGCCAGCAGGCCTACCCGCACAAGTTTGCTTTTACCCACACGGTCCCGCAGGTCCTGGCTGAATTTGGCCATAACACGGCTGAAGAGCTGGAAAAGGGCCGCGTCAATGTGAAAATCGCGGGCCGCATCATCTCCATACGCCTCCAGGGCAAGGCCGGCTTTGCCCACTTGCAGCAGGGCGGCAAGCGGCTCCAGATCTACGTAAAGCTCGACTTCGTGGGCGAAAAAGGCTTTGCTCTATATAAGCTGCTCGACCTGGGCGATCACATTGGCGTGAGCGGCTATCTTTTCCGCACTCGCACCGGCGAACTGACCGTCCACGTGGAAGAGATCACCTTCCTGGCCAAGGATTTCCTGCCTTTGCCGGAAAAATGGCACGGCCTGAGCGACGTGGAGCTGCGCTATCGCCAGCGCTATGTTGATATGGTTATGAACCAGGATGTGCGCGAAGTTTTCGTCAAACGCAGCAAGGTGGTGCAGTCCATCCGCCGCTTCCTGGATGCCCGTGACTTTGTGGAGGTGGAAACGCCGATGATGCAGCCCATTGCCGGCGGCGCCACCGCGCGTCCGTTTACCACGCACCACAATACGCTCGATATCGATTTATACCTGCGCATCGCACCCGAGCTTTATCTTAAGCGGCTGGTCGTGGGCGGGCTGGAACGCGTATATGAGATCAATCGCAACTTCCGCAATGAGGGCATTTCCACGCAGCACAACCCTGAGTTCACCATGCTGGAGTTTTACCAGGCTTACGCCGATTATCACGACATGATGCAGCTCACGGAAGACATGCTGAGACAAGTTGCGCTGGATGTGAACGGCACAACCAAGGCCAGCTTCGACGGCAAGGAATTTGACTTTGCCGATTGGCAGCGCCTTTCCATGCGCGAAGCCATCATCAAATATTGGCCGGAAGCCTCTGCGCCCAAGCCGGAGATTGCGGACTTTGCCACGCATGAATCGGTCGGCGTGCTGGTGAAGCGGCTGAATGCCAGCCACACGCCGCACATGCCTTACGATCCTAAAGAACCAGCGGGCAAAACCATTGCTGCGATGTTTGAGCACGTGGCGGAGCATCATCTGATTCAGCCGACAATACTTTACGACTTCCCGGTCGCCATCTCGCCGTTGTCAAAGAACAC
>DASXCL010000189.1:0-11187 GCA_036491195.1 Candidatus Angelobacter sp.
CCATAGGTGTATTTTCACCGGCTCTGGCGGCTTGCACGGCAGCCCATCGCCTTTTGCGTTCTCTTTATTCGCAAAACCCTAGCGGTATCGCGCATCTTATAGGTCCACACCGGCGCCACGTTATTCCCTTCGCCGAAGTAGTACAACCCGCCGTGCGGCCAATAGGCGATCGAGTAGGCATAGGGCTTCGTTTGCCCGCTCAGCGTTCCGTTGACGGCATTCGGCCGGTTCGCTCCGTCATAGCCCGTCGTGACCACCCGCCCGGAGGGATACGTTTCGCTGCTCAAAGCGCCCGCCAGATTGTAGGCGTAGGCGAAGGCATAAGTCCGGCCCGCCGTCACCTGATTGCTCGCCAGCACGTTGCCCAGCGCATCGAAATTCGTGTAATTGGTCACCGAGTTGGCGTTCGCAACCGAGGTCAGGCGCCCTCTCGAATTCGCTACATTCGCCGCGTCATAGCCATAGCTCACCGCCGGCGTGCCGTCCGAATAACTCGTCTGCGTCACCCGGTTCAGCGCATCGTAACCGTAGCTGGTCACAATCCCGCGATGGTCCGTCCTGGTCAGCACGTTGCCGGCATTGTCGTATTTGTAGCTGACGCTTCCGCTCTCCGGATTCATTGCCGCCGTCAACCGCTTCAGGGAATCGTACTGAAAGATGTGAGTCTGCGATCCCTGCGCCACCTTTTGCAGCGTATCGTTCGCGCCAAAGGTGATTGGTTTACGAAATATGCAAGAAGGCGCCAGACACGTATACCGCTCCAATACCGATCAGTGCAAGTGAAAAATAGAGTTGCCTCCCCTGGAGTCGTCCAGTGATGAGAAGGGTCGCGAGATAAATCAGCGAGCCGCCGATCAACCAAGGGAAATATCGGTGCTCGATATGAAGCAGAGCGTTTTCCGACTTCGGATGGTTCACGATGGCCTGAGGCATCCAGCGGATTAGTATTCCGATTACAACACCGGTCGATAGCGCCAGTAATTGTCTCAGGAAAGCCGTTTGATTATGGCCCGGCGAGTCCTGCGTCTGAGTGAGGGTGCCATCAGATAACCCTTTTAGATGTCGAGCTGTTTCGGGGTCCGGGAAAAAATATAGCTTTCCCCCATCACGCGGAATGACGGCTGCGAAGCATGGGAAGACCCGAATAACATTACGTATTTGATCTGACTGTATCAAGCGCCATCTAAGCCATTTTCGGTAAGAAAGTCCGTTCGTGGAAGGCCGGATATCTCCAATGTTTGTGAACATCCAAACAGCCGACCCGGCAAGCGGCAAGACAATCAGAAAACACCATGCGGCCGTCCATAAATCGTGGATGGGCATTGCAATAATCCCCGCGATAAAGACAAAGATAATGGGGATGAACACCTTTGCGGTTATCGCAGAACCGGACCAAGTAAATATAGAGACTCGTTTCATTGGCAAAATGGTGTGACCACGGTTTGCGTAAGTACACCGGCTGAGCCTTTTCCACCGAAACCAAAACCCAGAGTTAGGTTCCCCTGAGCGATCACTCTGCCGCCGCTGCTACCGACGCTCGCATCGCCCCCGATACCCAGACCATCGGCAACCATCCCTCCGACGTCTACTCCGCCGCCCTCGAGATCACTGATTGTGTGTGCATTTGAGCCGCTAAATTGCAGCCCAAAAAGGCCACCGTAGCCGGCTGTTCCAGCGCTAAAGTACGAAGCCGAATTGGGGGTATAACTGAATTGCTTCCCGACCGTGCCATCGGGCGCGGCAACGAATTGCATCGAAATTGCGTAATTGACTGCTATTGGCTTCCTGCCCGCGCCGATAGAACCGCCGGTTCCATAGCCAAGAGTGCGGCCAGTTCGCTTGGACAAAAAAGACAGCGCGTTTACGATGGCACGCTGCGCAAAACTTGGCGCAACGCATGTCTGCGTCCCGTTATTTGGGGGAACGAATGTTGCTTCCGCTACCGTCAACACCTACTGTTTCAACTTCTCCCAAAAACTCAGCGGCCTAACAAAGACGATTACCTGGCCAGGCACCGGTGAAGCGGTATGCTTACCGCAGGCATTCGGACTGACGACCCCCTCGGCCAAAATCTCCTTCGTCGGAAAATTCTTCAGCGCCAGCCAGGAGTAATCCGTTCCTTGCGGCTGACACAAAACATACCCGGCGTTGATCGTAACAGAGTTTTCAAACCGTACAACGGGATTGATCACACCGAATTCTCCGCATTGTTTCCAGCGGTTCTGCGTGTTTATATCGGCGTCGACGTCTGTAAGCTGTAGGCGAGCAACGCCGTCCTTATCCGTCGGGATCGCAAGCGCATCTTTCTGTTGGCGTCCTACCCACACATTCACACACGTATTTGCGATTGGATGTCCGTTCCGCCCATCGATCAGCTTGACTTCAATCGTCTGCGCGGACACAAGAGCGAACGCTGAGCTAAAGGTTAGCAACAAAGCAAGCCGCACCATTCTGGGAAGAGCCTGAGGGAGTGCCATCATGGACATGGTTTGTACCCTCCAAGACTGCTCATGTCTTGCAGCAGATGAGATAAGAATCCGATAGGGTTGTATGGCAGAGCCGAATCAAGATGCCGTGAATTCACTGGAGCTAAAGGGAACGGTCAAGGAACTATCCGCGCCACCGGGTCCCTTAGGGATATGCAAGGTAGCCCCGGCGCCGAGAACATAAGTCGCAGGATTGACCGGGTAGCGACCGACAGCCACCTTAGTCGGCTGCATCGCAACTGGAACGGCAATGTTTAGGTTCAACGTGCCTTGTCCGGCGGGAGCACCTGTTGAAAACTGGAACCGCCGGGTGACGTTGGTATCTGTGAAGTTGGTCTTAAATCTGGCGTTTATCGCATTAAGGATCGCGGAGTCACAGGCTGCAAGTGGCGGGTTCCCATTCTTTGGGGGCGGAACCTGTGCCGTCATCCCCGCATTCGTGATCGGCTTCTGACTTTCGCCACCTCCAACACCGCCACCCCCTCCGCCGGAGTAGCCACCGCCTCCGCCGTTGAGAGTCCGCCATCCCCCATCCATCCACCAAGCCCAAGTGTCAATGGGTGGAGGAGCCGAGTCCGTCACGCAGGCATCCGCCAGTTGGCCGCCGCCGCAGTCGATCCGATCCATCCCGCTCGGATCGGTCCCATTCAGCGGATTATTTAACGCATACGCGTATCCATTCCAGCTCTGCGGATTCAGGATGTCCGCGCCCGCATTCACCGGATCGGGGCTGGTAAACCGCCCCATCCCGCTGTGGTAATAGCGCGCATGAAAATAATCCACGCCCGTTTCTGCGTCTCTTTCCTGCTCGGTAAACTTCTGCGCAATCGTGTCGTTCTGCGCTCCCCACTGCGCGCTGCGCCCCGCCCGGTTCGCTCCCACTTCCTCGCCGAACGGCAGATAATCGTGCCGCGCCACTACGTTCCCGTTCTGGTCCGTCACCATCCTCGGCGTCCCCAGATAGTCGGGCGTCAGGTAACAGGTCGTGCAGGGCAGCACATTCGCGATCGTGGAATACTCGGCCGCCAATAGCTCCAGCGCATCGTACACAAACACCGTCCTTCCGCCCGGCCCGTTTTTCTCTACCCGCTGCCCCGCTCCATCGTAGGCGTAACTCTCCGTCCCGCCGCCTAACGACGGCGGCTCCGTCACCGCGATCTGCCGGTTCTCGGCATCGTAAAGCACGCTGTTGCCATTCACCACCGTCTGATTCCCCGAGTTGTCATACGACGCCCCCGCAATCTGGTTCGCGGCATTGAACACATTGTGTGCTTCCGGTGAGCGTGCTTAGGCAACGTAAATTAGAAAACGTGTGAGCTTGCTCACGGGAGATCTTTGGATAGCCACCTTATAGGCTGAGGATGTGCCGGTTACGACGGATCTTGTTGAGGCATTCCTAAAGTGCCCAACCAAATGCTTCCTTCGGGCTGGCGCGCAGGTCGGCACGGGCAATGCATATGCCGACTGGATCAGAGCAGAAAGCGAGAGATTTTGCCGTGAAGGGATCGACCGTTTGGTGGCAGGGGTTGCGCCAGGAAAATGTGTCACGGGCATAGCAGCCAAAAATAGCAGCACGTCGGCTCAATGGGAACTTGCCGTAGATTTAGTCGCTTCGAGTCAAGATCGACGATGTTCCTGTCATACCGTGGAGCGAATACCAGCTTCCGGACGCAGCCACCCTGCGCAGTTTATCCCGATCCGGTTCGTATTTAGCAACAAGCTCACTCGGGACGATAAGCTTTTGCTGGCGTTCGATGCCCTTGTAATATCGAAGATGTTGGGCCGGGAAGTAACCCTCGGTAGGATCGTCCATGGGGACGACCACGTCACGCTGAATGTGAAGGTCTCGGCCCTGAAAAACGAGGTAGAGAGGCTAGCGGATAAGGTTGGCGTCCTAATTTCCAGCCCTTCACCTCCCGACTTGGTCCTGAACCGACACTGTCCCGAGTGCGAGTTTCAAGCCCGGTGTCGCCAAAAAGCAATCGACAAAGACGACCTCAGTTTGCTTGGCGGCATAACGGAAAAGGAGCGCACTGGCTTCCACAGCAAGGGAATCTTTACGGTTACCCAGTTGTCATTCACGTTCCGGCCGCGCCGTCGGCCGAAAGGATTGAAAGACAAGCGGGAGAGACACCACTATGCTTTAAAGGCGCTGGCAATCCGTGAGAAGAAAGTTTACATTGTCGGCAGCCCGGAAATTAAGATCGACGGTACACCCGTTTATTTGGATGTGGAGGGCTTACCCGACCGAAGCTTATATTATCTGATTGGAATGCGGACGAAATCGGGCGATGCGGTCGTTCAGCAAAGCTTTTGGGCTGACGGCCCTTCGGACGAAGGCCGCATTTGGCGAGAGTTCTTGTGCAAGCTAATCGACATTCAGAACCCAGTGTTGATTCACTACGGCAGATTCGAGAGCGTCTTCCTGAAGCAAATGTCGGAGAAGTATGGTGGGGCACCGAATGGCTCTGCTGCGGCAAGAGCGCTCGAATCTTCAGTTAACGTTCTCTCCGTGATTTTTGGGCAGATCTATTTCCCGACTTACTCAAATGGGTTGAAGGACATCGCCGGATGGTTGGGATTCAGATGGTCGGATCGGGATTCATCCGGCCTGCAGTCGATCGTATGGCGGGACGAGTGGGAGCGGGCCGAAACTCAGCCAACGAAAGAAAAGCTGACCACATATAACTTGGAAGACTGTGCTGCCTTGGAACTGGTTGGGCTCGCAGTTGCGCAATGCTGCTCTAAGAGTATTGCGACAGACTCAGAGACGGCGAGCCGTCTTGAAGTAGTAGCCGCCGACAAGCTAGATTCCCAAGTGACAATGTGGCCCAAGTTCAGTACGCCCATTCAAGAATTCGAGGCTATCAACAAGGCCGCCCGCTGGGATTACCAGCGAGACCGGATTTTCATCAGAACCGACGAAGAGTTAAAAAAGGTCAAGCAGAGGAAGAGGGGCCTTGCAAAAAAGGCGGTGCACATTAGCAAAACAGTAGTTTCCAAGCCATTGCGCATCTGTCCGCGCTGCCAAGGGAAAGGGACCCACACGTTTCGGACAGTAACTAAGCTCCTCCATGATCTAAGATTCAGCAGGTCAGGTGTCACAGGCTGGGTAGTGAGATATCAGTTTCAAGTCTCTTGCTGCCCTGCCTGCCAGGCATTTACTCCTTGGCCAAAAGAATTCTGGGATCGAACTACCTATGGCCGCAACCTGGTCGCGTTTTCAATCTATGAGATTATCGAGCTCTGTGTCTCCCAGCGTTCTGTTACTAAGACGCTGAACTCCCTTTTCGGATTTCAAATGGACGAAATTGTCGTGCGTCGATTCAAGAGGCGCGGGGCTGAATACTACAAGGAGACCCGAGGAAGACTGCTCGCTGAGATGGTAAACGGCAACTTGATTCACGCAGATGAGACACGGATTCGATTGCACGGCAAAACGGCTTACGTTTGGGTTTTTGCGACTTTTCGCGAAGTGCTCTACTTTTACTCGGAGACGCGCGAAGGGAGTCTGGCACAAAATGCTTTGGCTGGGTTCAAGGGAGTTTTGGTGTCTGATTTTTACGCAGCCTACGACTCGATTCCGTGCCCGCAGCAGAAGTGCCTGCTGCACTTGATGCGTGATCTTAATGACGACGTTCTGGACAACCCATACGACGAAAGCATCAAAGAAATCGCCACAGCGTTTGCCGAGCTTCTTCGAGGAATCGTAGGGACCATCGACAGATGGGGTCTCAAAAGCCTATTCCTGCGTAAACATTTGGCCGACGTCGCCCGCTTTTACAAACGGGTTTCAAAGACCGGACACTTGAGCGAAGCCGCGTTGAAATGGAAAGCCCGGTTGGAGAAGGACCGCGAAAAGTTGTTCACTTTTCTAAGCTACGATGGAATTCCTTGGAACAACAACAACGCCGAACATGCCATAAAAGCATTTGCCCGGGTTCGCCGTGCAATCGAAGGTCTCTCGACCCCGAAAGGGATCGAAGAATACCTTATCCTCCTGAGTGTCTGTCAGACGTGCAAATATTCAGGCGTGGACTTCTTGGGGTTTCTCCGCTCAGGCGAAACGGAGATCAGCACGTTCGCAGCGAGCCAACGAAACCGGAGCAGGCCACTTGTGCGATGAGTCTTTGTGCTTGACCAACCCTCTGCGACTTCGTTTCTTTATACGGGCGTTTTGCGAGCCTTCTTGAGGGATGTTCCATTCCCGCATGGCCGCAACTTATTGTTTCTGGCCATCGCTCCGAACCTCCATATTACGCCGCAGTGGGTGTTGTGAGCCGTGCCAGTGTCTCGCGGTAGTTCCACGGCATCCACGCTGGCGGGTGCGCTGAGAGTTCAGCGGCATGCCGCTGCAGTTCCGTGAGGTAGTCGAAGGGATTGGCTTCGTTCAGCTCACAAGTGTGGATCAGACTCATGAATAGATCGCCGGTATGCGCTCCGTTCAGCGTTTTGTAGAAAAACGCGTTCCTGCGATTCAGAATCGCTTTCTTCAGAGCACGCTCGACGATGTTGTTATCGATGGGCGAACCTGGTTGCGAAAGGAAAAGCGTCAGCTTCGTCCAGTGATTCAGTAAGTAGGAAATGGCTTTACCCAGCCCGGAATTCGGCTCCGTCCTATGCTCCGCCACCTGCGCTTTCATCCATTGCTGCAGTTCTTTCATCACCGGCCCACTGTGTTCCTGATGCAAGCGCAGCCGTTCTTCCGGTGATAGTTTCTGCTCGCGCGCGAGCGTATCGTTCTGATAAACCTCGCCCAACGTCTCCAGGATGTATCGGCATTCTTGCGGAAAGTTTTCCGCCACTTCTACAACCTGCCGGCGGCCATGCGCTAGGCAGTTCGCTACCAGGACTGTGATGCCAGCCAGCTTCGGTGTGTTGCGGGAAAGCGCGTCGCACATCTGGATGGGAGCAGGAAGTTCGCGAGCGCGCTGCTTGAGCACCTCAGCGATGTTCTCACCCGCATGTTTCGGCCCGGTAAAGAACAGCGCGATTCTCCAGGAGCCCACCAGCGACACAATGCCGCTCGTGAATATGCCCGTGCGCTGGTCGCCCGGCTCACGCGCCAGACGCAGAATCCGCATGCTCGTGTCGTCATTGTGCAGCACCTGGCCTTGCGCTGCCTGGCGGATTAATTCCTGCAGCACGGGCCCGAGTTGTTTCGCCGCTGCCGCCATCAAGTCCCACTGCGTCGTCGGCGGTAACGGTATCGCCAGTTGGCCCTCCAACCTTTCCAGCCGCTTAAAGGGCACACCTGTGCCATACTTCAACAGCGCGATCATCGCCACCGCCGTCGCATCATACTTATCGGCGCCAGCCGTCTCGGGTTCTGCGGCGGTGAAGATCTGTCCGCAGGCGTTGCAGCGCAGCCGCTCCATCTCGAAGATCGTTGTCTTCAGCGGCGCTTGCCCCACAATGCGTATCAACGTGGCCGGGTCCTTTTGCCGGTAGACTTTTCCCTCGCCGCATTCCGGACAAGTATTACCGGACTGGAGGGTGGCATGCGGGATCGTAACTCTGCTTGCCCCCACAAACGCAGCGGCGCCGTTTCGCCCATGCCCGGCTGGAGAAGAGCCCTCACCCTCTGCTGGCACCACAGGCTTCGAAGCGGCCGTCGCCAGAACGGCGCTGGCCTTCTCCGTGCTCCTTTTCGGTGTTAACCGGTTCGCCATGGCATGCAGTGCGGTTTTGATCTTCTGGCCATCCGACTCACTGAGCGGCGCAAGCGTGCCGTGATCGATAATCCGATCCAGTTCCTCCAGATTCACTTCGATGCGCCGCCGTGCTGCCTTCTTCGTCATAACTGACTAAGTAGCTCGCGAAAGCGCGGGGTCAACGGCAAACAGAATAACTCTTTCACCGGCTGTGTGCGTTTCTTCGTGGGAGCATTATGTCCACGGCCCGTGGTGGTTCCCAGGCATTGCCAGTTGGCCGCGCGATAGCACGTGCCTTTGAAGCGTGCCGGGTCGATGAAGGTCTCTAGCCAATACACCGGATGCGCATATATCTGTTGCCAATCGCGCGGCACGATTTTCGCCGTGCGGCCTAGAATGTGGGAAGCAACGTGCGGCACTTGCACCCAAGGCAAAATCAGAAAACGTGTGTTATAGGCCAGCAGATGCAGATTGCGCTTGCGCGTTTCCGCGCTCCAACCGATGAAACGATCCCGGCTGGCTAAGTGCCGCGGTGCGGAACACCATGCCAGGCACGCGATCACTTGGCCGTGCGCCGAGACCAAATATTTTAGGTGTTCTCCGACCGGTTGTTGATACCGAAGATAGTGATACTGCTCCAGCAGGCTGTTAAACAGCGGCTCTTTCGGTGTCCGTCGCACTTGCTGAAACTCCAGCACACCCAACTCACCTAAAGGACCGCGTACGGGCCGATTGTCTGGCACTAACGGTTCGGGGCGTTCTCGTCCCTCTGGCCCGTTCCGCGAACCGCACCGTGCCGCAGGCAACTGAATCGCTCCCGCACGATCCAGCATGAGCAGTAGGCCGCGACACACCATGTCGCGCAACTCACCGTTCGCCTGTTTCCACTGCCATGCCTCACAGACTTTCTTGGACAAGCTATACCGACTGAGTTCAGGATGCTCGCTGATCAGCTCTAGAAGGAAAGCAATCTCCGCACTACCAATCTCGCGTCCTCGATAGCGCCATTCTGCCGGCACAGCAGCAGTGTGACAGAAAATCTGTTTGAACGCAAGCCCCCTGATGATGCACTTTTTTTTCGCGGCTAAGATCAGCTCACTCTCCGCCACATCGGGGCGGCTTTGGTGTCCGGATCGCCAGCGGCCAGCAACAACTGTGCTTGATAGGCTTCCACCGATTGCGACGGTCCGTCGCCGCTCGGCCACCAACGAAACCGTCCCTTGGAGAGACGCTTCTGGACCAAATAAAAGCCTTGGCCGTCGTAAACTAACAGTCGGATCGACTTGGCGCTGCGGGCTGCGGAAGATGAACACACAGCCAGAAAACGGATCGCTTGCCAGTTTCTCGCGGCACAGTTGCGCCAAACCGTCCACCCCTTTTCTTCCATCGACGGCCTCCAGCGCGACCAGGATTCGCATCTGCGGCGTGAGCTGCAGCATAGCCTACTGGGCTGCGAAGCTGTGAATCAACTGCGCAAGCTCGCTGGTTGCGATGCCTTTCAGCTCCAAACGGAGCTTGCCGCCACGTTGCGATTCGACTTCAATGATGCAACTCGCGGCAACATGAGTCGCGGGCGTCAGCAGTTCCACGAAAGCCGCAGGCCGCGTCATTGCCGAGCGCTTTCTCCTCGCGTACTTCGGCCTGGCTTCACTGGCTCCTTTGCCCATCCACTTCTTCAGGCTATTCGCGTCCAGCCGCAAGCACCGGCAAACCAGATTCATTCCACGCAGTTCCGCGATCTCCGCGGCAGCCCGCCATAGCGCTTCCGGGAGTCGCGTCCGCCTCTGATGCTGGCTCCGGAACTCTTCAAAGCGCTTTCTCAGCTCTTCCACGTCATCGAAACTGCTGTCGCGTGTTACTCGCGTCATTGCTTCCGGCCTCCCGCCTTCTGTTGACGCTAGCAATTTTCGATGCCTTCAGTCACGCACGCTCACCGGAAACTCACGGAACATTCCGCCTAAGCCAATTTTCCGCAAATCTGGCCATTCCTCTTGTCGGCGCTCCGAAATAAAACATTGCACCTGCGGCCATAATGAACGTCAAGTGTTGATCTTGAACAGCGCTCCCGAAAATGGGGCTTTTGTAGCTGGTCAGCCGTCGGATCGCGCCACTTGTTCATTCGAACAAGTGACGCTCACCGAGAGCTGAAAATAACAGCGACGACTTCGGATTCGCCGATTCAACTGTTGGAGCGGTCCATCTACACTGCGCCGTCAGAACGTGGATCTACTTGCTTCTTACCTAGCCGGTCTGCCGTGCTCCAGGCACAGGGCGACCAGATCCGAGGCATTTGCTTCACCCACGCACATGACCGTATCTGCGCCGCCCCAATAGATCTTCACGGTTCCATCAGGCTCCGGAACAGCTCCACAGGTGAATACCACGTTGTGGACATATCCAGTGATTTCCCACGGGTCCTCAGGTTGCAAGATCCACGAGTCGCCTACACCTATAACCTTTGCCGGGTTCTCCAGGTCATGAAGAGCTACCCCCAAACGATAGACCGATCCATCCATCGTTCGGAAAACTCCGTGATAGATGGAGAGCCATCCCTGATCGGTTTTGATCGGCGGCGCGCCCGGGCCGATCTTCATTTCATCCCAGTGATACGGTTCCGGTCTAATGATGAGCCGGGATTCGCCCCAAAAACGTAGATCTGGAGAATAGGAAATCCAGATGGACCAAGGGGCGATTTCCGAGTGGGGACGGTCAAGCCTGGCATAGAGTCCGTTAAACTTTTCGGGAAAGATCACGACATTCCGATAATCCGCCTCCGTGATGAGGGAGACCCTTTCCACGTGACTGAAGTCCTTGGTCTTGGCCAAGGCAATCCGCACTCCATTTCGCGAGTAGGCGCTGTACGTGATAACGAATTCCTCTTCCAGGCGGGTCAGGCGCGGATCCTCAACGCCAAATTCTTCATAGGGAGCGAAGTGGCCGTCTCGCGCAGGAATCAGAAAGGGCTCTGGATCGGCGGTGAAATGAAATCCGTCGGGACTGCGTGCCAAACCAATGATGGACCGTCCCGTTCGGAGATGCGAGCGGAA
>DASXCL010000190.1:0-8435 GCA_036491195.1 Candidatus Angelobacter sp.
CAGGGCGAATATTTCACCTCCAAATATAAGTGCTATCGTCTGGTCTACTTTGAGCAATTCACAAATGTGGAAGTGGCCATTGCCCGGGAAAAGCAAATCAAGGGCTGGCGCAGGGCAAAGAAGGACAAACTTGTTGAGTCAATCAACCCGAGATGGAAGGATCTGGCCGCGGATTGGTATCCAGAAGGACTTCTGAAGGACGGAGTTCCAGTCGACTTGAGTAAACCAAAAACATAAGGTCCCTCAGGGCTGCTCGCCCGCTGGTAAAAGCGCGGGACTCGCTCACGCCCTTCAGGATGACGCAGTTTTTAATAAGACAAATAAGACAAAGATTGATGCCTTAATCAATCCATTTCCAGCCCATTTTCGTACATAAGTGTATCTTTCTTGAGTTTCATTCATCTTAGAGATCAGGCCGGAAATCCGCCCCACGCAGGATTTAAAATAGAAGCAAGGGTGCACGAATAATATGCTGATCAAGAAACCAGACGACATACCGTCCTCAGAGATCACCCCCAAACCGGCTTATCTGAGCCGGCGCAAATTTATCGTCGGCGCTGCGGCCGCCGGAGCAGCTCTGGCCGGCGGATTCTATCTGCGGGAACACACGGCCCCCGACACCACAGTTCACGCTGGCGGCATGAAGCTGAGCGGCATCGTGAAAAGCCCGCTCAGCACCTCTGAGACCCCCACGTCATTCAAGGACATCACCAATTACAACAACTATTACGAATTCAGCACGGACAAATATGAGCCCAACGGGCTCTCCAAGAATTTCCGCACACGGCCATGGACCGTGGCCATTGACGGCATGGTGAAGAAACCCAAAAAGCTGGATATCGATTCCATCATGAAGCTCGCGCCGCTGGAAGAGCGCATCTATCGCCTTCGTTGCGTTGAAGGCTGGTCCATGGTGATCCCCTGGGTCGGCTTCCCGCTCAGCGCCCTGATCAAAGCCGCAGACCCGCTTCCCAGCGCGAAGTTTGTCGCCTTCCAGACCGTTCTCGCGCCTGATCAGATGCCCAACCAGAAGCGCGACGTGCTGGCCTGGCCCTACGTCGAGGGGCTGCGCATGGACGAAGCCATGCATCCGCTGGCGATTATGGCTGTCGGCCTCTATGACGAAGTTCTTCCCAACGTTGATGGCGCGCCCTTGCGTCTGGTGGTGCCGTGGAAGTACGGCTTTAAAGGAATTAAAGCGATTGTAAAGATCAGTTTTACCGATTCCATGCCTCCGACCACCTGGAACAAAATGGCGCCCGATGAGTACGGCTTTTATTCCAACGTGAACCCGCAGAAGGACCATCCACGCTGGAGCCAGGCCAGCGAACGCCGTATTGGCGAGTTCCGCAAGCGCTCGACGCTCATGTTCAATGGCTATGCTGATCAGGTGGCGAGTCTTTACTCCGGCATGGACCTGCAGAAAAACTACTGATGAAGCCGCTGCCGGAAAAGTTCGTCCGCGCATTGAAAGCGCCGGTATTTCTCCTTTGCCTTGGGCCGGCCTTCGTGCTCGCGTGGAAGGGCTTTCATGACGGCCTGGGCGCCAATCCCATTGACGTGATCACACGCACCACCGGCAGGTGGACGCTCACTTTCCTGCTGATTACGCTCAGCGTTACTCCGGTACGGAAACTTGGCGGCTTGACCTGGCTCATTCGTTTCCGCCGAATGCTGGGATTGTTTGCGTTCTTCTATGGGTCATTGCATTTAATGACCTACGTCTGGCTCGACAAGTTTTTTAACGTTCATGAAATGCTCCACGATATCGCCAAGCGGCGGTTCATCACAGCCGGCATGACGGCATGGGCCCTCATGCTGCCGCTGGCTCTCACCTCAACCACAGGCTGGATTCGACGCATGGGGGGCAAGCGCTGGCAAAAGCTGCACCGGCTCATTTATTTCAGCGCGACTGCAGGCGTTGTCCACTTTACCTGGCTGGTCAAAGCTGATCTGCGCCGCCCGCTTATCTACGGCGCCATTCTGGCTGCGCTTCTTGCCTATCGCGCGGCTACATGGCTCCTGGTGCGGGCTCGGACGCGCAGAGCGGCCTTGCAACAAGCGGTGCGCGCGTAAGCAAGCTAGCCGCACTTTCTCCAATCCGTCCTAAAAAACAAAAGGCGCATTCTTGAAAATGCGCCTCTAGCGTTAAATCGTTGAGGAATCAGTGGAAGTTCAGCCTGACCTGCGTGGTCTGTTCAATGGGCTGCCCGTTGAGTCTGGCGGGCTTGAATTGGTAGTGCAGAACCGCGTCAAATGCAGCGTCTTTGAAAACAGGAGGACCGCTGATGAATTGCGGATTGGATACCTTGCCGTCCTTACCCACTTTCACCTGAACAACGACCATGCCGGTGATACTGCGGGCTTTGGCAATCGCCGGATAGACCAATGGGCCGGTCCTAATCAGTTGCAGCGGCTCAAGCTGTGACTGCTCAATGGCCGCGGCCGACGGAGTTGAAGAAGCCACCGGCCGGGCCAGGCTCGATAGCGGCGCCGGCGTGCTTGCGTTTCCCGCGTTGAACGCTGGCGCAATCTCCGGAACTGGCTGCTGGTCTGCGTTGCCCTGGGCGATTCTCGATGGGCCAGTGCCGGCCAATGTTGCGACGGTAACCGGTTTTTCCGCTGCAGCCGGCTTTTCTCCGGCCACCACGTTTTTCTCAACCGCTGCCTTAACTGGTTTCCGGGCTTCAACCTCACCCGCCCGCTTGCCGTTCTCCGGTACGCCCGGGGCCGCGGTGGAAGTTCCAGGGACAGGCTGAGCGGTGGCGGCAGGGGCAGCAGCGGCAGGCTGGATCTGTGGTCCCGTCGCGGATTCCTGCGCCTGTTGCAGCCGCGCCGAACCGGGCTTCTGCATCTTCAGGAAAGTGAACGTCGCGGCGGCGGCAATCACAACCACGGCGACCACGCCAATCATCATGAAGCGGTTGCCCGGCTTCTTGTCTTCCGCCGCCATTGAATCAAATGTGCCAAAGCTTGCCCTGGGCGCGGCATCAAAGCGCTTTTCCTCTTTTTTCGGCGGAGTCGCCAGCGGAACAACTTCCAGGGGCACACTCTTAATTGGTTCGACCTTGGCAACCGCCGGAGCCGCGCCGCGCGGTCCCGACGAAGACGGTTTAATTACCACCGCCGGCGGAGCCACCGGTGCGGGCGTCGCCGCCATCACTGGCTTCGCGGTAATCACTGGCGCCGAAGGCGCTGGCCGCGGTGCTTCTGCTTGCGAATTTTCTTCCCGTGCGCGGCGCTCTTTTTGCAGCAGCGCTGAAATCTGGTCACCCATGGTTTTCAACACTGCGACGTGCGTGATAGTAAATGCATGGGGCGTTGGCGCGAAGGCCGCCAGAACGCCAACTACCCGGTTCTCGTCGCGGATCGGCGTGACCACCATGGAGCGTATCCCCAGGGCGCGAATCGCAGCCGTATCAACGCGTGTATCTGTTTCACAATCGTCGCAACGCAGCTCTTTGCCACTCTGGATGCAAAGGCCGGTGAAGGTCCCTTCCACGCGCAGAGACGCCCCGATATCGGGCGCGCTGGCGCCGCTGCGGGCGCGGCAGACAATCTCGCTGGCATTGCCTTCGCTCAACGCGATGGCGACTCCGGAGGCATTGGTAAAGGCCTGGGCGCGCTGCGCAACTACCGCCAGATCGTCCGGCGAAGCGCCACGCCCTCTCTTGCCGGCAGTGTTGTTAGCAGTATCTGAAGCTTGGGTTGCCATTTGTACGCGGTCCCTCAAAAACTCTATTTTGAACTGCTCACCCCGGACTTTCCGGGGAACATCAAGTCGTAATGGCCTGCAAACGCACCGGGGAAAGCTGCTTGCCGCGGACTTTGTTTGCGTTTGTCGTAATCCTGCCGGCGGCTTGCACACGCCAAGATGTCCTTAAAATTGTCAAAATATGCCGGCGGCAAAAATTTGCTGGATCGGCGAAAACTTTAGGACTGGGCGCTTGGTGCCGCGGCGTCATTGGGGGACTCGCCTGTGAGCGAGGGGAACGCGTGCGGCGACGGACAATCTTGTCCTTACGGCCAAACCCGCTTGGTTTTGTCACCACCGTTGGCAGTGCTCTGTACTGCCACCGGACGTGCAGCTTCCGGGACACCCGGTGCTCCGCCCTCCAGAATGCGCGCGGCAACCCGCAAAGCTTCAATCTCCGCATTCAAGCCTGAGATCTGCGCCTGGAAAATGGCGATTTGGTTTTCTTTCTCTTTTATCGCGTCATATATATTGGTCATTGTTTACCGGCCTCAGGCGCGAATATAGCAATAACTGTACGGATGTCAACCGGTACCCAGGTACATGCGTTCAGTCATTCACCTTATAAATCGGCACATTAGTGCATGTACTATAGGCCACTACCTCTTGATGTTTTACGGGGAAATCCCACGAAAACCCAATAATATCCGACAAAAACCGAAATCGACTAAGAGGGGCAGATTACTCGTCCGCACCGATTCCCATTCTGGTACTGGCTATTACCTTCGTAACTTCAGCATCGCTCAAATGGAATCGCTTTATAGACCACATACGATTTGTGCTTCATGAACGCGCTCCTCCCATTTGTGTGGCACCGGGCATGTGCAGACGTCGATCTCCGATAGCCGAGCGGACAGAAACAAAATTGCAGGCTCTTGCGAGCAATCCAAGAATCGTTCCACTCACGAATTCCGCGGTAAACGGTGTGGATCGCATTGCAAAAGGGTCGAACAGCATTCCATTTCCCATATTGTTTAGATTTGTTTCTTTTTCTCTAGATGTCTTGACAAAACAGTTTAGAATTCTCGGCATCTCTCGGTTTTGGCATTCAGCGAGCTCGGAACTGAATACGCAAAACCAATGGAGAGGGAGATGAAAGCTCGATTCAAGGAGATTCTCGATGAAGCATTTGCAGCAGTTTTGCATGATCGCATTCTTCTTATGCTGTTGTTTGCCATTGACTCTGGCAAACGCGCAGAGCGCATCCAGCGCGCAAATCTCGGGCACTGTGGTCGACCCGCAGGGTGCGGTCGTCCCAGGCGCGAAAGTAACCGCCACCAATCAGGCAACCGGCACAGGTCGATCAGTCACCACCACCTCCACCGGCAACTACGTAATCCCTAACTTGCAGCCGGGAACATATAATGTGGCTGTCGAAGCCAAAGGTTTTGCTCAAGGCACAACAAAGGACGTCGTCCTGAATCTTGGAGACCAGAGAGATCTCGGCTTTAAGTTGGGTCTGGCAGGATCCACGGAAAGCATCGAGGTAACAACGACAGCGCCGCTCATCGAATCCACCAAGACGGATGTCTCCACCAATATCACGAACCTTGACATGGAGAGACTGCCCACGCTCGCGGGGGCTACTGGCAGCGTCAATGATTACGCGCAGCTCGCACTTACGGCTCCTGGAGTAAAGTCTGATACCAGCGGCTTGACCACCGATCTTATCGCTCCAGGTTCCATCAACAATCGCGGCAACCTCTATAACGTGGATGGCGCCAATATCACTGACCAGCTGGTTTCTGGACGTGACAGTACAGGCGCTTCCATCGACGAAGTGCAGGAATTTCAGGTTCTGACCAACAACTACAATGCCGAATACGGCCAGGCTACCGGCTTGGTCTTGAACGTTGTAACGAAATCCGGAACTAATGGCATCCACGGCGATGGTCATATGTATTTCCGCGGACGAAACCTGGCTGCTTCCGATCCTTTTTACAATGCAGGCATTCTTGGGGATTCTCGCTGCCCTGATCCCACCTCCATCGACGGTTGCCCACGCGCACCTTTCCATCGCAAGGAAGGTGGCTTCACTTTGGGCGGCCCCTTTAAGAAGGACAAACTGTTCTGGTTTACCAGCTATGAAATGAGCCGCCAGGGAGTTCCTCTCACATTGACTCCTCCCGCAGCCCTTGGCGGCAACGTTACCGTACAGTCGCCGGTCAATAATCTGCTCTATTCGGCAAAAATTGACTACCACATCAGTGACAAACATCTATTGACCGCACGCTACGCAGTGGACCGTCTCCGGGAAGCAAACGTAATCGTCCAGACGGGAACGAACATCAGTCCAGATGGCCTGACCAGCAGCACGATTAACAACGCCAGTCTCAATGTGGGTTTGATTTCTTCGCTGTCGTCTAACCTGACGAATGAAGCCCGGTTTGTTTTTTACCGCTTTGTCACCGCGACGTCTGACGCTACCACGGCACCCGGAATCATCCACACGGATCTTGGCGATGCGACAACAGGCGCTGATTTCTGCTGCCCCCAAGGTGGCTTGCAGAAGCGGTACCAATACATTGACAACGTTACCTGGACCCATGGGAACCACACATGGAAGACCGGTTTCAACATCAGCTACTATCCCTGGAACTCGCTCTTCCCGCAATTTCACTTTGGACAATTCACCGCGAGCGGACTCGGAACACCGTCGTCGCCATTCGTTCCTACAAGTTTGACGATTGCGTTCGGCCCCGGCGAAGTAACATCCAAGGACAACATCTACGGCTTTTACATCCAGGACACGTGGAAGGTCACCCGCAAGCTAACGATGAACGCCGGGTTGCGGTATGACTTTGAAGCCGGAGCGTTCAAAGGTGGAAAAATTCCTGGCCCCAACGGAACTTGTTTCCAGGGTAATGGTCTGATTTCGGCCTGCTCGTCTGACGGAAATAACTGGCAGCCGCGTCTTGGCTTTACCTATGCTCCATGGGACAAGACGCTCTTCCGTTTGTCCTTTGCCGAGACAACAATGCTCGCCTTCAACAACGTAGTGCTGGATTCACTTAACTTTGATGGCACGACGCTAAATACAGTCACGCTTGATCCCGGCAATCCTCCGGCAGGATTCACTGGCCCACAAATCCAGGCCTTGTTGAATGCAGCTTTCCCCAACTTGCCAAGTACGACGGCTCTGGCGCCTTTTGCTCCGAATCCTGCAGGACCGTTCGGTCGCATCCGGCCCATCTCCCCCAACCTAAAGAACCCGGAAATGCGTTCGATAAATTTCGGTGTTGAGCACCAGTTCACCAACACCCTGAAGGTCGGGGTACAGTACATCGGTCAGTTCGGCTTTGGCCTGTTTGGCGAGCGTGACACTAACGTGCCAACACTGAACCCAGATCCAAACAATCCAGGGTTCTTCTTCTACAGCCCCGCGCGGCCGAATACCCAATTTGACGCCGTCCGCACAAACGAAAACTCGCGCACTTCGCATTACAATGGCATGCTGGTCAGCTTGAACAAGAATTTGTCTCATCATGTCCAGTTCAATGCCAGCTACACCTGGTCGCACGCTCTTACCTCTGGAGAAGATTTCTTCGGACTCTCCGAACCGGGTGATTTCGTCAACACCAGGCCCGAGCTGGGTCCTGCGTTTAACGACATCCGTCATGCCGTCAACATGGGCGTGGTTCTGGATTCGGGCAGGATGTTCACAAATCATTTCATGGGAACCGTAGGCAACAACTTGGGTCTGAGCTGGGTCGGCCAGTTGCAATCCGGACGGCCCTATCCGCTTTCCACTGGTACTTCTCCATTCGGCGGCAGCGCCAGGTTCTTTGGCGCCGGCAGCGAAACTCAGCAACGGCCAAACATAACGGCAGATGGAACCGTCAACACGTCTGGTATCGCTTCCTTTGATGGCGGTACCGCACTCTTTGGTCCCGGCGCCGTGGCCAAATGTATGGCGGCAGGGTTCCCCACCACACAATGCCAGTCGATTCAAAATGCATTTGCTCCCCCCGTCGGCGTAACTTTCACCGGGGCGGTTGATGCCGTCACGGGCGAGGCGGTTACTTTCTCGCAAGTCAACGGCAATGTGGGTAGAGATGCCGCACGGGGATCACCGTTCTACAAGTTCGATGCCTCCCTGCACAAAGACATCACGATGCCCAGATATGAAAATATCAAGCTGGAACTTCGGTTTGATGCCTTCAACGTGTTCAATCACACGAACGCAACTTTATTCAACACGAATGACGTACTTAACGTCATGTCTCCCTCCGTCACCAATGCTGGAAGTACCGATCCGCTGAAGCCGCCCACCGTCAACTCCGACTTCTTTACCTGCACCGGCTGCATGCGGCCCAATGGCACTTACGTTGGCACCAACGGAAAGACCTTGACCCTGGCTGATCTGCAAAAGGGTGGCAAGATCCTTTCGTCACCGTTTAATGGTCTAGGTGATCCAGGATCAGACGACGGACCACGCAAACTCCAACTCTCCTTCCACGTTCGCTTCTAAACGCACGTGCATAACCAAAAGGCGGGCCTCTATTGGAGGCCCGCCTTTTACTTTGAGGATGCCGCTTCCATTCCAGGCTGAACTGCAGGAGGAACAACCATATCCCTGATCACCACGTGCCACACGCCGACCAGGGCGCTCCCAATCAATACCAGCGCCAGGCACAATCCCAGCCACATTCCCACCGCTCCCATCTTCAGCTTGAAGCAC
>DASXCL010000191.1:0-4551 GCA_036491195.1 Candidatus Angelobacter sp.
GGACCCGACACGACCGGGAAATTGACGCAATTATTCGCGGAGTTGGAGAATTCCAACTGAATTGTGTATGTGGTGCCGTTGGCGGTGTACGAACCTTGCTGGGCGTTACAGATATCGCCAATCTCGCCATTGGTCATGTCATACCACGCCAGCGGCGGGCCAAAGGTGGTTGCGATTCCTACCTCAGCGTCCGTCATCGCTTCCGTCAGTTCGTGGCTGGTCACGGAGGTATAGTTGCCGAACGTTGTGGATGAGCCGCATCCCGTGGAGCAACCGCTGCCTGCCTGCATATCAGGCAGTACGCCGTAAAGGACGTGTTTGCTATTCAGCGTGCTTGACGTGGTGCCGTGATAGGCGCAGAATCCGCCCGCCTGGCAGCTATTGCTGCCGCCTTGTGAGATCGTCTTTCCCGGCGGGAAATAGATCATATAAAGGGTGTTCGGGTTGCCCAGGGCATCCAGAACAGGCGAAGGCAGGTGTCCTGCATTGATCTGTGCAAGAAGTTCTGACTGGATCTGAGTATCGGTAATCGTCGATCCGTTGTTGGCTGATGACGGAACAATCTGGAACAGTCCGCCGAATGTGCCATTGCCGAAAACCTGGCCAGTGCCTCCCGAAATGTTCGTGTTGTACTGTTGCAACAGACTGATGAGTCCGGTGCTGGTGATATCAGCAAAGAAATTGCCCATGGTCGGCGAGGTCGTTCCAGATACCTGCGGGTTGTAAGAACCGCTCCCGTATAGCACCTGTATCACCTGGACATTCGAAATGATCGGTCCACCGAAGTAGGAAAGGTGCGCGCCGGCTGGGGCGGCAAAGCCTACCGCCGCGGCATTCGTCGCGTTGGGGTCGCGCCATGGAACACCGTGCTGCATGGGCGTAACCGGCGCCATAACAAGATTTCCGGCTGGGGGATTTGATGGTGAAACCTGCGCCAATGCGGGCAGGGCTAGGAGAATCATCAAGAGACACAGAAACAACGCTGGATCACGCGACAATCGGGACATTCTTTGCTCCTTGTGCATTCGGAATGAACGTGCTTCGTTTGCGATTTAGAAATAGTTGAAGCCAAATAAATAAAGTGGCAGGACAGAAGAAACTGCAATCGCTCGATTCAACATCGTTGCAGCGTCTCGGCGGAATCGCCGGCGGGCATGCCCATCGCTCTTCGCATCTTTTTTGAGAAACCGCAGCACCATACCTCCGGCGTCCCGGAAGCGTGATGACGCAAGGAAACATTCAGGCGGGGTGACGTGTTCCTGAACATTCAGTGATCTCCTAAATTCTGGCCTTGACTGTTGAACTGAAAAGCAACTGAGAGTGGCGATGGAAAACCTATACGTACCAGCGACTGCCGTAAATATTACTAAAGCCGCAGAGACCCCGGAAAAAAAATTTGGTACAGTGGCCCTGAAACGTCAACGGAATTCCCGATTTGGCACTCCGAATCGATCCCCGGCCACGCCCGTGCACACCTGCCCGGCTTGTTCTACAATTCTTTCCCGGAATTTGTTTTGCGGAATCCATACACCGTACCGATGGAGGACCTATGCAAACCAGCCACAGCACACTCACCAGGATTTCCATTGCGGCACTGATTCTGTCATTCGCGCTGGCAGCGCCGTTGCGCGCCGCCGCCGAAGATCGCGCATCGAACCGCACCGCCGCAGAGATTTTTGCCGTGCTCCCAGATGGAGCCACCGGCCCCGAGGGCCTCACTGTGGGCCTTGACGGCAATGTTTACGTCGCCACGTTCGGGTTCAATGCCGCGGGCGCGGCCACCGGGCTGGGACAGCTTTACGTTTTCAATCGCGAAGGCCACCTGCTGCGCAACGTCAGCGTACAGCAGTCGTCGCCGCATCTGCTCGGAATCGCCTTCCATCCCCAGACCGGCGCGTTGCTGGTGATTGATTTTGGCGGCGGACAGGTGCTGCGCGTCGATCCCATCACCGGCGCTTCTTCCATTTTCATGACCGTTACCGGCAGCTCCGGACTCAATGGCCTCACGTTTGATTCCGCCGGCAACGTCTATGTCTCCGATTCTTCTCAGGGTATCGTCTGGAAGACCGGCGCCAACGGCGGCGCAGGCACTGCTTGGGTGACCGACCCTCTGCTCACCACAACCGGTATTCCTCCGTTCGGCGCCAACGGACTGGAGTTCAATCACGCTCAGACCACGCTGTTCGTCGCCAACACCGGCAATGATACGGTAGTGCAGATTCCCGTGACCGCCGGCACGCCGGGAAAGCCGTCCGTGTTCGTCAACAGCATCAACGGCGCGGACGGGATCGCCATTGACGCGCATGACAATCTCTGGGTGGCCGCCAATCAGAATGACGAAATCGATGTCGTCAGCCCCACGGGCAAGTTGCTAGCGCGGTTGGGCGACTTTGAAGGCGTGGACCGCGCCGGACTGCCGCACGGCCTGCTGTTCCCTGCCAGCCCTCCTTCAGCAGCAACGGCAATTTCATTTACGTCACCAATCTTGCGCTCGATCTGCGCGTGATCGGGCTGCCGCAGGCGGTGGATTCGCAGTGGTGCGGCCAAGTCAAGCACTACACGGTCTCGCGGATCAGAACGCGATTCATCCCACTGGGCGCGAATAGAGATTGAATCGCCGCGCAATCATCGCCGCAGGGCGCGGTTGTACGCCGCGTCTCGATTCGCCGGAGTAGATTGTGGTGAGCGCGAAAGAAACCACATCGCAGGCGCGGCAAGACGCCGCGTCTGCGGCATTATTCGTAGCGCAGCGCCACCATGGGATCCACTTTCGCCGCGCGCCTTGCCGGCAAGTACGTAGCGGCCAGCGTGACTGCGATCAGCACCGCGCACATCCCCGCGAACGTCAGCGGGTCAAAGGCGCTGACCTGAATCAGCTCGGATTGCAGCAGCCGTGCCAGCGCCAGTGACGCCACCAGGCCGATCGCCGCTCCCGCCAGCACCATGCGCAGCGCTTGCGACAGCACCAGCCACAGCACCTGCGTGAGTCGCGCGCCCAGCGCCATGCGCACTCCAATCTCCTGCGTGCGCTGCGCCACGGAATAGCTGATCACTCCGTACAGCGCTATTTTTTTCCAAAAACTTGTTGAATTTGTAAATTGGGGAGGTCCACATATTTATGCGCCGCTCTGTCGGCGCTTGATCAGGTGCGCTAGGGATCTGGCCCTTCGCCGTAACTGTTGGGAAACTCGGAACATTGTCGCCGTCGGCCTTATTCAAAATCAAGAAAAAAGTTCGATGATCACGGCTTGCAAGCGACAAGGCTGGGGGAGGATATTGCAACAGCAGCTTGGCTTCAGCAACCGCTGCGAAGGGCACTCCGAGCCGTCGACACCAGCACAAATGAAGCGCCACACAAAAGAAATCGGTTATTACCGAGTCTATAAGAAGAGTTTCCGCATGGCGAAGCCTGTGAAGGCCATATTTTAAGAGATTTCTTAGATTTAAATGAAGGCTCCTGATGCAAACTCAGCGGCTTCACCAATGAGCCAGACTTCTAAGCTCTTTATTATTGAAGCATTTTAAGCTGACGCAGCAGCCTGAACACTTACAGTGGTCGAATTTGTAGCTCTCAAAACCTCACATCTCAATAGCATTCAACACCCCAAATGTTCTGCTATTGAGTGAACCGATGGCAGATGCCCAACGACTTTGGCGAGACACAGCAGCGCTGCATCATCAATGCACGACAATCGTGTCATCGCCCACAATTGCTTGGTGTGCATTGGTCAATCCTTTGAGTATCCCTATCGTATCGCCGGGTTGAAAATTAGCCTGAGGGATACTGAAATGACAAATCAGATCTGGGATGCCGCCGCCATTCACATCCGTTCCAAGAGAGTCACAAAGCGCATCTTTGAATTCTTTGAGTAAACCGCCAATTCCGGCGGCCGCCTCAACGAGTGAACCGAGAGCTGCTCAATGGCTTCGATGATTTTCCTGAACCACTCTCGGATGCTAAACTGACCGCGCATCTGGTTCCACCGCCGCCCGATTGAATCCATAGCCCGGAATTTGAATCTCATGGGACGATCAACAAGGCCGTGCAAACCGAGAGTTTCTTGCGGGAATGTTCGGTATAGCCTCTCGTAACGCCGCCGCCGACAGTCGTACATCGCCATTGAAAGTTTCCAGTGCTAATAGGTCTATGTGGATATGCACATTAAATCCAAAGCAAAGTGGCTGATATTGAACCTGTTGCGTGCCGTTTCTGGAGAGCTGTTGCAATTTATTGAAAGTGGGGAGCTTTTACTGTCACAAACTGCCGACAGTAGATCCAGGGATTGGCTCTCGTTTTGGCGTTCAATCCTATTCCTACGCACCTGGAAGCCCAGGCACCCTGTTGGCCTCATACTTCTTACGTGCCTGCATTAATTTCATAACCTCTTCGGAAGTAAGCGGACAAATTGGACCTAGTACTCTGACCGTGTGAAATCTGTAATCAGCGTTTGGCCTCTAACTATTTGAAGTTCAATGCATTGCACACGGAGAACGAGCTCTCCTCTGATTCCGCAAACCACACGGTCAGAGTACTAGTTCTGTGACCGCATA
>DASXCL010000192.1:0-67124 GCA_036491195.1 Candidatus Angelobacter sp.
CCGCTGATCTGGTTCTGGATGATGTTTGACCGCTCTCCGGTGGGTCTAAACCACTGGCTGGGGTATCGCGTGCGCGCCATGATTGCCCGGCATGTGCTCAAGCATATCGGGAAAAACGTGAAGATTTTTCACGGCGTGGAGATTTCTTACGGCTATAACCTGACGATCGAAGACAATTGTGTGATCCATAAGTACGTGCTGCTGGACGATCGGGGCGAAATCATCATTCATGAAAACAGCTCAATTTCTGATTACGCCAATGTTTATTCCCATGACCACGATTTGAATGACGGAATGATCGTCACCAACCGGCGGACAGAGATCGGCCCGCGCGCCCGGATCACCTATCACGCGACGGTGATGAGCGGCGTTCGGGTGCATGAGCACGGCCTGTTGGGATCGATGGGAGTGGCGACCAAAGATATTGATCCGTTTACGATTTCCGTCGGCATTCCTGCCAAGCCGGTCAAGGTAAAGACAATAGCGCCGCAGGCGCAAGCCGCAGGAGATAAGACGGGAACGTAGGTCAGCAAGAATCTTTCACCGCAGAGGACGCGAAGGTCACAAAGAAAAAATCTGAAATTTTGTGCCCTTCGCGATCTTTGCGTCCTTCAAGTTCTTTATGACAGACCATCCAACGCAGAAATCACGTCCGCGTGCCCTGAGCGGCATGCGCCCCACAGGCAAGCTGCATCTGGGCAACTATGTTGGCGCGCTGCAGAACTGGGTAAACCTGCAGAAGACGCATGACTGTTTTTTCTTTGTGGCGGATTGGCACGCATTGACGACCGACTACGACGACACCTCGCGTCTGGCCGACAACTCTCTTGAAGTAGTCCTGGATTTTCTGGCCGCCGGACTCGATCCGGAAAAGTGCGCCATCTTCGTCCAGTCGCATGTGCGCGAACACGCCGAATTGCATCTGCTGTTTTCCATGATCACGCCGCTGGGATGGCTGGAGCGCGTCCCGTCGTACAAGGAACAGCAGTTGCAGATGCCAAACAAGGACCTGCACATGTACGGGTTTCTCGGCTATCCGCTGTTGCAGGCCGCCGACATCCTTCTCTACCGGCCGGACTTCGTGCCGGTGGGTGAAGACCAGTCCGCGCATATTGAACTGACCCGCGAGGTGGCGCGCCGCTTCAACCAGTTTTACAAGCTGAACGACAAAGCGGTCTTTCCCGAGCCGCAAACTCTGTTGACGCCGTCGCCCAAGCTGCTGGGCGCTGACAAGAGAAAGATGTCGAAGTCGTACGGCAACTCGATCCTGCTCAGCGATGAAGCGGCGGCTGTCGAGCAGAAAATCAAAAATACCGTGACTGACCGGCCGAAGCTGACCGATCACGGCAGTCCTGACCGGTGTCCAGTCGGAAATCTGCACCAGATTTTCAGCGATCCGCAACGCCTGGCTTACATTACCCAGGGCTGCACGCAAGCTTCTATTACCTGCGTTGAGTGCAAGGCGCTCGCGGTGGAAAGCGTGAACGCGCATCTGGCTCCCATCCGCGAGCGACGGCATGCTCTGGGGCAGAATCCGGGAAGGTTGCAGGAAACCATCAGGCACGGAGCGCAGAAGGCCATTGCTGCAGCCGAGGAAACCATGGCCGTGGTTCGCGGAGCAGTGGGACTTTTGCGGCTCGGCGCTGTGGCCGGGCTGGCTGCGAAAGAAGAAGACACCGCAAGGCTGCGGGTGCCCGAATCGATTGCCAGTGCAAAGAATGATGATGAACGATGGGAACTGCGCACCGCCGAATGGCTGGAGCGGATCAACAAGACTTATGCTCTGAAAAAAGACCGCCCACGGACTTTTATTACGCGTCGGGGAAGAAAAGTTGGGCTGTATGCGGCCGCGGAAGAACACGGTTCATGGAAATTCGTGGTGGAGGACCGTCCAGTGAACGTGCTGGTGTTGCTTGCCCAGGATACAGACCGCTATATCCACGACTATGTTCTGCCGCCAAAGGTGATTCAGGATTATTGGAAGAAGTTTGCGCGCAACGGCGATTGTGTTGAGATCGTGCTGAAAAAGGCCGCAAAAGGGGCCTCGTTAGCGATGCCTGAAAATGAACTTTCAATCCAGCAATATGAAGGCGATTACAGCGCGTTGCAGTAAAACGTGAAGCCAATAAAAGACACGTAATCCACAGCTCGGCCATCGGCAAGAGCCACCAATAACATTTAGAATTGAGAGGCACAGGCTGAAGCTTGTGCAGCAAATGCTTTGAAGACGCAGCCGAGGGCGGCTGCGCTCCACGATTGCTTATTGATGGCAGAAACTTCACAATCCGCGAAGCCGCAGACCAACGAATTCCCGTTCTCGGTGAGCGTGGGACAGGTCTATGACGGCCCTCTCGATCTTCTGCTGGACCTAGTCCGCAAGCAGGACATCGATATTTATGACATTCCGATCGCGAAGATTACAGCGCAGTATCTTGGCTATGTTGAAAATCTGAAGCACCTGGACGTGGACATTGCGGCGGAGTTCATCTACATGGCTTCCCTGTTGATCCATATCAAGAGCAAGATGCTTTTGCCGCGCGATCCCGATGCTGCCGAAGGCGAGCAGGAAGACCCGCGAGAAGAGCTGGTGCAGCGGTTGCTGGAGCACGAGAAATTCAAAAACGCGGCGCAAATGCTGATGCAGAAACAACAGATCGAAGAAGCCGTGGTCAGCAATCCGTCGATGAAGGAATTCAAGGACGCCGAAGGCACAGAGCCGGAAATGGCCGCCGACGTGGTGGACCTGGTGCGCACGTTTCAGCAGATTCTGGACCGCGCCAAATCCCGTCCCATATTGCAGGTGGATGAAGAGACGGTCACGGTGGGGCAGATGATTGAATTTTTTCGCCGCCGCCTGCTGATGGAAGACCGGCCCATCCCATTGAAGCGGCTGTTGCAGCACATCACTTCACGGCATGCGCTCATCTCATCCTTTTTGGCCCTGCTGGAGTTGGTGCGGCTGCAGGCCATTCTGCTGCGACAGGAAAGGGTGTTTGGCGAAGTCCTGATCAAGAAACACGCCATGTTTGACACCGTGATGGGCGAGGGCGCAGCGGTGAGAGATGATTGGAAATAGGGCGGTGCTTAGTAATTGGTAATTGGTACTTGGCACGGATCGGAGCCACACGCAATCTCCCGCTAAGTACCAAATACTAACTACTAAAAACCGTGTCACTCAAAGCCAAACTCGAAGCAATTATTTACGCGGCGGAAGATCCCATCACGCTGGACCAGATGGCTGTGCTGCTCAAAGACGATCTGCTGGCGCTCAAGACGGCCCTGCCGGCTACGCCTCAAGCTGCACTCGAACGCGTCCCGGAATTACAACCCAATCCAGACCAGGCAGAAGACCATCTCGGTGCGGTGGAAGATGCGACGCCCGCACCACCGGCGAAAAAGGCCAAAGAAAAGTCCGAGAAGGCCGAGCTGCGCTCACTGCTGAAGCCGTACCTGGAAGAGCTGGTCGGCGATTACGTCAATGAAGATCGGGGCATAGAAATCCGGGAAGTGGCCAATGGCTACCGGATGTCGACCAAGCCAGAGCATCACGACGTGGTGCGGGCGTTCTCAAAGAGCTTAAAGCCGCCGATCCGCCTCTCTTTGCAGGCGCTGGAGACCCTTGCCGTGATCGCCTACAAACAGCCCGTAACGGTTCCGGAAATCAGCGACATTCGCGGCGTGGACGCAGCCGGTGTGATCGGCACGCTGCTGGAACGCAAGCTCATTACCACCGCCGGAAGAAAAGCCGTGATCGGCAGGCCGATGTTGTACAAGACCACAAAAGACTTCCTGATGCGCTTTGGGCTGCGTGATCTAAGCGAGCTGCCCAGCCTGGAAGAATTTGAAAAACTGGCGGCCGGCGAATTGCAGGATGAGATGTTTGAATCGGCAGAAGGCGCGGTACCCGATGCCACTGGCTCTTCCGGTGAAGACGGCGGCGTGGAGCAGATGGAAGAAGACAAGGTCGAAGCACCGAAAAATGTAACCGAGCCCACGGTTTCTTCCGATCCCGAGCATGACAAAACGGACGAACAGGTGGCGGGCGAGATAGCTTCTGAAAGCACAGGGGGCTGAAAATGCCTCCACAGAGGTTGCAGAAGATCATAGCGGCCGCAGGAATCACTTCGCGGCGCAAGGCGGAAGAGCTGATTACGCAAGGGCGGGTCAGCGTGAACGGCCAGACCGTTACCGAGCTCGGCAGCAAGGCCGACCTGGGGCGCGACCACATTAAAGTGGACGGCAAGCTATTGCAGGGTGCCGAACGCCACGTTTATCTGTTGCTCAACAAGCCCAAAGGATACGTAACCACCGTGACGGACCCGGAGCGCCGCCCAACGGTGATGGACCTGATCAAGGGCGTTGGCGCGCGAATTTATCCCGTGGGCAGGCTTGACTGGTCAAGCGAGGGCCTGCTGCTGCTGACCAACGACGGCGAGCTGGCCAGCAAACTCACGCACGCTTCGTCTCACGTGCCCAAGACTTACCTGGTGAAAATCGCGGGCAAAGCAAAAGAAGAAGGAATCGAAAAACTGCGGCGGGGAATCAAGATCGGCGCCAAGCCGGGACCGCGGCGTCTGCAGCAGATTCACACAGCGCCGGCACAGATCCGCCTGATGAAGGATGCCGCCAATCCCTGGTATGAGGTGACATTAATCGAGGGCAAGAACCGGCAGATACGCCGCATGTTTGAGGAGATTGGCCACTATGTGGAAAAGATCAAGCGCGTACGCTACGGGCCGCTCACGCTGGACGTGGAACCAGGGGCCTTTCGCGAGCTGACGCCGGGAGAAGTTGCTGGTCTTCGGCGCGCAGGACGCGGCGAGAAAACCCAGCAGACGCCGGAGCGCAAGCCGCCATCCAGGACGCATGCTAGCGCTCGGCGCAGTGAACATCGACGGGAACGAAAACCAAGCCGGTAGTGATCTTCGTTCGTACCAAAACGAAACTAACCCAATACTTTGCGAGATAGCTAAGCAACTCTGCTTGTGGTACAAACTTCTGTTATCCCTTCGTTCCGATGAACAAGACTGTCCTCGATCAAATTCCGGAACACATACGTGCGCTGGCCGGCTACGTGCCAGGCAAGCCTTTGCGGCAGGCGCAGCTTGAATCGGGCGGAGGCATGATCAAGCTGGCCTCGAATGAGAACCCATTCGGGCCGTCGCCACTGGCGCTGGAGGCGATCCGGGCTGTGGCAGCCGACGTCAATCTTTATCCTGACAACGATGCCACGGAGTTGCGGCAGGCGTTGGCGGCGCGGCACGAGCTTATCGAGGAGCAGCTTTTTATTGCCGACGGCTCGCTCGGCATTCTGGACGTTGTGGCGCGGACCCTGCTTGTGCCAGGGACCAACTGCATCAGCAGCGAGCGCTCATTCATCAGCTATCCAATGATCACGCGGAGCATTGGCGCGCGGTTTATTGAAGTTCCGATGAAGAACGATGCATACGATCTTGGTGCGATTGCCGAAGCCATCAACGAACAGACGCGAGTCGTCATCCTGGCGAATCCGAACAATCCCACGGGCACGATGTTTGACGCCGACGCCACAGAGGCGTTTCTCAAACGTGTGCCGGAGAGCGTGCTGGTGGTGCTGGATGAAGCGTATTCCGATTTTGCGGAATATTTTACGCGCCAGCGCGGCATCACATATTCAAGATCATTCGAGTATGTGCGGGCCGGCAAGCCGAATGTGCTCGTACTCCGCACTTTTTCTAAAGCTCATGGGCTGGCCGGAGTTCGTCTGGGATACGCCTGCGGAGATCCGGAACTGCTGCGGTATTTTGCACGCGTGCGAAATTCATTTTCGGTTTCCGTGGTGGCGGAAGCTGCGGGGCTGGCGGCGATCCGCGATGAGGGCCACATTCGCAAAACGGTGGAAAACAACGCGATGGGAGCGGCGTGGCTGATGGAGCGATTCCATGAGCTTGGAGTCAAAGCCATTCCAACGAGTGCGAATTTTATCTACTTCTCGGTGGATGAAGACGCCAATGCGTTCAGCAAACGCATGCAGGCTGAGGGAGTGATCGTTCGCTCGCTGGTGCCATGGGGCGCGCCCAATGCGATACGCGTGAGTATTGGTACCCCGGAACAAAATGAGACTTTCTTTCGCGCGTTGAAGAAGCTGGTACGGCAGACGGTGACGCCGTAGATCTCAACCACAAAGGACACGAAGGAACACGAAGGGGAGACTGGGGTGTCGTTAGTGCCACGAAAACCTTTCCCTTTGTGGCCTTCGTGCCCTTTGTGGTTAACTGACAAACGATGGCTTCCACCACATGGAACACCGCGGCCACACTGGGGCGACGCAATGTGCTTGCGTCCATCGGCATGGTGCTGGTGGTGGTGTTCATCATCTTTGCGCTGTTCGCGCCGTGGATCGCACCACAAAATCCCAGTAACATCAATTTGCCTTCAAGGCTCCAGCCGCCGAGCGCAGCGCATTGGTTCGGCACCGACGAACTGGGCCGCGACATCTTTTCACGCGTGATCTATGGCGCTCGCATTTCCATGCTGGTGGGCAGTAGCGTGGTAGCGGGATCGCTGCTGCTGGGGCTGATTCTGGGCTCGATTGCCGGCTATTACGGCGGACTGGCTGACAAGTTTTTCAATGTGATCCTAATGAACGCGTTTCTCTCTTTTCCCGGAATCCTGCTGGCGATTGCATTTGTGGCGTTTCTGGGGCCGGGAATTTTCAACCTGATCCTTGCGCTATGCATCGGAGGCTGGGTGGGTTATGCCCGGCTGGTGCGCGCGCAGGTGCTGGCAGTAAAAGAAAAAGAATTCGTGGAAGCAGCGCGGGCGTTGGGCGCGAGTGACTGGCGGATCGTCACGCGGCACATTCTACCCAACATTATTCAGCCGGTCATCGTGCAGGCCGCGATTGGAATGGCCGGGGCCGTGTTGGCCGAGGCGACCATGAGCTTTCTAGGGCTGGGCGTTCCGCCGCCGACGGCAAGCTGGGGATCGATGTTGAACGATGGCCGCGCACATCTTTTTGACGCGCCGCATCTGGTGCTCTTTCCCGCCCTGGCGGTAATGCTGGCGGTGCTGTCGTTCAATTTCATTGGCGATGCGCTGCGGGATTATCTGGACCCACGGTCGAGGATTGAGGCGGGGATCTGAATCTTCACCACGGAGACACGGAGAAGAATTCTGAGGAGATAAGCAGGAGGGCCAGTGATTATTGGCGTGATCTCTGATACGCATGGACTGCTTCGTCCGGAAGCCGTGGAGCTGCTACGCGGGTCAGAGCACATCATTCATGCGGGCGACATCGGCGCACCGGAAATTATCCCTGAGCTGGAGAGGATCGCACCGGTCACGGCGATTCGCGGGAATGTGGACACGCAGGCATGGGCACGCAAATTCCCAGAGACGGAAGTCGTGGAACTTGATGGGCTCCACATTTACGTGATTCATGACGCGAACGCGATTGACCTCAATCCCAGAGCTGCGGGGTTCGCTGCCGTGATCAGCGGGCACTCACACCAGCCGAAGCAGGAAATCAGGGACGGAGTGCTGTATTTCAATCCGGGCAGCGCGGGACCGAGAAGGTTCAAGCTGCCGATCAGCGTGGGGAGGTTGGAGATTGCCGACGGTAAGGTGAGCGCGGAGATTCTGGAAATCTAATTTTCACCACGGAGACACGGAGACACGGAGAAAAACGGGCTTGGAATCGGATGTCACGTGCCGAAATTAAAACGCCGCGCGACACTTTCAACTTCGGGACAAAAAAGTCCTTTGACATCCCAAAGCTTCCTCCGTGTCTCCATGGTGGATTCACTGACGAATACGAGGATTGGCCAGCGAGTAAAGGAAATCTGTCATGAAGTTTACGGCCACATAGGTCAGACCGATCATGAGGATGCAGCCCTGGACAAGGTAGTAGTCGCGGCTGCTGATGGCGCTGATGGTAAGGCGTCCGATGCCGGGCCAGGAAAAGATGGTTTCTGTAACGATTGCGCCGGCCAGAAGCGCGCCGAACTGCAAGCCCACAACGGTAAGAACCGGCACGAGAGCATTGCGCAGCGCGTGCTTGTATACGACCACATTTTCTGACAACCCTTTGGCGCGGGCAGTGCGGATGTAATCCTGGCCAAGCTCTTCGAGCATGGCGGTGCGGACCATGCGCGTGAGAATGGCCGCGAGCGCGCCGCCCATGGTGATCGCCGGCAGAACCAGGTGGGCGAAAGTGCCGGAGCCGGAAACGGGCAGAAGTCCCAGCCGGATGGCGAAGAACAAAATCAGGATTGGTCCCAGGGCAAAGTTGGGAAACGAAAGTCCCCACAAGCTGACGACACTGAGGAGACGGTCATCCCAGCGATTGCGGCGGCGCGCGGAGCGAACGCCGGCAGGAATGGAGATGAGAAGAGCGACGATCATGGAGGCAATCGTCAACTGAAGGGTCCAGGGATAGCGCTGGAGGATAACGGACGTTACGGGTTGATCGAAGCGGAGGGAGCGGCCGAGGTCTCCGTGCAGGACGCCTTTCCAGTAATTCACGTATTGCCGGGGCAGCGGGACGTCGAGTCCATAGGTGTGGCGGGCAGCTTGAATATCAGCGCTGGCCGCGCCTTCACCCAGCATTTGCTGAATGGGATCACCGGGGACGAGGTGGATCAGAAGAAAAACGACAGAGACAACCAGCCAGACAACGGGAACCAGGTAGAGCATGCGGGTTGAGAGGTAACGAAGCATTTAAGAGTCAGTGAAGTATGGTACCTCACAACGTGCGCCAGCAGACGCTTGACTGGCGCAAGGCTCTGGGCCGGTTACCGGTGGCGCTTTAGCTTATCTGTTCAAGACTTTGAGCCGGAACCGTTGCCGGGGACTCATGATGACGTTCAATGTTGGTCGAACGCACCCTGGCGATTTCTTCAAAGAGTTCCGTGACATTGATAGGTTTGCTGACGTAGCCATCCATTTCCGCGTCCAGGCAGCGCTGCCGGTCACCTTTCATAGCATGGGCTGTCACGGCGATGATTGGAGTATGACGTCTCAGCGGCAATTCGCGGGCGCGAATGAGCACGGTGGCATCAAATCCGTCCATGCCCGGCATTTGCACATCCATCAACACCAAATCAAACCTCCGTGCCTCCATAGCAGCCAGCGCTTCAAGGCCGCTGGTTGCAATGGCGACGGTATGACCACGCTTCTCCAAGACCCTGGCAGCCAGCGTGTGATTGATAGGATTATCTTCTACCAGCAGGATATTCAATGGGCGATTGGATCCGCTGGCGGAAGCGTTTACCGCTAGAGCCGTGGATTTCTTTTCTTCGATTGACGGCCTGAGTTTTAAGGCTGACAGAATAGCCTGGTAGAGTTCAGCCTGACGCACGGGTTTCACCAGATAGGCGGCAATGCCGAGTTCGCGGCACCGGCTGGCATCATCTGTTTGTTGGTCTGAAGTGAGCATAAGGACCGTGGTCTGCGCGAGACCTGGATCTTGCTGAATGCGTACAGCCAGATCGAAGCCACTCATTTCCGGCATATGGGCGTCGGTCAGGACAAGATCAAAAGGCTGATTGGCGCGCCGGGAATCCTCCAGCATCTGCAGCGCCGTCTTAACGTCAGCCACGCCTTGCGGCCGCAACTGCCACTGCACCAGCATGTCCTGCAGGATACGCCGGTTGGTAGCGTTATCATCCACCACAAGTGCGCGCATCTCCGGCATCTTGATATCAGTGTCCGGCATTGCCTGAACGTTCGGGCCCAGCGCAAAACCGGCGCTGAAGTAGAACTTGCTGCCTTTCGCCACCTGACTTTCAATTTGCAGCCGGCCACCCATCATCTCTACCAGCGAAGCAGAAATCGTCAATCCCAGACCTGTGCCGCCGTACTCGCGCGTGGTGGAACCATCTGCCTGCGAAAATGCCCGGAAGATCAATGGCTGTTTTTCTTCGGGAACGCCGATTCCGGTATCGATAACAGCAAAACAAAGGCGCGCGTCACTGGCGGTTTGATTTTCACAACGCACCTGCACCACAACTTCGCCTTTCTCCGTGAACTTGATCGCATTGTTGGCGAGATTAAGGATTACCTGTCGCAACCGCCCCGGATCTCCCACCAGCGATTCCGGGACTTCACGGTCAATGTCGCAGACTAATTCCAGCCCTTTGCCGTGCGCTGCCAGCGAAACTGTTTTCAGCGCCTCTTCCAGGATTGTTCGCAGATCAAACGGCACAAGATCCAAGCTGAGCTTGCGCGCCTCAATCTTGGAGAAATCCAGAATGTCATTGATCACCGTCAGCAGAGCCTGGCCGGACTGGCTGACCGCCTGCAAATATTCTCGCTGCTCGGAGGGATGATTGGTTACCAAAGCCAGTTCGGTCATACCGATAATGCCATTCATGGGCGTGCGAATTTCATGGCTCATGTTGGCCAGGAACTCACTCTTGGCCTGATTGGCAGAGTCCGCGGCCTTTTCCGCTTTAATCCGGTCTATAACCTCACCCTGTAATGCCTCATTGGCGCGGGCCAGGTCCGCAGTCCGCTCCTGCACGCGGATTTCCAGTTCGTCCTGGGTCCGCCGCAAATCCTCTTCGGCCTTTTGGCGCTCCGCGATCTGCTGGGCCAGCGACAGGTTCACATGCCCCAGGCGAGCGGCATTCTCAGCCTCGCTCCTGAAGATGGAAAACATGCTGATGAAAAGCCCGTTGAGGACAAAAGCATAGCCAACAATCTTCATTACGTGGGCTGCGAAATAGCCGGCATCAAACAGCTTGCGGCAAAACATGTAATCAAAATGGCTTCCCGCAGCGACGATCAGGGAGAGCACCAGCCAATATTCAAAATCGTCAGTCTTCCAGCGGCCCTTAGCCAGATATCCAATTGTGGCCAGGGCAAAGAATAGGACGGGCGCAAGGTCAAGGGGACGGTGAAGAATGAAATTAGGGAAATAAGCCGGAGGCAGAGCGACCAGTGAAAAACAGAGTAGGGCGATTGCAATGCACCCTCCCACCACCAGATAGACTGTGTTTTCCTGGATTCTCTTCGCGGTGGGTTTTCGTGTCTCTCGTTGCCAGACCAGCAGACTGGCGCACACCACGAAAGACAGGAAGAATCGAGAAGAGATTCCGGTCCATGGGTTGAGCGTTGCGGGTGGCGAGGGCAAGGGCCAAGTGAAAAATGAAGAGGTCACCACGCTATGGAAACCGTCGATGAAGGCCGTCCCCAGAAATCCGGCCCCGAGGATCAGGAAGGTACTGCTCTTTTTTGCGTAATAGCGAACCAGGGCCATCGCGCCAGTGACTAATGCCAACAGTGTCGCTATGGCCTCAAGCAGAGTATGAAGTTCGGCGTCACCCTCCCAGCGGGCCCCATAAAGCAGGAAGCCTGCAAAAAGTAGAATTACAGTGGTGAGACCATACATCCAGCCCCGGTTTCGGCCTTGATTCGGATGCAAGAGTTCCATGGTGGGCATATCGGCAGCTTCCGCGGTGTCTTAAGGCTTAGTTAAGGTGATTCGTGTAAGTTTAACCCAAGCAAGATTCTTGGGATTGGCCCGCTCGGGAAATACGAAACACTCTGACCCATCCGAATTTGAAAGATGTCAGGGAGCAGAGGTGGTGGAATTGTTTTGGCTTTCGGTTTGAGCCAGCTCATCACGCAGGCGCGTAGCTTCTGCGCGATACTTTGCAGCTTCGATACGGAACTTGACGGCGCCAACGCTGCCCATCGCGTTGAAGACCTTGGTGATGGCGTCGCTCTTGCCCTTGCCGGTATGTGTGAGCTGTTCGACGAGATCGTCCTGGTACAGGGCATCGGCTTCGACCTTGTCAATTCGACCGTGAAGGTCGTTTATTTTCGCCCGGCGTTCAGCTTGCACGATGACAGCATCGCTGACCGGGAGAGTGGCGTTTTGCCAATCCCCTCCGCTATCCTGCAGATCGTCGGTGAAAATTTGGAGATTATTTTTGCCCTGCGTGTTTCCCTGGTCGGCTGCCAAACCGTACCAGGTCAAAGCCCTGGCATTGTCGGTCTTAACGCCTTGTCCGAATTGATACATCCAGCCGAGCTGGTTTTCCGCCGTGCCGTTGCCTTGCGCGGCAGCTTTGTTAAACCAGGACATCGCCTGCGCATAGTCGGTTTGCACGCCCCGGCCATTCTGAAATATATAGCCTATGTTTTCCTGAGCCTGCACGCTGCCGTGTTCTGCAGCTTTGTAATACCAGGAAAGAGCTTCTGCGTAATTTTGTGGCTGGCCCCATCCTTCCCCGGCCATGTACCCTAGCTGGTTTTCCGCGTCGGAGTTGCCGTGGTCGGCGGCGCGGCGATACCAAGCCAGAGCCTGGGCGTAATCACGCTTGACCCCAAATCCGCACTGGTAGAAGTACCCGACTTGTTTTTCGGCAGCGGCGAGATTCTGGTCGGCCGCTTTGCGGTACCAAGCGAGGGCCTGCTTATAGTCACGATGGACGCCGCTGCCCGCCTCGAATAACGCCGCCAGATTGTACTGCGCCGGCGCAAAGCCCTGGTTCGCGGCCAAACGGTAGTAGGTTGCGGCGCGCTTGTCATTCTGCGGCACCCCGATATTATTTTCATACATACTGCCGAGCTGATTCTGCGCAGGCGCAAAGCCCTGGGCAGCGGATTTGCGGTACCAGGCCAACATCTCTGCGTAGTCCAGTGTCACGTAGCGGGCACGAAAATAATCATTGGCAAGGGCGAATTGCGCCTGGGCGTCCCAGGCAGCTGCGGCCTGCTGGATATCAGGGGTGGACGCTTGCCCAAACAGCAGTGGAGAAACCAGGCAAAGGAAAGACAGCAGGAGGGCAGCAGACAGCGCTCGCCCGGAGCCGGTGATCTTTGCCCAAATTCTCATAACCACACTCGCTTCTACCTTCGGCTGAGGGTAATTCTGGACTGGTTGGGATGGGCCGGAAAGATAACGGAAGTACTGAGATAGGGCTGATATCCAGGATCAAATGGGCAGGTGATCCACCTACTGTTGACTAGCCAAGCCAGGTTCCGACGCAACCGAGCATGAGGACACTCTTACTTAAGATAATGAGCGGGCTGCCGTCTGGTTAGATCGCCGGAATCGCACGTGATCGCCGGAATCGCCACCCCAGGCGAGAACGGCCCGAACTGGGGACCCCGGTCATCGCGCGGGATCGGAAAACCAGAATTCACCACGGAGGCGCGTGGCCGCGGAGAAAACCTAATGGCAAGGCGGCTCTGGTCACCTTTTCGGTAATAAAATCCATTTCGGACAGCGACAGCGGCGCCAAAACCTGTCCTCGCGATGCGCACAATCTGCCTCGTGCCGGATGCATAAGGATTTAGCGTCGCAAGAAGCGTCCATGTGACCGACAATAAGCACGTCACGGCAGACTGCCCCATCGGTGCTCACTCTTCATGCAGAGCCTCTAAAGGGTCCACTCGCGCGGCGCGGTAAGCAGGCAATGCGCTGGCGGCCAGAGAGACAATTGCAAGCAAAGAAACGGACAAAATAAGAGTTTCCGGATCGCGTGCTTTCACTCCGAAGAGCAGGCTGCCTGCGGCTTTTGCCGCTACCAGAGCCAAAACCGTTCCTGCGCCAAGGCCGATGGCGAGGAGCATGGCCGCTTCACGCATGATCAGCCTGAGAACGCGGCTGCGATCAGCGCCCAAAGCCATGCGAATGCCGATCTCACTCCGCCGCCGAATCACCATGTATGAAATCACGCCGTAGAGTCCAATGGTGGCCAGCAATGCGGCAAGAAAGCCGAAGAAGCCGGAAAGCGAAGCCATGAGCCGTTCCCGCAGCAGGGTATCGCGAACTTCTGTTTCTAAAACCCCGAACTGAAAGGTTACGGCCGGATTGGCGTCGCGAATCACGTGATTCAGAGATGAGCGCATGGCGTCCATGGAAATATTGGAGCGCACCAGCAGCGCGGGTTCGATATCGGGATCCACGGATTGTGCGGCGGCAAGGTAAGCGATGGGCAAAATGGGCTGGCGCAGGCTGCCGTATTTTGTGTCCCTGACCACGCCGACAACCTGGTAAACCGGCTGCGGCTTGGTGGGGCCCAGATCAAGACGAAAGATTTTGCCGAGAGGGTCTGTTCCGGGAAGGAATTTTCTAACAAAGCTTTCATTCACTACGGCGACAGCAGGAGAAGAGATTGAATCAGAATCACTCACGTCGCGGCCCTGGAGCAGCTCCGCTTTCATGGTCTTGAAGTATCCGGGACTAACATTATTGAAGAAGGCAGTCGCACGCACCGGCTGGCCGGAAGCGCTGGTAAGAACGGTATCGTTCCACCAATTGTCGTTTAAAGGAACAATGCTGGCCTCAGCCGCGGACTCGACCCCGGGAATCGCCCGCACGCGTTCCAGCAAATCTTTCTTGAACGGGGTGCGCCGTTCCAGCGGCAGTTGCAGCGGGGCCATATCGACGTAGGCGCTGAGCACTCCACTCACCTGGAAGCCGGGGTCAAGAGAAAGCAGGTTTTGAAACGTCCGCACGAATAGAAACGCGCCGACCACGAGGGTAAGTGAAAGAGCAACCTGAGTGACGACTAGAATCCTGCGCACGCCAAAATGCTTGCGGTCCGCCGAAGAGCCGCGGCCACCGGCCTTCATACTGGCCGCTGGCGAAGTGCCGCTGGCACGCAAAGCCGGAGCCAGTCCAAAGAGCAGACACGTGAGCACGGCCAGGCCGGCCGTAAAAGCCAGTACACGCCAGTCAAAGGTGAGATCGAGAAAAGCCTGGTTGGACTGGGTGCCCAGAAATGAAACCAGCGCGCGAGTAAGAACCTGCGCCAGCAGCGCTCCAGCAACAGCGCCGATCACAGCGAGCAGCATGCTCTCCATCAGTACCTGTTGCATCAGCCTGAAGCGCGAAGCGCCCAAAGCCAGACGAACCGCGGTTTCGCGCTCACGGGCGCTGGCGCGCGCAAGAGCGAGGTTCGCCAGATTGGCGCAGGCGATCAGCAGCACGGTTGCGGCCAAGGTGAGAAGAAGCCACAGCGGATTTTCGTACCTCTGGCGTAACTCAGAAAGGCCTGATCCTCCAGGTAAAGCGCCGAGCTTTGCCGCGCGATACTTTGCGGCCTGCTCCGGATTGTATGTTGGCGGAAGAGTAGCTTCGAAGATGCCGGGAGAGATGGATTCCAGATGGCTGGTCGCTTTTTTCCGCGACCATCCTGGCTTGAGGCGGCCAATGGCGTCCAGCCACCAGCCGTCGCGCCGCGTGAAGATGGTCTTTTCTCCGTTTATGAGCGGTTCAGCGCACAAGGGGACAGCCACGTCAAAAGACCGGCCAACGTCAACGCCAAAAAAACTGGCCGGAGTTACGCCCACAACTTCCACTTGTTGATTGTGGATTTTTAGGGTGCTGCCAACCGCGGAACTGGCGCCTCCATATTCACTCTGCCAGAATGGATAGCTGATCACGGCGGCAGGAAGGCCGCAGCCGTGCTGGTCATCGTTAACGGTGAGTAACCGCCCTAAAACCGGTTGAACACCAAGCACGCGAAAAAAATCTCCGCTCACCCACAGGCCGCGCGCCAGACGCATCTCACCGCCAGTGGCGAGGTTAAATCTTGCGCTGCCCCAGGCGGAGACGCCTGAAAATGCCTGCTGCTGGTCGCGAATCTGCTCCCATAAAGGATTGCTGAAATCGTCTTGATCCTCCATGTGGCCGCTCCGGCCCTGCATGTTCGGGATGCGTATCTGGGCCAGCTCGCCAGGATTTTTTACCGGAAGCGCGCGCAGCCGGACAGCGTCAAGCAACTGAAAGATTGCCGTGTTTGCGCCTATGCCCAGCGCCAGAGACAAGATGGCGACAGTCGAAAAGCCTGCATTTAGCCGCAGCGCGCGGATGCTGTAGCGCACGTCCTTCCATAGATTTGCCGTAAACGATCCAAGGCCGGGAGCGCCTGGCAGCCCTGCATCAATGCGGGCTTGCGGCTCGATCTCGCGCAGACCTCGCGCGAGCCTGTCGCCCTGGTCGAGTTCCGCAAGTACTGTAACTTGAGCTTCCTCCGCGCTCCCACTCTGTGCCAGCAAGTCGCGATATCGATCTTCCATGTGCAGAGCAACTTCTTCAGCGATGCTGGCTTCACGGGTGGGCTCAAGATTCAGATGGGCCAGACGCTTGCGCACTTCTTCCCTAAAATCAGGCATTCTCAATCTCCGTAATGCGATTGATCGCGGCCACGAACGTCTGCCAGGTGCTGCGCTGGGCGCGCAAAACCTTCTTGCCCCGCGACGTCAGCCGATAGTAACGCCGGCGGCGCTGTTCGGCTTTATCAACCCAACGGCCTTCAATCCAGCCGCGCTTTTCCAGCCGGTACAGGAGCGGATAAAGGGATGCCACGTTGAAGCGCACGGCTCCGTCAGAGCGCGATTCGATCAGCTTACTCATTTCGTAGCCGTGGCGCGGACGGGATTCCACCAGGGACAGGATTAACAGCTCTGCGCTGCCTCTTTTCAGTTCGCGGTCCAGCATAGGATTCTTCATATGTTGTGTAGCAATATATTGCTACAACGCTCAAGCTGTCAACTAGCGCCCGCCGGCTCTCGCAATGCCCGTCGTAGGCCGCAAACTTGTTTCCCACCGCTAACGTGGTGGGTTCAATAATTGAGCCCCCTGCGAGGCTGGGGCATGGCGGTTTTGAGGTGGTGGCGTTCTCCCGAAGTTTTTTAACCGCGCAGCCGGAGGGCAGCTCTCACCCCAGCACGCGAACACCGCACAGCCGTGGGCGGCTTTGCCACGCCGGCGAAATCCTGCGTTACACGATTCTCGAGAGAACTCCCTGATGCGGCGTAGTTCGGGGACACATTCTCGGGATTCCTCCACTCGCTCTCAGTCGCGGGAACGCGCCTTTAAGCTCGGTCGGAATGACAGAGGGTGAGGAGCAAGGTGGAATGAGGATTTGACGCGGGGTGAACGGGCGCGCTCCCACGAGTTCAGCGCACACAATCGCCGAGCAGGAACTGTGCGCCCCTCGGGGCTCCGGCCTAGAAGATGGAGACTTTTCTTTCGCTACCATAGGTGTGGATCGTGCTCGCCTTCACTTCCTTCACTCCCATAGACCAGAGAACACCTTTGCTGCAATTGGCCGTCAGAAAGGACGTCCTATTGACACTTGCCGGCATCAAATAACTCTGCACTGTTCTCCGCGACAGCAATGAGTAAGATGTCTCTTTTTCGCCTATTCAGAGATCCCCGTAGCCCGGGTCGGCTCCGCGCACTTGGCGCAAACCTTTGCTGGCTCATCCTTATCGTGTCGCCCTTAAGCAAACGCCTGTACTCGCAATCGCCAACGGTGCGTCCCTCCGGTCCGGCGCCATTTGTAAACTGCCGCGTTTGTGATTCCGGACCGCTTCGTCATGACAGCCGGGTTCCAACATTCAACAATCAAACTTGGGCTACTTCTTTCAGTCTCTCACGATCCTACTTCTCTCTGCTTCCAAATGACAGCTCAACCGGCTGGCGATTGCATCCCGGCGGTGGGTTATCCGGAACTGCGACAATTGAGAATCATCCGTGGTCACAGGGGCCCCCTTCAAATGGATTCGGCATCAGTCTATGGGCGCAGAATAAGCAGAATCCCGCGCAGGACCAGCAGAAGCCGGCTGTTCCATCTGCAGCCAACAGCTCCCCCGGCCACATTTTTTGGGTAGTTCCGGCCTACAAAGTGGAGTATGGGAAAGACTTCAAGCCGCTGACTTCGAAGGAGAAATTCCTGGAATGGGCGCGCGGGGCGTATGACCCCTTGGGACTCGCGGTGGACGGGGTTGAGGCGGCAACATTGGAGCACTCGTCCACGGACGGCTTTTGCGGCTACGGCGGCGGCTGGGTCGGCTACGGAAAGTGCTACGGCTCTCTCGAATTGGATGCCGACGTTTCCAGTTTCATTGGCGATTATGCCCTGACCACACTACTGCACCAGGACCCTCGATATTTCCGGCTGGGCCGAGGGTCCTTCGGCAAGCGGCTTTGGTATGCCGTCTCCCGCGTTTTCGTGACGTATAACGACTCGGGCCGCACAGTTTTTTACACATCGGCGTTGTCGGGGACAGCTATCGCTGCCGGCCTGTCGAATCTGTACGCTCCCCAGCAGGACCGGGGATTCGGTCACAGTATGTCTCGCATCGCGCTGGACCTGGGCAATACCGCCCTTTACAACGCTTCGGCTGAATTCTGGGCTGACATCGACCGTAAGCTCCATGACATATTTTGAGTCTCCACGAAGTCTTTGATAGGTGCTGTACAGCCAAAAGCGGCTGCGCCACACGATTCTCGCGAGAACTCCCTGATGCGGCCTGGTTCGGGACGGATTCTCGGGATTCCTCCACTCGCTCAGAGTCCTCTTCGACAGCTCAGGGCCCCCTTGAGCTCGGTCGGAATGACAGAGGGTGAGGGACGAGGTGGAATGAGGATTTCACGCTGGCCGTGAAAGGTTGCTTAAATCCAATTCCCTGTCAGTTAAACATATAGTTCACGTCAGTCGATATATACATGCCAGACATTGTCGAGAAGCTATTTATTCAAATAGCTTATTTTAAACAGCTTATATGCCAGTATAAATAAATTCATATTGTTATTGACAAGCTCGGGATTTTAGAAAAGAGCTAAATTGCCTGCTCCAGCGAGCTCGGCGGATGGACGGTTTCGATTTTGACGCGGATGATGCGATGGCCGTCCATCTGGAGGACGGTGTAACGGCGGTTGTCGAATTCGAAGCGTTCGGCGCCTTTGGGAATTTTGCCGAGCTGGGACATGACGAAGCCGGCCAGGGTTTCAAAGCCTTCTTCACGCGGCAGAGCGATGTCATATTGGGTTTCAAGGTCGCGGAGATTGAAGCCGCCATCGAGGACGACGGCTCCAGAGGCCAGGGCCACTGCGGGACGCTGGGCGATATCGAATTCATCTTCCAGTTCGCCGACGATCTGTTCCAGCACGTCTTCCACGGTGACCAGGCCGCTGATGGAGCCATATTCGTCCACTACCACGGCAAGGTGACGCTTGCGCTTCTGGAATTCGACCAAAAGATCATCGAGCGTTTTGCTCTCCGGAACGAAGAGGACTTCACGCATGATATGGCGGACTTTGAGATCGCCGGAACGCTGGGCAAAGACATCGGCGGCGGAGAGACGCATTTGCATGAGGCGGGAGACATCTTTGGAATAGAGCAGGCCGACGATGTTTTCCCGGCCTTTTTCGGAATCGTACACGGGAACGCGGGAGTGCTGCTCTTCCACGACTTTGGCCATGGCTTCATCGAGCGGCATGTCGGCGGGCAGAGAAAAGATTTTGTGCCGCGGCACCATGATTTCGCGGACGGCAAGGTTTCCGAGCTCCAGGGCGCGGTGGATCATCTCTTCCTCGGCTTCAGGGAGCAGGCCGAGACGCCGGCTGGCGGTAACGATGAGCTTTAGTTCGTCGGGAGAGTGGGCGCCGCCATCGCGCCGGAGCCGGGAGCCGAAGCCGCGCAGAACCAGGTTGGCGGAGCGGTTCATGAGCATCAGGAAGGGATGCGAGATGGTCATGAAGGCGTCCATGGGGCCGGCGACAGCGAGGGCAACGCGCTCAGCGCGTTCCAGAGCCAGAGATTTGGGAACTAGTTCGCCCAGAATGATCAGCAGATAGGTAATAAACAGAAAAGCCAGGGTGGCGGAGAGTCCGTGGGCGTAAACCCGGGCGTAAGGCACGTTGCCGAGCCAGGGAATGATGATGGCAGCCAGGGTCCCCTCGCCCACCCAGCCCAGGCCAAGGCTGGCCAAGGTTACGCCAAACTGGACGGCAGGAAGAAATTCGTCGAGATGCTGCTGGATCTTGCGGACGGTACGGGCGCCAATGCGGCGCTGCTCGATCAACTGCTGGATTCGGGTGTCCCGGACACTGACCATGGCGAACTCCGCGGCAACGAAAAAAGCGTTCGCTGCCACCAGAAGAACCACCAGGATGATCCTGAGCAGGACCAGGGTGACCATGGCCTTCAATCATATACCGCCGGGGCCTTAAGCCAGAAAGGCCAAAAGGCCAATGCTGCCAAGGGTTTGCTTTCTTTTTCGCCGATTTCAGGTCTAAAGTTGCTGTTAGTGATGGATTAAGGGCGTCTTTCCGGGAACTTCTTTCGTCTGAACGGCGTATTCATAAGCGGCACAATTAAAGAAGGTCATCATTTATGGCAAATGGCAAGAAAAAGAGCAGACGCGTCATTTACATCGTAAGCGCGTTCGCGGTCCTCGTGTTGATTGTTGTTGTTTTGGTGGCGGCTACCCGGGGCAGCACAAAGATCGATCCATCTAGACTAGCCAAAGTAGAGCGCGGTGACCTGGCCAAGAGCGTGGTGGCGACCGGCAAGATTGAGCCCATCACCAACGTGGAAGTAAAGTCCAAGGCCAGCGGGATCGTGAAAAAGCTGCTGGTGGATTACGGAGACAAGGTCAAGAAAGACCAGGTCTTGGCGGAACTAGACAAAGAAGAAATCCTGGCCCAGGTGAACCAGCAGAAAGCGTCATTGCAGGCGGCGGAAGCTGCAGCCCGCGCCGCGGATGCCGACCTGGAGCGCGCTAAAGTGGACGCCGAAGGGCCGGACGTTCCGATGCTGAAGCGGGCTTACGAACGGGCGCAGAAAATGGCCAAGGACGGCGTGGTATCTGAGTCGGCCCTGGACGACGCGCAGAAAAATTATGAGCTGGCGGTGAATAAGCAGCAACTGGGCAAGGCAAACGTGGTTTCCGCAAACTCCAAGATGAAACAGGCGGAAGCCCAGGTGGCCCAGGCAAAAGCGCTGCTGGACCAGAAAGAAAAGGAATACCAAGATTCTACGATCGTTTCACCCATTGATGGAATAGTTCTTTCACGCGATGTCGAGGTTGGCACCGCGGTCAGTTCCATTCTGGTGCTGGGATCTTCGGCGACCCTGGTAATGACGCTGGGCGATACCCGCGAAGTTTATGTCAAGGGCAAGGTAGACGAATCCGATATCGGCAAGGTTTACCTGGGCCAGGCAGCGCGAATCAAGGTGGAATCCTATAAGGACCGCACGTTCTCCGGCAAAGTGACCAAGATTTCCCCCATGGGCGTGGAAAAAGACAATGTCACCACATTTGAGGTGCGCGTTTCCATTGATAACTCCAAGGGCGAACTGAAGTCGCAGATGACCGCGAATGCCGAAGTTCTGCTGGAAGAGCACAAAGGCATCCTGATGGTGCCGGAAGGCGCGCTGATTTACGACAAAGACCGCAAGGCTTCCGTGGAAATACCGGAACCAACGGCAAAAGACGGACGCAAAAAAGTGAACGTGACCGTGGGAATTTCCAACGGATCGAAAACCGAATTGCTTTCCGGCCTTACGGAAGGCCAACAGGTCATCCTGCAATAAACCTCAATTTAAAGACTGGATTCAACTGAATTGAAAACTGGAGGCGAGATGAAATCAATCAAATTTCTGGCGCTGGTAATCTGCGTGGCTGCGCTGGCGGCGCTTCCGCTGAACGCCGCAACCACCGGCCATTTTGAACGCACATTGCAGGTCAACGGGACGGTGGAACTGGAAGTTTCCTCCGGCTCGGGCAACATCAACGTCCATCAGGGCGGAACAGGATCGGTTTCCGTGACGGCCAAGATCCATGCTAACAACGGCGCGTCGTGGCTTTTCGGCAGCGGCAACATCGAAGAGCGAATTCATAAGATCGAACAGAACCCGCCGGTCGTGCAGCAGGGCAATACCATCCACATCGGCAGGATCGAAGACCGCGAACTGACCAGGAACATTTCCATCGATTACGACGTGACGGTCCCGCCACAAACGCGGCTGACATCGCACACCGGGTCAGGCGATCAGACCATCAGCGGCCTGCAACTGCCGATGACGGCCAAGACAGGATCCGGCAACGTGACGGTGGACCGGATTTCCGCTGAAACCAGGGTCAGTTCCGGCTCGGGCGACCTAAAGATCAATTCGCTTAAAGGCGTGTTGTACGCCGAAACCGGCAGCGGCAACATCCACGCGGATGATGTCGCCGGCGATGTGTTTGCCAATACCGGCAGCGGAGACGTTGACGTGCGGCAGAGCAGCGGTGGCAGCGTGAAAGCCCAAACCGGCTCCGGAAACATACGGCTGCATGGCGTGAAGGGCGGCCTACGCGCCGATGCCGGGAGCGGCGATATCCAGGCTGAAGGCGAGCCGACTTCTGACTGGCGGCTGGGCGCGGGATCCGGAAACATTACGTTGAAAGTGCCAACACAAGCCAATTTCAACATCGATGCGCGAACTTCTTCGGGAACGCTGAAGCTCAATAATCATCAGGTGACCACCCAAGGCACCCTGGCCCGCAACCATATTCAAGGCAAGGTGGGAAATGGCGGCGTGCTGCTGGATGTGCATACCGGCTCGGGTGATATTGATCTCCAATAAGACTTATGGATTGCAGCGCCGTTTGGCGGATTTCGCTAGAGATTTCATAGCAAAAACCAAGTATGACGGCGCTGCAATTGACCCGTCCATTCATGAATTGTGCAATTATTTAAAATCTATGGGTGACATCGCCGTGGCGCATGAAAGCCATCTCTTGAACCTATGAGAACAATTGGAAATTGAGATTTCTCTTGTATAGCTTGAACCTATAGGTAACATCAAAAAATCGGCGATTCTGAGAAAGTCTAATCTCTCTCCAACTCCGCTTTAATCCTCCTGGCTCATTCTGACATCGTTCGGCGGATTACTTTAGTAACTCGCTGGTCTTCGGCCCCATCCATAGGACCAGCCTATTTCACTCAAAGTTCCCGCTCCGGGCAATCAGGCTATGCGGGCTGATTGAATAAGGGCACTAAAGAGTGTCAGGGATTCGTGGGCCAGGCGCAGAGCGCGGAAACACCGTGCCAGTGACGCTTCCCCCGGCAGACCCTGCTCTTTTCATCCCATCAACAATCGCAGTCGCCATGTAGCAAGTGGATACAGGGCCGCTTTTCGCGCCGCAAAATCACGTTGCGGAAGCGCGAGGAGTCGTTCGCCCAAAATCCGGCCTGAATCGCAGCAAGCAGGAAAGGAAGCTTATGAAGCATCTCCGGGAAGCCAGACTCAATCCGCAGGTCGTAGCCAGACCAATGGGTGATTGGACAGAAACGCCGGCGTTAGGCGTCCAAATCCCAACCACCACCGATTATCTTGCGGGATTCGCTCGCGCGGCCATGCAAACCCTATCGCCCTCATCCGTCCGAGGATTCTTCCGCGAGCTGGACAAGAACGATCGTGTGCTGTCGCGTCTGGGTTGGGCGCTTCTGCTGGCCGTACCGGTATTTGCGGCATTCGCGTTCTTTGTCCCTGCGACCTCGGCTTTTGGACTCGCGACGGGCGTAAATCCGTGGATCAAGCCGATCAAGTTCTCAATGTCTTTCTCCACCTTTGCTTCCACCGTTAGCCTGCTATTGTTGGCCTTGCAAATACCAAAATGGCAGCTCACGCTGGCGCGGCGGGCGATTGCCACCAGCGTTGCGCTGGAGATCCTGAGCCTGGGCGCGCAGGCGTGGCGCACGGCACACCACCTTTCCGGTCATTCGCTCCTGGATTCCTGCCTTGCCCAGATAACAAACAGCATGGTCATGGTCAATACCGCAATCGTCTGCTGGATGCTGGTTTTGTTCTGCGCCCATCGCGTACACATGAATCTGGTTGACAGCCCTATGGTCTCGGCCATCCGCTACAGCATCGTGATTTTTCTGGCTGGCAACGCCATCGGCGGATACATGCTGGCCCGCGGTTCACACACGGTTGGGACCGCTGACGGCGGCCCTGGACTTCCCTTTGTGAACTGGAGCACCGTTGGCGGCGATCTGCGCATTGCCCACTTCATCTCCATTCATGCGATCCAGATCATACCGCTGTTTGCCTACATCCTGTCACAGATGGCCCCTATTCCCACGGTCAAACATCGCAGGATAGCCGCCGGCGCATTGGCCGTCGCTGTGAGCATTGCGGTGGGCGCAACGTTTGTACAGGCAGCGTTGGGACATCCGCTCATTCCCTGGGTTCGCTGAGTATTGGGTCCGCTGAGTATTGGGTCCGCTGAGTATCGGCAGCAACAAGTTCTTTCCTCGGCACCATGGAGCATGGAGAAGAACCAATGCGAACGACAAGAACAACCCGTCTGTTTTCGACCAGGAGTATCGTCGAACTTGTCCTTCCGTTCGTCCTTGGCATGCTCGGCATCGGCATGCGGCTAGGCTCGTTCTGGCGAATCCGAACAGACCGAGTCCTTTTTTTACTTCATGCCGGCAAGCCCCGAACTGGGGAGCACGGAACACGCTAGAACGCTGCAGTCCTCCATGGGTTGCGCGATTGATCTTCTTTCCCTAACATGTTATAAAATCGAGTTTTACCGGACTGGCCGGAAAACGGAAGCAGGGGCTTCCACAAGGGCCAGCCAATGATTCCAACGCGGCCAAGCCTCAAACCACTAAGTTCTTGATGTGGAAGCGCGATTCGGGAATTGCCGGTAAAAGTGGTTAACCGATAAAAGTCCACATTACTTAGATTTCTTGGAGGATTCACATATGCACACCTGGCTCGCAACGGGCCTGATGGGCCGCGTAATCCGCTCGCGCCGGACCCTGGCGCTGGTGGCCGTGCTGGCCGTTTTAGCATTCGCCCTTCCCGCGGCATTTGCCCAGCAAGGGCAGGCCGCGCCACCAACTTCGCAGGTTGCTGCCGCAGTGAGCCCGCAGACTGGCGCCGCAACCCAGGAGACCGCTCCCGCGCCGCCGCCAAAAGCTGCCGGGGAGGCCGGTCTGACGCTGCCTGACATGAAGAGCGTTAAGTTCCTCAAAGACACCAGCGGCAACGGCACCAGCGGCTACACGCTGCTGGAGATCGGTCTGGTGTTTTGCGCGCTGGGCGGGCTCTTTGGCCTGGTCATCTACATGCAATTGAAGAATGCACCTGTGCATCGTGCGATGCGCGAGATCTCTGAACTGATCTATGAGACCTGCAAGACTTATCTGGTCACACAGGGCAAATTCATTCTGATTCTTGAAGCCTTTATTGCCGTAGTCATTGTTCTGTACTTCGGCCTGCTGGAGCACCTGGCGACGAACCGCGTCATTATCATCCTCCTGTTCAGCCTGGTGGGAATTGCCGGAAGCTATGGCGTAGCCTGGTTCGGCATTCGAGTCAACACATTTGCCAACTCGCGCACTGCGTTCGCTGGTCTAAGAGGCAAGCCCTATCCGATCTATACGATTCCGCTCAAGGCCGGCATGAGCATCGGCATGATGCTGATCAGCGTTGAGTTGCTGATCATGCTCTGCATCCTGCTTTTTATACCTGGGGATTACGCGGGAAACTGTTTCATTGGCTTCGCGATTGGTGAATCCCTGGGCGCAGCGGCGCTCCGTATCGCGGGTGGCATCTTCACCAAAATTGCCGATATCGGTTCCGATCTCATGAAGATCGTCTTCAAAATCAAGGAAGACGATGCTCGCAACCCCGGCGTAATCGCCGACTGCACCGGTGACAACGCAGGCGACTCTGTCGGCCCAAGCGCTGACGGCTTTGAAACTTACGGCGTGACCGGCGTGGCCCTGATCACCTTCATCCTGCTGGGTGTGCGCGGCGCTCAAATCCAGGTAGAGCTTCTGGTCTGGATCTTCGTCATGCGCATCATGATGCTGGTGGCCAGCTCGGTCTCCTACTTCTTGAATGAAGCGATCGCTAAAGCCAGGTACGGCAACTCTGACGACATGAACTTTGAAGTTCCACTGACTTCGCTGGTCTGGATCACATCGTTCGTCTCGATGATTTTGACTTTCATTGTCTCCCGGCTGATCATTCCTGACCTGGGTGGTGACGCTACTCTCTGGTGGAAACTCTCGATCATCATCTCTTGCGGAACCCTGGCAGGAGCAATCATCCCGGAGCTGGTCAAGGTCTTCACTTCAATGGACTCCCGGCACGTGCGCGAGGTGGTAACTTCATCGGAAGAAGGCGGAGCGTCACTGAATATCCTCTCCGGCCTTGTGGCCGGCAACTTCTCCGCATATTGGCTGGGAATCAGCATTGTGGCCTTGATGAGCATTGCCTACTTTGTAAGCACCATGGGTCTCGGAGGCGTGATCGGCAGCCCAGGGCAGTGGATGCTGGCGCCGGCAGTTTTTGCCTTCGGCCTGGTAGCTTTCGGCTTCCTGGGAATGGGACCCGTAACCATTGCTGTGGACTCCTATGGCCCGGTGACTGACAATGCCCAGTCCGTTTATGAGTTGTCGCTCATTGAGCAGGTGCCTAACGTGAAGGCTGAGATCAAGAAGGACTTTGGCTTTGACGTGAACTTTGAACGCGCCAAACACCTTCTGGAAGAGAATGACGGCGCAGGCAACACATTCAAAGCAACAGCCAAGCCGGTGCTGATCGGGACCGCCGTGGTCGGAGCCACCACCATGATTTTCTCCATCATGATGTACCTGACGGACGGCCTGACCAAGTACACAGAAAACCTCTCACTGCTGCATGCACCGTTTGTGCTCGGCTTGATCACCGGCGGCGCGATCATCTACTGGTTTACCGGCGCTTCCACTCAGGCCGTGACCACCGGCGCTTACCGCGCGGTAGAGTTCATCAAAAAGAACATCAAGCTGGAAGGCGTGGAAAAGGCGTCGATAGAAGACAGCAAGAAAGTGGTGGAAATCTGCACCAAGTATGCGCAGAAAGGCATGTTCAACATCTTCCTAACCGTGTTTTTTGCCACCCTTGCTTTCGCATTCGTCGAGCCGTATTTCTTTATCGGCTACCTGATCTCGATCGCCATCTTCGGCTTGTACCAGGCCATTTTCATGGCCAACGCGGGCGGAGCCTGGGACAACGCCAAGAAAGTGGTAGAAGTCGTCCTGAAGCAGAAAGGCACGCCCCTGCACGATGCCACGGTGGTCGGCGACACAGTAGGCGATCCGTTTAAGGACACTTCATCCGTCGCTCTGAACCCGGTCATCAAGTTCACCACGCTGTTCGGCCTGCTGGCGGTGGAACTGGCGGTAAAGCTGACTCACGAGCAGGGCGCCGCGATTACGCACGTTCTGGCGGCGCTTTTCTTCTTCGTTTCCGTTGTATTCGTATGGCGGTCATTCTATGCCATGCGGATCGGCACGGAGAAAGACTCCCAGGCTGCCAAGGCCGCCGCCTGACGTTTCGTAGAAACAAAAAGCCCGCCGGCAAACCGGCGGGCTTTTTTATTTTAGTGAGGAAACGGATTTGGAGGCGGCCGGGGAAATTGCTCGGTCTTGGGTGGCGGTCCCACCGCATCTTTCATTTTCTCTTTCACTTTTTTCGCAAGCTTCTCCACTTCTTCGGCTTTGTGGATCACGTCGAGCGAAAGCAGGTTCTCATTGGTCTTGTCCACGGCGGCTTTCAGTTCGGTGGCTAGCTGAAAAAGTTTGTCGGTATCCTCGCGGATGTCCTGCTGTCTCTTTTTATTGGCTTCACGCACCATGCGGTCTTGCATTTCTTTCTGCGCCGGGTCCTGGCGGGTTTCCACTTGCGGGGCCGCCGCGGGTGCAGGGCTTGCCATGAATGCGGTCCCTGACATGAATAAAACCATGCCGGAAGCGGTAACTAGTTTTCCAAGCACAAATGACCTCTTCAAGAATTAAGACGTAATCCGATTATAAAAGTTACCCGGCACGTCTTGCGATCACAGGGAATGAAGATAGTCAACGTCTATGGAGACTATCGCTCTCTGGGCGACGCGAGCGCACGATATAAAGACGGTTTTCTCTCGGCTATAATCCAAACTTGACCGGCATGGAAGAACAATTCAGCAACATCTGGCACGTGTGGCATAACTACCTGGTGGCGTGGACGCGCGATCGTGCGCCCAAGCTGCTGGTGATTCTGGTGCTGGCCTTCATCTTTGTCCGCCTGTTAGGGCTGATGACGCGCAAGGTAGTCGCTCTCACCCAGAAAACTCCCGCCCATGGCGCGGTCCGAACTCAACAGGTCCGAACTGTGGTAGGCGTCGTCCAAAGCGTCGGCGTCTTTTTGATCGTGTTCTTTGCCGGCATGACCCTTCTGAAAGACGTATTTCTCATCAATATTGAACCGCTTCTGGCCAGCGCAGGCATCGCCGGTCTGGCCATCGGCTTTGGAGCCCAAACGCTGGTCAAAGACGTGATCAACGGCTTTTTCATCCTGGTGGAAGACCAGTTCGAAGTGGGTGATATTATCCGCGCGGCGGGCGTGAGCGGGGCCGTGGAAGAAATCACCATGCGCAGGACCATCCTGCGCGATAGCGACGGCACGCTGCATATTGTCCCAAATGGTTCGATCCAGATCGTCAGCAACACCACCCGCGACTGGTCTCAGGTAACTCTGCATGTGGCTGCCGATTACGGCGAAAACAGCGATCGGGTCGTAGAACTGCTGAAGGAAGTGGCCAACGAGGTTTACAACGACCCCGGCTTCAAGGATGACGTGGTCGCGGAGCCTCAGGTCCCCGGCATTGAACGTGTGCGCGGGAATGAGGTGGACTACCTGATGCTGGTGAAGGTGCGTCCGGGCAAGCAATACAACGTGGCCCGCGAACTGCGCCGCCGGATCAAGGTCTGCTTTGAAAAGAACAAAATCAAGGCGGGCGCTCCCGTACAGATTTACACAGGACAATTGCCGGCTTCTTAACGAGACGAAGAGTATCTTGCGCCTGAACAGCGCGGCTCAGCGCGTGGCCGGCAACAATACGCGAAAGAGGAGAGTAAACGTGGATCTAGGCCTGAAAGGCCGCGGCGTGATCGTTGCTGCATCCAGCCAGGGGATCGGGCTGGCGACCGCCGAGGCATTTGCTCGCGAAGGCGCCCAGGTGGCCATGTGCGCTCGCACTGAGAAGACCTTGATCGAAGCCGCCGAAAAACTCCGCAGCCAAACCGGCGCGGAGATTTACGCGGAAGCTCTGGACGTAACTGACGGAAGCGCTGTCCAGCGGTTTACTGAGCAGGTGGCAAAACGGTTTGGCCGGATCGATGTCTGTGTGGCCAATGCCGGCGGCCCTCCGGCCAAGAATTTTCTCTCCATTTCGGCCGACGAATGGCGCAAAGCCGTTGATTTGAACCTGATGAGCACGGTGCATCTGGCCAGAGCCGTGATTCCCTACATGCAACGCCATCGCTGGGGCAGGATTATTACGATCACGTCAATTTCCGTAAAGCAGCCGATCGCCGATCTGGTGCTTTCAAATTCGGTGCGGGCAGCGGTCGTTGGCCTGGTGAAGAGCTTGTCTAATGAGTTTGGGAAAGACGGCATTCTCGTCAACAACGTTGCTCCCGGCTACACCGCAACAGAACGTTTGCAGGAACTGGCGCAGGTCCGCGCCCTTGCCGTCGGCAGCTCGCCCCAGCAAATGTGCGACGCCTGGGCAGCGGAAACCCCGGTCAAACGCCTCGGCGAGCCCAAAGAAATCGCTGACGTGATCGTCTGGCTGGCCTCGGAACGTGCCTCCTACGTAACCGGCCAGACCATTTTGGCCGATGGCGGGATCTACCGTGGACTTTAGTACTGCTGAAAAACGGCCCGAACGCGGCATCCGCCTGACATCTAACCGACGGTAGAAAAGCATCTTAATCACGCAGAATGGCAGCTCTGGGCATTGTTCTAATCGTGGCCACCGCGTTGTGCATCACGTGGTATTCCCTTTCCTTACGGCGCAAACGTAAGAAGGCAAAAGAAATCGTGCGCTGGATCCAGTCCTGCCTGGTAGGCCGGGGCCAGGTGGTCGGTATTGCCTGGATCACGCCATCACGTTTTCGCGTTCCTTTGCGGCTCACCTGCGGCGTGTTTCGGCGCGCCTGGGTCCTGGTGGAACTGCAGTCACAACAGACTCCCGTGCAATGGTTCTTCAGCAAAATCAAGGGTGGACGCGAGGTGCTGAGGTTCCAGGCCGACCTTGACTGTCCTCCTACCTTTTCCTTGCAAATGCAGAATTTCCGCTGGTTCGCGCGCAGCAGCCGCAAGGCGTCCATTGACCGGCCGGGCTGGCAGTTCGAACACCTGCAACCTGTAATGATCAGCACCAGGCCCGACAGCCAGAAAGAAATCGCCAGCACCATAACTTCGCTCAGCAAGGGCGATAACGGGGACTTCCTGGAAGTCAGCTTCCAGCGGCGTTCGCCCCATTTCTCCGCGACACTCCCCCTTGAAGCGTTAGCGCCCGGCGCACCGTCGCGCACTTATGTGCTGGACGCCATGAGAGAGCTGGCGGGCAGCGCGTCAGTGTTCTAGAAAACCGCTTGAGAGTTTTCTCCAAACAGAATTACCTTCGCGATTGCTGCAAGCCGCTCGGCGCGCAAGCCGGCATTGAGACTTCATTTTGCGACAACCCGCTTGAGCGCCATCATGCGCCGAATTCCTCGCGCTCCGGATGCCGAGGCCTCCGCTTCCAAACTATTTTTTCGGTGGTCTGAGTGGCCCTGGATCCCTGACGCACCCACCTGTGGTTCCAGTGAGTATTTCGCAGATGCAACCACCGTTGCAATGCACGGTGGTGCTGCACGCACCTCTGCAAACCGGAAGCAGGTTAGTCGGCGTCCGTAGTTGCCGCGCGGAAACTGTTCCGGCGCAGAGAACACCAATGACCAGTGCGGTAAAGAACATTGATTTGATCTTCGTCATGATCGCTTTCCTCCTTGTGCCATGACCGAACGTTTCCGGGACCGAACGACGACCGGCTACTGTGCCGGTTTGGCTGCAATGAACCCGCATACGCCTGTAGTGGCGCTGGGGTTGTTGAAGACGCATCCGCAGCCCAGAACGTTGGGGCAGGGTTGTGTCTTGCTGCAGAAATGGTGCTGGCAAGTTGTGTCCTGAACATTCAGAGACAACTGGCGGGCAGACACCGTTCCCGCGCAGAGAACAGCCGTGACGATCGTGGCCAAAAATGCGGATTTGATGATTCCATTCCTCATGGTTGCTCCTTTCAAAATCAGAGGGCCGGCTGATGGCCCTGGGCATTCACAGTAGTCTTGCTATCGGCAAGATGCTGTTTCAGGTCAGCCAGGGAAGAGTCATTCAGCACTCCCGTCCAGACCTTCTCCACTTTTCCGCTGGGACCCACCAGGATTGTTTGCGGCGTGAGATGAAAGCGGTAGTCCAGCGTTGCCCTCGGATCCGCTTTCAGGATGACCGGCAGACTGGAGAGCTGGTGCTGCGAAACAAAACCCGCGGTTGTGGTTGAGTCACGTCCACCAGCACTGGACGAACGGCCGACAGGTCCAGCGAGGAAATCACCTGCTGCCACTTGGGCCAGTTTTGATCGCAGAAAGGGCATGTTGGAGAAAAAACCAGTACCAGGACTTTCCGCGAATCTTTTCCGTAGAGCACCTCAACCGGCTTGCCCTCCAGATCAACGCCTCGCAGGCCGGGCATCTGCGCTCCAGCAGCGGCTTCCATAACGGGCGGCGGCAGTGAGAGCTGCGCTTTCAGCTGCCGGTTCTGGCGAATCAGGGCAATGTTTGCCGCCAGTAACACAACGCAGCAGGCCGACATTGCAACGCTCCATTTCATGTTCTGTTTCCTGGCGGCGTTATGAGAGGAAACTAATCCGCCGAATCCGGTTCGAATCTTAGCAAATTTTCAACTTAGTCCGATCGAATCAGAATGAAAAATTGAGCAGCTCTGTTCCAATTTGGCACGATGCGGGAACTCGAGCAGACAGGGCGCCGTCAACAGCGTCTCTCTCGATATCGCTCAGAGTAAAATACTCGGTCTGGTCGCCGAATCGGGCCGCGGCAAGACCAGCCCGTTTTGCGTTCGGGCCAAGTCCCACTAAACGGCGTGAATAGGTTGGAAAAACTTTAGGTCAGCTTTCCATTTCTTTCGGGACTGAACTTCCGGACCGCAGATTACACAAGTATTACAAAGCGGGCGCGTCCCCGCTGGTAGGCTTGAATCAGATCATAGGAAGGCAAGATACCAAGGAGATCCACACTCGTGACTTTTTTCAAACGGGACAGAACGTTTCGGGAACCGATCGGTAAACTCACAACTTTTTTCATGCTCGCATTTCACGTGGGAGCGGTCGCGGCGCTTTTCATGTTTACCTGGAAGGCCTTTTTCGTTGCGCTGATTCTGTGGTGGGTTGCCGGCAGCCTCGGCGTCGGCATTGCTTATCACCGCTTGCTCACGCACCGCGGGTTCAAGACCTATAAATGGTTCGAATATTTCATCACTTTCTGCGCCACGCTGGCGCTGGAAGGCGGCCCGTTTTTCTGGGTGGCCACGCATCGCGTCCATCACCAGAATACTGACGTGGAAGGCGATCCGCACTCGCCGCGCGATGGCGGTTTCTGGGCGCACATGGGCTGGATTATGACCGGGCGAACCCTGCATAATCATTCCTCCGCTCTCCTGCCGTACATCCCTGATCTGCGCAAAGACAAGTTCCATACCTTTATCAGCAAGTGGCACTGGGTTCCCATCACGGTTCTGGGCATCGTGCTTCTGGCGGTCGGCGGCTGGTCTGTGTTGCTGTGGGGCATCTTCTTCCGCACGGTGATGGGCCTGCACTTTACCTGGCTGGTCAATTCGGCCACGCACATGTGGGGATCGCAGCGCTTCCTGACCGGAGATTCCTCCAAAAACAGCTTCTGGGTGGCGCTTCTGACCTTTGGCGAAGGCTGGCACAACAATCATCATGCGCATCCACAGGCTGCGCGCCATGGCCTGGCATGGTATGAAGTTGACTTTAACTGGTACGGCATCTGCATTCTTCGTGCCCTTGGCTTGATCTGGGACGTGAAAGCGCCCAAGCTCAAGGAAGCCGTGAGGCTCAAACCGGCAAAGGTGCCGCTGGAAACGTTTTCCCGCGCAACTTCAGGCGATGATTAGAGCTTAAACGCAAGACACACGAGACACGTTGGCGCGGTGCAGCAGTGCACCGCGCATTTTTCTTCCCCTCTTGGTCTGCGCACTTCCGCGCAAATCTGCGGCTGATTCCCTTCCGCATCCTTTACAATTTCCTTGAGCGACCATGCGCATCCGAAGCAGCGCCAGGACAATCGCCTTCTTCATCACACTGGGTTCCTGCCTGGTGGGGCTGGCGATTTATCTCAACATCGTCTGGCTTGTTCACAACTGGCGCAACGTGGTGCCTCTGGTGCTGGGCATCATTTTCTTCGGCCTGATCATTGCCGGTCTGGTGCTCTATACTATTTTTCTGGTTCGTGAGATCCGCCGGAATGAGCAACAGGACAGCTTCCTCAACGCAGTCACCCATGAACTGAAGACGCCGATCACTTCCATCCGCCTCTATCTCCAAACTTTGGAGCGACGCACGCTGAGTGAAGACCAGCGCCGGGACTTTTACCGCCTGATGCTCGACGATACGGAACGCCTGCTCGGCACCGTGGAGCAGGTATTGCGCGCAGGCGAGATTCGCCAGCGCCGCGCGCGCCGCCACTGGAAGGACGTAAACTTCACCGCCATTATCGAAGAAATTCTGGATCTGGCGCGCCTGCGCCACGGCCTGTCCGCGGAAGCGCTGGCCTTCAGCCCGGCGTCGCCGGAGCCGATTACGCTGATGGGCAATCCCGAAGAGTTGCGGACTGCTGTGGCTAATTTAATTGAAAACGCGGTGAAATATTCCGGCCAGCAACCCCAGATCCGCGTGGACGTAACCACGCCGAATATCGATACCGTGCTCCTGCGCGTGCGCGATAATGGCGTTGGCATTCCGCGCAAGGAACTGAAGAGGATTTTCAAGCGTTTCTATCGGGTGCACAGCCATGCCGCCGGACAGGTCAAGGGAACCGGGCTGGGGCTATTCATTGTACGGTCCATCGCGCGCCGCCACGGCGGGGATGCCTCCGCGGAAAGCGCCGGTGAAGGCCACGGCAGCACGTTTACTCTTCGCCTGCCCAGGGTCTACCACGTATGAGTCGCATTCTGGTGGTGGAGGATGAAGGGCACATTGCACAAGGCCTTCGCTTCAACCTGGAAGCTGAAGGACATTCCGTGGCGATTGCCGGAGACGGTGAGGATGCCCTTGATCGCCTGCTGGTGAGAAATGAGCCGTTTGATTTGGTGCTGCTCGACGTGATGCTGCCCGGCAAAGACGGTTTCACGGTGGCCCATGAGCTGCGTGAGCGGCAAAACTTTGCCCTGATCCTTATGCTCACGGCGCGCGGGCGTCCGGAAGACGTGTTGAAAGGGTTTGAGTCCGGCGCGGACGATTATCTGCCCAAACCGTTCAACCTCGATATTCTTGTTGCCCGCGTCGGCGGCCTGCTGCGGCGGAAGAACTGGCTGCAAACAGCCGCCGAAGCCGGGACGCCATCCCAGTACCAGTTCAGTTTTGCCGGCAAGACGGTTGACTTCCAGAAGTTGCAGCTGCAAAGTGGCACGCAGGTATTCCAGCTCACGCTGATGGAAACCGAGCTGCTGCGTTTCCTGATCCGCAACAGCGGACGGCCGGTCTCACGCAAGGAGATCCTGGAAAAGGTCTGGGACCTGAAGGAAGACACTGACACCCGCGCGATCGATAACTTCATTGTGCGTTTGCGGCGTTACATTGAGCAAGACCCCACCAAGCCAAAATATCTGCTCACCGTGCGCGGACTGGGCTATCAGTTTGTGCCGGAGGGTAAGTAGATCGTCTGATACACATCAGTCAGCCCGATCAATCTTTCTAATCGCATCCTTTCGACCCGTGAGTTCCCCGCTGCGACCGATGTGCCCCGAAGTGCGGCCGGCGCCATCATCACTGGTCCGGGCGGGTCGACGGGTATTGCTTGCGCAGACCGCCTCAGCATGGCAATCTAATAACTCATTCCCTTGCCAACTTTGGAACAATTGACGACCGAAACTCCTTACGCCAGCAGCATCCCCGCGGGCGTTCTGGATGTATTGATCGTGGGCGCAGGCTTTTCCGGCCTGGGCATGGCGATCAAACTTCTTCAGGAGGGCACAAAGTCTTTCCTGGTGATCGAGAAGGCCGATGACATCGGCGGTACCTGGTATGTGAACCAGTATCCCGGATGCGCCTGCGATATTCCGTCGCACCTCTATTCGTTCTCCTTTGACCGCAATCCCGACTGGACCCGCATGTATTCCGTCCGCGACGAGATACAGAGTTACTTGAAGTCATGCGCGCAAAGGTTTGGCTTGAACCCGTATATCTGCGTCAACACGCCCATGAAGGAAGCGGTTTGGGATGAAGCCACGTCGCTCTGGCGCGTGACGACTGGCAACGGCAAGACCATCCGCTCGCGGGTGCTGGTTTCTGCCGTGGGCGCGCTGCATGTGCCGCGTTTTCCCGAAATACCGGGCATGGAAAAATTCGCCGGCCCCGCGTTTCACTCCACTTGGTGGGACTCAAACGTCCCACTAGAAGGCAAGCGCGTCGCCGTGATTGGCACCGGCGCCAGTTCAATCCAGTTTGTGCCGGAGATCGCGCCGAAAGTAGCAACGCTTTCCGTATTCCAGCGCACCCCGCCCTGGATCGTTCCCAAGGAAGACTTCGCCATTCCTGACCGCTGGAAGGACCGCTTCCGCAAGCTTCCCTTTTTCACCTGGCTGTTTCGCACCGCGCTCTTCTGGCTGTATGAAATTCGCGTCTGGGGCTTCCTTGGGAAAGTGCATGCGCTGCGGCAGCGCGGAGAAAAGATGGCGCGCGACCATATTGCCGCCCAGATTCCCGATCCTGAGCTGCGCGCGCGCGTCACGCCCAACTACCAGTTCGGATGCAAGCGCGTGTTGATCTCCAATGATTTTTATCCCGCGCTGCAACGGCCCAACGTTGAGTTTGTGACCGACGGCATTCGCGAGATTCGCGAGCACAGCATTGTGACCCAGGATGGGAAGGAGCGTCCGGTAGACGTTCTGATTTACGGCACCGGATTTCGCGCCACCGAACCGCTGCATGATACGCGCGTGGTCGGCCGTAACGGAGTCGATATCCATCAGGCATGGCAGGAGCGCATCAGCGCCTATCTGGGCGTGACCGTCAGCGGCTTTCCTAACTTCTTTATCCTGCTTGGCCCCAACACGGGGCTGGGACACAACTCGGTGGTTCTGATGAGCGAAGCCCAGATCGGTTACGTGATGGACTGCCTGCGTCTCATGCGCAAACGCGGCAGCAAAGTGATGGAGGTCAAGGCCGAAACCCAGCAGCGATTTGTCGAAGAGTTGCGCAAGCGCCTGGCTGGAACGGTCTGGGAATCCGGCGGCTGCCGCAGTTGGTATCAGGACGCGCGTACAGGCGAAAGCCCTGTGATCTGGCCCGGATCGGTCGTGGCCTATAAGCGCCGAACGCGCGCCGTGGCGGAGCAGGACTATATACTGAGCAGCGGCACACCAAAAACGCGAGCAGCAGAACAAAGCAGCTAAGCCGCCGCTTTCGCTATGAAGCCTTCCCTTTCAATCTCAGCCCTGCGCGCTCTTCTAGCAACATGATCGTCGCAGCGTAATCCAGGTCGTCGTGGCCGTCCTTGCTGGCTTCTTCGTAGATTTCGTCGATCTTGGCCAGTCCCGGCAGATCGACGCCGTTTTCTTTGGCAGCGTCCAGCATCAGGTGCATGTCTTTGTGCATCAGTTTGAGCGGGAAGTTGGGGCTATAGTCCTGGTTCAGGATGAACGGTTTTTTGTATTCGGCCACGCCGGAGCGGATCATTGACGCTTCGATCAACTCAAACATTTTTTCCGGCGCAACGCCCAGCTTCTTGGCCAGCGTCAGGCTCTCACACAGTCCCTCATAGATGAAAACGATGTTCATGTTCTGTGCCAGCTTGGCGGAAAGGCCCTTCCCGTTATCGCCCATGTGGATCACTTTTTTGCCCATGGCGCGGAGCAGCGGCTCGACTCGTTCAATATTGTGCGGAGCCCCGCCGATCATAAAAATCAGCTGGCCGTTCTCCGCGCCTGTCTTTGAACCGGTAACAGGCGCATCAAGAAACTCGCAGCCTTTTTCCTGTAGGCCTTCCATAAACAGCAGGCTGGCGGAAGGCGAGATGGTGCTGGAATCAACCACAACGGTACCGCTGGTCAAGCCTTCAATGGCGCCGCCAGGGCCAAAAAGAACGGCCTGCACGGCCTTGGTGTCAGAGACGCAGACCCACACGGCATCTTTGTCCTTCGCCGCCTCGGCGGGCGTGGCTGCGGTTGTGGCCCCTTCCACTTCGCGGGGCGTTCGGTTCCAAACGGTAACTTCGTGGCCGGCTTTGACTAGATTGGCGGCCATGGGCCGCCCCATGATTCCAAGACCTAAAAAGGCTACGCGCATGCTTGGCATTAGACGGTCTCAGGCCGGATGCCGTCAAGTGGGAAGCAATCAGGCAGCACTTAGCGAAAGCTTCGCCGCCACGGACACAAAGGCCGCTAGGAGAAATTTGCGCCCCTTCGCGGCCTTTGCGGTAAACAGGTTTGGCTGGTTGCTACATGCTGAATGCTATTTCCCGGTGATACAATTTTAGGTTTCCCTGAGTCGCTCAAGAGGATCATCTTATGTCCCAGATTTCCGCCCAGATCGCTCCCCCACCACAGCCGCTCGTGGCCCTTACCGATGATGAAAATTTATTTCGCGAGAACGTGCGCCAGTTCGCCGATCAGGCGCTACGACCGAAAGTCCGCGAGATGGACGAGAAAGGTGTCTTTGAGCGCGAACTCATTGATCAATTCTTTCATCTCGGCCTGATGGGGATTGAAGTGCCTGAGCAGTACGGCGGCGCTGGCGGTAAGTTCTTTGAGGCAATCCTGGCGGTGGAAGAGATTTCGCGCGTTGATGCGTCGGCCGGCGTGATCGTTGACGTGCAGAACACCCTCTGCAATAACGCGCTGGTGCGCTGGAGCACGGAAGAACAGAAACGCCGCTATCTGCCGAAAATGACCACCGACACGGTCGGGGCCTACGCGTTGAGCGAGGCTTCATCGGGCTCAGACGCTTTTGCAATGCAGACGCGCGCGGAGTTGAAGGGCAATGAGTTCATACTCAACGGGCGCAAGCTGTGGATCACCAACAGCAAGGAAGCAGGCGTCTTCATCCTGTTTGCCACGCTCGATCCGGCCGCCGGTTACAAGGGCATTACGGCTTTCATCGTGGAAAAAGCATTTTCCGGGTTCAGTGTCGGCAAGAAGGAAGACAAGCTGGGAATCCGCGCCTCCAGCACGTGCGAATTGATCCTGGAAGATTGCCGCGTGCCCAGAGAGAACGTTCTGGGCGAGATCGGGAAGGGCTATAAGATTGCCATTGAAACGCTGAACGAAGGCCGCATCGGCATTGGCGCGCAGATGCTGGGTCTGGCCCGCGGCGCATGGGAGAGCGCGCTCAAATATTCGCAGGAGCGCAAACAATTCGGCAAGAGCATTTCCGACTTCCAGGGAATCCAGTTCCAGCTGGCGCAGATGGCCACTGAGATTGAAGCCGTAAAGATGATGGTTTACAACGCGGCGCGCATGAAAGATGCCGGAATGAATTTCGTGAAAGAGGCGGCCATGACCAAGCTGTTTGCGTCGCAGGTGGCGGAACGAGTAGCGTCGCTGGCGGTGGAGATTTACGGCGGCTACGGCTTCACCAAGGATTATCCGGTGGAAAAATATTATCGCGATGCCAAGATCGGGAAGATATACGAAGGCACCTCCAACATGCAGTTACAAACCATCGCCAAGATGCTGCTGGGCGGAAAATAGCCGCTTCATGGGATTCCTTGAGACATGATAAACTACATAGAATCATATAGTTAGCAGGGGGTTACCTTTTGTGTAAGGTAGTCACTGATTGTTCTGAACATTAACCTGGTTTAAACTACGGGGAAATTCCGGCTGCTCACCCCCACGGCAAGGCATGAAATCGAGACGGGCAGGAGTAAACGTTGGGCCAGGATCCCCTGAAGGAATTGCAAGACTTAAGAACTGTTCATACCTTTTATCTTGGGTTGCTCGAAAAGAACCTGGGACACGGTGTGCCCGTTCCTGCTGAAATCAAGGATGCCGCCGATCTGCCGGCGAATGCCGCTGAACTGAACCAGAATTTCAAGCTGTGGCTGGACTTGGTGGACCTGGCGCTGACGCCGCCGCTGGTGCGCGACGCGCTCAAAACGCTTCCCGGATTTGAAACCGCCCATGCCTTGCTTCGCTACTTCACCGGCAAGGCGTCACAACGCTCTGGCGATCGCGACAAAATCGATTGCATCATCACGTATCTTTTCCGCAGCCCGGCAGCGGGCAACATGGTCGCATGGCATCGGCCGGAGGTGGACAGTACCTATGCATTCATCTCGCAGGCAGGACTGGCGTTTGAAGCGGAGTTGTACCGCGCGCTGGACCAGGTCCCGATTGAACCCATGCCGCTGGAGCACGTGGCGTTGCTCCAGGAGTTTGAATATCTTTATCAGGAACTGGAAGAGTTCCGGCACTTCGACCAGATCATTGACTCCGGCATCGTGCAGCGCGTGCGCGAGCTAAAACAATCCCTGGGCAGATCTTTCTATCATCCTGATTCGCTGGCGAACCTGGCGGTGTGGAATGACGTTTTTGGCCGGAAATTTGACGAGCTGTTTCACGACGCCGCAACGCAAATCAAGACATTTGCCGAAAGCGTGCAGAGAGAGGGCGGCAGCATCCTCTCGCGGGTGGAAGGCGACATCACGATCAAGAATCTGAGCGAGATGAAGACCACCCAGATTCTGGAAGAAGATTACCAGTCGGCGCAGGATGAGTTCCGCAAAGTATCAAAATACAAAAAAGCTGTGGACGCCAAGCGGCCCGTAAGGATGTCGCCCCATGGCGGTCCGCGCCGGCCCGTCCCGCAACCCGCTCCGGCAGCGCCGCCGCCACGGCCCATGATTCCGCCACAAGGAACTCAGGGTCCGTCAACGAATGTGCCACCACCTCCGCCTGCCGGTTTGCGGCAGCCGTCTTTTTCTTCACAATCGCTGAAAGCCGAAGTGCTGGCCGTAGCGCCTTCGCAGGCTGTCCAGAATGCGGTGCAGGAAGGAAAGATCCACAGCGCGCGCCAGGCCATCAAGGAATATGTTCGCAACTCTGATCCCAAGATGGCGCACATCTTCCCGGTAAAGGGCTCAAAAATCATCCTCTCCGGGGTAGAGGTTGAGGCATTCCGCGCGGAGTACCAGACCGAAAAGAGTTTTCGTTCGGATTTCGCCGGCATCATGATGACCATCGTGGCCTATCTTTCGCGCATGGTGATTGAGGTGGACGAGTATAACCAGAAGGCGAGCTCAGCTTATCTGTGGAAACCTCACGCCGATGCTCTGGGTTATCTGGTGAGCACGCTGGAACGGCTGAGCATGGAAGCCGAACAGGTCATGGCGGTGGCCAGAGCGCGCGGGCTCGCGGAAAAAGCGTCCGGCTTGTCGGCTTCGCTCGAGAAACTGCGCGAGTACGCGAAGACCGTTTCGCAGACGCTGCAGTCTGCCAATCACAACCCGTAGCCGCTCAAGGCCGCAATTTTCCTTATCAAGAAGTGATCTGCGAATTTATCTTTTGAAATAATCGTCGGTATTGCTGTACTTCATTCCGGAGTAGGGTTCGGTTTTTCCGGTTTGATGAGCGCTCGCCGATGTTGTCCGCTTTTTGCGGGCGACCGTTTTCTTCATGCCGAGCGCGATATCAGCCAGTTCGAGAAAACGGCTGCTGTTGGGCGCACCGCCGGGGCGGTTCTCCCACGCGCGCTCGCCCGCCGGCCCCTTGAGGCTATAGCGCGGCGCTATCCAAAGGTCCTTGGAGACCTCAGGTTCTTTATCTGATTTCTTTGGCATGTGCTGCTCTGATTATCGCGATTACCTGGGCCTTTTTCAATGAAAAAGCAGAGTTCCCGGATGTATGCCCGCGAAGCCGCCTGGGTTACGTAAAAAGCATCAAATCCCATTATGGAACACCGGCAACGTAACTGGAAACGCCTAGTGAAACAACATAAGCCGATGTTGCTTCCTTCCGCATGCGATGCGCTGACAGCAAAACTGATTGAGCAGGCGGGTTTTCCGGCATATCAAATCGGCGGCTTCGCCATGGACGGAATGCGCTTCGGATACCCTGACATGGACGTGACCCGTCTGGGCGAAAAATCGGCGGTTGTTCGGGACATTGTCCATGCATCGGATCTGCCGGTGCTGGTGGATTGTGATGACGGCTATGGCGACGAAAAAAATGTTGTCCATACCATTCACACCTATGATGATCTGGGTGTGGCGGCGATCTTTATGGAAGACCAGAAATCGCCAAAAAAGTGCGGGCACATGAGCGGCAAAGAAGTGGTAGAAACCCAGGTCATGGTGAATAAGCTCAAGGCCGCTCGATCTGCACGCCGGAGTGCAGAGAAGCTTTTTATTCTCGCGCGAACTGACGCCCTGGCCGTGAACGGCCTGAAAGACGCCATCCGCCGCGCTGAGCAGTACCTGAAAGCGGGGGCTGACGGTATCTATATCGAAGGACCAGAAAATGTCGAGCAACTGCGGGCAATCGGCAAAGAATTCAAAGGCGAACCGCTGGCCGTGACTATTCTGGAGAACGGCGGCAAGACGCCCTGGATTTCTCCTGAAGAAATGTATGGCATGGGCTTCAATATGATTCTTTACCCCACCACCCTGCTCTTTCGCCAAACGAAGGCCGTGCTCCGTGCCCTGGATGACCTGAAAGCTGGACGGCCCATGCCCAAGAGCGAAGGTGTTTCGATGATGGATTTCGAGAAAATCGTGGACATTGCTTACTGGAAGGCGGTTGAGTGGACATTGCTTACTGGAAGGCGGTTGAAGAGAAGGCCATGCCATTGGGAGAGCGCCTCCGCCAGACAGTCAACAAGCTGGCAAAAAAAATTGCATGATCCGCGGCGGCTCCCGTAACAATATTGATAAAGCATGCCCAAGCTAAATGATGCGATTGAAAATGTGCTCAATGAGGCGCGAATTCTCCTGCTGGGCGGCCAGGTGCTGCTGGGCTTCAGCTTCCGCATCTGCCTGGAGGAAAAATTTGATCAGATCACCCGCCGCGCCCAACTGGCGGAGCTGATCGCACTCGGCATTATGACCGCGGCCCTGGGATGGCTTATATGGCCCGCGGCGTTTCATCAGATCAAAGAAAACGGCCGGATGACCGCTTCCGTGCATACCTTCACAGCCAATGTCCTTGATTGGGCTTTGTTGCCGTTCGCCGTAGGACTGGCACTCACACTCTATACTGTGGCCACCGCGCTTGAGCTGGGTTATACGACCATGATGGGAGCGGCAGCGCTCGCTTGCGCCCTCGTTTTCTGGTATGGCTGGCCCCGTGCCGGTCGAAGCCCTGGCGCCAAGGAGCAGGTGCAGCAGGAACTGCTGCAGCAAGAATATAAGGACCGCAATAAGTCCGACCTCTCGGACCGCATCAAGAAAGTGCTGATTGAGTGCCGCATGGCGCTACCCGGCGCGCAGGCATTTTTGGGATTTCAATTTGCCATCGTCTTCGTCCGAGGCTTCGAACAACTGCCCCGATCCTGGCAACTCATCCACTTTGCCAGCCTGCTGGCAATTACGACGGCTACCGTGTTGCTCATTGCGCCTGCCGCCTATCACCGCATTCATGAAGCAGGTGAAGATACTGAGCATTTTCATCGCGTGGCGAGCCGCCTGCTGCTGGCGGCCTTGGCATTTCTGGGACCCGGCATGTCCGGCGACCTGTTTCTGGTGATCGCGAAAGTGACACGATCTGCTTCAACGGCAGCCTTCTTCGCTGGATTTCTTCTGCTGGCCTTCTATTTTTTGTGGTTTGGAGTCAGTTCATGGCGTAAAAAATAACGTCGCACGCTGGAGCCGCAGAGCGCGCAAAAGAAAATCAAAGAAACGATGGCGCCGACCAGGGGCCGAAGCACATCGTGGGTAACGAAGCAGCTGACGATGTTGCCGCAGACTTCAACAGCAAAGAGAACCACTGAAAACCACCAGGCCCAGCGGCGGCCATGGAGCAAACCTCGTGCCGCAGCGAAAGTACCCCCACCAAGCACGAGCAAGAACACGCCGGAAAACGGCCCGATGGAGTGAAAAAGAACCGCTCCTTCGGGGTTGAGCTTCCACAGGACCTCCAGCACGCGGTTGGGAAAAAGCAGACTCACTCCCACAATTGAAGCAATGACCGTTGCGGCAAAGAGAAATGCCGCGACGAAAGGAATCGTTTTAGGTCTGGGCCGATCAGCGCGAAGCGGCCCCTTCATCGACCGGCAAGTTCTTCAACCCGCGTAGCCAGTTCCTGGGGCATATCCGCCAGCACCTCCAGCCACGCATCAGCGTCATCAAGGACTTTGCCGGTCGACAAAGTATATAGTTCCAGGAGTTTGGCATCCTGGCACCGTTCGCGGATCAGGTTGGCGATACGGCGCTTGATTTTGACGGAAAGTGTCTGACCCACGACGGCCACCTGAAATTTGTTCTGCTGGCAAGCGACTATCAGGCTGGCTTCATCCAGTGCGGAAACCACTACATGTCCGGCACGCTCCAGGATAAGCTGCCTGGTGCGTACAACAGAGGGATCGACGCCAGTGCACAGAACCAGCGCCATGCATGAGTCCTTTCCAATAAATATGGGTGTGAGAAACGAAAAAATCTTATCACGCAGCCTTTAAAATCCAACAGTAAATTTTGGGTTAAGGCCGAGATTCTTTCGCAGAAATCCCCCGGAATTAAAGGTTTTGTTAGTGAATGTATCCAAATGAGATTTGCAAGGTTTCAAAATCGGAACAACTCAGGGTATATCTGGTGGAATTATGTGAAGGTGCTGGCCGCAGACGACATGGAGGGCCGCGAAACCGGCAGTCCTGGGCTGCGGAAAGCCCAGGAATATGACAAGAAGCCCTGCCTGAAGGCAGGGCGTGAAGGGGAAGCTCATCCAGTTCAAACCTGGATTCCTTACCGACATACGACCCGGCAGCACCTTTCCTAATGCTGTTTTCGGTCGAAACTTACTTGCAAAAACTGCCGACGCCGATGCTGGACAACGCCTGGCAAAGATCGACGCGTCCGTGCCCCATCTGCTGCACAGAAAACGCGCGGGAAACTGCGTTTGCGACGTCACCGGGTTTGTATGTGGGTCGCGCCTGCAGTACCAGGGCTGCTTCGCCGGCAACCAGCGGTGTGCTGAACGACGTCCCCCAACCCGCAGCATAATTCCCGCCCGGATACGTCGTAATCACGCCTTCCCCGGGCGCGGCAATGAAGACCGCGTTCGTACCGAAATTGGTGAAACCACTCTTGAGGTCAGAGTTGTTCGTGGAACCGACTCCAATCACGCTGTTATAAGCTGCGGGGAAAACCAGGATCTGTTCGCTGTCATTGCCGGAAGCCGCCACTACAACTACATTCTTGCTGAGGGCGTACTGAATGGCGTTTTGCAGAGCAGGTGAGCTCTGGCTGATTTCAAAACTCATGCTGATGACATTGGCGCCATGGTCTGTTGCGTAATAAATCGCGCGCAGGATATTGAACAGATCGGAGCTGCCATCGCCCCCAAAGGCTTTCAGTGACATGATGCTGGCGCCTGGCGCAATCAGGTGAACGATGCCAGCCGTCATGGTTCCATGACCAAAAGCGGCGGGAGGGCCGTCCAGAATGCTGGTGCTTGACTGGCTGAGAATGGCCATCGTGGAGCTATTCAATTGCACAAGGTTCTGGCCGTCCAGAATGCTGGTGGAAGATTGGGTCAGGGCAGCCGCCATGCCGGGGCTCAGATCGACGAGTTCAGACGGGTTGGCCACGTTCGCGATGAAATTGAATCCAGGGACGAGGACAGACTGGAGCGCCGGATGCGATGTGTCGACTCCCGTATCGATCACGGCAACCGTGATTCCCGTGCCGGTAAAAGCAGAGCTAGCCTGCAAGTCGCGTTGACGGGTAATGACCGTCGCAGGCTGCGTGACGTAATTACTGGCAACGGCTGACCCGTAGTAATTCACGATCGTGCGTCCCGGCAGGCCATCAAGTATCGAGGTGGAAGATTGAGTCAGGCTCGCGATGGTGGCGCCGGACAATTCCGGCACACCCAAAGCATGATCTTTCTCATAGCTTTGCACGTCGCTATCGGTCGCAATGCTGGGATCAGGAGAAAAAGTTGAGACCAGAAAAACGCCGTGCGCGGAGAGCTGCTTGACCTGCGTAAGCCCGTGTCGTCCGCACACGTCCTGCACTTTGGCAGGCGCCGTCACCAGGACAAAATTGTCCTGGGCCCAGAGCGGCAGGCTCATCAAAAGAAACAAGCCGCTACAGATTTTTGCAAGCACCCTGAACTTACTGCTCATGGCTATTAATGTCCTCGCGAGGCCGAACGCCAGCCGGGAGAGGCTCCTTTCGGGTAATCCGTCGAACCTGGGGAAAGTATAGCCAGAGTGGATTACGGGGCTGGGAGAGATTTTTTTCAGCAGTCGATTAGGAACTGGTAAAAATCGAATTTTTAGCGAACAAATAACTCCATTAAAAATCCGTCCATTCTCCGGCTGGATTCATGTAAGATTATGATTACAAAACACTAACACTTAGCTGTTTAACGAGAGCGATTGCTCGGCGTGGGAGACGTTGCTTGGAAGAGTGGTGAAATCTAAAAAACTCGATCCGGGCCTAAAAACCGGGCAAAACTATTAGACTTGCTAATAAATTTTAGGGGGTGCTGAATTGCGTTCTGGGCAGAATGAGGTCCCGGATTAAAATTTCCCGCCGCTGGTGCCGCTAGTACTGCTATTGACCAGATTCATGAGCGAAAGGTAGAGATCGATCCGGCCGTAACCCATGTCATTAATCTGTTTGGTCTTGGAGAGCGCGTTGGTGATGTCACCGGGCTTGCTGGCGGGACGCGCCTGCAATACAAGGGCTGCCGCGCCAGCCACCATGGGCGTGCTGAAAGACGTTCCCCAACCTGCCGCGTAGTTTCCGCCGGGATAGGTTGTCGTAACGCCTTCCCCGGGAGCGGCAAAAGTGACTACGCCCGAGCCATAGTTTGAAAATGCGCTTCTGACATCCGTGCTGGTGCTGGACCCGATTCCCTGCACTCCACCGTAACTGGCGGGATAAACCAGGGTCTTCGATCCGTCATTGCCTGAAGAAGCAATCATTGTCACGTTCTTGCTCAGCGCGTACTGGATCGCGGCTTGTAATCCTGGCGAAGACTGCGCCATGCTGAAGCTCATGCTGACGACGTTGGCGCCGTGGTCGGCGGCGTAATAAATGGCCCGGATAATATCGGAAAGATTCGACGATCCATCAGCACGAAAAGCTTTGAGCGGCATGATTTTGGCCGTAGGGGCCACCAGATGAACGATGCCGGCCGTCATGGTGCCGTGGCCGAATTCAGCCAGCGTACTGTCAAGAATCGAGGTGCTCGATTGATCCAGGATCGACGTGCTGGACTGGTTCAGGATTGCCACGGCGGAGCTGTTCAGCTGAAGAGTGCTCTGCGCATCCAGAATGCTGGTGGAACTCTGCTGCAATTGGGCGGCGACTGCAGGATCCAGATCCGCAAGCTCGGAGAATCCCGGCGTATCGCGGGTAAAGTCATAGCCGGGAACCAGTATGGCCGCCAGAGCCGGATGGCCGGGATCGGCGCCGGTATCGATGATCGCCACCACGCCGCTGCCGGTCAGGTGCGTCGCCCTGCGCGCGTCGTCCAGCCGAATAATGCTGGTTGCCGTCTGCGAAGTGTAATTGCTGGGGACTGTGCTGCCAAAGAAAGAAACCAGCGTGCGTCCCGGCAGGCTGTCCAGAATACTGGTGCTGGATTGGGTGAGCGAAGGCTGCGTGAGGCCGTTCAACTCCGGCAGCGCGGCGCGCTGTTCCGGTTCAAAACCGAGGACCGTGACATCAGATTCAACTTCGGTTTCCGTGGCAGAAATATCCGCGGATGCCGAAGTCACCAGCATCACGCAGTTAGGACCGTCATAAAGCTCTTTGACTACCGTGAGGCCATGCTGGTTGATCGCACTTTGCATGTTGCCGGGGGACGCGGTGAGGATGTAGCTCGTCTGCGCCGTGAGCGGCAGGCCGAGCAACAAGCACACGAATATCAGTAGAGTGAGTTTCCTCATTGTCCTTGTCCCAAATAAATTGCTTTAGAGGTCCCTACAGCTGCGGCGTCTTGCCCAGCTGTACTTCCAGTTCCTGGCCCGTGGACTCAATCGGCACCAGCAGGCGGAGATCGCTCTCCGGAACGTACTCAAGCTGGAATTCACCGAAGGTATTGCTGATTGAGCGGGTCACTTCACGGTTTCCCGCCACAAGAATCACAGGCAGATTGGCCAGCATCTCGTCCGGCGTTTTCTGATTGGCGATCTGGCCAACCAGCACCATGCTGGCAGATCCTTTTTCGTGTTCGAAGCGAAGATCCACCGAGTAGTCGCCGGCATGGAAAAGCACCTGGCGGTTGATCTGATGGGTTCCGCGAACTCCAACCGGTTGCGGATCGTTCACGCTGTCATAAACCAGGCTGGCCCAGACGCGCTGCAGGGCAGAGCGGCGCGGCGCTTTGGCCATGCCGATCATTGCCTTCACCTGCTGTTCCACGTTCCGGGGAACCTGATAGGAGGCTTCGCGCGAGCAAATCGCGGCGAATTTGGACAACAACCCCTTGGTTCTCTCGCACCGGGCGCACCCTTTTTGTAAATGGGCGAGCATCTGCTGGCGCTGTTCCGCGGGAATTGCATCCCTGACGTAATCAGCCCACTCAGTGATATCGAAATGGCGAACGGCTTCAGTCATAAGTTTGACTATCTTCCCCGCCTGGGTTCAATCAAGGGGGAACACGGCTTCCGGGTCCATGTTCCCCTTTTTAGCAGTCGACGGATGAGCCTGCTTCTAAGCATAAGAGTGCCTTCTAGTGTCAAAAATATAGGTCCTGTCATATTTTTCGTAAACTCACGAAAACTTCCCCACCAGGGCAAAAGCCGCCCAATAGTACGGATGCCGATGCTTTCGCTTCAACTTGAGCACCGCATTTCGCAGGGCATTCGCTTTATTGGCGGAATTCCGGTAGCCTTCGTAGAAGTCACGCATGAACTCTGCGGTGCTTTGATCATGGACTTCCCACAGGCTCACCATCAGCGTCTGGGCGCCGGCATATAGCAGGCCGCGGACCAGCCCGATCAGCTCGTCTCCGCCAATCACCACGTTCATTCCAGTCCCGCAACCGCTCAAGGTCACCAACTCCGCATCGAAGTGGAATTGATAAAAATCAAACAAGCTTAACAATGAATTGCCCAGCCGGATCGAGGAAAACATGGGATTGTCCTGGCGAAAATACCCATGCGTGGCAATGTGGATGAACCGGCTGCCGGGCCCGTGAATACGCAACTGTTCCTCTGTAGCATCCGCACCCATGAAGAGCCGGGCATTGCCCATGGCTGAAGCCACAAACCGTCCTTCCTCTTCAATATAGGGCGCACGCGCATCGGGCACGGCCAGGACCAGGGTCTCGCCTGCACCAGTTGGGGCGGGCTTTTCCTGGCAGACAGCGAAGATGCTGCTGCTGGGGGCATAGGAAATCGAGAAATCGTCAATCAGATAGCGCTCGCCGTCAGAAAGGGCGTGGAACGGAAGGTAGTGCAGAAACGCATGCGGGACAATAATCAGATGCTCGGCCGTAAGCTGCTCGCGTATCGGAGCGATCAGCAGCGTGTAAAGCTCCTCCAGGTGTGCCTGCGTGGCTTCCAGAAGCGCTTTTTCGAGAGGCTGGATATAGTCCGTCCCAAGTCGGAACTTGGCCAGTTGCAGTTGCAGCAAGCGGAGTTTTTCGCGCACGCCATTGACGTCACCCAGAGTCACGATCTTGAACATTTTCCGCGAGACCAGGCACACATAAAAACGATTGCGCGCGGTGTAATACTCCAGCAGGAGAGTGTTCTCGGGCAAAATCTTTTGCAGTTCTTCCACCGATATTGTCTTGGCGCTCTGCAGGCTGGCAAATTCGCGGTCCACGCTCTGCACCTGGGAGAACGCCTTGACCAGCGAATCTTCATACCTGCGGCTCAGCTGCCGTAACTGGTGGATACGCTCGCTGGATCTGCCCTCGGGGTTCAATTCTTCGATTTCAATCTGGTGATACGTCCAGTTCAGTTTCTGGCGCAAGTCGCGGAACTCTCCCATCGCCGGCGAAAGCACCCTTGGCTCTCGAGACGAAATGGAAGCCGTGCGAAAAGCGATCAGATCGGCCAGGCTACGGGATTTGGCCTGTTCGATATAGCCAAACGCCTCCCGTTGCGCCCGTATGCCAAAGCTCACGGCGAGCGAGGTAACCACCAGCCCTTCATAGACCGCCAGCTTGTTTTTTAGGAACGCGATCTTCAATTCTTCCTTGCCCAGGTGGCTGCGCAGGCCCTCAAGTTTCTTGAACGCCTGCTCGTAAGCCTGACGCGCAAGCTCGGTGTTGCCGCTGGCTTCTTCCGCCTGCCCCAGCATGAAATAGGCCTGGTAAGTGGCGGGAGAATCGACGTGCGTCAGTCGTGAAAGCGCGGCGCTGCAATAACGGCGCGCCTCTTCCGTGTCCGAACCGCGCAACTCAAGCGCCGCCAGCAGCAGTTCGCACAGTGCCGCTTTTGACGGCAACACCGAATTGCCAAAGTACGCGAGAGCAATCACAGCCAGGTCTTCCGCCAGATCGTTCTCTGATGCCTGATACAACACCAGTGCCTTGTACAGATCGATGAGGGGCGGCCACAGGGGATTGCCTTCTTTCACGAACAGGTCGCGCGCCCTATCAAAAGCTTCAATCGCCTGTTTGTATCGTCCCTGCTGGCTGATGGCAATAGCGGAGAACGTAGCGGCTTTGCCGGCTTCATAGCTCATACCCAGCTCGGTGAAAGCCGCAAAGGCATCCAGCGCCAGTTCCGTGCCGCCTTCCGTGAGGTTCAATTCCAGATAGATTTCGGACTCGTCCAGATCGCACAGGGCCTGGTGGTAGCCGTCCCCCAGTTCGGCGCAGAGCTTGCGCGTCTGGTCATAGAGTTCAATCGCGCGCAGGTATTCGCCCCGCAGATAATGCAGGTAAGCCACGTTGTAATCGGCTTCCGCCACCAGCAGTGAAAAACCGTTCTCCAGACAATGCTGGCGCACCAGCAGGTAGGTCTGTTCTGCGCGGTCGAAATCGTTGAGGCTGTAGTAACAGACGGCAAGGTTCCTGAGCACAGCCGCAATGTCCAGGGGTTCACCATACTGCAGAAATTCCTCATAGGCGGTCTCATAAACCTCTACGGCTTCCTGGAACCGGTCCTGGCGGAAATAAATGTTGGCAATGTTGCTGTTCAGCCGGGAAAGCCGGAGACGGTCTTTGTGCTTGTGGAAAATGGCGCGTGCGTCCTCGCCCAGCCGGAAAGCGCGATCATACTGGCCATCATAGATCAGGCTCTGCAATGCACCGCTGATGGTCCGGGCGTAGTCAATGTCATGGCCGATCTGCTGGAAAATCGCCAGAGCTTTTTCATATTCCTGGATGGCCCTTTGATATTTGCCGGTGAGGTAGAGCACGTGGCCCACGGCTCGGGCGCTTTGTGCAATGGAGGCGGGGTCATTGATCTGCGTGGCGATCCACGAACTGGCCTGGGCCATGCGGTCTGCCTTTTGCAGATCGACGCGGGCAAAAATCACGACCGCGTTGTAAAGAGACTCCACTGCGCCCCGGTTAGACGCGTCCTTATGAGCATCCAGAAATTCGCGTCGCTGTTCTTCGCCGGGAATACCAGCCAGGTCAATGATCCATTGTTCGACTCCAAAATTCGGCTGCTGGGCCATTTAAAACCCCAATTCCGCCAGAATCTTCTGCAGCCGAGTGAGACAGCGGCCGCGGATAAAACCAATGGATCCGGTCGCTAAACCCAACTTTTGGGCCACCTCGTTGTAAGGCACGGGCGGATGCTCATAGAAGAGCAGCTTCACCAGCTCAGCGCAGCGCGGGGTAAGCCGCTGAATGGCGTCGCGCACTGCCTGTTCTTCCTGGATCTCCTGCAACACCATGGGAGCGGCAGCAATTTCTTCCGCCAGTTCCTGTTCCATGGCATCCAGCTCCACCTCTCCCCTTTGCTGCTTTTTCCAGTGAAAACACTTGTGCGTCGCAACCGTAATCAGCCATGAGCGCAGCGACTCAATCTTTCTCACCTTGGAAAGGTTGGTAAAAAGGTCAATGCAGACATTCTGGAAAATGTCGCCGGCGTCGTCGGGGCTGAACCCGTACTTGACCGGCACGGAATAGATGAGCCTCTTGTACTTGTCGATGAGCGTGTTCCAAGCCTTCTCGTCACCGCTCAGACAGTCCTGTACCAGCTGCTCATCTTCCGCCGTAGTGTCCCGGGTTGTGGGTAAAGATATTTCCTTGACGTTGTCGTCCATTCAATATTTTTCCGGTATTGCTGTCCGGTTACTGCTTTCCGGCGGGGGTGTGCCAAAAAAGTTCGTCTGCGTTCCAAAAAGTATACTGTTCAATGATGGCTGGATGGAAATTACCAAGGTCTTCTTTTGCTCCCACCAGGATATTGGGGCTGGCCAGGTACACCATCGGAAGCTGCTGCGCCAGCACCTCCTGCACCCGATCATAGATTTTCTTGCGCTGTGGGTAGTTCATGGTGACGAGCTGCTTCTGCATGAGCTGGTCGAGTTCGGCCTCCCAGGGGGTGGCCGGCGTTTTTTCACCCAGGTGCCACAAGTGGGTCTGCGCGTTTGACATCAGGACGTTCATGTCCGGTGTGGGATCGGCATCGCCGCTCACCAGGCCCATCACAATCGCCTCATAATCATGCGAATTCAGCAGCCGATCACTGGCTGACCGGCCCTCGATCGGGACCACGTGCGCCGCTATCCCGATTGCCTTCAAGTCGGTTTGCACCAGCGTGGCAATCTGGTTGCGTTGCGTGCTGCTGGAGCTCACCACAATGCTGAACTCCACTTGCTGGCCGGCGGCATCCACCAGGGTGTTGTCGGCCTTCCAGGAAAAGCCCGCGGCTTTGAGCAGTTCACGAGCATGCGGCAACGAGCGCACCGGAGCTGGAATGGACGAATCAAACCATGCCTTGTTGCCGGGGCTTACGTGCGTGGCCAGCGAGGCGGCGCGGTTGCGATACACCAGGCGCACAATCGCCGACCGATCAATGGCGGCGGAAACGGCCTGGCGAAAACGCACGTCGCGGAACCATTTCTGCTTGCGCGCAACCTGCGGCAGACGGCCTTCGGTATCGTCGTTCAGATTGAACATCAGGAAGTTGTATTCCAGGCCAGGCCCGGCGTCGTAAAGCCGGAAATGCCGCGCCTTCTGCTCCGGCTCCAGAGCAACGAAGTTATCGGCGCTTAATCCGCTGATGATTTGCGAGTCTCCCGCCTGGAAACGGATAACCTGCGCGTCCTGCGTGGGAACCACCACAAACGTAAGGTCATCGAGATATGGCAGCCGCTGCCCCTTGCCATCGATCTTCCAGTAGTAAGGATTCCGTTCCAGCACAATCCTGTCGCCGGGTACCACTTGCTTCAGCCGAAAGGCGCCAAGGCCCGCGATCTGCGCCGGCGGAGTGCTGAGCGTCCAGTCCTGCCCGATCTTCCCTTCCTGATAGTCTTTTTCCAGCAAATGCCGGGGCAGGATGGCCAGGCCGTCAAAGACCCGCTCGGCCGCGGAATAAGGTGACGGAAAGATAAATCGGACGGTATAGGCGTCCAGCTTTTCCACTTTGACGGGCTTACCGGAGATGATCAGCAGGTCGCGCTGAGAGGAATGCACCTGCTCATCGAGATAAACCCTAAAGGAGAAGATCACGTCATCGGCGTCAAAGGGCTGGCCGTCAGAAAAGCGCAAACCGCGGCGCAGTTTCAACGTGAATTGTGTGCCGTCCTTGGAAACGGTCCATGATTTTGCCAGCGCAGGCTCGGTCTTCTGAGTGGCGCGGTTAATGTGGATCAGGTCGGCCTGCAGGCGCGCGTTCACGCCATAGGAATTCTGATCGACCGCGACCACGGGGTTGAAAGTCCGCGGCTCAGACCGTTGCGCGATTACCAGGGTTCCGCCTCGATTTCCCGGCTGGCCCGTGGCATGCAAAAGGTCTTCCTGCGCGTGAGCTTGCAGTCCTGCAAGCAAAGCCAGCAGCCCCATGGCACACCAAAACATCGAGCGTTTTGAACGCAAAAAAGCCCACTTCCTGTACTGAATTAAATACTTGATTTTATTCGCTCCTGAAGCGTTTCCGCCAACGAGTGATAAGCCAGAAACACCGGGACCGGCGCAAGACCGGGGAGAAGCATCCACCAATAGGAAACCAGAACGTGATATTGCTGCGCCTGGGCCAGCATGTTGCCCCAACTGGGGAAAGGCTCGCCAATGCCCAGCCCGAGGAACGAAAGAATCACTTCGGCAAGAATAAACTGCGGGATTAACACCGCCATCTGGGTGAGCAGCACGCGGAAAGTGAGCGGCATGAGGTGGCGGCGCAGCAAGTAGGCATTCGACGCGCCGAATCCACGCGCCGCCAGAACAAAGTTACGTTCACGCGCGCTCAAGACCACGCCGCGCACCAGGCGCGCCGGCCGTCCCCACCCCACCACGCCGATTACAGCCACCACCAGCAGAAACGCCGCCACCGGACTGATCTGCAACGGCAGAAAGGCACGCACGGCGATCAACAGATAAAACCATGGGACTGTAATAAAGAGTTCGGCTACGCGCATGGCAACATCATCCACGCGGCCGCCGTACATTCCCGCGATTCCGCCCAGCAGCAAGCCCGTGATGGCCGAAAAGGCCGCCGCCAGGAAACCGGCAAACAGCGAAACCTGGCCGCCATAAAGCAGGCGTGAGAATTGGTCACGGCCAAAACCGTCCGTGCCGATGATAAATAGATTAGCGGGCGCCGTGACGCCAAACAGATGTCGCGTGAAGTGGAACATTCCGAGAATGTTGTATGCGTCTCCCTGGGTAAAGAATTCAATTCGCGCCGGTTGCGAACAATCCTGCTGATAGTCGTTTAGATCGCTCTCAGGGCTTTTGGTGACATAAACAAATGGCCGTAAGTGAAATTTCCCCGCGCAATCGACGAAATGCACCCGCGTCGGCGGCGCATACGGATGCTCGCGCTCCTGTGTCTCAAAACTGTAAGGCGCAATGAAGCCGGCCAGCGCTACCAAACCGTGAATCGCCAGCAGAAACCAGATGGCCCATTTCAGCTTGAATGGCGTTAATTTAAAAGGCAATTTCATGATTGCCTCCTGATCCGCGGATCAAAGGCATAGAGCAGCACGTCCGCCAGGAGATTTCCCGTAACCATGAATACCGTCGAAAGCATGACGGCGCCAATCACAACAAAAAGATCCCGGGCCAGAATGGCTTCCAGCATGAGCGGGCCAATGCCCGGCCAGCTCATCACCACTTCAATTAAAAGAGACACGCTCAGCAGCACCGCTATGGAAAGTCCGAAAAGAGAGATCAGCGGATTGGCTGCCGCGGGCAACGCGTAACCAAAGAGCAGCTTGAACCGCGGCAGCCCATGGCCTTCAGCGGCGCGCATATAGGAGGACTCCACGACCTCGGCGACGCTGGCGCGCACGTGACGCAACAGGATCGCCAATGAACCGATCACCAGCGCACTCACCGGCAGCACCATGTGCCAGCCGAGATCACGCAGCCAAACCCATGTGCCCTGATCTTGCGCGTTCACAGATGTCATTCCGCCAACCGGAAACATCCCCGTTTTGAGCGCGATCAAAAGCGCCAGGAGCGCGATTAGTACGTCGGGCAGCCCCAGAAGCAATGACGTTCCTCCGGAAAACAGGCGGTCAACCCAGCTTCCCTTCCATCCCGCCACCAGCACTCCCAGCGGGACCGCGATCAACCACGAAATAAGCAGTGCCGGAACGGTAAGTAAAAGCGTGTTCCGCGCGCGCGGCCAGAGCAGCGTTGACGCCGGCGTGTTGTAGGCAAATGAGTATCCGAAGTCTCCCCGCGCAGAAGATTTCAGCCACTGCCAGTAGCGCACCGGCAGCGGCTGGTCCAGACCATATTGAGCGCGCAGCTGCGCCACCGTTTCAGGGGAAATCTGCGGGTTCAATCTGACTTCGCTCAGGAAATCTCCGGGAGCGGCCTGAAACAGGAGAAAAAGCAAAATCGAGACGCCGAACAACATCAGGAGCGCATGTGCCGCGCGGCGTGCGAGGTAGGCGATCATACGGCGGCCTCCACACCCGGCGCATGCAACCGCTCCCCGGCTTCCACCAGTTCGCGCGTGGCCGGATGAACGCTCTGACTGAGTTTCGCCGGCGTGGTCCGCTCAACGATGCGCCCCGCATCCATAACCACGACTTCCCGCGCAAACAGCGAGATGAAGTTGAGATCGTGCGAAATGTAGAGATAAGCAAGCCCGTGGCGCGCCTGCAATTCCATCAAGAGCCGCATCATCTGGGCCTGGAGCGGCATATCCAGGCCGGAAAGCGCTTCGTCCATGATGAGCACTTTTGGCTCGGCGGCCAGCGCGCGCGCCAGAGCCAGCCGTTGCCTTTGTCCGCCGCTGAACTCGCCCGCCAGGCGAAGCGCCCAGTCAGGATCAAGCCCGACTTCCCCCATCAGCTCCAGCGCTCGCGCCGTGCGCTCCGCGCCGGTCTTCCAGCGCGCAATTTCCAGCGGCTCGGCGACGATCTGCCGCGCGGTGAACCTTGGATTGAGTGAGGTTGCGGCGTCCTGAAAGATCATTTGCACCGATCGCCGCGCGGCGTCCAGATTCTTCGTTGGCTTCCCTTCGAGCAGAATTTCCCCTGAATCCGGCGTCTCGAAACCAGCGATGCAGCGCGCCAGGGTTGACTTTCCTGAACCGGAACGGCCGAGCACCGCAAGCGTCGAGCCCGGCCGCAGCGTGAGATCAATTCCCTGCAGCGACTGCACGATGAACTTTCTGCGAGACAGAAATCGCTGCTGGACAAACCGCTTGCTCATGCCGCGGACTTCCAGCACTGGCCGGCTGCTCTCGTCAGCGATTACCGGAGCCGGAGCTGCCACCAGGGTTTTTTCCGGGAACAATATGCCTTGAACGTACCCGTCCGGGCTGCTTTGCACGTCATGCATGGCGCCGTGCGCGACGACTTCTCCCTGACGCAGGATCACAATGTTGTCGGCCAGCGCGGCGAGCGCTCCCGCATTGTGCGTAATGAACAACATGGCCAGCCCGAGATCGCGCTTCAGGCGCTGCAGCAGCTCAAGGATCTCTGCTTGCGTGGCCGCATCGAGCGCGCTTAGAGGCTCATCGGCGATCAGCAGTCTGGGACGGCACACGAGCGCCTGCGCAATGGCCACGCGCTGACGTTGCCCTCCGCTGAGCTGGTGCGGATAGGCGCGCATGATGCGCTCGGTATCGGCAAATCCGACCTGGCGCAGAATTTCATTGCAGCGGATGGAGACCTCTTTACGATCGATCTTGGGGTGCGCCAGCAATACGTCAGCAAGCTGCCGTCCCAGAGTCAACACGGGATTGAGGGCAAGCGCCGGCTCTTGCGATATCAAGGCCAGTTCGCCACCTCGCATCTCTCTCAATCGCGCAGGGGATAGTTGCGCCAGCACGCGTCCGCGATACTCCACGCTGCCTAAGACCACCCGCGCATTCCGAGGCAGAAGCCGCATCACGGCCAGAGCAAGAGAACTTTTGCCGGAGCCTGACTCGCCCAGCACGCCCACGCTTTCATTCTCAGCGATCGTAAGCTCCAGATCGCGTAAGGCGCGCACCACATCTCCGCGTGCGGCGTCATACTCAACGCTTAACGCAGAAACGCGCAGCAATGGCTCGGATTTTGACAAGCCCAGGTCGCCGGAAGTCAATCTCTGGTCGCTCGCTCCATGTGAAGTTGGTGAGCTTGGTGCGATTCATTATGCAGCATGGTTGGTTTGCCTCATATCCCGTGTTTACCCGGTAATCAAACTCTCAACTTCTACGATCACCGCGGTGGGCATTGCCCATCTGACGAATGTACTCACCTTCTGACGGCAACACTGGCGATAGGATCAAGTGAGCCGGAGCAATTCTCCCAAACCAACTGACACCAAACAAGTTACGTTGGTTCAAAAAACCGCTTTTTGGCTCGAAAACCTTGCGTTCCTGTCCTGTTTTCCAACAGTCCTCTGTCCTTTGCCAAGGCCGCCCATGACCTCTCGTTACGCCTTAATCCCTTAATCTCAGGCATTCGACGTAATACAGAATAACCCGCTGCCAAGTACATTGCAGTTCGCCGCTTTCAGATCAACCAAATTCCTTTTGAGGAGGAACATCTTGAGACCCTGGCGAATTGTTCAATCTTGCTTACTCGTGCCTGCCATCATCTTAGGGTTTGTGGGCTGTGGCGGAAATGCCGCTTCCAGTTCGACAACCAAGAGCGCCCTGCCGTCCGCCAGCCCAACGCCGGGCCCTGCTCCTTCCCCGACTCCTACGCCCACGACCAGCGCTACCGTGATTGATCGCATTGAGGAATCGCCGTGGCTTACCTGCGGCAATTGCGGCAACAATGGCGCCACCGGACCCACTGCCGCTTACTCGGATACGCTCGGCATCGCCGTGCCCAGTGAAGACGGATCTTCCGCCCAGTTCAGTATCGCGGCAAGCGTTGCCTATACCAACGGGTATTTCTATCAGCGTCACACGCCCGTCACTTCGCAGATCAACGCGTTAAAGTACGAGTTCGATCTTTACATTCCGCAGGGCTCGGAAACCCTGCCCCAGGCAATCGAGTTTGAGTGCCAGCAAGTCCTGAATGGATGGGTGTACAACTTCGGCTGGCAGGCGCTTTATCCCGGCAGCACGTGGCGCATCTTCGACTACGGCCTGAAACGCTGGGACGACACCGGAATCGCCTTCACCCACTTTACTCCCGGGACCTGGCACCACATCGTGGCGGAATACCACAATGACACGGTCGCTCACACGGTTCTGCATGACGCCCTGACGGTGGACGGCGTTCGCACTCCGGTCAACATCATGCATAACGCATTTTTTTCCGGCGCGGTCAACAACCAGTTCACCAATGCCGTCCAGCTTGACAGCAACAGCGTGCCCGCTCCTTACAGCGTTTACGTGGACCAGATGAAAATCACGTACCAATAGCTTTAACCAAGGGCTTTTAACCACAAAGGACACGAAGGCACGCAAAGGTCTGAGTCGTTATAAGAAAACCTTCGTGAGCCTACGTGTTCGACGTGGCCCGGGTGAGAACGTGCGGTTAACAACAAAGCAGACAAAGAAACCGAAGGATTGAATCGCAACATGAAAAGCCTTGTGTTCCTTCGTGTCCTTTGTGGTTCATCATTCATAGTGCAGCGCGACCATAGGATCAACTTTGGCTGCCCGCCGCGCGGGAATATAGCTGGCAAATACTCCCACGGCGGCCAGCATAAGCGCCATGGCCAGAAACGCCAGCGGCGAGTTGGTGTTGACTCCGTATAAAAACGTGACGATCAGCCGCGCCAGGAAAAACGCCGCGATAAGCCCGGCGAGCAGGCCAGCGCCCATGATCATGGCGCTTTGTTTCAGGACCATCAGCAGCACGTCCCGGGGCTGAGCACCCAGAGCCAGCCGGATACCAAACTCGCGTATCCGCTGACCCACCGAATATCCCAGAACGCCATAAATTCCCACCGCGCACAACGCCATGGCAATCATGGCAAAGACCGTTAGCAGGCTTGCTCCAAAGCTGGATGCCCATAACGACTGCGAAATCACTTCGCCGATCGGCCAGACATTGGTGATGGGCAGGTTGCGGTCCATTTCCTGGATGCGAGAGCGCATCGTGCTCAGCACGGTTCGGGGATCGCCCTGTGTCCGGAAGAAAAGCGTAGCCGCGGCATTCGGATTCTGCACCAGCGGCACATAGATATAGGGCCGTGGCTCTTCGCCCAAAGCGTTGTATGTGGAATTGCTCACAATGCCGATCACCTGGGTGGCATCGGTATCGCGGAAAAACGTAAAGCGTTTCCCGATGGGATCTTCATTGGGCCAGATCTGCCGGGCGGCGGTTTCATTGATGATGGCCACGCGCGGCGTGTTTTCACGCATCGTGCTGTCAAAACCCTGCCCGCGCACCATGGGAATGCCCATCGTTTGCAGATATTCCGGAGACATCACGGAATACTGTGTCACATGCCCGCTCTGGCCGTTACTGTTGTCCTCGCCTTCCTTGAAAAGCGTCCGCCCGAAACCGCCGTTAAACAGCGGGATGGTATTGGAAAGCGCCGCAGCCTGCACACCCGGAGTGTTCTGGGCCACTTCCAGGGCCCGGCGCTCGAACTCACGGGCCCGCGCCATGTCATAGTTGAGCGCACCCAGGTCGAAAGAGAGCATCGCCAGATTGTGCGTGTCAAAGCCGGGATTCATCTCACGCGCGTTGCGCAGGCTGATAAGAAAAAGACCAGCTCCTACCAGCGCGATCAGGCAAACAGCTACTTGCAGCGAAATAAGAACGTCGCGGACATTGAAGCGCGTTCCTTTGCGCAGGTCGCCGCCGGCACGTTCTTTGAGTTCCGATACCAGGTCCGGCCGGGCCGATTGCAGGGCCGGCGCCAGTCCAAAGATCAGCCCAGTGCCAATCGCCACCGCAAAGGTAAACGCCATCACATGCCAATCGAGTGACAGGTCCATGCCGTCGGCCGGAAGTTGCGGGGGACGGAAGCGCCACATTACGTCGCGTCCCGCCAGTGCCAGCCCGAGCCCCAGCGCGCCTCCGGCAATGGCCAGCACCATTGCTTCCGTAAGCAATTGCGTGATGATGCGGCTGCGCGACGCGCCGATCGCCACGCGGATTGAGATCTCGCGCTTGCGGCCTGAAGCGCGCGCCAGCAGCAGGTTGGCGATGTTGAAACACGCGATGACAAGCACGATCCCCACCACGGCCATCATCATGATGCCTGCGCGCTTGAATTGATCGCGCTGGTTGGCTGCAATGCTCGACTCCAGCAGCGGCTGAAGCGTGAAACTGCGGCCCTTATTGGCCAGCGGAAAAGCTGTCTCCAGGTCGGACGCAATCGCCTGCAGCTCCGCCCTGGCCTGCTCCGCCCGTGCGCCATCTTTCAGCCTGGCCACAGCGCTGAATCCCAGAAAGCGCCTCTCATTGAAGAGCTCTTTGGTAAGGCCGGTAAGAATCTGGTCATGCATGGACATGGGAATCCACATGTCCGGGCCGCCGATCACCGTTGTGCCTTGAAAACCTTTGGGCGCAACGCCAATGACGGAGAACCCCTGGCCGTTCAGCAAAACGTTCTGTCCGATCACAGCCGGATTCGCCGCAAACACGCGTTCCCAGAACCCATGGCTGAGCACAACCACCGGCCCAGCCCCGGCTTCACGGTCCTCTTCCGGGCGAAATGTGCGCCCCAGTTGCGCATGCACTCCCAACACGTCAAAGTAATTTCCCGAGGCGAGCTGGACAAAATACTGGTTAGGCTGCCCGTTCACCGTCATGCTAACCCGGGTAAAAAAGAATGCATAAGCGGTCATTCCATCGAACGACCGGGCGCGTTTCTGAATGTCTTCAGCGTTGGGAAACGAACTGGGAAAAGAATTGGCCGCCGAGCCAAATATCTTGCGCTGATCGACGGTGAAGATCTCCACCAGACGCCCCGGATCTTTTACCGGCAATGGATGAAAGAAGACCGCATTCACGACCGTGAAAATCGCCGTGTTGGCTCCGATGCCCAGCGCCAGAGTAAGGACGGCGATGGCGGCAAACGCGGGCGACTTGCGCAGGCCGCGCAACGCGTAACGGATGTCCTGGATGATGTTGGTCATGGGTTCGCCTGAGACGACCTTACTAGTTTATTAAGAGACGTGCGTGAGAGCGGGTTGTTAGCCGCGTAGAACCGTGAGGACGAAACTCGCTATCGGCTTTTCAATTTTGGCAATCTCTTCTTGGTTCCGTCGATTTTGCCAATCCGAAAATGCTTTCAATTTGTGTACTTTGTAAGTTAATCTTTCGCCCAACCCTACTCCCCTTAAGCCACTTTTGTTGCAAACAAAAGGCAAAGTGACATTCGAAAGGACTGTGAAAGGGCTGTCGAAAGCCCATTTTTGCTTCCTTCCGCCCTCGAATCGCGTTCAATTTTTCTCGCTGTCCGAATCGGTAAATTTACCCTTTAGTTAATACCGACCAGGGGACTGAAGGCTGATTGCTTGGTATGTCAAAGACCATTTGCGCTTTCGGCCTGGGCCGGCGCGAGAGCGATTTACTGTCGAGAATTGTATCGGTTTTTGTTCGCCTATGTCAAGTATGAATTTCTTCGACTTATTGTCTTAAATGGTCAATCTGTGAGGCCTGGTCCCGTCCCAATCGCAGTCGATTCGCCCCAAATATCGATGACTTGCCGCGTCGACATTTTGGAATTGTCGGTCCGAGGACATTCTGGACAAGGTTCGCCGGTCCACTTGCAGACGACTATTCGCATCTCAACGCGATCATCGGATCGACGCGGGAGGCGCGACGCGCTGGAACATAGCAAGCCAAAACGGTCACGCTGGTCAAGACAAGTGATACGGAGACGAAGGTCACAGGGTCGCTCGGCCCAACTCCGTAGAGCAAGTGCGAAAAGCTCGAGAGCAAGCGGGCGAGAATTAGCGCCGCTCCAGCCCCGATGCTGAGGCCCACAAAAGCAATGCGAAGACCTTGGCCAATCACCATCTGGAAAATTTGCCGCTTCTCTGCGCCCAGCGCCATCCGAACTCCGATCTCCTGCACCCGCTGGCTCACGGAGTACGAAATCACGCCATAAATTCCTACACATGCCAGCAGCAACGCCAGGGCGGCAAACACGGCCAGCAGAATCATGGGAAGACGCTGCGACGACATCGACTCCGAAACAACCTGCTGCATCGTTCGAACGCCATAGACAGGCTGGTCCCTGCCGGTTCCGTAAACCACATTGATGACCGCGGGCATGATGGTCGCGACATCGAGCGGAGTGCGAACTGCCACTGACAAAGCCCGGGCGAACGCCGGTATCCACTGGTCGGAAAGCTGATAAAAAGAAATGTAGATCTGACTTGGGTTGTAAGTACCGGGGTCGCCCAGCCCCCAGTGCCTTACACTGCCCACCACGCCGATAACCCGGGCAGTGCGCCAATGTGCAACGGTTATGGTCTGGCCGACGGCATCCTGGTTGCGGAAATAAGTCTGCGCGAGAACACTGTTGATGACGATAACCGGCTCAGAGTCTGCGGTATCTGCTGGGGTGAAGAAGCGACCGCGAAGCAGGGGAATCTCCATGGTCTGAAGGTATTCCGGACCGGTCTCAAAATAGAGCGCGTGGGGCGCATCCTGCATGGATGTGGACTGTTGCGGGCCGATCCAGAAGGGGCCACCATTGTCTTGTTCACCCAGCGGAATGATATTCGTAAAGTCTGCCGCCTGTACGCCGGGAATCCGGCGAATGCGCTCGAGTAACTGCTGATAGGCAATTCGAGTATCTGAGGCTGTGCTCGTCAGCGAAGGCGAAAGTCCTACTTTAAACGTAATGACATGCTGCGCATTAAAGCCCGGATTGACCCTCCTCAAATCGCCGATGGTGCGCAGAAGCAGGCCGGCGCCCACCAGCAACACCAGCGTCAGCGCCATTTGAATGATCACCAAACCGCTTTGACTGCGAAGATGAGCGCGCGTAGAGCCACGATCCCTCGACTTGAGCGAGCCTTGTACGTCGGCGCGCGAACTTTTTCGTGCGGGCGCAAGACCGAATGCGATCCCGACCGCGAGCGAAATGCCAAACGCAAAAAAAAGGGCGGCAAGATTCACGCCGATGCTCTCAGCACGGGGAAGTCTTTGTGCGAATTCCGCGAGTATCAGACTCACTCCCAATTTTGCGACCAGTAACCCGAGGATTCCGCCAGTCATGGCGAGAAGCACACTCTCCGTCAACAATTGCCGCACTACACGCGCGCGGCTTGCCCCCAGAGCTGAGCGAATGGCAAACTCGCGTGTGCGCGCGGCAGAACGTACCAGCAGGAGGTTCGCAACATTGGCGCAGGCGATCAGCAGAACGGTCCCCACCGCTCCCAACAGCAAAAGAAGCGTTCCACCCACATCGCCGACAATCGCTTGCTTGAGCGGTACGATATTGGTCCCAAGGTTTCCATCCGCTGCCGGATAAAGCCGGTCCAGATCCCCCTGGACGGCGCTCATCTCGCCTTCAGCCTGACCGATATTCACTCCGGGCTTCAGGCGCGCAATACCGACAAGCGCATGAATCGTGCGATCGTTATAGAGCAGCGGCTCGCCCTGCGCCACAGGCGTATACACATCGGCGTCGGCAAAGAAATGAAATCCCGGAGGGAGAACTCCGAGGACCGTGTATTCCGCGCCGTCCAGAAGCATGGACTTGCCAAGTGCCTGCGCGCTCGATGCGAATCGATCTCTCCACAACCGGTCGCTGATGATGACGCCCGGTGTCCCATGCGGCAGGTCCTGCACTGACGTGAAATCATGACCTATCGCCAACTTTACGCCCAGGGTCACGAAAAAGCTGGAAGAGATTTCCATGCCATCGAGGTGCTGCGGCGCTCCGGGACTGGTCAAGTCATAGTCGCGCGATGCGAGCGCTGCCATCTGAGCGAACGAGCGGCTATTACGCTGCCAGTCCAGAAAATCAGGGTAGGAGGCACCTAAAGCTTTCACGTTCGGACGGGTCTCCCACACGATGACAAGGCGGTCCGGCTGGGGGTAGGGCAAAGGGGCCAGAACAACAGCGCGTACTACGCTAAAGATGGCAGTGTTGGCGCCGATGCCGAGGGCCAGCGTTACTACGATGACCATCGCAAACCCAGGATTCTTCCACAGCGCCCGAAGGCCATAGGACAAGTCCTGGAACAGTTGCTCAATCCAAATGGAACTCCACACCGCTCGCGTCTCTTCCCTGGCCCTCATCACGTTTCCGAACTTGCGCAACGCCGCATAACGGGCTTCCTCCGGCGATAATCCACGCTCGATGTTCTCCTGTGTCTCCATCTCGATGTGGTCGTGGATGTCCTGATCGAGCTCCTCCAGCATGCGCTTTCGTCGCCTCATGATTTCCCTTCTTGCGCCGCCGGACGGAGGACACGTGCGATTGCTCCCGCCATCCGTTCCCACTTGCTGGTCTCAATCGCCAGTTGTCGCCGTCCCTTGGTCGTGAGGCGGTAGAACTTGGCACGGCGATTATTTTCGGAAATGCCCCCTTCCACCGAAATCCATCCCCTCTTGATCAGCCGGTGCAGTGCCGGATAGAGCGACCCCTGTTCAACCTGCAACACGTCGTCGGAGTTGAATTCGATTGCCCTGGCGACGGCGTGACCGTGCGTCGGCCCCAGCAGCAGCGTCCTGAGAATCAGCAGGTCCAGAGTACCCTGCAACAGTTCGAACCGTTCTTTCTGTTCTTTAGTAGACATTCTAGGTAAGGGTATCGTCGCTTCCAGTAGAATGTCAAGGTAAGCCAGCGTTTGAGCTCTTCGCGACAATCCGCCCTTTGCCGCCACACCCTTACCCTATTTGCGATGCAACTTGCGCAGCCTGATAATGAATTGACGCCGGTTCCAGCCAATGAAGAAACCTCCACGCAACTCTCGCCGCGCTCGCCACATCGGGGAAAAGCCCGGCCGCTCAGCCGGGCGAGAAGAGCCGCGGCCGAATCGCGGCAGTCATCAGGGCACTGCCCGCCAGAGCAATGCCCGGCGACAGCCTCGTCTCTCCCGTGAAGTTTCCGTGCTCTATGAAGATGACGCGTTGATTGTCGTCAACAAGCCCGCCGGGTTGCTGGCCGTGCCAATCAAGGGCTCCGACATTCCTTCCGCGCTGTCTCTGCTGATTGCCGATCTCAAGCCGCGAAAGCAGCGCGCTCTGATCGTGCATCGCATTGATCGATTTGCCTCCGGGATTTTGCTGTTTGCCAAAACCGATCGTGACCGCGACGCGCTTATCCAGCAGTTTCTGGCCCACACGCCCGTGCGGCGATATCGCGCAGTGGTGCGCGGACGGCTCAAGGCAGAATCAGGAACGCTGGTCCATTTCTTTCGCCGGCAGGGAATGTATCAGCAGTTGCGGACAGCCCGCGACCCCGAAGCCGCGCGCGCCGAGCTGCGCTATACCATTGAACGCGCGTTCGCCGATGCCACGCTCGTCCGGGTGGAGTTAATCACGGGATTGCAGAACCAGATCCGCGCGCAATTTTCCGCCATGGGTCATCCGCTCATCGGCGATAGAAAGTATCACCGCAAGGAAGCCGAGGAGCAGTTGATTGACCGCGTCGCTCTGCATGCCGCGCACCTGGAGTTTGTTCATCCACGGAACGGCGAGACGATCACTATCGAATGCCCGCCGCCGCAAGATTTTCAGAATCTGCTGCAACAGCTGGCGCGCGGGGGCCGTCCGCGGCGGTGATTCACAGGCGAAAAAGATGTTTGTCGGCGCCACCGCTTCCTGTCTTTATATAGAATGCCCTCAATGCCCCCAACCAATCCCATCCACACCATGATGGACTACCCGCTCACGCTCACAGCGTTGCTGGAGCGGGCAGGCCGTTACGCCGCCGGCGTGGAGATAGTCTCGCGGCTGCCAAACCGCGCGATGCATCGCACCACCTGGGGACAGTTGCGGCAACGCGCGCTGCGGCTGGCGGAATGCCTGCAGTCGATTGGCCTGAAGAAAGGCGAGCGCGTGGCCACGCTGATGTGGAACCATTACGCGCACCTGGAATGCTATTTCGGCATTCCCGCCGCGGGAGGCGTGTTGCATCCGCTGAATCTGCGTCTGCATCCCGACGAAATTGCCTGGATCGCGAACCACGCGCAGGACCGTTTCTTGATCGTGGACGATGTGCTGCTGCCGGTGCTGGAAAAGTTTGCGTCGAAGGTAAAGTTTGAGCGCATCTTTGTGGTGCGGCATCCTGGACAGTCCGTGCAGCACGGTTACGCCGACTATGAAGATTGGCTAAAGCGGGCCAGCGGCAACTTTACGCCACCGGCGCTCAGCGAAAATGATGGCGCCAGCATGTGTTACACGTCAGGGACCACGGGGAATCCCAAGGGCGTGCTGTACTCGCATCGTTCGCAAGTGCTGCACAGCATGTCGCAGGCGATGGCGGATTCATGCGCGTTTTCCCAACATGACACCGTCCTGCTGGCCTCGCCCATGTTCCACGCCAACGGCTGGGGGTTTTCTTATACCGCAGCGATGGTTGGAGCAAAGTACGTGCTGCCGGGACCGCATCTGGACGCAGAGAGCCTGCTTGAATTGATTGAGCGCGAAGGCGTGACCATGACCTGCGCGGTCCCGACCGTCTGGCTGGGCGTGCTCCAAACGCTGGAAAAACGGGCGAACTGGAAGCCCGCGCGCGAGGTCCGCATTCTGTGCGGAGGCACCGCGCCGCCTGAGAGTCTGATTCGCAACCTTGATCTCTACGGCTTTCACGTCATTCACTCCTGGGGGATGACGGAGACTTCTCCGCAGGCCACGGCGTCGCGCCTGCCGCCGGCAGCGCTGCTGCTGCCGCAAGACCAGCAGTATGCTATGCGATCCAAGCAAGGATGGCCGCTGCCGTTCGTTGATGTCCGCATTCGCAATGAACACGGCGACACGCCGTGCGACGGCCAGACCATGGGCGAGCTGGAAGTCCGCGGGCCGTGGGTTGCCGCCAGCTATTACAACGCGCCGGAGACGCGCGATCGCTGGACAGACGACGGATGGTTCCGCACCGGCGACGTCGCCACGATGGATCCCGATGGCTGCATCAAGCTGGTGGACCGCAGCAAAGACCTAGTCAAGTCTGGCGGCGAGTGGATCAGCTCAGTCGATCTGGAAAACACGCTTATGAGCCATCCCGCGGTGCGCGAGGCCGGCGTGGTGGCGGTGCAGCATCCAAAGTGGCAGGAGCGTCCGCTGGCGGTGGTGGCATTGAAAGACGGCATGCAGGCCACAGTGGATGAGCTGCGAGACTTTTTGAGCTCGAAGTTCGCGAAGTGGCAGATGCCGGACGACTTTGTTTTCGTCAACGACCTGCCGCATACATCGACAGGAAAATTGCTCAAGACCGAACTGCGCAAGCGATACGCCGAGTGGAAGTGGCGGGAGTGAAAGAAAACCTTACCGCGGATTAACACGGATGAACGCGGATTTGGACACTGCCATAAATGCCAAAATTGCCAAAGATCGCCGAAATTGGCCCTTCCGATCAGTGTTATCCGTGTTGATCAGCGGTAAGGTTTTGCTTTTGCGATGCGGCGATTACTTGGGTTCTTTCAGCTTG
>DASXCL010000193.1:0-123515 GCA_036491195.1 Candidatus Angelobacter sp.
GGCGTCTCCATACATCGCCTTAAGGAAAGAGACGGCAAACTTGGGTGTGTTGGACCAATAGTTGAACGATTCCCACTCTTTGGGCTTTGAGGCCGTTGGCGTAATGCGCTTGAGATAGGTTGCCAGATCCGTGTCCGCCGGCACCGGCATCTTGAGATAGCCCGGCAGAATATCGAAGATGCCCGCCATATCAGTGGCGCCTTGAATGTTGGAGTGTCCGCGAAGAGCGTTTACGCCGCCGCCGGCGCGCCCGACGTTCCCCAGCAGCAACTGCGCCATGGCCGCGGTGCGGATGATTTGCGTCCCGAAGCTATGCTGCGTCCAGCCCACGGCATAGATGATGGTGGCAACTTTCTTGGTGTCACCATCCTTGCGGATGGACGTGAACATGTCCCATGCTTTGACGCACTGGTCCGCGGGAATACCGGTGATGCTTGACACCATCTCCGGCGTGTAGCGGGAGTAGTGCTTCTTCATCAACTGGAAGACGCAGCGCGGGTGCTCGAGTGACAGATCGTAAGCGGTGTTCGGCGGAAGGGACGGCGGAGCGGGAGCGCCCGTTGCCGCCTTTGCGCCGGCTGGGCCGCCGGCCGTATGGCCCTGGCCCGTTGCCATGGCCACTGGGGCTGGACCCGCTTTGGTAGCGGTTTCCGCGGTTGCCGGGCCGTCGCCCGCAGCGATTGCCGCAGCAGCGGTGCCAGTCACGTTTCCGCCTTCCTCGTAGTTCCAGGAGGAGACGTCATACTTCATTCCCGCCGCATCGAAGCCGGAAAACACTCCGTCGTCCGCCAATTTGAAGCCCTTTTTGATGATCAGCGGGCCGTTGGTGAAGTTAGCGACATATTCCTTGGCATAGCGATTGTTCTGGATGGCGTAGTTGATCAGGCCGCCCAGGAAAGCGATGTCTGAACCCGCGCGGATCTGGCAGAAGATATCGGCCTGCGAGGCTGTGCGCTGGAAGCGCGGGTCCACGACGATCAATTTCGCGTTTCGGACCTTTCTAGCCTCCACTACCCACTTAAAGCCGCAAGGATGAGCTTCTGCCGGGTTCCCGCCCATGATCAGCATCATGTCGGTGTTCTTGATGTCTACCCAGCCATTGGTCATTGCACCGCGGCCAAACGTTGGTCCCAAACTTGAGACCGTGGGGCCGTGTCAAACACGGGCCTGGTTTTCCAGGTAGCAGACCCCCAGGCTGCGCATGGTCTTTACGACCAGATAATTAAATTCGTTAGTGTCAGTACAGCCGCCGTTGAAGCCAATGCCCTCGCAACGGTTAACCGTCTTGCCATTGGCATCAGTGTCGACGAAGGTTTCATCGCGCGTCTTCTTGATATGGCGCGCGATCTCCGTGTATGCCTGGTCCCAGGAAATATCTTCCCACTGGGTGGACCCGGGACGGCGAACCTGCGGCTTCAACAGGCGGCGATCATTCAGGATATCCTGATACAGCGACGCGCCTTTCGGGCACAGCGTTCCGCGATTGATCGGGTGGTCGGGATCGCCTTCAACGTGCACCACTTGCGCAGTCACGTTCTTGGCCTTATCGCCAAGCGTGTGAATGATTACGCCGCAGCTCACCGAACAATAAGGACACGTAGAACGCGTCTCAGTGGTGCGGGCAATCTTAAGTTCTTTGGCTTGTGCCAGGACCGGGCGGGCGTCAAACCCTAAAAGAAGTGCTGCGGCGCTGCCGGTTCCGACCTTGAAGAATTCACGTCTTGATAAGCCCATAGGGTGGCCTCCTGCCAGGCGCATTACGAGCAAACTTGTGCGATTATTCTAGTCCGCCGGCCCGCGCGCCGGCAATCCGCCATACATAATTTCGTGAACATGCTAGAACCCGAAAAGCGAAATGTCCATTAAATTTTTCTAAAGGGTGATTTCAGAGAGATCTGCACTCGCAGATCCAGAGTCACGACTCGGTCACTCCCATTCTCACGCGGTTCCTGCTATCCTGAGCGGTTTCACACCGGGTGAGGTCGACGTATGCTGAGCATGCAAGGAAAGAACGTGGTTATTTTTGGCGTGGCCAACAAACGCAGCATCGCCTGGGCCATTGCCCAGCGTTTGAGCGATGCCGGAGCCAAACTCGCCATTACCTATCAGAATGAGCGCCTGAAAGCCGAAGCGCACGACCTGATTACCTCGCTTCCCGGCGCGCAGGCTTTCCAATGCGATGTCTCCAGCGATACAGAGATCGAATCTTTCTACGGGCAACTCAAGCAGCACTTCGGCCAACTGGACGCAGTGGTGCACTCCGTGGCTTATGCACCAGCGGAAGAACTTAAAGGCGATTTCCTGAATACGTCGCGCGAAGGCTTTCGCATCGCCCACGACGTGAGTGTTTATTCTCTGATCGCTCTAACCCGCGCGGCGGCCCCGCTGATGACCAATGGCGGCAGCGTGATCACGCTAACCTACTTTGGCGCCGAAAAAGTTGTACCCGGGTACAACGTAATGGGCGTCGCCAAGGCCGCGCTGGAAGCGACAGTGCGCTACCTCGCCAACAGTCTGGGCGAGAAAAAGATTCGCGTAAATGCCATCTCCGCCGGCCCCATCAAGACGCTGGCGGCACGCGGTGTGGGCGATTTCACCACAATGATGAAAAACCACGCCGAGCACGCACCGCTCAAGAGAAACGTCGAACCAAGAGAAGTCGGCGACACGGCTCTGTTCCTCTCTTCCGACCTCGGCTCTGGGATCACTGGCGAGACCATCTACGTGGACTGCGGCTACAACATCATGGGATTCTGATGTTTTGCAAGTCCCGAGCATTGCGAGGGACCCTATCATCTTCGTTGCATTGCTGGACTGAACCGATGTCACGCGCCAAAATTCTTATTGCTTACATTGTGATTGACTTGTTAATCGTGGGCGGCGTGGTGTGGTGCGTATTTCAGCGGATGCCCGTGAGCAAGTATCTGTTTCCGGCGATTTTGCTGTTCATGGCCAACGGAGTGTGGCTGGTGGTGATGACGGTGAGAAAGACGCCAGGTTCTTCCTGAAATCCCGAACGAACGTGAGGGTATCTCTTATCGTAGCTAATCTATTTGGCCGCGAATTGACGCGAATGAACACGAATCAAAAAGGATTCGCGTGTTTCGCGTGCATTCGCGGCTATAATCGTTTCTCGTCTTGGCTGGATAGTAGCTATAGGGCTCCCTCGCTACGCTCGGGATTGCAGAAAAACCAGTCGCTCATCCCCGCCCTTATGCTCAATCGCAATCTCCACATCCCTCTCTTTGGCGAACCTCGCAAACTTCTCTCCCCACTCGATGAGCAGGATGCTGTGCGGGGTCATCAGATCGTCGAGAGCCAAGGTGTCAAGTTCGCGCTGCGTGTCGATACGATAAAGATCAATGTGATAAAGCGTCACCTGGGGACCGCGGTATTCGTGGATCAGAGTGAAAGTCGGGCTGGTAACATCATCGGCTCTGGCTGCCTGGAATCCTTCGGCAATGCCTTTGACCATGGTGGTCTTCCCTGCTCCCAGATCGCCGCGCAAAAGCACGATGCTGTTTGGCTTCAAGTCAGCAGCCAAACGCCGGCCAAGTTCGGTTGTCTCTTCGGCGGAGTGGGTTTGGAAAGTCTTCATCGCTGGAGATAAGCAAATTTGCTCAAGGCTTCATCTTCGCAGACGGCAAAAGCTTCGCCCAGGCAGTTGATGATATCGGTGGCGATCATGGATTGCTGGCCGTAAAGCGAGGCGGCGATATCTCCGGCGAGTCCGTGGAGATAGACGGCGCGCGCGATGCCGAGCGCCGCCATCAGGTCACGGGCCTCACCGACCTTGGCTGCTATTTTTTCGGCGGCAACATTAGCCATCTCCGGATCTGATTTTTTTACAAGGTCCTTGATTTTCTTTCCTTCAGGGTCATCGCCTGGACGCCATCCGACGGTAATTCCTTGCAAAGGCCTTTGCGCAAGAACGGCAGCAACGATTCCAGTAAGCACGTCGCCTGAGCCGCCTTTGGCCATTCCCGGATTACCGGTCAAATTAATCCATACGTGTCCATGCGGGCTAGCAATGACCGTGCGATGCCCTTTTAATACGACGCAAGCGCGCGTCAATTCCGCGGCGCGCCTGGCAGCCGCAACACGATTGGCCTGGATGACCGGGACAGGGGAGCCGATGAGCCGCGACATTTCGCCGGGATGCGGCGTGAGTACACGGAATGAATAGTCGTCGGCGTCCGGCTGGATTTCTTCACCATGCCCGGCAAAAGCATTGATGCCATCGGCGTCAAGAACCAGTGAGATCGTGCAAATGCTCACAAAGTCGCGGATAAACTCCGCCGTCTCCTCATTCTGCGAAAGTCCGGGACCAAGAGCAACCACCGTTTTGCCTTTCAAAAGCTGCTCGCGTCGTGCCAGGGCCGAAAGCGAAACCGTGCCGTCCGCAGTCTCCTCCAGCAGCTCAGTCATCAGCTCCGGCGCAGACGCCGCGACGGCGCTCTGTACAGACTTGGGTGATGCCACAGTTACGAGTCCGGCGCCGGTCCTGAGAGCCGCCAGCCCAGCCATGGCCGGTGCGCCGCTCTTGCCTACTGAGCCGCCAATCACCAGCACATGACCAAAATCCCCCTTATGTGCATCAGGACGGCGTTGCCATGCCAGCGCCTGTACATCGGCACTGGTTACAACGTCCTGACGCAGCGAGGCGTGTTGGGCGACCAGCTTAATCGGAGAACCAATATTGGCGATGGCAACGGGTCCATCCGTAAGATCGGCAAACACCAGAGCAGACTTAGGAGCGGTGAAAGAGACTATGGCATCGGCGTGAACGAAGGACGAGTAATCAAATGGGTTCTCAGTGGTATCAGCGTCCACACCAGACGGCAGATCAACAGATAGTACCCAGCCCGACGCTTTGTTGATGTGGATGATCGCCTTTTCTGCAACGCCCTTCAGCGGCGGCTTGAACCCAGTGCCCAGAATTGCATCGAGTATCAGATCAGACTTGAACGCCAAATCGATTTCGGGCTTGCTGAGATCTTTTTCGTCGGCGACCCACAATGGCGAAACCGGAAGTTTCTTGAACATCTCCGCCGTATCGCCGCGTAGCTCGTCTAGTCCTTTGGCCAGCACGATTACGGAGACTTTCTTTCCCGCTTCATGCAGCTTGCGCGCTGCGACAAAGCCATCACCACCGTTATTGCCTTTGCCGCAGACAGCGCAGACAGACTCGAAATCGAAATGCTTCTGGGCAAATTCGGCCACCGCCGTGCCTGCGTTTTCCATCAAGGTGAGCGATGGAACTCCGTATTTCTCAGTCGTTGCGCGGTCAATGGCGCGCATTTCTTCTGCGGTAACGATTTTCATGAGGGCCAGCCGCCTCCGAAAAGAATGCAGCGATCTACACAGTACCCCGCTGCACACGGCTGTGACTACGTCCGTAGCCGAAATAGATCACCATGCCGATGACCAGCCAGACCGCCAGACGAATCCACGTAAGCCCGGTCAGATTGCACATCAAATAGAACGAGATCACGATGCCCATGATAGGGACAAACGGCACCCACGGCGTTTTGAAGGGCCGCGGCAAGCCAGGATTGCGGCGGCGAATCACCCACACGCCGGCGCAGACGATTACGAAAGCGAGCAGAGTGCCAATGTTCACCATTTCACCCAGCACATTGATGGGCAGTGACGCCGCCAGCACAGCCACGCAAAAACCGACAGTCAGAGTGGAAATCCAGGGAGTCCGGAAGCGCGGATGGATGGCCTTGAAAAGAGAAGGCAAAAGTCCATCGCGCGACATGGAGAAGAAAACCCTGGACTGTCCCAGAAGCATGACGACAATCGTGCTGGTCAGCCCCATCAGGGCGCCGATTTTTACCAGCAGGCTGCCCCAGCTATTTCCCGTGGCATCAATCCCAATGGCCAGCGGGTCCGGGACATTCAGGGTCTTATAGTTCACCAGGCCGGTGAGGACGCCCGCCGTCAGGATGTAAAGGATCGTGCAGATGACTAGCGAACCGAGAATGCCGATCGGCATGTCCTTCGCCGGGTTCTTCGCTTCCTGGGCAGCGGTGGAAACGGCATCAAAGCCGATATAAGCAAAGAATATAATCGCGGCCCCATGGCTGATCCCCGCCCAACCGAACTCGCCCCCGGTGCTGGGCGGAATAAAGGGGTGCCAGTTAGTTGCTGTCAACTGCGGATGCTGGAACAGGTAGCGGGCGCCGATTCCGATGAAGACCAGCAATACAGCAACTTTGACCATGACAATCGCGCTATTGAAATTGGCCGATTCCTTAATGCCGATCACCAGCACCAGCGTGCAGAACACGATGGCAAGAAAGCCCAGCAGGTTAAAGACGCCGTGAGTGTGCTGCAGAGTGGCAGGATCGATCCCCAGCACCTTTAGCTTGGGGCCGATACGGCTCAGATTTTCCCAGTGATTGTTGTAATAAACAAATTCGTCCCAGTGAGTGCCCGCGATGGCCGCGGGCAATTTAATGCCGAAATCGCCTAATAGGCTGATGAAGTAACCGCTCCATCCGGAAGCCACGGTGGCGGCTCCAAAGGCGTATTCGAGCACCAGGTCCCAGCCAATGATCCAGGCAAATATCTCGCCCAAAGTGGCGTAGCCATACGTATAGGCCGAGCCGGCAACGGGAATCATGGATGCGAACTCTGCATAGCACAGTCCGGCAAAAACGCAGCCCAGGCCGGCCAGAACAAAAGACAGCACGATCGCCGGGCCAGCGTGCAACGCAGTAGCTGTTCCGGTCAGCACAAAAATGCCTGTGCCGATAATGGCCCCGATTCCCAGCGTAATCAGGTTGGTTGGGCCTAGTGCGCGGCGCAGGCTGTGCTCGCCGGTTTCATGGGCTTCGTCCAGAATGATCTTCAGCGGTTTGGTGGCTAGCAGATTGGCCATTCAGCAGAACCTCATAGAACGATAGACGCGATCAAAGGAGGAAAGACTTGGCCATTGTAAAACAAAACCCTCCGCCCGAGCGGAGGGTCAAATCAAGAGAAGCGTATTTACTTTGCGGCCTTGAGCGCCGTAGCCGGCCCTGCCTGCACCTTGCTGTGCTTGCGGCCGTAAGAGAAGTAGATGACGATCCCGATAAGCAGCCAAACGACCAGCCGTATCCACGTCCTAAGGGGCAAGCTGGCCATCAGGTAGAAAGCGGTGGCCATGCCCAGGATAGGAACAATTGGGACCCATGGAGTTTTGAAAGGCCGCGGCAGATCCGGACGGCGCACTCGCAGAATCCAGACACCCGCGCAAACAATCACAAATGCCAGCAGCGTGCCGATGCTCACCAAAGTGCTGAGATCGCTGATGGGAATAACGGCGCCAAAAATTGCGACGAAGAGACCCATAACAATGTTGGAGATCCACGGCGTACGAAAACGTGGGTGAATTGCGCTGGCCCACTTCCACAGCAGCCCGTCTTTCGACATAGAGTAGAAGACCCGCGATTGTCCCAGCAACATGACCAGCATCACCGTGCCCAGGCCGAAGATCGCGCCAATTTTCACGATGAAGCTGCCCCAACTCACGCCCGTCGCGTCGATTCCTACGGCAACCGGATCAGGCACGCCCAACTTGGTGTAAGGAACCAGAGCCGTAAGCAGACCGGAGACCACGATGTAGAGGATCGTGCAGATCACCAGGGATCCCAGAATGCCGATCGGCATGTCTTTCTGAGGGTTCTTGGCCTCCTGAGCCGCGGTTGAAACCGCATCGAAGCCGATGTAGGCAAAGAAAACCACGGCAGCGCCGGTGGCGATGCCCGATATTCCAAAATGTCCCGATTCACCGGTGTTGGGCGGAATGAATGGATGCCAGTTCGCCTTTGCGAGTTCCGGATGCTTCAGCAGGTAAGCTGCCGCTATCACAATGAACAACATGACAATGCTGACCTTAACGATCACAATTGCCGTGTTCAGGTTCGCAGACTCTTTAATGCCGATCACCAAAACGACCGTGACCAGCGCGATGATCATGAAAGCCACAAGGTTGAAAATGGCCGTGTGCACCGGAAGCGTGGAGACATCTACACCGGAAGGAAGAGCGGCAACGGCGGTCCAGCGTCCATGATAGAGGGCAAATTTCTGGCCGTAGGTGCCGATCAGCTCCGGCGGAATGAGCACCCCACGGTCCTGCATGAAACTCACGAAATATCCGGCCCATCCGGAGGCCACAGTGGCAGCGCCGAAGGCATACTCCAGAACCAGGTCCCAGCCGATGATCCAGGCAAAAATTTCACCCAGAGTCGCGTAACCGTAGGTGTAGGCGGAGCCCGCAATAGGAATCAACGACGCAAATTCGGCATAGCAGAGGCCTGCGAACGCGCATGCAACGCCCGCCAGAACGAAGGAAAGCATGATGGCGGGGCCCGCATTATCGGCCGCCGCCTGTCCAGTAAGGACGAAAATTCCGGCGCCAATAATCGCTCCGATTCCCAGTGATACCAGATTCAAGGGTCCCAGAGCCCGCTTGAGCGTGTGCTCGCCCGTCTCCTGTGCCTCGGCGCGGATCATGTCCAGCGTTTTCGTAGCCAGCAAATTGGCCATGCAGAGTTTCTCCTTTGTTTGAATCAGGCTTGTGAAACTGCGCCGCTCCGGCGCGACCACACGAAATATACCGGAATTCCCAGCAGCACGATGATTAAGCCGGGCCATGTGTATTGCGGTTTGTAGCGCAATAATACGATATCGATGAACAAAGCCATCACAATATAAATGGCGGGCAGTACCGGATAGCCGATGGCGCGGTACGGCCGTTCGGCCCGCGGCTGCGTGCGCCGCAAAACGAACAGCCCGGCAATCGTCAATATATAGAAGACCAGGACGGCAAAAATGATGTAGTCAAGAAGCTGCCCATAGGTCCCGGAGAGGCAGAGGATGCAGGTCCATATCCCCTGCACGATCAGCGCATTCTTCGGCGTCAGATATTTGGGATGGACCTTGCCGGTGGACTTGAAGAACAATCCGTCTTTGGCCATGGCGTAATAGACGCGGGCGCCGGAAAGGATCAGTCCGTTGCAGCAGCCGAACGTCGAAATCAGAATAGCGATGGCCATCAGCCCTGCCCCGGACGCCCCAAACATCTGTAACATCGCCGCTGTGCCTACGCGGTCTTGCGGGTTCAGTGAAGCGATTTCCGGGTGATCGGTGGCGTATTTTATTCCGCGTGACAAAACGGTGGTTCCGTTTGCGTTGCCATCGAAAGGCAAATGTGCCAGGTAAATAAAGTTCACTGCAATGTAGAGCAGGATCACCACGCCGGTGCCGATAGCCAGCGAGAGCGGCAGGTTGCGTTTTGGGTTTTTCACTTCGCCGGCGGTAAAGGTCACGTTGTTCCAGGCGTCGGCGGAGAAAAGCGATCCTACCTGCGCCACGGCAAGAATCGTCAGCACGCCGACGAATGGCCCGGCAAGCGTGCCCGAGGCGGAGTGAGGAGAGTCGAAGCGCCAGAAGTTGCCAAAGTTTGCGGCAATGGCCTGCGCGTTGCGGGCCACAAAAATTCCGGCAACCACTAGCCCGGCCAGCGCCGATACTTTGGCGATGGTAAACAGGTTCTGCACGGCCGCGCCCAGCTTGAGGCCAAAAATGTTGAGTACGCTCAGGAACACCACGATCGCGATGCCGCAGAGGTTCTGCGTGTTCAGGCCAACATCCATATTGCCCAGAACCATGGGGCCGACGTGCCACGGCGGAACGTGAAAATGAAGGCTCTTGAAAATCCAGTGGTCGGCAGCAACCAACGGGAAAAAATATCCCAGAAATTTGCCGAAGGCCACTCCCACGGCAGCAACTGTCCCGGTCTGGATCACCAGGAAGAGCGTCCATCCATAAAGAAAGCCCCAAAGAGGCCCCAGAGACTCGCGCAGGTAGACGTACTGACCGCCGGCTTTGGGCATCATGGCGGCCAGTTCGCCATACGAGAGCGCGCCAACGATCGTCATGAAGCCGGTGACCAGCCAGGCGCCAATCAGCAGCGCAGGAGAATTGACCTCGCGGGCAATCTCCGCCGACACAATAAAGATGCCGGAGCCAATCATCGATCCCATGACCAGGGTGGTGGCGCTGGTGAGTCCCAGGCCTTTTACGAGTTCAGGCGCGCCCGATGCGGCCTGAGGCGGCGTGGTGCGAACATCCGCGGTTGAAGACATATTGTTCTGTATGTTTTACCCCAAAACGCGCAGAAAATCCGCAACTGCTTTCGCCGGGGACTCAAGAAGGTCAGAAATCACGGCGATTGAGTCGGTGCCTGAGTCTTTTACCTGAGAACAATTCTGCCGGGTGATGCCACCAATGGCCACTAAGGGCTTTTTCGTAACCCGTCGCGCCTGCCTCACTCCTTCCAGCCCCACTACCGGATCAGGATTGGCCTTTGATCCCGTGGCAAACACCGGCCCAATGGCAATGTAGTCGATGGGGAGCGCGTCGGCTGCGCGAAGTTGAGAGAGGTTATGGGTGGAGAAGCCGATGATTCGGGCCTTTCCATCCTTCACTTGGTCAAAGATCCTCCGCGCCGACTCGGGAGAGAGATCGTCCTGGCCCAGGTGGACTCCGTCGGCATCGGCGGCAAGGCAGATGTCTGCGCGATCATTAATGATGAGCGTGGCTCTGGGCATTGTTCCAGCAGGCGTTGTTCCAGGATCCCAGGTCACCCGACGTAGCTCCCGCGCACAACTCAGAAACCGTTTTGGTTGACGAGGCTGAGATTTGTCGCGCAGTTGGATCAACGTCACGCCCGCCGCGATCAACTCTTCCGCATATCGGACGACAGCCACAATCGGGTCAGGCTTCGCCGCGAAGCAGGAGAAGTCGATGATCGGATAGAGCGGCGGCAGGATCATAGGCCCCTAGTGTATCGAGATCGCGGGACGCTCAGAAATTTGTGTTACACTTCTGCCCGCTCCTTTGGTCCCGGCCTTCATTTCAATCTGAATCGGAGGATCCCATGCCACTTCCCGCAAAGAGATATTTCATCGCGATCACGCTGTTTCTGCTTTGCTCCAGCCTCGGACTGGGGTCGGCCCTGAGCGCAGCCCAATCAAAAAAGAAGTCAAGCGCACCAACCACGGCCACCACAAACGCGCCGGAGACGGCCAAGCCCATTGCGATCCATGAATTCACCGGCGAGGGCGCTGAGGGCGTGGACGTGGCGCTGATGGAGGTCACGCGCACCGCGCCGGATGTGGTGGTCGTGAAATGGGAGTATCGCAACAAGACCGGCAAGCCGCAGAAGCTGGCCAGCGGCTCCAAGGGCTGGAGCGATCCGTATCGGCTTTCTATCAACACGTATCTTCTCGACGAAGGCACCAGAACAAAAATTCCCGTCAGCCGGGACGACAAGCGCGTTCCCGTGGCTGCGGGCCATGGCGCACCGAACCAACTTACCCTCACCGTCCCAGCCAATAAGACGCTGAAAACCTGGGCCAAATACATAGTGTCGGGAAACACAAAGACCGTAACGGTGGTGCTAACCGGTGTTGAGCCGTTTGAGGGCGTTGAGGTGACGGAGCCTCCGCCGCCAGCCAATAAATAGACCCTGGCCAGGATGGGAATCTCAACGCGGAATGAATATCATTTTCTTTTGGCCTAAGTATTCTCTTCTAGCTGAGATATGTCAAAAAAAAACAAATTTAATTCTCAGCAGCAGCGGTAGGCGCCATCGCCCTTGGATCATTTGCCGTAGGCGCATTCGCCATTGTTACACTCGCATCGGCAGGCTTGCCATCGGCGAGTCGGGTGCTCTTCTTCATTATTCGGGTCGAATGCTCTTCTTCCAAGCCGCCCCAAAACTTTGTTCATGGCTTAGCTACTGCGGCTTTCTCGACCGAAGTAGCTGCCGCCGCTGCTGCACTTTCACCACGGAGATGGCACGGAGACGCAGAGAAAAAACCGCCGAGGGCGGCGGTGCCACACGATCTCTAGCCACTGCCGATTTCTTCCGACCAAAGCAAAGAGCCGGCAGCCAAAGAGCCAAAAGCTAATGGCCAATGGCTAATTGCTCGCAGTTATCGATCCAGCGCAGCCATGGCGCGCTCCGGATAACGCGCTCCGGCGGCCACGCCCTTGGGCGCTACTTCATCGATGCGCGCCAGGTCTTTGGGATTTAGCTTGATGTTCACTGCTTCAAGGTTCTGTTCCAGATACTTGCGGCGTTTGGTGCCAGGTATAGGCGCGATGTAATCACCCTGAGCCAAGACCCATGCTAGAGCGAGTTGAGCAGCAGTACATTTTTTCTCGCGCGCGATTTCTTCAATCTTCGCCACCAGGTCAAGATTCTTCTGGAAGTTTTCTCCCTGGAAGCGCGGAGACATGCGGCGGAAGTCGTCGGGGGCGAGGTCTTCAAAGCGTTTGAATTGTCCGGTCAGGAAGCCGCGTCCCAGCGGGCTATAAGGCACAAAGCCGATGCCGAGTTCGCGCACGGTGGGCAGAATTTCATCTTCAGGATCGCGCTCCCACAGCGAATATTCAGTCTGCAACGCGGAGATAGGATGCACTTTATGCGCGCGGCGAATGGTCCTGGGCGAAGCCTCAGACAGTCCGAGATAGCGCACCTTGCCGGCTTTTACCAGCTCGGCCATGGCCCCCACCGTATCTTCAATGGGAACGGATTTGTCCACGCGATGCTGGTAGTAAAGATCGATCATGTCGACGCCCAGCCGCTTCAGGCTGGCGTCACAGGCCTGCTTCACGTAGTCCGGCGTGCCTTTTACGCCCAGAAATTCGCCGTTCGGGCCGCGCACGTTGCCGAATTTTGTGGCCAGCACGACCTTGTCGCGGCGGTCTTTGATGGCCCGGCCAACAAGTTGTTCATTTTTACCGGAGCCGTACATGTCGGCCGTATCGAGAAACGTGCAGCCGAGTTCGATGGAGCGATGGATGGTTGCGATGGATTCCTGTTCGTCGCCCGCGCCATAGAACTCCGACATGCCCATGCAGCCGAGCCCGAGCGCGGAAACTTTCAAGCCTTGTTTGCCAAGTTCTCTTTGAGGAAGCATGATTGATGTGATGTCAGGGAAAGCAGTGGAGACTCATAAAAAGGCAGGATCTCACCACTGATAAACACGGATGGCTGATCTGAAGTGAGGTTAGAATGCACCACAACGCCGATCGCGAGCGAACGCAATCACGTGACATCGCATGAAACAAATATCAATTTGTCTTGATCCCGTGCAGATCAGTGTTATCCGTGTTAATCAGTGGTGAGAAGTTTTCTTGTGTTTCAGCAGCCGCCCGCGGGACAGGGATGGACGCTCTGGTGGCGCGCATCGATGGATCGCGGAGCCGACTTATAAGAGCTCTCTTTGCAGGTGAGTTTTTTCACGGACGCGCGGCCATGCACAAACTCCGCCCACTTGAGGTCGTGCCTGACGAAGTCATCAAAAGCTGTTGCCGCAATCTCAATCCGTGTGCCGTCTGCAAATTGAACCGTCATTCCCGCCTCCTCAGGGATTTTTATTTTCAGCATCTGTTGAATAGATGATCTGGAATTAAGGTTGGGTGCAGAAATGTGCAGGATCGGAGGAAAAAAGTTTTGTTCTGCGCGAGAATTTTCGCTGGCGCTGAAAAGTCTTATTTAACGCAGAAAATTTCTTGACTAAGTCCCGAGCGCGACAACTTCGCTGCGTTCTTCCTCGATGCGCGCCAGCAGCCGCTCAACGTATTTGGTGTCGATGTCGCCTGCGCGGAACTCGGCGTCGGCAAGAATGCGGCGGTGCAAAGGAATCGTGGTATGAATGCCTTCGACGATAAACATTTCCAGCGCGCGCTGCATGCGCATGATGGCTTCAGGCCGGTCCTTGCCGAATGTGATGAGCTTGGCGATGAGCGAGTCATAATAAGGCGGAATCACGCCTTCGGCGTAAGCAGCCGTGTCCACGCGCACGCCCAGACCGCCGGGAATGTGGAACGTCTTGATCTTGCCCGCGGACGGCGTGAATTTTTCCGGATGTTCGGCGTTGATGCGGCACTCGATAGCGTGGCCGCGCTGGCCTTTGCGGTCAATCTTGGGAATGATCTCGGTAATTTTAGCGCCCGTTGCCAGCAGGATTTGCGATTTCACCAGGTCAAGGCTCGTCACCATCTCCGTGACAGGATGCTCCACCTGGATACGCGTATTCATCTCGATAAAGTGGAGGCTGCCGTCTTCGTCCATCAGAAACTCAACGGTACCGGCATTAACGTACCCGATTTCAGAAAGAGACTGTTCCAGTCCCTTGCCAATTTCGCCGCGCATCTCCGGCGTAACGCGTGTGGAAGGCGATTCTTCCAGCAGTTTCTGATGCCGCCGCTGGATGCTGCATTCGCGCTCGCCCAAACTAATAACGTGTCCATGCGAGTCTCCGAGCACCTGGAACTCTATGTGGCGTGGCCGCTCGATGAACTTTTCCATGTAGAGATTGCCGTTGCCGAAAGCCGCAGCGGCTTCCGATTGCGCGGCGTTGAACGAGCCTTCCAGTTCGGATTCGCTGCGGATCACGCGCATGCCGCGTCCGCCTCCGCCAGCAGAAGCTTTTACGATCACGGGGTAACCGATCTGCGTTGCCCATTCGCGCGCCTCGTCGGCCGAAGCGATCACGCCATCGGACCCGGGCAGGATCGGCACTTTGGCTTTCTTCATGGCCTGGCGCGCTTTTTCCTTTTCCCCCATCAGGCGGATGACCTCAGGCGGCGGCCCGATGAACTTGATATGCGAGCTTTCACACACCTCGGCAAAGTTTGCGTTCTCGCTCAACAGGCCGTAGCCGGGATGAATAGCGTCAACGTTGGTGATTTCTGCCGCGCTGATCACCGCCGGGATATTGAGGTAGCTTTCCGACGACCGCGGCGGCCCGATGCAGATGGCTTCATCGGCAAAACGCACGTGGAGCGAATTGCGGTCGGCGTCACTATAAACGGCGACAGTCTTCACGCCCAGCTCTTTGCAGGCGCAGATCACGCGCAGAGCAATTTCCCCGCGATTCGCTATCAATATCTTCTTAAACATTTATTTTCTTGGCCGTATGGCGAACAGCGGTTGACCGTACTCCACGGGCTGTCCATTGTTGACCAGTACCTTCACCACTTCGCCGGAGGCATCGGATTCGATTTCGTTCATCAGTTTCATCGCTTCGATGATGCACAGCACCTGCCCGGCGGCCACCTGGTCGCCCGGTTTCACAAAGGGCAGCGCGCCCGGTCCGGGAGCCTCATAGAAGGTCCCGACGATCGGCGATTTCACCGTATGCAACTCTTCTTCCGCAGCTGCCGGCTGCGCGGATGGAGTGCCCGCAGCGGGTGCGGATTGTGCCGGCGCGGAAGCGTGAGTTGCCGTGACGGCAGCCATTGACGCCATGGGCACTGCGTGTGCGATCACCGCCGGGGCTGCGTCGGCGCCACGCTTGATCCGTACCTTCACGTCTCCGCGTTCCAGTTCGAATTCGGAGATATCTTTTTCTATCAGGAACTCGATAAGCTCTTTCAGCTCTTTCTGATTCATGAATGTATTCGACTCTCCTCTGCCCTTCATTCACAATTTGTCGCGAATGCCGGGTTCCCCACGGATTAAAGCGTGATCAGGTCCTTCGTGGTGGGCGTCAGGACCTCATGTCCGGACTCAGTGACCAGGACCATATCTTCGATTCGGACTCCACCGTCTTCAGGAATGTAGATGCCGGGTTCAATCGTCACGACCATCCCCGGCGCAAGCTTCTGGGTTTGGCCCCTGGCCAGCCGAGGCAGCTCATGCACCTCAATTCCCACTCCATGGCCAATGGAATGGGTAAAGAACGTGTCAAATCCAGCTTTTTTCAGTACTTGCCGGCCGGCGCGGTCCACTTCACCCGTCTCCACGCCAGGCCGCACGGCTGCAATCGAGGCAAGCTGCGCTTCCCGCACTGCGTTATACATGCGGCGATGCGCCCGCGAAACAGGCCCCGCATGTATGGTGCGGGTCATGTCCGAACAGTAACCTGCGAGTATAACACCGTAATCCAGGATTATAAATCCTTGGGCAGGAATGGGTTGCGACGATGCCAGTCCATGTGGCAGCGCCGAGCGTGGCCCGGCGGCCACAATCGTGTCAAACGACATTTTTTCCGCCCCGGCACGGCGCGCCTGGAGCTCCAGTTCGCCCGCGACCTGGGTTTCCGGTACTCCCGGCTTAATCACGGAAAGCGCTGTCTGGAACAAGCTGGCTGCCAGCAGCACAGAAGCGCGAATCTGGCTGACCTCGTCGGCATCTTTGATCAGGCGCAGCTGCTCCACCAGGCCGGCCGTCGGCTTGAGCCTGGTCTTTCCGCGCACGATCTGCGCCAGGTGCTTGTGCGCGCTGTAAGAAAGCTGGTCCGCTTCAAAGCCCAGAATTCTGGCCTTGGCTTTTTGCGCGCCTTCGCAGCCTTCAACAAACGCCGGCTTCCTGCTCACCACAATCCTGGCGCTCTTCACTTCTTCGCGGGCCTGCTGGGTATAGCGGCCGTCGGTGTAGAAAGTCAGCCTGTGGCCGCGATCGCTGACCTGGAGAAGCAGCACGCCTGCTGTCCCGGTAAACCCGCACAGATAGAGGACGTTGGGCAGATGCGTTACCAGCAGGGCATCAAATCCCAGGTGGCGCATCATCGCAGCAAGTTGTTTTTGTCGAACAATGTAGTTCATGACCTTAAGTTAGCAGCGATCTCTTCCCTTTTGCACTGCCGGTGAAGTCGGCTTGTGGCCCTACCGCTTGGCGCAGGTGCTGAAACAATCAAACAGGTTACATGACTCTCTAGCGGGTTGGAGCGTGGCAAAAGCTAAAGACAAAAAAACCCGGGGACAAATCAGTCCCCGGGGCAGTCAAATGCGCGACACTAGGTTTGAATGATCTTTGGAGTGAGGAAGAAGATCAGCTCCGCGGTTGAGGTGTTTACGTTGGTGTGCTTGAACAGATTGCCAAGGAACGGAATGCTGCCGAGCAGTGGAACTTGCGAAATAGCTACGCTGTTCTGGGTCTGGATCACGCCGCCAATAACCACCGTGCCACCGTCGGTGACCAGCACTTGCGTGGTTGCCTGCTGAGTATTGAGCGTGGGGTTCAATTGTGAACCGGTCACACGGCTGAAGTCAGGGGTCGTGTTCTCCACGTCTACGTTCAGGAAAATGGTGTTTTCCGCCGTGATCTGCGGGATCACGGTGAGGCGCAGAAAAGCGTCAAAATAAGTGACCGTGGGCGGGCCTCCCAACTGCGCCTGCGTTACCACGGGGATGCGTGACCCTTGCTTGATCATCGCGGAAATGTTGTTAAATGTGGTGATATGCGGACGTGACAGGATCTTTACCAGGCCACGGCTTTCCGCCATCGTCAGAATAAAATCAAGACGGAAACCTGCGGTCGCATTCACGAATTCAAGGCCGCTGCTCGGTCCAGTGGCGCCCAGGTCAGAAAACAGCGGAATGGAGTTCGTGGGGGTAGTTGCGGTAATGAACCTGGGAACCTGTCCACCCGGCAAAGCTATTGAAATCGGACTGCCGGTTGTAGCGCCACCCACCGCGTTATTGCCGCTGCCAAAGCCGGCTCCCATCTGGGTACCGATATCGCGGGCGAAAGTCCGGGTGGAAGCGACAACGCGGGCTTCAATCTCCACCTCGGGGGTCTTGCGGTCCAGCATTCGGATCAGATCTTCAACCTTGGGAAGTACGCTGGGGATATCTTCGACGATCAGAGCGTTGCTTCGGTCATCGGCCACAACATCGCCGCGGGCGGAAAGGAATTTCTTCACCACGGTCGCGGCATCCTTGGCATGGCCATAACTCAGGTAGCGCGTGATGGTCTGCTTCGGGACGGCCAGTGCCTGCGCATCCTGCTGCGCTCGCCGCGCTTCGGCTTCAGTCTTCATCGTGTCCAGTGTGGCGATGCGTAGCACGTTGCCTTGCAGCGTGCATGCCAGTCCATTATTGTCCAGCACAATGGCCAGGGCCTGGTCCCACGGCACATCATCCAGAACGATCGTGACTGATCCTTTCACTGAGGGATCAAGTACGACATTCAGGCCGCTGATCTCGTGAATCAGGCGGAAGAAGTCCTTGAGGTCAAGGTCTTTGAAGTTCATGCCAAACGGCTCGCCCGTATAACGACCGGTCGTGCAGTTCCCGGTTGCTGTGCCGCCCACGGCGACGGTTGTACCTGCCGGCGTGGTTTGAACCGGCTGTTGCTGCTGCTGTTGCAGCGCGGCATTGATCATGGCCGGCTCTGCAGCCAGGCTGGCATGCGGGGCAAATGGCGGCTGGTTAATGCTGGGGAGGGCCGGGGCCGCACTGGCAAAGTGCGAAGCGGCGACGTCAGAACGTGACGGCCTGGCTTCTACAGCCTTCTCTTGCGACCTGGCGGATGTTTTCGCGGGCGGGGACAAAATTGGTTCGGAAGCGCCAGCCGGGGGTATGGCTTCCGCCGTAACAATGGCTTCTTTCAACGCAGGCTGAGGGACAGGTTTGGCTGTGGAGCTTTCACGCAGTTGGACTACCAGTTTGTTCCCGTCAGGAACCACCTGGAAGTCGCGCATTTGCGCCATGTCCACTACCACGCGCGTTGTTCCTTCCTGATAGCGCGCTGCCCGGACAGTCTTCACGTCATTGCTATTGACCGCAATTTCCCGCGCGCGTCCCTGAAGGACCGAGTTCGGGATATCCACAACAACCCGGTCGGGATGCGTCAGCTTCATGGTCTTTGCCGTCATCGGGCCGCTGCCGCTGATCTCGATATTCAACGCGTCGCTGCCGTGGGCAACAGAAATCTCACGAATGCGTGTCGTCGCACTGTTTTTCGGCAAGGCCGTGGCCGCTTGCGCTGCCGCGGAGGAACCGGACACACGCAACTCCAGTCCGCCCTCCACTTCGCTCACGTTGACCCGGGCGTCCCGCGCCAGTGTGAGTTCCATGCGTGCGACTTCAATTCCGCCAGCCGAACGGTACGCCGTAATGCGGTAAGACCGGACTCCGGGCGCCACAACTTCGTGCACCTTCGCGTCCTGGTTCGCAATCGAGACGCCCGCCAGGTCAACCAGCATCAAGTTATCGGTTGGACGATACTCGGTATGAGTAAAAGTCCCGTTCGCCAGGATGGTGATCACCGCAGCGCTGTCCTGGTTCTTCACCAGAACACCTCCCAGTTGCGAAACGGTAGCTGCCGCCAGTGCGCTTGCGCTGGCCAACAGAACGATTCCTAGCAGTTGCTTAAGCCTCATCTCTTTTGTCTCCCCATCCCCGGCGGTTCAACTTCACTCACCGGTCATGCGTGGCGTTGAACGCCTGTCTGACAGCTTCCAGCCGGCTGGAAATTCTTTCCTCCTGAAACGGCTGCTCTTACCCCTGGTTCGGCCCGACTGCTTTGCACTTTTTACTGCTGATCTGTCTCTGAAATCTTTGCGCTTTCTAGGTAATCGGCGGCGCCAGCTTTTTCACCACTTCGCGTGCCGTCTCGCGTCCTAAAGCGTCCTTCACGTACTCGCGGAAAATGATGGAATCACTGGTGATTTTTTCTACGCTGCCCTGGAAAACCTGATCGTTCTCTCTCAGGAAGTAGGTCTTCCTGATGCTGTTGGCGACCACCGCCATCATCTTGCCGGAAGTATCTTTTACCGTGCCTTGCAGCACCAGTTCCGGAATCACCAGACACCGCTTGCCGCTGGTGCAATTCGATGGTGGACGGTTAACGCCGCCTTTGTCGGACACGATCGGGCTCACAAACGGATCGCGGCGCCCGTGCGCTCCAAACGTCCTCGCTGCCGGTCTGGGCTTCTCTGGCGGTTTCGTCGATGGGCCCACAGAAGTAACCTGCGCCGGCGGAGCCTTTGCCGGAGGCTTCGCCGTGGCCTTTGTTTGCGTCCCGGCTTTTTTGTTTGTCTGAAGCGGCTTGACGCCGATTACAACAGGCGCTTTGGCCGCCGTCGCCTTCTTGGCATCGACTTTTTTCGCTTCGGTCTTCTTGGTATCGGATGTTTTGGCCGCCACTACCGGAGTAGGCGCTCGTTTGGCTGGACTTGCCGTGGGAGACTGTCCTTTCACCGGTGCCGTCGTCGTTTTCACCGCCGTTGTCTTGGAAGCCGGGGCTGACGCAGTTCCACCTTTTGCGTTCGCGCCGCTCTTGCTGGCAGAGGTTTTGGCGGCGGCCGGCGTTCCCGCACTTTTCTTGGTGCCGGATCGCTGGCCGCTGGTGGCCTTCTTTTTCGTCGCCGGCTGCGCGGCTCCGCCTGTCTTGCCGGCGGTAACCGGAGTCGGAGACGGAGTGGCGTTGGTCTGGCTGTTGGCGCCGGAATTCTGCGCCGTGGCCATTGTCGCCATGGCTGTTGCGAGCGCAAAAATCTGTATCAGCTTCATCTCAATTCCCTTTGGTGCACTCTTCATAAAATCATCGCTACTTCACCACCGTCGGAGCCGCCGGTTGTCCCGGCTTGGCGGGCGCCGGAGCCGCAGCCTGCTCGTCCGGCTCGTGGCTGAAAAAAGTTGTTGCCGTGCAGCTGGCCAGCACAGTTTCGCCAGGCGCATAGCTGTATGAGGTTTTCACCTTGGCGGCGCTGCCGCTCTTGGTGTTTCCCATTTGCATATTGCCGACGTTGACGATGCGCTCCAGTTCCGCCACCCGCTGGAAGAAATTCAGCACCGAGTAATACGGACCGTCAATATCGATGGCAAACGGCACTTCGCTGTAAAACTCTTTGTTGGCCACAGGTAACGAGGTGTAACGCCGGATCTCAATTCCCGAGGTAGCGGCCGTGTCATGCAACAGCTTGATGAACTGGTCCGCATCTTTGTCTTCGGGAACGATCCGCTTCTGGATCTCGAGCTGCTGCTGCAGGATCGCCATGTTGCGGTTCACCTCAGCCAGCTTCGGCTCGAACATCTTCAGGGTCTCGTTCTCCGCCTTCTTGTCCTTGATCTTGGTATCGAGCTGTTGGTTCGCCTGATACATGGGATTGAAATACACGTAGTAGTAGGCTGCGCCCACCATGGCCGCGGCAAGGAACAGGATTCCTGCCCGCGCTGCTAACGACATTTCTCCGAATTTAGCCATATACAAACCATCCCCGGCGGATAACCGCTGCGTTACGACTGTTTCTGCGCCTTCCCGACAAATCCGGGGGCCATCTCACATATCAATTCGAATTTGAACGCCTGGACTTCCTTCATGGCGCTGTCCTGCGTCGTTTCTTTAATCTCGACCGTCCTGAACGCTCCGGTTTTTCTCAGGTTCGCCATCAGGTCGGCCACTGAGTTCGGGCTTAACGCCATCCCCGTAAAGTTCAGGGTTTTGCCGTCGTTGGTCATGGTCTCGAGCCAGACGGCGTCGGTGCTGTTGACCGTGTCGGCCACCAGGTTCAGCAAGTTGACGGGCCCGGACTGCGCCGATTTAAGTTCGTCAATGACGCGGACCCTGCGCTCGTACATGTCAGCCTTTTTCTTGCTGGCCTCGTACTTCGCCTTCACGTCTGCCAGCCGCTGGTTCTCCTGGACGGCTTTTTGCAGGTTCTTTTCCAACGTTTCGTGCTCGCGCTGCACCCACATCTGGGCCACGCCGATGAGCACCACAAGCGCACCGGCGAAAATCAGGCCCAGTACGACTGTGCTGGAGCCCTCTCCGCCTCCACCGGAAACTGCTACTGTACTGGCACGGCGGCCGCCGCGCGACGTTTTCTTCGGAACTCCTAGCAGGTTGATACGAATCATAGGTCTTCAAAGCTCCTAAGGGCCAAACCCACCGCAACCGCGAGCTGTCCCGGGTTCTGTTCCAATATGTCATGCTCCATCGAATCGGCGGGTGGAACGATGCGCTGGAACGGATTCAGCACTTCCACCGGCAGGGAAAACTCCTGCCTTAGCGCTTCCACCAGGCCCGGTACACGCGACGAGCCGCCCGCCAGGTAAATGCGCTCAATGTGCTCGCCAGACGCCGTGGCCCGGAAGAAGTCGAACGTCTTCTGGATTTCCAGCACGATGATTTCCGTGACTTGTTGCAGGATCGGCAGCTTGGCGTCCTCGCTGACCGTCCCGACCTTCCGTCCGAGTTTTAGCGACTCGGCGTCATCAAAGCTCAGGTCCAGTTCCTTCTGGAGCGAATCGGTGTACTGGTTGCCGCCCACGCTCACGTCGCGCGTGAATAGCGGCGTTGTGCCTTTCACGATATTAATGTTCATCACGCTGGCTCCCAGGTTCAGCAGGGCCACCGTAGTATCGTGATGCGGCTGATAGTTGTATTCGTAGCAGTTCTGCAGCGCGAACGCGTCAATATCCACTACCGCCGGCGATTTTCCCGCCAGCGAGAGCACGTTCGTATAGTTCAGGATCTTGTCCTTCTTTACCGCCACCAGCAACACGTCCATCTGCGGGCCGGTATCGTCGGGGTTCAGGATGTCAAAGTCCACGTTCACGTCGGCAATATCAAAAGGAATGTGCTGGGCCGCTTCCGTGGTGATGCTTTCCGCCAGTTCGCCCTCGCTCATGGGCTGCACGCTGATCTTTTTCACAATTACGGAATGGCCGCTGACCGAGGTCGCCACCGATTTCGTCTTAATTGCGTGCTCGCCGAAGATTTTGCTGATTGCGCTGGAAACGCTCCCTGAATCGACAATCATGGAGTCCACCACGATATCGCTGGCCAGCGGCTCCACGCCCAGGTGCGAAACCACGATCTCGCCCTTGGAGCGCTTTAATTCGATCGCCTTGATACAACTGGAGCCGATGTCCAGTCCCACAATCGATTTTCCTGATCCTAATCCAAACATGCCGTCCCACCTATGTTCTTAATTTCCTTTTGCTTCCCCGGCGTCCCGGACCTACCGCACTGCTGCTGCCTTGGCCGCTTTCGGCTTTTTCTTGGCCCCGCCCATGTTCATCGTGCTCTTCTGTTCCATCCACTGGTCCAGAATCGTCTTTTTGAACTTCCAGCGGTTCCCGAGCTTGAAGGCAGGGATTTTTTCTTCGGTCACATATTTGTACAGCGTGTCCGGGCTGACCCCCAGGTACTGGGAGGCTTGCCGGATATTCATTACCTCACGCGAATCTGCCGCCATAATGTGTAGCCTTTCCACAGTGAGTTGAATGGCCTTCATTGAGGCCTGTGGAGAAATCCTTGGTCTTCTCGGGGGGGAAAACTTCAGGTCGATGCGAGTTATATCCGGCTTAAAACGCTAGGTCAATAGGTAACTTCCGGTTTCTTCCGGTGTTTGGGGGGTATCTTTGGGGCTAGTACCAGCTTTTTGGCCGGTCAGACATCTAAATCCTGCGACACAAACGGCATAGCACCACAAGTTATTGTGGTATTGATGCACACGGTTCGCGATTTCACCTCAAATGTTACTAAGGGAGTAGTGCAGGACTCGGGGATTACCCCGAAAGTAATGTGAACTTGTGGGGTCAAAATCAGAGAAATTGCTGAATTTTCTGAGTGCACGTTGAGCTTTAGGATTACGCGGATGCCGGAAGGGGTACCCGTTTGGGCTGAAAGGCGACCCTCTCGGCCTGTCGGCGCAAAAATCGCCTATTCCGTTCTCAACGCCTGCGTCGGCTCGATTCTGCAAGCTCGCAACGCAGGTATCGCGCTGGCGATAGCGGCCGTCAAAAGAAGGGTGCATACCATTCCGGCGAACACCGTTGGATCAAGTGGCCCAGTTCCATACAGAATCGACTTGATGAGCATGCCTGCGCCTGCGCCTCCCGCCAGACCGATGGCCAATCCTGTGAAGACGGGCCACATGCCATCCAGCAATACCAGGCGCAGGATTTCGCTTCGTTGCGCGCCCAGAGCCATGCGGATGCCAATTTCAGAGATGCGTTGCGTTACCAGATATGAAAGCACTCCATAGAGACCCACTGCGGCCAATAATAGCGATAATGCACCGAATGCCAATACAAGCGCGGCGCTGAAGCTCTGACTCGCCGTTGCTTTTCCGATGATCTGCTGCATGGTCAGCACGTCATAGACCGGCAGCTGTGCGTCAAGTGCCGCAACCTGCTTTTGGATCGGCAATGCCAATGAAAGTGGTTCAACCGATGTTCGGACAACAATGGTGCCGTCGCCTGTATGCATGGGTACACCTGAAAGGATTGGCAAATAGAGCGTCGCCTTCACTGGTTCGCCGATATCGTGAAGCGTATCGCCAACAACTCCGACGATCTCCTGCGCGGCTTCCTTCCCGTTCCAGGTAATTTTCACATGCTTGCCTATGGGGCTTTCCCCTGGGAAGAACTGGTTCGCAAACTTTTTGCTGATAATCACAGAGTGCATGCGGCCCAATCTTTCCTGGTCCGTGAAGAAGCGCCCGCTCAGCAACGGAATTTGCGCCGCGCTGAAGTAGCCCGGATCAGCCTTGCGCGTGAGCGTGTCCAGCTCCAAAAGCGAGCTGGTCGGCGGATGCTCGGGAATCGTGAATATGGTATCGCCTTCCCATCCTGCTCCAGGCACTGTGGAAACCAGGCCCGCAGCGCGCACTCCGGGCAGGCGACGAACACGCTCCAGCAGTCCTTCATGGAAAGCGACAATTTTTTCCGCTGTATCGTACTGTTCATCGGGCAGCCCATATCTGATTGTTAAAACATTGTCCGTTGCGCAGCCCAGGTCTGATGTCCTTAAATTCATAAAACTTCTGAATAACAGCCCGGCGGAAATTAACAGGACCACCGTAAGAGCGATCTCAGCCGTAAGCAGCGTCTTTCGCAAGCCCGCACGCGATGCGCTTCCACCCATGGTGCGCGAAGAATCCTGCAACACGGCCAGCAGGCTTTTGCCGGTGGAAGAAATGGCTGGCAGCAGGCCGGCCAGAAGTGTTGCCAGCGCAATCATTGCCACCGCAAAGCCTGTGACAGTTCCATCCATGCCGATGGCGTCGGCACGCGGCAAAGTTCGCCAATGATGGGCAAGCCAACTGGTGGCGAAAAACGAAAGCACGAGGCCAAGCAGGCCTCCGGCGGTGCAGATCAGCAGGCTCTCTGACATCTGCTCGCGAACCAGCTTCCACCGGCTGCCGCCGAGCGCTCCACGAATTGCTACTTCCCTGCGCCGCGCCGCTCCTCTTGCCACCAGGAGATTGGAAACATTCAGGCAGGCAATGAGCAGCATGCATCCCACCGAGGACATCAACACGATCAACGGCGTCTTTATGTCGTGGACTACATCGTCAATCATGGGGCGTGACACAGCTTCTTCCGCCACAGGTTTGTCCAGGTTCGCCATGTGCAACTGGTATTGGAGGGCGCTTACCTCTTTGGTTGCCGTTGCAGCACTCACTCCCAGCTTTAGACGCGCAATAACATAACTTTGGTGGTTGCCATGCTGTTGCAACTGCTCGGCCATAAACGTGGACGTATATGGGACCCAGAGTTTCATTTCCATTCGGGGGTAGGAAAACCATTTTGGCAACACCCCGACAATAGTGTAAGGTTTTGAATCCAATCGTACTTGCTTCCCGATAACTGCTGGGTTGCCGCTAAACCGGCTCTGAAAAAGACTCCATGACAGGATCACTACGTTATTAGCGCCCAAGCGATCTTCGTCGCTGGTGAATGTTCGGCCCAGAACAGGCTCCACGCCCAGCACCGAAAATAAATTCCACGACCCGGCAGCAGCCGCTACGACCTCAGGCAGTTCTCCAGCATCTCCGGTTACATTGCATCCCCACCAACGCCATGCGCCCATATCTTCAAAGCCGTGCGTTTGCTCGCGCCAGTCGTGGAAATCAGCATAAGACACAGGGTTATATTGTGTATCGCTGTTCTGGAAATGTTCATACACCATTACCAACTTGTCCGGCTCGGTAAAGGGCAAGGGCTTAAGCAAGACTGAGCGGACAATCGTAAAGAGTGAAGTAGTGGCGCCTATGCCCAGCGCCATCACAAGAATGGCCGTGAGTGAAAAGCCGGGTGCACGCGTTAACGTACGGAGACCATAGCGCGCGTCGCGCCAGAAAGATTCCAGCCAGTTCCAACTCCAGGCTGAGCGGGCTTCCTCCTGCAAAAGCGCTGGATTGCCAAACAGTCGGAGCGCCGCGGTGCGAGCTTCTTCCGGCTCCATTCCGCCGCCAATATTCTCGGCAATCTGCTGTTCCAGGTGGAACTGCATCTCCGCATTCAAGCGGTCTTTTTCGCTCTTGCGGCTGAACAGCATCAGAACCGCCATTCGAAGTCGTTGCACCCAGCGCATAGTTCCTCCCACTTACAGGCTGTCGATCACTACATCAATCGCTGTTGAAAGACGTTTCCAGCTTTCTTTTTCTTTTTCCAACTGAGTACGTCCGGCGGCCGTAAGAGAATAGAACTTGGCCTGCCTTCCGGTTTCGCTCTCATTCCACTTGGCACGAATCCAGCCTTGCTGCTCCAGGCGGTGCAGCGCCGGGTAAAGCGATCCCTGTTGGACCTGCAAGACTTCTTTCGAAATCTGCTGGATCCGCTTCGCGATGGCCCACCCGTGCTTAGGCTCAAGAGAGACCGTTTTCAGGATTAGAAGGTCCAGTGTTCCCTGGACCAGATCACTTGGTTTTCCCATAGTATGATTATCTACAACCCGATTGTAGATCGTCAAGGTATCACGTCTTTATAGACGCCCGACCCCGTGAGAGGTTAGCCTGCAGAATCGATGCCGCAAAAAATAGCCGCGAATCCACGCGAAGTACGCGAATCAGTTCCGATTCGTGTTCATTCGCGAAATTCGCGGCTAACTTATCCTGATCTGCTCTGTCTGATTGCTAACTGCTACTCACGCCAAGTCGAACAACAGCACTTCACTGCTGTCTGCACTGCCGCTGAGTGTGAGCTTCGTTTCCTTTGACACAGCAGCGCCATCGCCGGCTTTCAGCTCCTGGCCATTTACGTTCACCGCGCCGCGCGCCACCTGGATCCAGGCATAGCGACCATCGCGCAGCTCGTGCTCCACGGATTCCGATTTGCCTAACGCAACGTTGTATAGTTCCGCATCCTGATACAGCTTCACCGCGTTGCTGCCGTTGCCTCCGCTTGGCGAAGCCAACAACCGCGGCTTGCCCTGCTTCTCTTCTGCCGGAATCGCCTTCTGCTCATAATTCGGCTTGATGCCTTCTTTTTCCGGCAGAATCCATATCTGGTAGAGATGGACCGGCTCGTCATTCGAGTGGTTGAACTCGCTGTGACGGACTCCGGTGCCAGCGCTCATCTTCTGCACTTCTCCCGGACGGATCACCGAGCCCGTGCCCATGCTGTCCTTGTGCTCCAGCGATCCTTCCAGCACGTATGTGATGATTTCCATATCCCGATGCGGATGCGTTGGAAAACCGTGACCCGGCTGGACCCAGTCTTCATTGATCACGCGCAGGCTGCGGAATCCCATGAACCTCGGATCGTAGTAGTTGCTGAACGAAAACGTGTGATACGTATTCAGCCAGCCATGATCGGCATGGCCGCGTTCTTTGGCTCTTCTTACCTGAATCATCTTTGCCTCCCAATTGCTGTGCTTTAGGCCCTTGCTTCGGTTTTCTCAGGACTGGCATGGGCCAGGATCAGCAGCCCTCCCATGATGGCCACGTTTTTCAGGAAATGGACCATCTGGTCCTGTTGTTGGTCCGCCGGAATTCCCCAGAAATGATGGAACACCAGCGTGACTGGGATCAGCCACAGGGCAATCACCAGCGCCGCATACCTCGCTTTGTAGCCGGTCAATATCAGCAATCCACCGCCGATTTCGATGAGCAATGTGATCACCAGTGCCACCGTGGCCAGTGGAATCCCTTTGCCCGCCATCATGCCGGCTATATCGTGAAAATGCGGCAGTTTGCCCAGGCCGCTCAGAATGAAGATCGCGCTCAACAGCACCCGCCCCAACAGAAGCGACCATTTTGAACCCATGTCTTTTCTCCCCAATGCGATGGTTTTGTAAGGCCCAATTCTTGGGCTGTTATTGGATGATTTGATATCAAAATAGTTTCAGAAAGGAATGGCCTTACACTCCCATCGGCCATGACTACTCTTTAGGGTGGGGACGCAGATTCAGGATTGGCAACAGGCTGCTGTAGTCGTCAGTCCAGAGCCGGAGGCCTGGCTTCGGCTCGATCTTTGCGCTGGCGTTGGCGATTTCCGGCAGGGCCAGGAACTTTTCATTGGCCGTCACCAGCACCCAGTCTGAACTGAACGCTCCGGTATCATCGTCGTCTTCGGTTGATACCATGACCGCCTTCAGCCCGGCGTGGTCTGCCTGTTCCTGCACCACGGGCGCAAGATTCAGGTACTGGTTGGAAATATGGACCGCGATGATTCCGCCCGGCGCCAGATGACGCTGGTAAAGCTTGATGGCCTCCGCGGTGAGCAGGTGTACAGGGATCGCGTCGCCGGAAAATGCATCCACGGCGATCACGTCATACTTCTCCGGCGGTTCCGCTTCCAGAGAGAGGCGAGCATCGCCCTGCACAATCTCAATTTTTGCCCGGGATTCCCGGAGATAGGTGAAAACGTTCTTCGCGATGATCTCCACTCGCGGATCAATCTCATAAAACCGGAACACGTCTCCCGGCTCGCCATAGGCTGCCAGCGTGCCGGTTCCCAGGCCAATGTCGGCCACCCGTCGCGCCCGGCCCTTGCAGCAATTGTCCAGGGCCAAGCCGACTCCAGAATCGCGCGAGTAATAAGTGGTAGGCAACCGCCGCAATTCTTCACTTGCGAGAAACTGCGTACCGTGCTGGATGGTTCCATGAATCAGTGTGCGGTAAATTCCGGCCTCTTCAGTCGATTCTTCCGTCACTCGCAGCGTCCCATAGAAACTTCGCACCTGCACAATTGCGTTCTCCCTGTCGGCACGCTCCTGAAGCACGACCACCACCAGAAGGCCGATCGTCGCTGCAGGCCAGAAAATACGCCACACCGGATGAACCCGCCACAGCAACACCGCAGCCAGGGCCGCCGTGTACACCAGGCTCCAGGCCATCTCATAACTACCGCGAAAAATCAGTGGCGAGAGCACGCCCACAAACATCGAACCCAGGGCGCCCCCTGCCGCAATCAGAAGGTAAAACTGTGTGATGTAGCGCGGTGACGGCCGGCGCCGGTAGAGTTCTCCATGGCAGAAGAATGCGCCAATAAACAGAGTCAGGCAGAAGAGCGGTATTGAAATGATGATCGGGACGTCAGTCGTTGTATCCACGATCAGGTACGCAACTCCGCCCAGTGCCGACGGCAACAGTCCCAGCATCATCCGGCGCGAATAGAATTTTTCTCCGTTGAACGCCAGCACAAACGTCAGCAGGTAAATCGTCAGGGGAAGAATCCACAGCAGCGGAATCGCGGCAATGTTCTGGCTCAGGTGGCTGGTCACGGCCGACAACAGCAGAGATCCGCATGCCGCCATCAGCAGCCACAACGTCCGGTCCCCCGGGGTGGGCACTGCTTCAGAAATCAAGGAAGGCGCTGTCGCAGTTCCTGCTTGAGACGGTGTAGATGCCGCTCCGCTCACGGCTGGCGGTGAATGTGTCTCGACCTCTGGCACTTTTCGTCTGCCGGCGATGATGACTCCGCAAACGACGACGAAGAGAAGGAATCCCACGGACCAGGCCAGCGTCTGCGCTCGCAGGCTGAAGTTTGGTTCAACCATGACCGGATAGGCCAGCAGTGCCAGCAACGATCCAAAATTGGAAAGAGCAAACAGCCAGTAAGGCGGCGCTGACGGCGCATGTTCTGTCCGGCCATGAGCGTACCAGGACTGCAATAGCGGGTTCGTCGCCGACAAGGCAAGAAATGGCAACCCGATTAGCATCGTCAACACCCACAGCACGCTAAAGACCGGCCGCACCGTGGAAGCATGCGGATGTGGATTCAGAGTGGCAAACACCTGCGCCAGGCTCAGAGCCAGTAGAAATCCATACGCGACTAGCTGCGCGCGCCGGGATAACCGCGTAGCGATTGCGTGCGCACAAAGATAGCCCAGCAGCAACGTGGTCTGGAAAAATACGAGACAGGTGATCCATACCGCAGAGGAACCACCCAGCAGCGGCAGCAGGCGCTTGCCTGCCATGGGTTCCACCAGGAAAAGAAGGCTGCTGCTTAAAAAAATGGCGGCAATATAAAGAGTGATGCGTGGACGCATGAGCGAACCAAGATAACAAATCGCCGTGATCGCCGCCATCGCCGTCATCGCGCGGGGTCGAAAACCAATTCTCACCCGCGACCAAGCACCTGCTTCCTCCGTTCTCTGCGTTTCAACGTTTTGCGGTTCTCAATTTTGGCAATCTTTGGCAATTCCGGCGATTCTGGCAATCTGTTCCTACTCGCCTTTTCCCAGTTTCCTGCAAAGCTGCCCCAACTGTTCCTGTTCGTCGGACTTCAGCCGACTCATGACTTCAGTGATCCGACGCGCGTGCTCCGGGAAAATCCTGGCAATAAGCTTTTCCCCGGCGGGCGTGATGCATCCCAGTACAAAACGTTTGTCTTTGCCCTGCTGTTCTCTCTTGACCAATCCGCGCTTTTGCAGGTTGTCGATCACCAAGGTAAGGTTCCCACTGCTGGTAAGGATGCGCCGTGCCAGCTCACCCAGACATTGCGGTCCCACGTGATAGAGCGCCTCCAGTACCGCGAACTGGCTGAGCGTTAGACCTTCTTCTTCAAGTCCAACCCGGGCGTACGCGAACGCAGCGCTGGCAGCGCGCTCCAGCTTCACATAGGCGCTGAGCGCGCGATCCTGCGCAGGTGTTCCTTTGAAGTTTTTGGGCATGGCCTCTGAGATCGCGATCGACGGGAGAATTTACCGCAAAGGGCGCTAAGAACGCAAAGAATCAATGCCAGGATCTTCCCATGAATGCCGACAATCCTATTCCTTTGCGCTCATCGCATCCTTCGCGATGAGTTGACTCTTACTGAATATCAAACTGCTCCGGATGCAGCAGCGCGTCCGACTTCACAATCACCGTCCGCTTGACTAGTTCTTCCATCTCTTGCAGCCAGCGTCCGTTGTTGCCCTTGAGCGCTTTAGCCACTTCCGGATTCACGCGAACCATTACGTCGCGCTCAAAGTGCCGCGCCATCTTGCGCATTTCCACATAAATCTCATTGCATACAGTGGTTACGGATTTGATCATTCCCGTGGCTGAGCACGTGGGGCAAGGCTGTCCCAGGGTGCGCTCCAGGGACTGCTTCACCCGTTTGCGCGTGATGGCAACCAGACCAAAATCATTGAACTGCAGGACCTTGGAAGGCGCACGGTCGGCTTTCAATGCCTCTTCCAGCGCCTGCATCACTTTGGCGCGGTTGCGGCGCTCGTCCATGTCAATAAAGTCGATCACGATAATCCCGCCGAGATCGCGCAGGCGTATCTGCCGCACAATCTCCTTGATGGCATCGATATTCGTCTTGACGATCGTATCTTCCAGCCGCGCTGTCTTGCCCACGTACTTTCCCGTATTGATGTCGATCGCCACGAGCGCTTCCGTCTGGTTGATGACGATGTAACCGCCGCTTCGCAGCCATACTTTTGATTTAAGCGCTTTGTTGATTTCTTCCGTGATGTTGAACTGCTCGAATAGCGGCGTGTCTTTGCTGTAGAGCTTCACCCGCTTGACTAACGACGGCTGGAAGCGGCTGACAAAGCGCAGAATACGTTCATATTCCTGCTCGGTGTCCGCCCAGATGGCGGAAAAGCTGCCGCTCACCTGGTCGCGCAGGATGCGCTCCACCAGGTTCAAATCGTGGTAGATCAACGCCGGAGCTTTCGACGTATCGGCGCGCCCGCGAATCTCATTCCACAAATTAATCAGGAAGCGGATATCGTTGCGCAGGTCTTGCTCTTCCGCACCTGCCGCCGCTGTGCGGACAATGAAGCCGCCCTGCGCTTCTCCGCGCTCGCTCAGCGCAATCCGCTTCAGGCGATGGCGTTCTTCTTCTGAAGCGATCTTGCGCGAGACCCCCGTGTGGTGCACCGTCGGCATGTACACCAGATACCTGCCCGGCAGCGCGATGTGACTGGTAATGCGCGCGCCTTTCTTGGCAATCGGTTCTTTGGCAATCTGCACCAGAATCTCCTGGCCTTCCTTCAGCAGGTCACTGATCGCCGGCATAGTCCGTGACGACTGATGACGCTGTGGACGTCCGCGCATGGGACGCCTTCCTCCGGTGCGCCGTCCGCCACGTCTATCTTGCGGTCTGCGCTCCGTGCGCCGCTGGTAGCCTGCTGTCGCTGGTGTACGCTGTTCCGCGCTGGCGCCTTCCAGTTCTTCAGATTGCTCACCGTCTCCTTCGTCTTCGCCTTCAGCATCTTCTTCACCCTGGCTGAAAGCCCCTTCCACTTCTTCCAGTTCGTCGGGATCGAGCCCCTCAGCTTCATACTTGCCCGTGGCAAGCTCATTTACGTGCGCATCGCGCACGGCTTCCATTACTTCATTGCCCATAGCAACCATCTGCTCGCCGGACTGGCCCAAGACTTCCTCTTCCAGTTCCTCGAACTCTCCCATGTCGAGGTCTTCTTCAAAGCCGGGGATATCGCTTTCCTCGTCTTCTATTTCTTCTTCCTCCATCACGCCACGAGCTTGCGCTCCACGATTCTGCTCAGAAATGTTCTCGGGATTGCTACCGGCCGGAGTCCATGATTGCTGCTCTTGCGCCGGGCCCTCAAGAGAGGAATCAAGATGAGTGGCTTCCTCGGCTTGCTCTTCTTCATCGATTTTGCTGGTTTCTTCCGCCTCGGCAATGACGCCGCCAAAAACACTGGCAACGTTCATCCTTTCAAACCGTTGTTCTTCCGCCTCCGGCGAACGCTTCTGAGGTTCTTCAAACGTCCCGGTCGTTTCAGGAGTATCAGTTTCCGCTATCACTGGCGCCGACTCTCTGCGGTGAAAGACTCTGGGCGCTTCCACGCGGGCCTCAGTTTTCTCTTCCTGCTCAAACTTCGCGGGAATTGGACCGGCGGATTCAGCATCCTGGAGAAAGCCACGCTCCTGGTGTTCCGGGGAGTGTTCTGCGGCGCGTTCTGCAGCCGGCCTTTCGGGTTGCGCTTCAGATTTCCCACGCGACTGCTGCTTGTCTTTTCCGTACTTGGCCAGCGTTTCGCCAGGCAAAATCATGGAGCCTGCGGCGAACGCCGAGGGATCGATGGAGTACTCGGTTGAAGGTTTGGGCCGCGGCGCTGACTCGGTCTTTACTGCAGTCTGGGTTGCTGCGGTTGAAGACTGCGGGCCGTGCGGCTGGTACTTGGAAATCGACTCGCCCGGCAGCACGATCGGCTCAGCGTGTTGTTCGAACCTTTGCTCCGGCCTGCTCTCGTAACGATCGGAGCGATTCTCGCGGCGATAGTCCGACCGACCTTCGTGCCGTCCCTCGGATCGCCCTTCCGGCCTGCTCTCATGCCTCTCTTGTCGGGCTTCAGGACGGCTCTCCGGTCGCGATTCGCCACGTTCCTCTGGCGCAGCTTCTACAGGCTTCTCATGCTCGCCACGATCGCCGGCTGCCTGCTGGTCGTTAGTTCCGCGATCAGCAAAACGATCACGTCCGCCTCTTCCTCGGCGGCGGCGTCCACGCCATTTACGCGCGCCTTCCCGCTCGGGCTCACGTGCGGCGCCATTCTCAGCCGGTGCGCCGGCGGAATCTTGTTCAGTGTCGTCTTCTTCATCGCCCACGACAATGGGCGGCATGATCTCCTGTGCCTCAATCGGCCCGTGTTGCCCTTCTGTGCTGCCCATCTCGATGACCGGTGCGTTCCTGGAGCTCGCGACGGCTTCGCTGATGGCATCGGCGTCTTCGTCTTCTTCCATCAGGAAGTCGGAAACGTAGAGGAACGCGTCGCGTTCAAGGCCAATGTTTACAAAAGCGGATTGCATGCCCGGCAGAACGCGCGTCACGCGTCCTTTATAGATGGAGCCGGCCAGTGTGTATTCATTTTCTCGTTCGAAATATATTTCTGAAAGTTGGTCTTCTTCAACCACCGCTACCTTGGTTTCATGCGGTGTCGAAGAAACATAAAGTTCTTTCGCCATGGATCTTCTCCGGTTAATACCGGCGGGAAAGAAGAGACGGGAAAGTCACAGAAAAACGTCAGGAGACCTGCGCTTGCGGCGCGGGTTGACTGGCTTTGAGTGCCCGGAAATTCAATCTGATCTTATGCAGGAAATACAATTCGGCTGCGGTGAGTAAACCTCTCCGGCCAACATCTGCAATCTGCTTATGACTTGTTTGAAAAATCTGTGCACCTTTGCACTCCGGGTTTGTGGCCACACTGCGGTTCCCGAACAAGCGCTAAAGTTTGCGCCTGTCTGGATGTTTCCCGCGGGGCCGTTTCCTGCCCGGCAATGCTTTCTGATACTCTCCGGCTTCCCTTCATTCGGCCGGCGCCCTCTCTTCACGTCAGGGCGTAACGTTCAATCTTAAAAATCTGTTACTGTCGCGCCTCTTGGCGCGGTTTTTGGTTCCTTCCCTCAGTTCACAAAACGGCGCATTCGAATATTCATCACGATACCCAGCGCCAGAAACATGAACAACACTGAGGAACCACCATAGCTCATCAGCGGTAAAGGAATACCGGTGACGGGCATATACCCTACCACCATTCCCGCGTTGACCAGGATGTGGAAGAGCAAAACCGCCACCACACCCATCACCACAAAGCCGCCCGCGCTGTCCGGCGCGGTCTGAGCGTTATGGATCAAACGCATCAACACCATAAAGTATAACAGTAGTAAGGCGACTGCGCCCACAAAGCCGTGCTCTTCTGACCAGGCGGCAAAAATAAAGTCCGTGTGAGGCTCCGGCAGGAATGAGCCCTGTGTTTGCGAGCCTTTCCGCACTCCCTTGCCCCAAATCCCGCCCGAACCCACGGCAATCTTGGATTGCTCAAGTTGATACCCCGCCTTCTGCGAATCCGCCTCAGGATGCAGAAAACTGGTCAAACGGTCTTTCTGGTACGGCTTCAGTCCATAATGCCAGACACCCGGCATGAGCACGCCCGCGACCAACAGGATGGCAGCCGCGTGGCGGAACTGGATCCCGCCCAGAAATAACCCCATCAGGGCCACGGGCACATAAGTGAGTGCCGTGCCCAGATCGGGCTGCTTCAGGACCAACAGCATTGGCACGCCGGCAATCATGCCAGCTTTCATGATGTCAGAAAGCGAGGCATTCTCCCGTTCGCCTTCCCCGCTGAAATATTTGGCCAGCATGAGAATCAGGACCAGCTTTACCCATTCCGACGGCTGGAAGTGCTGGCCGCCGGGGAGTTGTATCCACCGCCGCGCGCCCAGGTACTTTTTGCCAAACAGCGTGACCGCCAGCAGCGACACCACCGACGCAATATAAAACCAGTGGGCATTTTCCAGGAGGACCTGGTAATTGATGAGGCTTACGGCCAGCATCACCGCCAGTCCTGCCATGATCCAGTAAATCTGGCGGATGTGCGCGCCGGCAAACTTTGTTTCGTACGTAGTGCTGTAGATTTCCAGTACCCCAAGCGAGCAGATGATCAATATAAAAGTGAGCAATAACCAGTCGAAATCGCGAAAGGAGATCAGCCGCCGCATTAGTCCGACCCCGCTATTCCAATCGATACCGGCCGCGCCAGCTTCCGCAGCCTGGTTTTGTCAGGATGCGTTCTGCCAAGCTGCATCAGAACTGTGCCGCCATGGAGTTCGCTGTCATTCGCTGTATCCTGGCCCGCGTCGGCATGCTCATCTGCATTGTGAGCCTCTTGAACTTTAGCGTGGCCAAGCGAGTCTGGCTGGTTCCACACACCGGCGATCGGCACCGATCCCGGATCAGCTTTATCACTGAACAGCATGGGATCATTACGGAGCCGCCGCTGCTTCTCTACGTATGCCTTGATCACTTGCGAAGCCACCCGTGCAGCCAAGGGACCGTGCTCGCCGCCCTCGAAAAGAACAGCTACTACAATCTCCGGGTTTCTCCGCGGCGTGACGCCTGCAAACCAACCATTCCCTTTGAACTCCTTGCTCAATGACTTGATTTTTTGACCGTGTGCTTCCAAAAACTGATGGCTTACCAACTGTGTACTTCCGGTCTTGCCGGCAAAGTCTACACCCTGAATGTGCGAAGCGACTCCGGTTCCTCCGGGATTCAGTACCCCGGCCATCGCGTCAGTGATGGTGATCCAGTTCCGGGGATCGATAGGCACATGCACCACATCCGGCATGGTCTGCGCGCCTGTGTTCCTAAATGGCTCCGGCAGCTGCTCGGGATCGACAACATGCGGGCGGTAGAAAGTCCCGCCCATGGCTATCCCGCCAATTGTGCGTGCCAACTGAATCGGGCTCACTGCGACCGCTCCCTGACCGATACCCACGGAGATGACTTCGCCCGCATACCATTTCTGCCGGAACGTCTTCATCTTCCATTCTTCTGATGGCATTACACCGCTCACTTCATTGGGCAGGTCAATACCGGTCTTCTTGCTCAGTCCCATTGCGATGGCCCACTTGGCAATCTTCTCAATGCCCAGGCGCTCCGCCAGCGTGTAAAAGAAGACGTCGCATGATTGGTAGATCCCTTTCGAAATATCGGTAATGCCGTGGACACGGTGCTCTTCCTTCACCCAGCAACTGAAGTAACGCCCATAGAAAACCGCTCCACCCTGGCAGTTCACTTTCATGTTTTGCGCGATGCCCTCTTGCAGTCCGGCTACGGACATCACGATCTTGAATACCGAGCCAGGCGCCAGCTGCGCCTGAATGGCTTTGTTAAACAGCGGATGTGCAGGGTCTTCCACCAGGCGAAGCCATTCTTCGCGAGAGATGCGCACGGCAAAATCATTAGGATCAAAAGCGGGCCTGCTTACCATGGCAAGGATTTCGCCGTTGCGTGGGTCCATGGCGACGATGGCGCCGTTCTTCCCTTCCATCGCCTGCTCCGCCGCTTTTTGAATATCAAGATCAACCGTGAGCTTCAGTTTTTGTCCGGCAACAGCGGGAATATTCGCGTTCGGCGGCCGCCCAACTTCCTTGCCTTTGCTGTTGACCAGCACGCGGCGAGAGCCGTCTTTGCCCATCAGAAGATCGTTGTATTGCAATTCCACGCCGGATTGGCCCACGATATCGCCGCGCTCATAGAGCTCAAACTTAGGTGAGTTGAGCATGTCTTCGCTCACCTCGCCCACGTACCCGATCAGGTGCGCCATGAATCCATCTTTAGGATAGAGGCGGCGATGGATCATCAGCGTTTCCAGCTCGGGAAATTCATCGCGATGTGATTCGATGAAAGCGCGCTCGTCCGGGGTGATGTCGTCCTTGATGATGATCGGCTCAAACGCGGGCTTGCGCGCGAGCTGATAACGGCGGACTTTCTCAAGCACCTCTTCCGCCGGCAGGTGGAGGCCATCCGCAATCTTCTGTGCGTCGGCATTGAGATCGCGCATCTGGTCGCGCAGCAGCAGCGCGGAGAAAGACGGATAGTTGTCCACGATCAGCTGCCCATCGCGGTCATAGATCTTTCCGCGCGGCGCAAGAATTGGGACCTGGCGAATGCGGTTCTGCTCTGAGCGCGTTACGTACTCGTCTGTCTTGCGCACCTGGAGCGTCCACAGGCCATATGCGAGAAAGATGAACACTGCCAGAATGACGTACTGGACGACTGAGAATTTTGTCTGCGGAATTTTTTCGTCGCGACCGGGCATACCTGTTACCATCTGTTGCCGGGCAACAGATCAGGATCCTTTTTCCTTTGTTTTGGGGTCCCGGGAATAGAGTACCGCAAATCGGTCACACGTGGCGTAAGACAAAGACCTCAATGTAGTTACTGAAGGATTAAACATCCCCGGGAACTCGAATGGCTTCCAGCTTCAATTTCTCAGCTTGAATTTGTCCAGCACGGCGAACAGCACAACCGCAGCCAGACCGTTGACCAGCGCCGACAACAGGGTGTGACTCCATATCCAGGCTTCGCTGCCGCCCACCAGTTGCAGGCTGATCGCCATGTAAACGAAGCGGTGAATCAGCACAAAAGCAAACGTCATCAGGAAACGTGATCCGGGGTTTTCCACGTCGAGCTTTACCCCGATCGAAGACCCCAGGTAGCCAACAATGGTCTTGGCGATTCCAAACAAGCCAATGGGATGGCCGGTCCATGCGTCCTGTAGCGTGCCGATTAAAGCGCCGGTAATCATGCCGGGAATAGGGCGGCGGCGGGCAACGGCAAAAAAGATGGTCACCAGCAGCGGCAAATCCAGCACCGTCATCAGGCGCAGGCGCAGGAAAACCTGCAGGAAGATAGCCAGCACCGGGATGCCAATCGAAACTGGCCAGCTAAACCGATGGACCTCGATTTCTTCGCGAGAGGTTAAAGAAACGCTGGCATTCATCGCGGCGGCTTCTCCTGGTTGGTCGCCGGCGTGGGCGTTGCCGCGGGCTGGACTGTTCCACGCTGATCGACCGATGGCTGGGATGCCGAAGGCGCAGTTGAATCCGTTCCGGTCGCCGCTGCCTTGGGTTTCTTGGGTGTAGGCTTCGGTTTGGGAGGCGTGGCCGTTCCGTTTGCCGTGGTGGCAGCAGTCCCGGCTGGTGCAAGCGATTTCGGCGGCGCGCTTCCAGTACCAGGCTTCTGCTCTGCCCCACCCGCTGGCTTGCTCTTCGCCGGAGTCGGAGATGCCCGGCCCGCCGCTGGGCCTGACGTTGTCCCACCAGGAGTTTTTACTGCGTTCGGGTCCGGCTTGGGGACGCTGGGCAGACGCTGCGCCAGAATGTCCGCGGCACGCATGGGCACCGGACCTGCGGAAGCGGAACGTGAATTGTCCGCCATCTCAGTGATGACCAGCACTTCTTCCAACCGATTGAGGTCTGCTGCCGGTTTGACCTTAATAGCAAGAAACGGATCGTTCTGGGGGTCTGGCGCCGACCCAATCACAGTCCCAACGGAATACCCTTTGGGATAGATGCGGTCACCGCCGCTGGTAATCACGTGTTCGCCGGCTTCCACTTTCTCGTCAGACATAATGCCGTCGATCTGGAGTTCGCCCAGAGGCGTGCCTTTTATTATGCCTTGCAGGCGTGAATTTTCCAGAATCACGCCCGCGCCACTGTCATGATCGTTGATCAGCAGGACCTGGGAACTCAGCGGGAAAACGTCTTTCACTTTGCCGACGATTCCATCAGGGGTAATCACGGCCATGTCCGGCTTCACGCCGTCACGCGATCCCTTGTCGATAACGATGACGCGCGACTGTTCGCTTCCGCTGGTCCCGATCACCTGCGCCGCCACCGTCTTGGCAATGAATTTTTCCTTGAAGTCCAGCAGGGCCTGCAGCCGCTTGGCCTGGTCCGCGTCCTGCCTGAGCTGGACCCGCTCCATCTGGAGCCGGGCGACTTGGTCCTGCAGATCGCGGTTCTGCTTGCGCACGCTGCGAAGATCGGCATAGTTGTGCCAGCCGTTGCGGAAAAAATGCCCGCTGGAAACAAACATCTTCTCGATGGGGGTGAAGGCAGTCACGGTCCAGACGCGAATCAGCCGCGTTCCGCTGCCGGCGCTTCCGGCCCGGACGTTTTCCGGACGCTTCACCTGTGTGGCCAGGGCGACCACCTGAATGAAAAGAACCGCCATCAGTGCGAGCGGGTTCTTATATCGAGAAAAGAAATTTTCCATGACCTGCGCTAAAGGAGGGCCAGACGAGGACGGACTTACCGGGTCCGTCCTCTGGTTTTATTCCATCGAAGTCTTACTCAATCGAAATCTTTCTCAAGAGTTTGAAATCGCTGAGCATTTTTCCCGTGCCCAGCACCACGCTGGCCAGGGGATCATCGGCAATTGAAACCGGCAACCCGGTTTCTTCACGGATTCTCTTGTCCAGGTTCTTCAGCAACGCGCCGCCGCCCGTCAGCACGATGCCGCGGTCGCTGATATCTGCGCTCAATTCCGGCGGCGTGCGCTCCAGCGCCACGCGGATCGCGTTCATGATGGTGCTGATGCACTCGCTCAGGGCTTCGCGGATTTCGCTGTCGTCGATCGTAATGGTCTTGGGCACGCCTTCAATCAGGTTGCGTCCCTTGATTTCCAGGGTAAGCGGTTTGTCCAGCGGATAGGCGGAACCAATCTCAAGCTTGATATTTTCGGCGGTGCGTTCGCCGATCAGCAAGTTATATTTGCGCTTCAGGTAATTCATGATGGCTTCATCCATCTGGTTACCCGCCATGCGCACGGAGCGTGAATAGACGATGCCGCTGAGAGAAATCACGGCGATATCGGTGGTGCCGCCGCCAATATCCACCACCATGTTGCCGCTCGGCTCGGTGATCGGAAGCCCGGCGCCGATTGCGGCCACCATGGCCTGCTCCACCAGATGCACCTCGCTGGCCTTGGCGCGATAGGCCGAATCCATGACCGCGCGTTTTTCCACCTGCGTAATTTCCGAAGGCACGCCGATCACAATCCTGGGATGGACCAGCATTTTTCGGTTGTGCGCCTTCTGGATGAAGTAGTTCAACATCTTTTCCGTGACCTTGAAGTCGGCAATCACGCCGTCCTTCATCGGCTTGATGGCCACGATGTTTCCCGGCGTGCGGCCCAGCATCTCTTTCGCTTCCTTGCCCACGGCCTCCACTTCTCCGGTGTTTTTGTTGATCGCCACGATGGAGGGCTCGTTCACCACAATGCCTTTTCCCTTGGCGTAGACCAGCGTGTTGGCGGTCCCCAGATCGATCGCCAGATCGCTGGAAAACATGCTGAAGAGAGAGCGCAAATTATGAATGCGCGAGTTTTCCGATTTGAAACCGTTTTTCGACATACCAAAATTCTTTCCGTCTTATTTTGATAACTTCGGTAAAAACCGCACCGGCTTTAGGCCGCACACCATTCCGTCGCAAACGCCTCAGCCTTCGTGCGCAATCTGATCCGGGAACCTACTACTCTGATACAAAAATCGAAGCGGAGCAATAAGCGATTCTACTGTATTGTGACCGACCTTGTTTCGGTATGCACCCCGCCTTTTGCGTCCTGTGCCGTAATCGTTATCACATTCTCGCCAGTGGGAAGAGGGTTGGTGAAATGGCGGAACGCACCGTCGGTTCCCACTACCGCCTCCTGCCCATTGACCATCACGCGGGCATTGGGCTCGGTGTGTCCTTTCACCTCGATCACGTGCCCCATCTGCACGAAATCTCCCACTTCTAGCGCCAGTGCTCCGGTTCCCTTGGGCACCACCGTAAATTTGTAGGTTTCACTTTCGATGGACTCTTTGCCGTCTTGTCCAATCGAACGCACCTGCCAGTAATAGGTGGCGCCTTCCTGGAGATTGGTAACCAGCACCTGAGTGGTAGCTTTGTTGGTATCCACCAGGGAGGTAGCGAAGGCTGGGTTCCGGCTGATCTTGATGTGGTATTCCCGCACATTGTCCACCGGCGCCCATGAGAAACTCACGCCTTTGGACGCTTGATCGACAAACACGTTCTGCATGGGCGCGGGTGAAATCAGGGTCGGCGGCTGCAATTCCTTGGTCTTGATCATCCCCTTCGTGTTGCTGCTAAACGCAGCCTTGGTAAAACTTTCCAGGGGCAGGGTTTGTCCTTCGCGCGTGACTTCGCCGGCGCCTTTCTTCACCAGGATCTCATGCTGGTCGGCCCGGATGTCATTCAAAACCTCCGCCGAGCTCTCCGATGCGATGGTGGCGGTGGCGTCGCCCACAATCACCTGCGATTTAGAGCCGGCGGCCAGCGTGGAAGTGGCCAGATCAACCTTGCCGGTGGTCACCTGTACCGCCACCTTGGTCTGCTGCGCCGCATTCATTGAGTTTTCCTGGATCGTGATCAGCGAGCCGGGTTTCACGGTGTAGTTTGTGCCATCCGTAAACACGATTTTGGCCACGCCTTCAGGAGACGTCTGGACCACGTCTCCTCTTTCCAGCGCCACCGAATAGTCCGCAACCACCCACGTATTGGTGCTCGCCTTGCGCACGCGGACGTTGCCGTCAATATTCGTGAAGTGGGCCTGTTGCGGGCCGGGATCAGGGACTGGCGGGCCGCCCCCATTGTTGAATCCCATTTTGTTGAGTATTTTTCCCAGGCCAAGCTGCCCTGACAGGATCAATTTGTTGGCTGTATCCGGAAAAGCAAAATACATGACCACGCCGGCAAGCAGAAGCACGCCCAACATCCCCATGAGAACGCTGCGGTAGGTGATGGTGACGTAAGAAATCTGAAATGCGGATTTTCGCTTTTGCGCCACTGCTTTTGAAAATGTGGGGAGTTTCCGGTGGTTACAGATTACCACATCCCTGCCGACCGCAAATGGACCCACCACGTGCTCTGAAGTGTCCCCGACTGTGGTTCCAGTAAGCCAAAAACCCCGTCAAATCAGTTATTAAAGCAGAAACCGACCGCGCTGGCAGTAGCCATGTTGGTTCTGGCGTCAACCACAAGGTCATGCACCATGTACCCGGCCCGATGCCCGGATTGGCTGGAATGCCCTTATTATTGCCCCAAAAAATCAAACCCAAGGCAGACGCTCGGACGCAGATCGAAAAATTAGCCGCGAATCAACGCGAAACACGCGAATCGATCTCAGTTCTCAATTCGTATTTCTTCGCGAAAATCCGCGGCAAGCTTTTCTATCTGCGCCTATCAGCGCAAATCCGAGGCTGATCTGTTTTGCTGACTACGGCTGCTTATTTCGAAGCAGCTTTCACGTAAAAATCCGTGCCCGATGGGGGTGGCAATTCGAATTGATAAAAAGACGGCGGCACGGAACCGGCATGCTGTGACAGAACATAGTGCCCATTCGTCTTTGCATCAGTGCCATAACTGGTGAATTCAAGCTTGAATCCCGCCGCCCGGTTGTCGCCCATCTTCAGGATGTACTTGCCGGGAACAGGATTTGGAAACTGGATTGTTTTGTCAGCCACGCAGTCGGGCAGCTTTCCTGCGGTTTTCTCCGGCCCCTGCTGCTTTGCATCATCCTCATCGTCGATTAAATCGCCTTCGTCGTAAATGCCCCCGGTTATTTCCAGATAACTTTTCTTGCTGGCCGGATCGTATCCGAGCTTATGCCCACGGGGATCAATCAAAAGAAGGTCGGCGCACCCGTGAAACGAAATCAGCAGTGAGGAAGCATCGGCGCCTTTCCCTGGCTTGACGGCCGGTTGAACGATTTGTCCTTTATTGGAACTGACCGCGGCATGCGTCTGCGCGTCCGGGCCGGCGGCCTGTGGTTGCGGCGATGGCGACTGTTGCCCGCAGGCACACAAGCCAAGCATGATCAGGACCAAAAAGCTTTTGCACATGGTGATAGCATCCCGCATGAGTCGCTCCTTGGCAAATTACTCAAAGACAAAGACCGCTGGCCTTGCGGGGGATCACTGCAAGGCCAGCTTTTTCCCGCTCAATTAGGCACAAGGAAGGTCAGGCGATCTGTGTCCGTTGCAGTACGTGACGGCAAATTGCCGCTGATCGAAAGCGCCAGCACGTTCCGTCCTGATAGCAAGGGGACACTCACGAATTCATGCCCACCCGCTACAGGATGAAACAAGGATGTCACGTCGGCCCCGTTGAGAGTTGCGGAAAAAGTACCCGGCAACGTTTCGGCTGAATAGAAGATAAGCAGAGGAAACGCCGTGGTGCCCTTGCTTTGCTCGGGGTTTCAGAAAGAATTAATTGCCATTTGCGATTGCTAAATCGAACTCATGTTCGACAAGAACTGGCCGTTCGAGGGTGTCTTGCCCAGCTTGTCGATCAGCAATTCCATGGCTTCCACCGGTGAGAGAGGGTTCAGCACTTTGCGCAGCACCCAGATTCTCGCCAGGTCTTCCTTGGGAATCAGCAGCTCTTCCTTACGCGTGCCGGAGCGCTGGATGTCGATGGCCGGGAAAACGCGCTTATCGACCAGTTTGCGGTCGAGAATGATTTCGCAGTTGCCGGTGCCTTTGAACTCTTCAAAGATCACGTCATCCATGCGCGAGCCGGTATCAATCAGTGCCGTGGCGACGATGGTCAGCGATCCGCCTTCTTCAATGTTGCGTGCCGCGCCGAAGAAGCGCTTTGGCCGCTGCAGGGCGTTGGAGTCCACGCCGCCGGAGAGCACTTTGCCTGAAGGCGGAACAATGGTGTTGTAGGCGCGCGCCAGACGCGTGATGGAATCCAGCAGGATGACCACGTCCCGTTTGTGCTCGACCAGGCGCTTGGCTTTCTCGATCACCATTTCGGCCACCTGCACGTGGCGGGCCGCAGGCTCATCGAAGGTTGAAGAGATCACTTCGCCTTTGACCGAACGCTGCATGTCCGTAACTTCTTCCGGGCGCTCGTCGATGAGCAACACGATCAGCACAACTTCCGGATGGTTGGTAGTGATGGAGTTGGCGATATTCTGCAACAGCATGGTTTTGCCGGTGCGGGGCGGAGCAACGATCAGTCCGCGCTGGCCTTTGCCCAATGGGGTGAGCAGGTCCATCACGCGCGCGCTCACGTTTTCCTTAACGGTTTCCAGCTTCAGGCGTTCCTGCGGATAAAGCGGCGTAAGGTTGTCAAACAGGATCTTGTTCCGCGCTTCTTCGGGCGATTCGAAGTTGACCGCTTCAATTTTCACCAACGCAAAATATTTTTCGCCTTCATGCGGCGGGCGGACCTGGCCGCTGATGGTGTCGCCGGTTTTCAGGTCGAACTTGCGGATCTGCGAGGGCGAAACGTAAATGTCATCGGGCCCGGGAAGGTAGTTGTAGTCCGGAGAGCGGAGGAAACCGTAGCCGTCTGGCAGGATTTCCAGCACACCTTCGGCGAAGATGTGCCCTTCTTTTTCACTCTGAGCCTGCAGGATTTTGAAGATGAGGTCCTGCTTGCGGAGACCGCTGGCGCCTGGAAGGTCAAGGGTGCGCGCGATCTTGGTAAGCTCGGTGATATTTTTTTCTTTGAGTTCAGCGATTGTCATTTGTCACCTACGGGAGTTTTTCTGCTTGGAGGAAGGATTGCTGTGAATCGGAGGCGAGAACTATACCCTCAGAAAACCTGAGGCCCGCCAGGCGCCTGGCCCGGCGGGATTTTTCAGGAATGTTCTATTATGCAGCGCGGCGCTGTGGTTGTGCAACCGGTTCGTGTTTCAGCTCAATCACGGCGTCCGGCTCGGGCGCCTGGCCCACGCGGACAAGCACGTCATTCATCGTCTCTTGCACACGGGTATTGGGCTTGTGAAACTTCCGCGTCGCCTTGGAAATTAATTGACACAAAAGATAGCGGTTACGCACCGTGTCGAGTGCGTCATAAATTAAGTCAGAGCGCATGACTGTCTTTTCTCCTTAAAATAAGTTCAGTTAATTAAGTTCAGTTAATAATGAATTGATTCGTCAATTCCGAAATGAATTCAAATTTTTGGGTCCTGCCGGAGCACACAAACTTTTCTGCCTCTTTTAACCGGCAAAAACATCTGTTGTTATGGGAATTACCAGTGACCCTTGTGCGATTATTAGACGCAAATCTGGGTGTCTAAGTTGCTTGCTTTCTTGACTTTGTTTGAAGTGGCTAATATTCGGAACAAAGCTTCTGCAACGAACCCAATCCGTAAGACGTTCTAAGGTAAACGGACATCGACCAAACGTCAAGAGTTTTTTGCGCAGGTGCTCTGATATTTAAGCCCTTATTTTCTTATAATTTACTGATATTGCAGCATTTAACGCCACGTTTTCCGCAGCTTACACTGGTAACCTGAGAGGTACCCCGTTATGAGCGATGCCCGCTATCCCATCGGACGTTTTACCCCTGACCCAAATCCAAGTCCGGACACGCGCAACCGCCACATTGAGCAGATTTCCGTCGCACCCGCACGGATGCGCCAAGCCATCGCCGGGCTGAAAAAAGACCAGCTCGACACGCCGTATCGGGACGGTGGCTGGACTGTCCGGCAGGTGGTACATCATGTGCCCGATAGCCATCTGAATGCCTACATCCGCTTCAAATGGACCATGACTGAAGACACGCCCACGATCAAGGCTTACGACGAAGGCGCATGGGCAACGCTGAAAGACTCCGAACTGACTCCAGCGGAAGTGTCGCTGACGCTGCTTGAGTCTTTACATGCGCGCTGGACGGTGCTGCTGCGGTCGCTAAAAGCCGACGACTTTCAGCGCAAGTTCAATCATCCCGATTCCGGCCTGCACGACATGGACTGGCTGCTGGCGCTTTATAGCTGGCATGGGAATCACCATGTAGCGCATATCACTAATTTGCGTGAAAGGATGGGCTGGTGATCTGGCCGCAGATTTCGCAGATAGCCGCAAATCAAAAAAATTAGCCGCGAATCGACGCTTAAAACGCGAATCGTTTCTTGTCTTGATTCGTGTTCATTCGCGAAAATTCGCGGCTCGATTTTAAACCTGATCTACGCTTATCAGCGCAAATCTGCGGCTAACCTGGTTTACGGAAGGAATCCCAGGTCCTCCGGTAGCGGCCCAGCTATAGGCGTTTCAAATAGCGGCGGCACGCTGGCCGGCAGAAGCCCAACGCTATCCGGATCGATCGTGAGCGCGCCATCGCTGGCGAAGAACACTCCAATCTGGATTTGCGGCTCAATGGCGATTGGCTTCGGCAATGAGGTCAGGAACGTATGCGGATTTTGCAATCCCAATCCCAAGGGGAAAGCTATGTCATTGCGGTAGAACGTTGCCCGGTCCGTCAAATCTCCGGAACGGATCAACGCAGTTGCTGTCGGATTGGGCACGGTCATGTCACCACGCGCAAACTGCACAATGACGGATTTCGCCAGATCGCCCGGCAAGGGGTCCTTGCGGATGAACGGAGCCCAGGCCACAGGATCGCCGGCCTGTCCCAGCCAGCGGCTCGTATCTTCCACCGTCTGAATCGCAATCGCACCCGGCACCGTGTTGGTCACCGGAGGCAGGTTCCGCAACGGGCTATTGTCGTTGAAGAAGATTGGCGGCCCTGCATTGAGCAGAACCGGTGTACGGACAGACAGGGCTTGGGTCAGCAAGAGCTGGAATGACGGGCTCAAGCGAACGATATCTATGATTGGGCCACCGGGAACGTTGGGAACGCCAACGCGCACATCAGGCTCGATGCCGAGGAAGATCGTGCCGTAAATGCCGCCGAAAGACTGGCCGGCATAGTAAATCCGGTTAGGATCCAGGTCTTGGAGCCCATCGCCGTCGACATCGATTCCGCCCTGGATGGAGCGGACCAACTCCATCAGATTCGCAACGGTCTGCTGGAGCGCATCACGCGATCCAACGGTCCCCTGCGGACTCAGCACAAAGGTTGAAGAGCCTTCCGCGCTGGTGATCTGGCCGTTTCCGTCCTGGTCAACGCCGCGGCCGCCTTCAAGGAACGTGGTTGAGGTGGCGCCCTGCTGCACAGTCAGTGTGCTGTTTGGGCCAAAGCCATGGCCAACCACATTGATCGCGATGCTGGCAATGCCGTTGTGCGCCAGGACAGAGGCAACCGCAAAAGGCGCGCCCTGCTTGCTGTCAGTAAATCCGTGGCCAAAGATCGCCACCGGCCAGCCATTGGTGGGGCGTGGCCCTGACGGAATGAACAGGTTGAAGAAGATGTCTTCCGTGCCTTGTGAAGGAACGCTTTGCCGCGTTGGCACCTGCGGAATGAACACATTCGCATTCTGCCAATGCGTGCCACTGAACTTGCCGAATGCCAGCGTGCCGATGGAACCGGGGAAAACCTGCAAGGCGCCAAGCGTGGCGTTCAGGCTGGTGGGAATGAGTGGGCCTACCGTGAGCGCCTGGACGTTCCAAGTGAGTCCGGTGACGGTATTCAATGGAAACACCGTCTTCTCCCCGCCGCTTCCCAGATTAAAGCTCACGGCCGGCGGCGCGGCGGACTTGACCTGCTCGCGGATGCTGCGCAGCGTGGCCGTTGCGCTTTCCGTGGTAAAGATGCTGGCCGCAGCCACATTGCCGGACGAAATGCCGGTATTCTTCAGCACATCATTGTCCAGAGAATGCTTCAAGGCTGCCTGATAGCCCTTCAGCAGGCGATCGGCATTTTTGCCGTCAACTCCGCCATCGCCATGGACGAACCGGGCAAAAGCAGAGCCTGCGGCAATCGGGTTTCCGCTGGCATCATGCACGCCGTTGGTCACAATCAGAAGATAGTTGGAATCTTCGTCCAAATGGTCATTCGACTCAGCGAACAAGGTCAGGCTGGCCGGGTCCCATACAATCTGATTGATCCCGATCACATGCGGATTGGAGATGTCGCCGTCAGCCTCAACCAAACCTCTTCCCGGCAGTTGCAACAGGAAAACCGTCTGGCTGTTGACCGTGCTCACATCAATCGCGCCGTCAAACGGTATGGAGAGGCGCGGCTGAAGGTTGAATCCATCCAATTGATTTAATAGCGTTAGATCGGCGCAGTCTGAAGGGTTGGTGGCGCAGTTGGGAAGCGGCACATTCACCCGCAAGCCGGTAAGCTGCTGCGAATCAAATGCGGTAAAACGGTCGCTGGGAAACGGCGACTGCGAGGTCGATTGCAGGTTGAAGAGCGGGTGCGTTTCAGCCAGTGCCAACGCAGGTGTGAGCAGAATGATCGCAACCAGCACAACAAGAGTGCGGCGGCTAAATGAATGCTTTTCAGTGAGGATCGTATGCATGGCGGTAGAAAACCTCCAGGGGGAGTTGCAACGGGTGACGAAAACCTTAGACCTTAGGCAAAGCCTTGTCAATGGCTGCGATCAGGAATTCTTATAGGCTGGCCGGTTCCTGGAGTCGGTGGCTTCTCATAACCATCTGCTTAATAACCTGCGGGATATTAACCCTCTACTTATTCCGCCGCGGACGGCGCACCAGTTCCCCACCACAATTCGGGCAGACGTTTTTCATCTCGGCGGCGCATTTCTCGCAAAAAGTGCATTCGTAGGAACAGATCATAGACATCACATTCGCAGGCAATGATTGATGGCATTTCTCACACTCCTGTTTCATTTCCAAGGCCATACAACTCCTTAACGAATATGGATGTTAACCAGGTACGGACTGCTGAACTCCGTCATATCGCCTGTCTTTTTGCCTGCGACTGGTAGCAGCCGTGCGGAGAGCGGTTTGTGCCACTTCACCGCCAGGCTGGCCATATCGCCAATGATGCTTTCCAGTTCATGCAGTGAAATGTCGCCAAGTAGCGGGATAGCGTCAAGACCGGTGCTGCAGACAGAAGAATACGACATGAGCGAATCGCGGCTGACCGCACCCCCTTCCCATCGTTTTGCCAGCACGGAATCTTCCAGCACCGGCAGCATCAGTCCGCTGTAACCGGCCTGCTGCACGGGCACTCCCTTCACCGCCGTAGTGATGGTATAAGCCACACTCAAACTTCCTGGAGTGCCAATGGGGCTTTGCAACAACGATTCCATGGCCGCGCCAATGGAAATTTCTTTCAATGGAACCGGCGTCAGGTCGATTCCCTGATACTTCCAGCCGGTGCTGGTCGAAACGCGATGCGCTATCTCTTCAACCTTCTTTGCCTGCGTGGCAAGCGCGGCTGTCAACTGCCCGCCGGCCACATTCAGATCGCCTTTGGCGTTGGAAAAAACCTGCTGCACAATGTTGGCCGATTCCAGTCCAATAGCAAAGCCGTGTCCCACGTCTGATGTGTAGGACACGGGAAAGAATGGCGCTACCGGCGGCGGGAACGCTCCCGCTGCGAAATGGAAATTTCCTTCGCTGTGCTCCGTGTGCTCTTCCAGATACTTGATTACGCGCGCCGCAGCGCGAACTCCGTTCCAATGAATGCCCGCATCATCTGCTACGACCACAAAACCGTTGATGTTCTGCGTCTCAGCCAGGATTCGCGCCAGCAATTCGGCTTGCTTCGGATCATCAGCGTCCTTGCTCATGGCCGGACCAATGTCCGGCGTGAATCCTTCCCGCTGCGCCAGCTTGTCATAGGTGTGGAAGAACTCTAGCGTCTGCTCTGCCGTCAAACCTCTGGTGTATTCGGGAAAAGGCTGCGTGGTAATGCGGACAGTCTCAACTTCATAGCCCGCTTTGGTGAAGACGTCTTTGGCCGCGCGCAGCATCTTCAACGCTTCAGCCACTTGCGCCTGATACGTTGCGCGATCCAGCCGCACAAATGCCGTTACGGTGCGTATCTTTGGATGTATATCGGGCAGCGCTGCATTCGTCGAAGGCGACTGGGCATGACCTATGGTTGCGATGAGAGGCAGGAAAAGCAGAGCAGCGGCAAATCGCCTGGGCATGTGCGGGATCTCCGCATCGCATTCTACACAAGCGCCTGGCAATTACTGCAACAGTTCGGTACCGCTGCAGTTTTTTACGATGAGTTCCTGCGCTTCATCGCTCAGTCGCGTGAATTCCAGTCCGTAGCGGAACCCATCGCAGGTGCGAATGATAGCCTGCATCCTGGCTGCGGTGGCCGAATAGGGAAACGTAAGCTCAAGGTTCACGGTCGTCCCCACGGGAATGGAGCAAGGAATAAAGGCGCCAATGCCGCCGCGGCTCAGGCTGTTGGCACGCCCAAAGGCTGCGTTGTTATTCCCCGCATCGGGAAGTGAAACTTTCAGACGGACGTCGATCTTATGACGCGACCACCGTCGCGCCGCCGGGCCCTCGTCGATTGGTGATATGGGAAGGTCCATATATTTATTTCCGTCGTCTGGTCATTCGCTTGCTTGCCTTAAGTATTCGGCAGTTGGAGGGGAAACTTCAACGGTACCGCAGACATATGTACTTTTGTTGATAGAGGGACGCCCAACAGCGCACATTCTGAGTGAAATCAGCGCACCGTTCAGCGCGAATCTGCCTGAACCCTCCGCTCCATCTGGTTGATCAGGATGTTCCACATGTCAATGTCGAGCTGAAACTGGTGCTTCAATGGAGACTGAGTGGTATCTACGAACGCCAGATTGGTTTCCATCTGGTGCACCAGAGCCCGCATCTTTCTTAGATCATCGCGCAGGGCCTGCGCATCGTTGGCGCGCGTGTTGCCAAGTTGCCGGATCTGGGCATTCTCCGCGGCGTTGGCGGCCCCGGCCTGCGTGCCGGCGGCCTGCGAAGAAGAATTTGGGGTCTGCTGGACAGCACCTAATAGCGTGGCGAGAAACAAAACGATAAGAATGGATTTGAATGACTTGAATGACATTGTGCCTCCTTAGAGATCGATGTCCCAATCGTATCCAGAGGTGAGGCGCCGTGACAATATAAACCCTTAGTGCGCTGCTTTGGCGGTGATTCCATCCTTCACCACTACCCCGCCCTTCATCACAAAGCCCACGGTCTCCAGCGCCCGCACATCCTGGAGCGGATCGCCGGTCACGGCGATCACGTCAGCGAACTTGCCCGCTTCCAGCGTCCCCACGTCCTTGGCCCGCCCGATCAGATCAGCGGCGTTGCTCGTGGCTGCTCGAATAGCCTGCGCCGGAGTCATCCCAAATTTCACCATGTAGAAAAATTGCTTCGCGTTGTCGCCATGCGGATAGACGCCGGCATCCGTGCCGAAGGCCATCTTTACCCCACCTTTCACGGCGCGCTCAAAGTTTTCCCGCTGCAAGCGCCCAACCATCTTTTCCTTCTCTACGTTTTCTTTGGGCAGCCCGAACTCGATGGCTTTGCCCAGGATGTAATCGTCGTTATAAATATCCATCACCAGGTAGACGCCATGCTCCTTCGCCAGGCGGATGCCTTCATCGTCGATCAGGCTTGCGTGCTCAATGGAATCGATGCCGGCAAGGATCGCGTTCTTGATTCCCTGCGTTCCATGCGCGTGCGCGGCGATCTTGCGGCCCGCCATATGCGCCTCGTCCGCCGCAACCTTCAGTTCTTCCGGGGTAAATTGCGGAGCGCCCGGACTATCTCCCTTGGACAGCACGCCGCCAGTAGCCAGGATCTTGATTACGTCCACGCCATATTTCACCTGGGCCCGAACCACATGCCGGATCTGGTCAACGCCATCGGCAATCTGGAAATTGCGTTCTTCGGGAAACATGGTGACGCGCGTCTGCGGAGAAAAGTTGTTCAGATCGCCGTGTCCGCCGGTGATGGAAATAGCCGGTCCGCTGGCCACTATTCGCGGCCCCGGAATCAGCCCTTCGTTGATCGAATTCCGCAGGTCCACGGCCAGAAATGGCAGCGAACCCACATCGCGCACGCTGGTAAAACCGGCTTCCAGCGTCTTGCGTGCGTTCACCACAGCGGCAAAAGCGCTTTGAAACGGCGTGTCCTTGAAGTTATAGATTTCGTCATAGCGATCTGCGCGCGCGCCCAGATGCGTGTGGCAATCGATCAGGCCCGGCAGGACCGTGGTATGCGAAAGATCGATCACCGTTGCGCCCCCAGGAATTGAAATCGAATTCGCGGGCCCAACGCTTTGAATGCGCTCGCCAACCACCACGAGCACCATGTTGTCGCGGGCCTTGTCTCCGGTACCGTCAAAGAGATGGCCGGCGCGAATATAGATCGTTTTTGGCGAGGGCGTTTGTGAGGTCTGCGCCAGAACAGGCAGAACAATTGACAGCCACATCCATGCGTAGAGAAAAATGCGTCTCATCCAAACTCCTCGGGAAAAGTACCGGAGAGTATATATGAAGGAAGAAGCGGCCAGGCCGAGCCCCCCGGACTACTGCTTGGCAACCAATAGCACTCTCGAGAAATTCAACCAGATTCGCCAGCGATCATACTCGCGGCTGTGTGAGGTCGCCGTGACCAGCGCTTCTTCCACGCAATTCTTGCTGAAGATCACTTGCAATTTCGATCCCAAGCCCACCATCGGGCCAATCAGCATGGTGGCATCGCGTTCACCCACGGGAAGAATCAGGTCGCGTTCCTGGAACGGAACCCCGTTGCTGGCAATGCCTCTCAGGATTGCGATCGTCCCGCCTTCGGGTATTTGCAGGGCCTGCGGCTCTTGCGGCTCAGCGGAAGATTCTGTCTCTAGCGCGGCCCGCGGCTGTGTAGCTCCGCTGCTTTGCGCGGCGCTGACCACGGTAACGGCCGGGATTCCCAGTTCCCAGTCTTCCGGCGGAAAATAAATTCCCCAGAAGTTCTCCGGGCGGTAGAGTTCAATTCCATATTCACTCTCGCCGGAATCCGCCCAAACCACCTGGCCAACCCGCCATTTATACGGCGCCAGCATGGCCACGCGCACTTCCATCTTCGGTTCCAGAGGCACGGCGGAGCGGATCTTCGCGCCATGCCGGTTCACAAGAATCGTTTCCGCGGCCCCACTTACATGGGACCCGTCACTCTTCTGGCCGGAGACCGCTAAGGCTAACGAAACAAGAACACGAGAGCTTCTACGCCCTCGCTCCTGTGGAATGAGTTGCGCCATATGTCTCTTTTAAGACAAAGCTTAGATTTAAGGAAACTATAGATCCCGCGGCCAGTTGTTCGCTATATTACTGGTTACCCTCATCCGCCGACACCAAAAAGTGACGGTCTATTGTCCCAAGGTAACCTCGATCATCAATACCTTAGATTGTTCCAATCGCCCATCCGTTACATCGATTTTGTTGCGCTTTTCGAACGTCGCATTTCTTCTTTTAAAATCAGCACGTTACGCCTTTTGCGGCCAATCGGGGTGGTACGCTGTCCCACTCGGTCCGCCGGACACCCGGCGCAAATCACAGCACTGGCTCAATGCTGCTCACAAAAATCGTTTGCGTGGACTTGTCCAGCGCTCCTTTGATCCGCACCTTCTTCGCTGCCAGTTCGGCCGGCCTTTCCTGGTCGCTGAGCTTATAAATTCTCTTTGTGGCCGGGACATAGAGAACGTATCCATATCTTCGCGCGCATCCCTTCACGCAGTTTGCGGCCGAGTTCACGCTGGCCTTCTTCATAATCTCTTTGTGCGATCCCTTCACCGCGCATTGGCCGTCTGTGATCACACCCACAAATGTCTGCACCGGCACGGCGGCCTTTGTCTGGGATTTCTGCGCCTTGGGTTGCGCTGGCGCTGCCTGAAACGCAAAACAGCAAACGGATAAAAGCCCGATTACAATCGCCGTTCCCCATGCTCGATACTTCCTCATGATTCTCCTGTCCGGACCCGCTCCCCGTTCCAATCAGTGCTGTCAGTGGTTTGATCAGTGCTAAGGGTTTTCCCGATCACCAGATGATCAGATTCTTACGGCCCTCTGCCTGTGTCCCTCAGCCAGACCCCCACCTCCATAACCGTTTTGTTGCAAATAAAAGGCGAACCCAATTCGACAGGCATGTCATAGGACTGTCGACCCCTCTTTTTCGCGTTTTTTCGACCCCCAATCGCGCTCAATTCGTTTCGTTCTCACTCTTGGTTTTCATGTAGCCGCAACAAACATAACTCTATGAAAACAAGTAGCTTACTATAGCTCCAATACAGGCGAAAGTCAAGCAAAATAGTTGCTAGCTCGCCTTCCCTTCCGCGGCCACACGCGCCTGCGCCACGTCATAGCTTTCGCCGTAGATCGCGGGGACCTTCGCGCCCATGGGTCGCAGATAAGTGGAAAGCTGTCCGCGATGGTGAATGGAATGGTTTTGCGAAAGCGTAAGAAAGCTGACCGCCGGCATCTGGAACATGCCGCGAAAATCGACGGACTTGGCCAGTTGGTCGCCGCTCAGGCCTTCAATCTGCTTAATATTGGCATTAAAAGTCTCGTCAAACCACGCGGCAATCTTGGCGGAGTTGTTGATTGACTCCGGGCGGTTCATCGGCGTGAAATCGAACTGACCGACGCATATGCCGCTCAGGAACCGCTTTTCAGCCGCCACAATGTGCCAGGCCAGTTCCAGCGCGCTTTTGGCCACGGGCTCGGGGCGATAGTCGCCTTTGTCCAGCGGAATAGCCTCGATAACGCGCTTGGTCGTTGCATGTTCCGTTTTGATCGTAGGCAGAGTAAGGGCAAGCAAAAACTTGGCCTGATCGGAGGTGAGTTGCGAAGACATGGCTGGTATTCCTTTCGTTGTGATGAGAAAGAGAGACGATCTTAGTAAGCCCCGTTATTTTCTTTGAACGCCCAGCCGAACGGAGCTTGATACACGAGACAGCCGTTCTCAACTGGAATGAACGCGGATACGCAATCCTCTGGGAATGGCGCTCTTTTTGCGATGTCGATTGAACCAAAGGAACGTTCGCATTGACGTCCGATCTGAGCGCCGTTCTTATGCATATAACCGGAAGTGGAATAAATCACTCTAGTGGTCATTAGTTGCCTCTTAAGTTGCCTCTTAGTGATTTTATCTGACATACGATCCACTTTTGCAGAAAAGAAACAAGCTGCCTGACAAGAAAGGTGGACGACTTGGAAAAAGAAAATCGCTGTTGCTTAACTCTGTGCTTCCTATTCGAGGGGCTAGCTCGCACTTTTCCGTGGAACCAAAGAGAGCCTGCTGCTAACCTGAAAACCAGAAAGTAGGCGCAATTTGACAAAGCATGAGCACGATGCTGAAGCCGTCGCGCTGGCGACGATTGCCAGCATTCTTCTTAGTAATCACGCCAACAAAATAACCCTTCAGGACGCGATCAAGATGGCAGAGAACATTCTGAGCGCAGCCAAAAACCATCTCGCTCAAGAAAACAAACATCAACAAGAAGCTGCTGATGCCAACACCAACGAGTTATGGGCAAAATTGGGGAAACTATAAATGGAATCCCAAATCGAAAAAAAAACGCGCAGACCTGCCGGACTAAAAAAGGGGAACCGCGATAGGTAACGAGAACCTGAGGAAAAATAGAACAGCTACGTCGTTCTCAATTGTTCTGTCCAGGCGTTACCCTCGCCATGTGTCTTTTTTCAGAACATACTCGCGAAACCACATCGTTTCCAGCAGGCTTTCCTGAGAACCAAACAACGAAAAGGCATTCAGGTTGTAATCGTTCAGCAACCGTAAAACCTTCTCGCGCTCACTTGACAGAAGATCGAACTTCCCCAAATAGTCCTGGCCGGGACGAAGGTCATCGACGACGCCTTGGTGCGATTCAAAACACCATCCGTAGGTCTCATCACGCCTGCCGCAAAGCGTGTAATCGCACTGCTGGCGGAAATGCCTCTCGTGGGTTTGAACGTAAGGCCCAATCTGATGGATCGTACGCTCGCCGAGGGCCCCACGCATTTTGCTGTAGACGTAGATTGATCTCTTCTCGGCCCCGTTAGGCAAATCGTCCTTAAAAGCGAAAAATGCGGCGACGAAGGGTGACCGCGACCAGTCAAGCAGCGGCGACGGGAAGCCAAAATGCCGCAAGTGAACCATGTACCGATAGAGAGGGTCAGGAGGATACTTGGATAATGAAAGCAATTCACGATCAAACATGACATCTGTCGACGGACTATACTCGGGCACTTCCACGTCAGCGAAAGTCTTAACTGCTGGTCCAATGTTGGCGCAGATCAGGCGAGTATAATCCACGAACCGGACGCGCCCGGCCCAGTTCCGTTCGAGTGTGGTTGTCAGCTGCCACTCGGAATTACTCTGTCCGCGAAAGAGCATCTCCGACGGCCCATAATCCACACGCAGTTTCTTTAGCCTCTGCTCAAATGTCTCCCAATCAAGTGTCTCGTTTGTCTCGTTCAGTGCCATCGCAAGCCCCCGGAACATTATTCCAGAATGCGGGGAAAAGGCGCATTGGCCGGGTGGCCCACGCTTTCGCCCGGTTTTGGCGAAGCGTGGGGTCGGCAAAGATTTTGTTTCAGCCAATCCGCCACCTTCCGCAAAAACTCTGTATCAAACGGTGCATCCTGTTTCTTTCCGCTTGACTCCAGAAACGCTTTCTGTGAAGGCCAGAGATCCAGTCCATGTCCCATGTCTTTGAATTCCTCATAAGTCGCCCGATGGGGGTGAAAACTGTTGATCATCTCCGTCAGATAGCGGCTTTCGTCAGCCGAGGTCAATGCGTCCGATGTGCCCCACGTCACCAGAACAGGAACATCGATCTTCTTCCACTCCGCCGCCAGATCCAGATCGGCAATCTGCTGCAGGTAGCTCGCTGAGACGCCGAAAGTACGCACTGATTCCCTGCAGTCCGGATCATTTTTGATCACCTGCTCCGGCGTCTGCTTTTCTGTAAAAAAATGATATTGGCAGCGCGCCACTGTGCGGGCAGCTTTTTCCACTGCGTCGTAAGGGCGGCCCAGCAGCAGCAGTTGGCGGCGTGTGTTTTCCAGTTGATATTCGTACCAACTCTTGCCGATGGTTTCGGCAGCAATAAATGCTCGGACCGGAAACTTTTCCGCCACCAGGACACCCTCCATCGGGCCGATACTGTGAGCAAAGATGAAGATGTTGTCGCGATCAACAAAATCATAGGTGGCCAGGGCTTTCAATCCGGCAATGGAGCGGCTCGCGGCGAATTGAAGATCGGATTGCGCGCTATCGCACGCCTGACCTTGACTCGACCCTTCTCCATTTTTCTCCACCCACATAGTCACAAAGCCGCGCTGTGAAAGTCCGTAGCGGAACCGATTGAACGGCTCATCGTGGTCCGAATGCGGCAGCGGATAGCATCCCAGACCGGAAATCACCAGCACGGCTGGATAACGTCCCGGCGCCCGAGGTTTGGTGACACTCGCATGGAGATTGATGCTATCGAGCGTGACAGCTCGATCAAGAATTTCAATATCGGCAGGAACCTGGGCAAAAACAAATGTAGAGCAGGAGAGTAGAAGGAATAACAATCGCCTCATTTGAGAAGATTACACCGGAATTGGGATTGCTTTTCTCTCCGCTTACTCAGTTCCTCTGCGTTTCAAGATGTTGGTTTTCGATTTTGGCAATCCACCCTCACGCCCAGTACGTCCTGTCCAGCGTCCGGTACTGGATGGCCTCCGCAATGTGCTTGCTCTCAATCTGCGCGGCGCCCTCCATGTCGGCGACTGTTCTTGCGACTTTCAATATACGGTCATGCCCTCGTGCACTGAGACCCTGTTGCTGCATGGCGCGTTCCAGCATGCGCTCGCTGTCGCTGCCCAGGTCGCAGTAGGTGCGGATCTGGCGCGAACTCATTTGCGCGTTGGAATAGTTGCGTTCGCCGGCGGCGGCAAAGCGGTTGAGCTGCACCTCGCGGGCCCGCACTACCCGTTCCCGAATCTGAGCCGAGCTTTCCGCCTTGCTGTCTGATCCTCTCAGCTCTTTGTAATTCACCGCGGGAACGTCAATATGAATATCGATGCGGTCCATCAGCGGCCCGGAGATCTTCGATACATACCGCTGGATCATGGTGGGCGAGCACGGACACTCTCTCTGCCCCGACCCGTGATAGCCGCACGGACATGGATTCATGGCCGCGGCCAGCATGAAGCGCGCCGGAAAGGTCAAAGACATTGAAGCCCGCGCAATCGTCACGTTGCCGTCTTCCAGAGGCTGGCGCATCACTTCCAGCACGTTGCGGGGAAACTCCGGCAGCTCGTCCAAAAACAGCACACCGTTGTGCGAAAGCGAAACCTCGCCCGGCCGGGGAATAATGCCCCCGCCGATCAGCCCGGCATCGGAAATCGTGTGGTGGGGCGCGCGGAACGGCCGCACGCGCACCAGTCCAGCCGTGGCGTCCAGCACACCGGCCACGCTGTGAATCTTCGTGGTTTCCAGCGCTTCCTCAAATGTAAGCGGAGGCAGGATGCCGGAGACTCGCTTCGCCAACATGGTCTTTCCGGAGCCGGGCGGCCCTATCATCAAAATGTTGTGCCCGCCCGCACACGCAATTTCCAGCGCGCGCTTGGCCGTGAATTGTCCCCGGACCTCCTTGAAGTCCGCTGCGCCGGTCTGCTCGAACTCGCCCAGCATTTGCGAGGTATCAACCTTCAGCGGCAAAGTGCCATTACCGCTGTTGAGCAGGTTGACCACGTCAATCAATGACTTCACTGGATAAACATTCACGCCGCTTACTACGGCGGCCTCACGCGCGTTCACTTCCGGAACGATCAGGTTGGCGATCTTCTTCGAGCGTGCCGCTATGGCAATCGGCAAAGCGCCGCGCACGCCGCGGATGCCTCCGTCGAGCGATAGTTCGCCCACCATCACGTACTCCGGCAGCTCTTTTTTCACCAGCCCGCCGTATGCGCCCAGGATTCCCATGGCCATCGGCAAGTCAAAGCCGGAGCCTTCTTTCTTGATGTCTGCCGGCGCCAGGTTGATGGTGATCTGCGTGAGTGGAACTTCATAGCCGCAGTTTCTCAGCGCCGCGCGGATTCGCTGGCGGCTCTCCCGCACCGCGGCGTCAGGCAGGCCTACGGTCTGGAAATTCTCTTCCGGGCTTCGCGACGGGCTGACGTCAACTTCCACCTCAATAATGTTGGCGTCGATTCCGTACACGGCGGCGCTCTGGGTCTTGAAGAGCATGGGAAGAGCTAGATTGTAACAGGGGAGATCGGATCCACAGCCAGCTCCCTGTATAACTGTTGCCAAAATCGCAATTTCGGCGATTTTGGCAATTCTTCATGGTTACCTAAGTGCATGTTTCCATTGAATTTGACCCCCTTTTGACAGTACCATCAAGCTACTCGCACCGGTGTTTTATGATGCAGCACCCCGAACCACGCGTTGATATCAGCCTCGACGTCAAAGTGTGGGGGCTGGACGTTTATGGCAAGCCGTTCGTGCAACATGCGCGCACCGTGAACGCCAGTTCCTTCGGCGCGCGGCTCATCGGGATCGATTGCGTCCGTGAAGGCGAAGTGATCTCTGTGCAGCACGATGAGCAGAAGGCGCGCTGCAAGGTAATATGGGTGGGCCGTGATGCCGCCAAGTTCAGGCAAATCGGCGTTCAATGCGTGGAACCGGATAAGAGGCTCTTCGGCTCGAAACTGAAGCCGCCGCCAATCCAGACAGGCAGGTTTGCGCCAAGCTATCCCGTAAGACCCGGAGCAGCAAGCGCGGCCATGCCGGCAAGGAGAACCATGGCAGAGATACCGGGAACCAGACGAAGCCAGCAGCGTTTTCATGTGGCTGGTGGCGTTGAGCTGCGCCGCAATGAAGGCGCGCCTTCAGTCTTTGGCAATTTGAGCGACTTGAGCCTGACCGGCTGCTATGTGGAAACCGTCTCTACCCTGCCGGTCGGCGCCGAACTCCTCTTCATGCTGCGTGTGGGTGAAACCGTGGTGCGCGGCCGCGCCCAGGTCAAGACTTCACATCATGCCGTGGGCGTCGGCCTGATTTTTCAGCACACCAGCAAAGAAGACCAGCAGAAGCTCGAATTCCTGATCGGCAATCTTGGCGGCTCGCAGGAGATGCGTCCCCAAAGCCAGCGCGATATCGTGCATGAAGACCCGCTGCCGCCGGTCCGTCCGTTCGCCGGAAACACGGTGCGGCCAAGTTTAAGCGGAGGTTCCAGCCAGATGTCGAGCCAAATGTCCACCCAGGTCAGCCGTACCATCGCCGAGCTCAACCAGCTGGAACAAGGCCTGGTGATCGACAAGGTTGATCCGCGCATCATCGCCCAGTTTCATGATGCCGTGGAACACATCCGCCAGACAGCGTGGTCTCTAGTGCAGTGGGTGGAGTTGAATTCCACCGGCGGCGACCCATTTGAAGTCCTGCCCCAGCTCGAAGCCGAGCGCCTGCACATGCTGCGCAAACTTGCTCACAACGTCACGGCGGATCTCGACTCTGGCAGCGTCACGCGGTTTACCGAAGGCATTTCGAATATTTATGAAGAAGTGCAGGCACTCTACCGCGGGTTGAGAAAAATTGTGATTGATTCGCCTGAAGATAAGTAGGTCTTTTCTCTGAAATCCCGAACCGCGCTTTTTTCTGTAATCCCGAGCGCGGCGAGGGTGTCCTTACCACCTTGAAAGTCAGCTGAAAACACCAAACCGCGAACCTACGCGTTTCCGTACCATTTCCCCGATTCGTGTTCATTCGCGTTGATTCGCGGCCAACTTCCTTTGTGATCCTTCGTGTCCTTTGTGGTTAAACCCTTTCCACCGCCAGCGCCACCGAATTCCCTCCGCCCAGGCACAGCGCCGCGATGCCGCGCTTTCCGTTGCGCCGGATCAATTCATAAATCAGCGTTACCAGCACCCGCGCGCCACTGGCTCCAATCGGATGCCCCAGAGCAACAGCCCCGCCATTGACGTTCACGCGCGCCGGATCAATTCCCAGTTCCTTGATCACCGCGACCGATTGCACCGCGAACGCCTCATTGATCTCGTATAGATCAACGTCTTCGGGCTTCCACCCAGTCTTGGCCCAGATTTTTCGAATGCCATCCACCGGCGCCATCATCACCCATTCCGGCGCGGTCCCGCTGGTCGCCTGCGCCACCACGCGGACCATCGGTTGTGCGCCCAATTGTTTCGCTCGCGAGGCCGACGTCACCACGACCGTGGCTGCGCCGTCATTCATCGTGGATGCGTTGCCGGCCGTCACCGTGCCGTCCTTTTTGAAAACCGGCTTCAGGTTGCCCAGCGACGCCACAGAGCTGTCTTCGCGTGGGCCTTCGTCTTTCTCAAACAGCGTGGGCGCTTCGCCCTTCTTCTTTGCCGGCAGCTCCACCGGAACGATTTGGCTCTTGAAGCGGCATTCTTTCCACGCCTGCACGGCTTTCTGGTGCGAACTCACGGCGTATTCATCCTGCTGTTCGCGCGTGACGCCATATTTCTGCGCCACGTTCTCGCCCGTCATGCCCATGTGGTAGTTGTTGTAAATGTCCCAGAGACCGTCATTGACCACGGAATCGATGATCTGCGAATTTCCCAGCCGGTAGCCTTTGCGCGCCTGCGGCAGCAGGTACGGCGCATTCGTCATTGACTCCATACCGCCCGCTACCACGATCTCGGCATTCCCGGTCTGGATGGCTTGCGTGGCCAGCGCCACGGCTTTCAATCCTGAACCACAGACCTTGTTGATGGTCATGGCGCCAACGGTATTCGCCAGTCCGCCGCCCAGCGCTGCCTGTCGTGCCGGGTTCTGTCCCAGACCTGCGGCCACCACCAATCCCATAATGCATTCGTCCACCTGCGGGGGATCGACCTTGGCCCGCTTTACCGCCTCGCGCACCGCGATCGCACCCAGTTGCGGCGCAGATAATGGCTCCAGCGATCCCTGAAATTTTCCGATCGGCGTGCGTACCCCACTGATGATGACAACATCTTCCATAACATCTCCTTAGCAAATCCAAACTCTTCATTATAAGATGAGCGGCAGAGCAAAAACGCTCCCAAAACTATGTCGATTGAACCGCAGCCCTCGCCGGAAGTTCCCTCGCCCGCCACCGAATCGATAGCCGCACCGCCCATGCCGGTCAAATCAGCTCTGATCGCGCCTGTGTGGCACACGCTGCTGATTGTTGCCTTGATCCTGGGCAACTCTTTTCTGGGATCGTCCAAGGTCGGTGCGGTGCACGGTTCAGGTTCGCGAATCCTGCTTTATGGCGGCACATTTGTTACACAATTCGTGCTGATTCTTCTGGTATGGTTTGGAATCCGGGCCCGTGGCGTCCGCATGCGTGACCTGATCGGCGGCCGCTGGAAGACCGTGGAGTCGTTCTTACTGGACGTGGGGATAGCTGTCGGATTTTGGATTGTGGCTCTCTTGTTGCTTTTCGGTGTCCGTGTGGCCCTGGGTACGATCGATCTCCACAACATGCAGAAATCGGTCGATGATGCCGTGCGCCTTCTTGGTCCAATTGCCCCTCACACATATCTTGAGGCCGGACTCTTTGTTCTGTTGAGCGTTTCCGCCGGACTCTTTGAAGAAATTATTTTCCGCGGATACCTGCAGCGCCAGTTTGGCGCGCTCGCGCAGAATGCGGTGGTTGGGATCATAGCTTCGGCGGCGATTTTCGGCCTCGGCCACGGTTATCAGGGGACGCGAATGATGATTGTCATCGCCGTGTTCGGCGCGTTCTTTGGAATACTTGCCCATCTCCGCAAGAGCTTGCGGCCCGGGATGATGGCCCACGCCTTCCAGGATTCCATCGCCGGTATCGGGCTTTTCAAACTTGTTACCCGGCATTGATCGTTCTTCGCATGCATCATCTCCACTGTCCGTCAAACGGCCGCATACAGAAAAAAATAATGGTTACCAAGGTACCCGCGTCTGATTGCTGAGATAAATGAGTTTTTGATAAATGCATTCAAGTAAAAACAGAAATTTGATTTTGCTAAGTGCGTGAACGCCGCTAACATCAAGGATTTTTCAACGTGCTTCGGCGATTGTTTTAGAGAATTGCAATCGCGTTTTGTCTCCCGCACGTGTTCCCGCTCCTTTTGTCCGGTCCGGCAATCAACAATGACATCAATTTTTTTCTTGACTTCGATTTTCAACCACTCTATACATTCATCAATTGCGGTTTTTCACTTAAGACCGCATCCATGAAAAATGGAAAGGGAGAATAGAAACATGGCAACCAAGAAAAAGGCAAAAAAGAAGAGCAAAAAGAAATAACAACTCTTCACATCAAACCAAAGGGGGCGCGTAAGCGTCCCCTTTAGTTGTGAGATTTGAATCATTCCGCGTGCTGGAAGAAGGACGAACGGCTGGAATTTTGCCGCCTGGAGTTCCCCTTTGAAGACGACCCGCAACCGCCTGTTCTACGCCGCTCTGGTTCTCGCAGTGCTCTATCTTCTTTTTAATATGCAAGCATGGCTGGTGCGCTTCCCGGCCTATCGCCATCTCTACCGCGGGCATCCCTTTTACATTCCTGAAGGAATCAAGACGACCCTGCAAATCCTTCTCTGCCTGGCGGCGGTCGCGTTCTCTCTGGGAAAGAATTTCAGAAAAACCTTTGCCGAACTCGGGCTTCACCGCGGCTTCAGGAAAGGGCTGCTGTTCGGTTTCCTGGCCACCGCGCCATTTTTCATCGGTCTGGCAATCACTCACCACGTCGGCAAACTCGCGTGGCTGAATATTTTCTACCTCGCCTTCTTCGCGCCCTTCGCCGAAGAGATGGTTGTCCGGGCCTACGGATTCGGCCAGCTTTATCGCCGCTGTGGCTGGCCGGTGTGGCTGGCTATCCTGCCTACTGCGGTGCTTTTCGGTTGGGGCCATGTCGAGAAAGCAGCAAATTTCCGCGAGGCTGCAGCTATTTTTCTCATCACCGGCAGCGGCGGCGTAATCTTCGCCTGGTTTTATTACCGTTGGGATTCACTATGGTTTCCCTGGACTGTCCACGCCTTGATGAATTTTTACTGGGAGATCTTCTCGATCAGCAATACCGTATTGGGAGGATGGTTCCTCTTCGCCCTGCAATCCACCACACTTTTCCTGGCCGGGTACCTGACCTGGCGGATGACCAGAAAACCATCCGCAGAGCAGGTTTCAGTCTGACGCTTTGCTGGCTGAGAGGGCCTTGCGCTCCGGGCTGAGGTCGTTTTCGAGCAAAGGCTCGGGACTGGTCTCTGTTTCTTGATTTTCCGGATCATCAAACTCCAGCGTCAGATTTCTGGTGGTGGTCTCGATGGGGCTCAGTTCCGCAATCTCCTCGGTAACGGGCGCACCCAACTCAACAAATTTTCTCGCCGACACCATCACGCGGCTCTCCAGGGACCCCACGGCCTTGTTATACGATTCCACCGCCCGGTCCAGGCCTTTGCCTACATTGTCGATATGCGAACCCAGCAGCCGCAGCCGGTCATGCAGTTCTTTGCCCAGGCAGCTGATCTCATGCGCATTGCGCGCCAGCTTCTCCTGGTTCCAGCCGTATGCCACAGCCTTCAGCAGTGCAATAAGAGTGGTGGGCGACGCCGGAATTACCTTTTGCGACACGCCGCGCTCAATCAGCGCCGGATCCTGTTCCAGCGCTGCGCTGAAGAATGTCTCGCCCGGCAGAAACATCACCACGAACTCCGGCGTCGGCTCAAACTGTTCCTGGTAAAGCTTGGAACTGAGCTGGAGCATATGGGTCCGGACCTGATTGGCATGGTCAACCAGCTTCTGCCGCCGGTATTCATCGTCCGTCGCTTCCACTGCTTCCAGGTAGGCGAGCAGCGGCGTCTTGGCGTCCACAACCACGTTCTTGCCCCCGGGCAGGCGCACGATCAAATCCGGACGGAACCGGCCCGAGCTGTTTGTTACCGTTTCCTGCTCCACAAAATCGCAGTAGGGGAGCATGCCGGCAATTTCCACCACCCGCCGCAACTGGATTTCTCCCCAGCGCCCGCGCACCGTGGGACTGCGCAGGGCCTTTACAAGATTGCCGGTTTCACTCTGTAGTTTTTCCTGGGTGGTAATCAACGAAGAAATCTGGCTGGTAAGATCGCCGTAAGCGCGGTCGCGCGTGCTTTCCATCTGCCGGATCTGCTCATCCACTTTCTTGAGCGACTCGCCGATCGGGGCCACCAGGTTCTCCACTGCCTGCTGCCGCAGTTCCAGGTCGCCTTTGGCTTCGCTCTGGAACTTTTCCAGCGTCGACTGCGCCAGGTGCAGGAATGCCTGGTTGTTGCTCTTAAGCGCTTCGGCGGAGAGCGCCTGAAAGCTGTCCCGCAGTTCCTGTGTCATCTGGTTCAGGATGGCAAGTTTATCGTCGTTGGCCTTGCGTTCCAGCGCGACCGTGGTTTCCAGCTTCACCTTCGCCGCGTTCAGTTGGTTATTCAAGTCGGTGAATTTTTGCGCTTCCAGCCGCACCTTCGCCAGCTCTTGTTGTAATGCGGATAAGCGCGAATTCAACACCGCCGCATTCGGACGCACCAGCAGCCATGCAATCGCAAAACCAAGAATCGCACCCACCGCCACCAGCAGAACATTTGCCAGACCCATCATCTACTCACTCCAATCCCCCAGGAATTGCCGGCAATGCCAAAATTGCCAAGGATCGTCGAAACAAAGATCGTCAAAACTGAAAAGCCTTTAACCACAGAGGACACGAAACAACACAAAGGGCTGCTGGAAGATGTCAAATCTGAAGTTGAAATCATAATTTGAATTTCCTGATTTTCTCCGTGTCTCCGTGCTTCCGTGGTGAGATTTGGCTTTCCGATGTCCTGCTTACCCGATGAACCGATTTCCATCATCCATTCACTCCCGCCACTTTTTTCTCAGCGTCCACTTCAAGCGGCTTGACCGGAAGGAAAACGCGCTGCTCCGTCGCCGGACAAAGATTCCGGTAATCACACCAGCGGCAGTGCTGTCCCGGCGTGGGATCAAACTGGCCGCGGCGAATGCCCTCGGCCGCATCTTCAATCTTTTCCCGTGCCATGTCGAGTTGTTTCGGCGTCCGTCCAGCAACGGCCATGGTGTTGTCCTGGACGTTGACCAGCACCAGTTCGCGCGGTGACAGGTTCATCTGCGCCACAGCCATGGCATAAATCGACAGCTGCAGGCTCTCTTCCGCAAACTTCCTGTCCTTAGGCGCGCCGGTCTTGTAGTCGATCACCCGCACAACCCCGTCCTCAAGCTGGTCAATCCGGTCAATCCGCCCTCTGATCTCCCGTTCGCCCAGCTTAAAGCTGAACTTGTGCTCGGTGGCTATCACGTTGGCGGAATCCCGCGGGCTGGCCAGCAGAAGCGTGCGCAACTGGTCCTCGCCGCGCTCCTGATAAATTTTTCGTTGCACCGGATCGTCAATGTAACCTTTGCCGAACTCATGCTTGAACGCCTGCACCGCGTCCTCAATGCTGAGTTCCTTCGCATGCGCCGCGGGGTCGTAATAATTCTTCAGCACCGTATGGATGGCAAAGCCATATTGCATGGCCGCAGCCGCTTCGCCGGGAATTTTCCAGTCGCGCTCCAGCTTGAATTTCATGGGGCACGTGGAATAGCTCTGCACGGCGTTCGCGCTCAAGGCCATCTCGGTGGCGAAGGCAGGCGGCAGAAGCATCCACCTTCCCAGTGGCGAAGGATCCAGCGGCAGCGTAGCCGGCGTCAGGCCATCGCTATTGCGGTTCGTGAGCGCGGACTTCAGCTTTCGATCGCTGATCAGCGGCCGCAAAAAGCCTGGCGGTGTGGGGTCTTTCTTCCCTTTTCCCGGACGCGATCCAATGCCCAGCCGGTCGCGCGCCCGCGTGATTGCCACATAAAAAAGCCTGCGCTCCTCCTGGTCATGCACCAGCTTGCCCTCGCCCACGGCGATAGAGCTGCGCAACGCCGGCGGAAACTCAAACAAGCCTTCCTTGAAATAGGTTGGAAAGCTGCCAGACGTAACCCGCAGCAGCCAGACGTGAGAAAACTCCAGCCCCTTGGCCGCGTGCACGCTCATCAGCTGCACTGCTTCGGGATGTTGACGTTCCAGTTCCGCCATCTGCTCTTCCGTAAACAACGGAATGATTCCCCGGCCCTGCTGGTAATACTCCAGGTACTGCAGGAATTCCGCGAGGGAGGGGTCCTTCACAAAAGCCTTTTTCTTCCATGCGGCGGCGAAACGCAGAATCGCCTGGACTACAGGATCCGACTCGGGCAAGCCAAACTGCCGGACAAGATACATGAGCGCGCCGTCTGCGCTCAGCTTCTCTTCCGTGATGAAAGCGCGTGCCTCCTTGACTGCCGCCAATACGGGCGCGGCCGACTCCGTCGTCAGCAGCACCGCCTTAAAGCTTTTCTGCCCAGCCGCCACTGTCAGCTTTTTCCGCAATTCATCGGAGGCAACGTTAAATCGTGGGAAAGCGCATACGCGGAATAGGCTGTCCGCATCATTGTCATTGCCGACGGCTCCGGCCAGTGCAAGCACATCGCGAGCCATGGCCGTTTCCAGCACATTCAGACCGATCACAATGAAGGGAATATCGCGCGCCGCCAGTTCCGCCATCAGGTCTTCGCGCTGCATGTGCTGGCGGTACAGCACCGCCATGGAGCAATCGTCCGCGCGGCGGTCAAGGCGCAACTGAGCAATTTCTTCCCCAACGACAGCGGCCTCACCCTCATGGCAATCGCTGATCACGATCTCCACCGGTTCGTCGAAAACGAGGCGTCCTTCCTGCTGGTCGCGGCGGTCGCGTCCCGACTCAAGCCGCGCCCGCTGGAACTTTACCTTGTCGCCCAGAGATTGCACCGGAGGGTTCTCGTCGATGGCCGCGAAAGCCACCCGCAGGATGTTGCCGCGCGATCGCTGGTTTTCATCCAGAATCACGCCTTCAGTCCGGGGAAAGCGCTTCTGGAATTCTTCGAAGGCCGCGCTGGAAGCTCCGCGAAAACGGTAGATGGCCTGGTCGGGATCGCCCACGGCAAAAATGTTCTGCTCTTCGCCCGCCAGAAGCTGCGCCAGGATGATGTTGCTGGAGTTGCAATCCTGAAACTCGTCAATCAGGATGAAGCGCGCCTTGCGCCGCTCGCGCTCCAGCAGCTCAGCCCTGGACTTCAGCAGCCGCACCGCATTGCGGATCATCATGCCGAACGTTCCCAGATTGTCGCGCGCCAGCAACCGCATGGAGTTGGTGTAAACGCGGGCAATTTCCTGCCAGCGCTCAATAATTTCCTGCGCGCCCATCTCTTCCACGTCTTTGGATCGGCAATTGCGCGGCACGTCGCCGCCAGGACGCAGGCCTTCAACGTATTGCTGAAACTCTTCCGGCCCGACCAGTTCTTCATGGCAGCGATCAAAAAAATTCTTCAGGTCTTCAAGAAACTGGCCCAGGTCGGCCGGCTTGATAAACTTCTTCAAACCCAGCTGGTCGATGCGCTGCCGCAGAAAGACGTAAACATCCTCCGGCAGCAACAGGTTGAAATCCTGCCCCGCGCGTTTCAGCACTCCCAGACAATAGGCATGGAACGTCCCGGCAAAAATTGCCGTCTTGCGTCGGAGACGCTTTTCCACCCGCGCCTTCAGTTCATCGGCCGCATTGTCAGTGAACGTGATGGCCAGAATCTCTTCCGGCTTGGCATGGCCTTGCTCGATCAGCCATGCAATGCGTTCCACCAGCACGGTGGTCTTGCCCGTGCCGGCTCCGGCCAGCACCAGCATGGGACCGAGAGCATGCTCAATCGCCTGTTTCTGTTTCGGATTGGGAGTGAATTTCGTCACCGCTCAAGCTCGTATCCTTATTATGCGAATCTAAGGCGAAGGGATCAATGGCTAAATTGAATTAAGTTGAGGAAAACTGGTTTCTTTTGGGAACTTCGGGGCTAAACCATGAGGGAACGTGATGGTTTTTCTCAAATCAGTTCCGAGACCGCAACCGCAACGGCGGCAATGGCGGCGGTTTCAGCGCGCAGGATGGTGTGTCCCAGTGAGGCCGCTTTCCATCCGCCAGCGGTAAAAAGCTCCAACTCCGGGTTCGACCATCCGCCCTCCGGACCAAACGCCATCGCCAGCGGCAACTGGAGCTTTGACAGCGCGGTCTTCAGGGAAACATTGTCTTCCACCTCAGAAAGCACAATGCGGCTTCCTTCGGCAGCAGCGATCACTTTCTTCAACAGCGCGGGATCGTCAATCTCCGGCGGCGCAATCCGCCGCGCCTGCTGTGAAGCTTCGCGAGCGATCTTGCGCCACCGTTCCACGCGCTTGTGTGCCGCCTTGGCCAGGTGCTGCTCACTGCGCTGAGCAATCACGGGGACAATGCTGCTCACACCCAGTTCCGTCAGCTTTTCCAACGCCCACTCCATGCGATCGAATTTAAAAATGGAAAGATAAACCGTAATCTGCGGCAGCGCGGCGCTTTCAATTTCCGCGCCAAGCTCGAACTCAACCCGGTCGTGCGTTGCTGAGACGACTTTGGCCACCCGGAGAACATTGTTGGCGGCGACATCGAATTCCTGTCCAGCTTTTACGCGAAGCACGCGAAAGAGATGGTTCGCATTGGGCCCCAGCAACCAGGCGCGGTTGCCCTCTACGCGGTCGGCAATCCAGCGTCGCCGCGTCATACCCGCTTGAGCATTACATAGGATCCGGCAGCCAGCCCAAGATACAGGATCCCGAGGAGCCGGCTCTGGAAGACCAGCGCTTCCAGCGTGGGATACGCTGCCTGGAAATAGGCCTCAGCGGCGCTGAGGAGAGAAAAAATCGTGCCGATGATGATCCAGGTCTGGTGTCCCCAGGGGAGAAAATAGATTCCGCCGAAAACTACTCCCACCGCCAGGAAAAGCAGGCTGCGCATTTTCGCTTTTGAAATGGCGTTGGCGGCTTTGAATCGTTCCAGTTGTAGTTCCGCGAACCGGCGGGGTAGAAGCAGGCGGATCGCGCCGGCCAGCCCGGCCACGATCACTACAAACCAGATGTAGTATTTACCCAAAGATGTCTTTCACCTTCTCAAACAGGCTGCGCGGCTCCGGCTTGTTTTCGATCGTTTCGCCAAGTTCAGACAGCAGCTCGCGCTGGCGTTTGCTCAGCTTATGCGGCGTCTGCACCCGGACCTTGACATACATATCGCCCTTGCCTGAACTCTGAAGGCCAGGCACGCCCTTGCCGCGAATACGAAACGTCGTTCCCGACTGTGTCCCTTCCTGGATCTTGAGCTTGTGCTCGCCGCCATCCAGAGTTGGGATGAGAATTTCCGCTCCCATGGCCGCCTGGCTGAAGGAGATTGGCACGGAACAATGCAGGTCCTTGCCTTCACGCTCAAAGAAGGGATGCGGTTTGACCTGCAACACGATATAAAGGTCGCCCGCCGGGCCGCCATTGGGGCCAACGTCGCCCTGCTCCTGATAACGAATGCGCGTGCCGTCTTCCACGCCTGCCGGTACGCTCACGTCAACAAGGTGCTCTTTCATCATGCGGCTCTCGCCCTTGCATTTGCCGCAGGGATCGGAAATCACCCGCCCCATCCCCTGGCAGGTTGGACACGTGCGCGCGATGCTGAACATACCCTGCTGATACCGCACCTGGCCGCGGCCCGCGCACGTCCGGCACGTGCTTGGACCTTTGCCGCCCGCCGAACCGCTGCCCTTGCACTGCTCGCAGGCTTCATAGCGGCGGACTTTGACCTGCGTCTTCTTGCCGAAGGCTGCTTCTTCAAACGTGAGAGTAATATCGGCCCGCGCGTCGCCGCCGCGCTGTGCGCGCGTACGCCCGCGTCCGCCACCGACATTCACGCCGAAGAAGTCGCTGAAGATATCGCCGAAAATGTCGCTGACATCGGCGAAGTTTGAAGCGTCAAAGCCGCCGCCATTATTCACCGCCGCATGTCCGTACTGGTCATAACGGGCGCGCTTGTCCGCATCCATCAGCACGCTGTAGGCTTCAGTGCATTCCTTGAACTTCTCTTCTGCCTCAGCATTCCCCGGGTTGCGGTCCGGATGCCACTGCATGGCCAGCTTGCGGTAGGAGCTCTTGATCTCCTGCTCGGTGGCCGTGCGGCTCACGCTCAATATCTCGTAGTAATCGCGTTTTGCTTGCGTCGCCAAAAATTCATCCTCAATCAAAATTTATTATGATTCAGCTATGGACTCTCTCCTCGGTTCAATGAACAAGCGAGGACCGCGGTGAGCCCGACTTGCGCGGCGAACCGCGTCATCAAGGGCGCAGACAAATCCCCGGCGCGGGCCTTGCTCTCTAGCGGTTTGGAGCGAAGCGACAAAGAAAAAGATCACCCGATTCGCTTTGCCACCCGCACCATCGCTGGCCGCAGCAATCTGCCTTTGATCCGATATCCCGGCTGCAACTCTTCCAGCACATGATGGTCCGGGGCCGCATCGGTCTCGACCATCTCAATGGCCTCGTGCACGCGCGGATCAAACGGCTCGCCTTGCGCGGGAATGCGTTCCGCTTTCAGTTTTTGCAACACGTCCTGCAATTGCTTGAAGATCAACTCCATGCCTTTGCGCAGGTCTTCCGGCTTTGCGGCAGAATTCTTGAGCGCCAGGGTAAAGCTATCGATCACCGGCAGCAACGCACGTGCCGCGTCCGACACGGCGAAATCGCGGAAATCGTCGTTCTCTTTTGCCGCGCGCTTGCGATAGTTATCAAACTCGGCCTGCAGCCGCGCCAACCGGTCAAACAGATCATCGCGTTCAGCCCGGGCTTTTTGCAACTCGCTGTCAGCGGTTGCTGCGGGACCCTGCGGACCGTTGCCGGCGATCTTTTCCTCAAAGCCGTCCGTCGGGTCCGCCGGCGGTAGCTCGTTCTCCAACGCCTGCTTTGGTTCTTCTTTCAACTGCTCGTCTTTCAACCGATCTTCCAGGCTGACATCAGCCTGTCCATTGCTCTTGCTCATTACTGCACCTGGTCTCTTGATAGGAATTTTCACGTGTTCTCATTCAGCAGCTTGTCGAAAAGCTGCGCGATGTAAGAAACCGCCGTGATGGTGTGTTGATAATCCATGCGTGTTGGACCAATGACCGCCAGCGATCCGCGCATCTCCTCGCCGACCCGGGCGGGAGCCCCGATCAGCACAAAATTGCGCATCTCCGGAACCGCTTCTTCCAGGCCGATCACCACGCGTACCGCTTCCTGCCGGGTATCCAGATACGCGGACAGCAGGTCGGCCACTCGCTCTTTCTCTTCTAGTGTCTTCACCAGATCGCGCAACCGCTCGCGGTCCTGGTCATTGCCCACAAGGTTCGCCACGCCCTCTACAAAGATGTTCTTGGTGGGCTCTTCGGCTGCCAGAGCGCCGCCTTTATAAAGTTCTTCCAGGTTCTTCATCAGGCGGTCATACTCGGTCCGTTCCTGGTCAATGCGGCGGCGCAACTCAGTCTTTACGTTACTGATGATCCAGCCGCGAAAATTCTCATTGATGTAATTGGCCGCAGTATTCAGGTCGCTCTGGTCCAGGTCATGTTCCAGACGCATCATCCGGTCATGCACCACGCCTGACTTCGTCACCACTACCGCCAGCACGCGATTGTTGGCCTGCCGCGAGAAATAAACATGCTCCAGTGCGTTCTTTGGCCCGGCATTGCCGATGGCCACTCCGACTCCGCTCGAAACCAGCGATAGCACATGCGAGGTCCGCTCGAGGAACTCCTGCACATCGACCGTCCCCTGTAACGTGTCTGAAATCAGTGTCTGGTCCGCCGCCGAGATCGTCGCTTTACCCGAAATCTGGTCCACGTAATACCGGTACGCTTGAGAAGTAGGTACCCGCCCCGCCGACGTGTGGGGCTGTTCCAGGAACCCGCCCTCGGCCAAATCCGACATTACGTTGCGGATTGTCGCCGGACTTAGGCCATCTTTATTGTGACGAGAAAGCGTGCGTGATCCCACCGGTTCGCCCGTGGAGATGTAGGTTTCCACGATGGCGGTGAGGATCTCTCGCTCACGAGGGCCGATTTGTCCTGGGTTTGGCATACAGCCGACTTGCTAAGAGTTTTATTTACAATAACTTGACAGAAATTTTGTAAACTCCTGCTAGTTAGATTTTAAGGATGTTAGTGAGGTATTGTCAAGGTAGCACTTGGGCGGGGAGAGTGCTAATGGGGATTGAAAGGCGCTGCTTTAGCCGAGCATCATAAATTTAAGACGCCCAGTTCTCGAGGATGTGGTGCAAAGCGCCGATGTCAACTTCGATTTCTTGGTCAACAAGGGGATTCCAGCGAGTCTGCGCCAGCCAGTACTCAATATATTTTCTAATTACTTCGTCCTTGTTTTTCTTGTGTTCTTGGATGAGATCCCTTGAATCAGGTCCCAACACAATCCTTACTTTACATCTATCAGAGTCTGATACAAGCGTACCCTCATAGAGGACTTGTGCCTTATCTAGATGACTGCGTTCTGGCGGAATGGACTGCACCAATAGAACTGCCCATGCAGATCTATTGCGTTTGGATTCGGCCATGAGCTTATTCTACAGGGATCTTCGCGTTGCCGTCTGATTCTCTTGAGTCTCCAAGGTTGTGCAGCTATCTAAGGAACGCTGAATAGCACTGTCTGGCAAACTTGAAAATGTATAATCAGGGTCCTACATGCCCTTCAGCCCATCCGATCTTGCATGGTGGCAATGGCTTCTTTGCGCTGTTGGCGCTGCGCTATCAGGCGTTTTCTTTACTTGGCTTGCCGAGGATAAAGATGGAGGTTGGTTTGCAAGATTGATCGGAATCTTAGGTTTTTTGGCTGCTCTACTGTGTGGGATTATCGGATTAGTTCGCTTTATCAAATGGATTTGGAACGGCTAATCAAACCACCTGATGACATGATTTCTCCACGCGTCCAACTAAGGGCTGCCTTTTGCGTGGGTAACGTGGTGGCATCATAAAAAACGGAGGGCTACTTCCAGACGTGCCCTCGGGCACTGAACAGGCTCTGCCAGAAATCGCAATCAAATCGGTTCGTGGAATAAAAGTTTCTGGATGCGTAGCCAGGTTGCCAAAAATCACCAGACACAAGCTAATTGCCAATGGCTAATTGCCGCCCTACTGCACCTGAATCACGTCTCCCGGCGCGCTGCTGCTCTTGGCCTCAGCCAGGCGCATCAGCACCTTCTTAGCGAAATCGTATAGAGACTTGGCATGGGGATCATTCTCGCCCGCCAAAGCCGGCGGCTTGCCTGCGTCGCCTCCTTTGCGGATCTCAGGATCAAGCTCAATCGATCCCAGAAACGGCACGCCGAACTCCTTCGCTGTGCGCTCCACTCCACCCTTGGAAAAGATATCGATTTCCTGATGGCAGTGCGGACACAAGAAATGGCTCATGTTCTCCACCAGACCCAGCACGTCAACGCGCGCGGTACGGAACATCTCAATGGCCTTGCGGCCGTCCTGCAACGATACGTCGGACGGCGTCGATACCACCACGGCACCCGTAAGCGGGACAGTCTGGAAGAGCGAGATCACTACGTCGCCCGTGCCCGGCGGCAGATCGACGACAAGGTAATCCAGTTCTCCCCACACCACCTGTTGCAAAAACTGCCGGATGATCTGGTGCAGCATGGGCCCGCGCCAGACGATCGGCTTATCGCCGGGATTCAGGAATCCCACGGAGATGATCTTCACCCCGTAATTTTGGAGCGGCTCGATCAGGTTTTCATTCAGCACGCGTGGCTGCTGGCTGGTATGCATCATCAGCGGGACGTTGGGGCCATAGACGTCGGCATCAAGCAGGCCGGTCTTGTAGCCCATTTTGGCCAGTGCCACGGCCAGGTTTACCGCGATTGTGGTCTTTCCCACACCGCCCTTGCCCGATCCCACTGCGATGATGTTGCTGACTCCCGGCAGCGGGAATGGTCCCTGCTGCTGGGCTCCGTGCTGGTGTCCGTGAGCCATAGGTATGATTCGATTATACGGGATACGAGGCACTAGCTCTTCTTGGCCTCTTGCCTTCTCTCTGCTTCCTCTTTCCGCAACTCTCGCCTGCGCCCGGCGTCTTCATATCGTCGCTTCTCTTCTTCGGTTTCCGCCAGCAGGGGTGGCACCGGCTTGCGCTTGCCCTGTTCATCTACGGCAACAAACGTCAGGTACGCCGACGCCACGTGTTGCGTAGAGCCGGAAATATAGTTTTCCACCCAGCACTTCACTCCAACCTCCATTGAGGTATTGAACGCCCGGTTCACAGATGACTTCAGGATCAGCAGGTCGCCGATCTTCACCGGCAACCGGAAATCAATGTGATCCATGGAAGCCGTTACCACGTGGCTGTGCGAATGCCGATGCGCGGCAATGGCGCCGGCTATGTCGATCAGGTGCATCAGCCGGCCGCCCAGCAGATTGCCCAGCGGATTGGCGTCATTGGGCAACACCACTTCAGCCATCTGGGATTGCGAATCGCATACCGGACGCGGTGAAAGGCTGTGGTGGGCGTTTCCATGCCCCGCGCTCTGATGACCGTCGGTCGGATTCTGTATGCTCATGTCTGTTTGGATGTTTGTGCCGAGATAACGATTTTACAGACCTTGCGGCATCTCGGTCTTCCGCGGACGTCTCTCAAGATATACCGCCACATAACATTCCGCCTGGCGCTGCAGGCAGGGATCGCGCATGGGAGCCAGCCATTGCTGCGCCTGGCAATCATATTCAAGCCGCCCGTACTCTACAGGCTCATGAAAGCGCTCGCTGACGTAATGGAGCACAATCCGGGATTCTTCGTCTCGGGCCAGAGAAAACCGTACACCATCGGCGTTACGGTCAGCCGGCATGTGGCAGCATCCACCGGCATAACCGATATTACAGAACTCGCGCAGCTCAACTTCTGAAGGAGTACCTTCCTCGAGTCCGGCGCGACAGGTTCCGGTAAACCCAGCGCCCAATGGCAAACGGGCGGGAAAAGGCCAGCCAAGAGAGATTCTTTGAATCGGAAAGAAGAAAGGACACGCCACAACAGCCAATCCTAGCGTCAGACACTCTGGGAGTAAAGAAAAACCTGAACTGTATTGCATACTGCACAGTGAGTTGTGCAACGTACCACGCAAATCGCATAGCGATTCACTGAAATATGTTAGATTCCTTCGATGACCGAACCCAACCGTCTGCAAATGTTAGCCCAATTCCTGGAGCAAAACCCCGGTGACGCCTTCGCTCGTTACGGTCTTGCTATGGAATATTCCAAAGCCGGAGAGACGGAACAAGCGCTGGCCGAGTTCAAAAGGCTTCTTGAACTGCATCCTGACTATACGAATGGTTACTTCATGGCCGCACAAACATTGGAACGCAACGGCCGCACCGCCGAAGCAAAAAAGATGCTGGAAACCGGCGTGGAAGCCGCAAAGCGCACCGGGAATAAACATGCGATGGCAGAGATGGCGGGGATGTTGGAAGAGTTGGGCGGGTAGACTCACATAACCTTCTCGCGACTGTTGAGCCATTTTTCGATTCCCATTCAGGCAAACACGATCAGATACGGTGCGCCCATCATGTCAAGCATATTTGGCAGCCACCACGCTTTGTTCAACCAAGGCGATGGGCTTATCAAACAGCCTGCTGCGCCCAGACATCCACCCACAATAGAGATTGTTGCTGCCGGATTCTTACGCCTCATCCAAGAGCAAACCGTCATCTTGTTAAAGGCCATCACACCCGCTGCCAGGGTAAACAGCAGACACGCAATGAACCAGCGCAAAGGTAATCCCATCTCAACCAGAGAACGCGCGATTTCGATTTTCTTGCCATATGATCGGCGAAACCTGGTTGAAATCGCTCTTGGCAATGATGGTGGAGGAATTGGGTTAAAAATGCTTCGCATAGCGGCAAGCAATCGTTATAATTCCTAGCGCCCTCGAGGTTCTGGCTGAAAATGCAAATCGCCAAGCTGCTGCCACAAAAGATCACTTGCATTCTCCCCCTGATTGTTACCTGCATGATCTCAGGTCAGTCGCTCCCGCAAATCGATCCGCCAAAGGACAAAACGCCCCTGCAAGAAAAAAAGTCGGACGAGAAGAAACCCGATATAGCTGCACAGGGCGGCATTGAAATCCTTTCCGACACCATGGGCGTTGACTTTGGACCGTACATGAGGCATTTGAAGGTCACAGTGCAAGGTCACTGGAACGCGTTGATTCCAGCAGTGGCTCTGCCGCCTCTGAGCAAATCAGGTACTGTGACCATTGAACTCGCAGTGATGAAGGATGGCCATGTAAGAGGTATGAAGGTTGTGAAATCATCGGGAGAATGGCAGTTGGATCGGGCCGCTTGGGGCGGCATCACCGACGCCATTCCGTTGCCGACGCTACCCTCAGAGTTCAAAGGTGACTACCTGAAGTTGCGGTGCAACTTCATCTACAACCCTCCCGCCAAACAGCCGCAGGAAGCAAAACAGGAGACAAAACAAGATCCAAAGAAGTGAGCACTACTTCTGGCCCTTTGTCGCCGCGTCGGCAAGCACTTGTGCCGTCGGCCGGAGCGCTTTGCGAATTCTGCGTTCCACCATTCTCGGCGCAGCCTGGTACATGCGAATAACCATCTGATAAAACTTGGGCACGATCACTTCCCTTTTGCGTTTGAGCAAGCCCTTCAACATTGCGTCAGCCACAACATCCGGAGTGACCGCGTATTTCACTGACGATCCCACGCGCTCCGAATGCTTTCCCTTGATCATGTTTTTAACGAAATCTGTGGCGATGTAACCCGGGCAAACCGTCAGCACGTTGATATTGTGCCGCAGCAGCTCCATGCGCGCCGCCTTGCCGATGGCGTTCATGGCGTGCTTGGTGGCGGCATAGCCTGACATATACGGCGTGGAAATATACCCGGAAACCGAGGAGATGTTCACGATGTCTCCGCCGCCCTGTTTTCTCATGACGGGGACCACGGCCTGCATGCACTCAACCGCGCCGAACAGATTGGTGTCAAACATTCTCCGGAACTCCGCCATATCCATGTCCGCCACGGCGTCATTCAATCCAAAGCCGGCATTGTTTACAAAGATATCGATGCGTCCGAACTTCGCTACTGCGGCTTTCACCAGCGCATCCACCTGATCGCGTTTGCTCACGTCGCAGGCGACGCTCAGCGTGTTTGCGCCGCCGCCAATGCGCTGCTCCGCCGCCCGCGTTCGCGCCAGATCGCGCGAGCACAGCACCACCTTCGCGCCTTCCTGCAGGAACAACTTAGCAATGACCTCCCCGATGCCCATGGAAGCCCCAGTAATCACGGCAACTTTGTCTTGAAGTTTCATGTGAGTTTTGTAGTGTGTAAGAACCGCTAAGTCAAGCCTCGGGTAAATCCTTCGTCTTTGCTTCAGCCCGCTCGCGTGCACTCCCTTTTAGATCACCCGATCACGCGCGATCATCCGATCTCCTGAAGCTGCGATAAAATGATTCGGTGCCACTCCTGCCTCTATTTCCGCTTGAAATCGTGCTCTTTCCCGGCGCTCCGCTTCCATTGCATATCTTTGAGCCTCGCTACAGAGAGATGATCGGCGAGTGTATGGCACAGGACCGGCCGTTTGGCATGGTGAGGGTGAAAGAAAGTGCTCTCGCTACTGTGGGGTGTTCGGTCAGCATCGTCAGCGTAATCAAGAAGTATGACGACGGCAGGCTCGACATCGCCACGGAAGGTGCGCAGCGCTTTGAGATCAAAAAAGTCAACCAGGAGAGATCTTTTCTGCAGGCTGAGGTCGCGTATTTCGATGACGAGCCTTCAACCGTCGGCAACACCGCCCTGGACACGGTGGTTCAGTTGCACGAGCAGCTTTTCGCCGTCATGGGACAAACCATAGAGGTAGAACGCGACGCCGCACTGCTCTCTTTTCATCTGGCACAGGCCCTGCCGGTGGATCTGGACTTCAAGCAGACCCTGCTGGAGATGAAATCGGAGGCGGAGAGGATTGAGACTCTTACGGAGTACTATCGCGCCATTATTCCCAAAATCGAACTGTCATTGCGCGCCCGCCAGCGTGCCAGCGGCAACGGACACGTGCATTAAACTGCCGACGTCCAGCGTATAATCCTTTTCAGAGGCCCTTCATGAATCTTCCCCCCACTCTGGGCGAGCTCAGGAAAAGTTCTTTCTCTGAGCAGCGGCTGCGCACGCGCAAGGTCAAGGACGAACTCCGCGAAAATCTGATCTCACGTCTGCGCAGCGGCGAAACTATTTTTCCCGGTATCATTGGCTATGAAGACACGGTCGTCCCCCAGTTGGTGAATGCCGTGCTCTCGCGGCACAACTTTATCCTGCTCGGCCTGCGCGGACAGGCCAAGAGCCGTATCCTGCGCGCCTTGACCACGTTGCTCGATCCCCAGCTGCCCTACGTTGCCGGCTGTGAGATCCGCGACAACCCTTACGAGCCGATCTGCAAGCGCTGCCGTGAGCTGATTGCCCGCGAAGGCGACAAAACCCCTATCGGATATCTGACGTCCGATGATCGCTACGTGGAAAAGCTGGCCACGCCGGACGTGACCATCGCCGACCTGATCGGCGACGTCGATCCCATCAAGGCCGCGCGCGGCGGGCACGACCTTTCGAGCGAGATGACGGTGCATTATGGCCTGCTGCCCCGCGCCAACCGCGGACTCTTCGCCATCAACGAACTGCCGGACCTGGCGGGAAAAATTCAGGTCGGCCTGTTCAACATCATGCAGGAAGGCGACGTCCAGATCAAAGGCTATCCGCTGCGTCTGCCGCTCGACGTGGCCCTGGTCTTCACCGCGAATCCTGAAGATTACACCGCGCGCGGCAAGATTGTTACGCCGCTTAAGGACCGTATCGGCTCGGAAATCCGCACGCACTATCCCGGAACGCTGGAAGAAGGCATCTGCATCACCGAACAGGAAGCGTGGTTGCATCGCGACGGGCTGGAGCTGCATGTTCCGAAATATGTCCGCGAAGTGGTGGAACGCGTGGCTTTCCTCGCCCGCGAAGATAAAAAGATCGACAAGCGCTCCGGCGTGAGCCAGCGCCTGCCCATCAGCGTGCTGGAAAACGTGATCTCCAATGCCGAGCGGCGTGCTGTGCGCAGCAGCGAAAAGACGATTGTGCCGCGCGTCGGCGACGTCTACGCAGCGCTACCGTCGATCACCGGCAAGCTCGAACTGGAATATGAAGGCGAGATGCGAGGCGCCGACACTGTAGCCCGTGAGTTGATCCGCACCGCTGTCGCCAAAACCTATGACACGTATTTCAAAGACCTGAACATGCAGCAGGTGGTGCAGTGGTTTGAACTGGGCGGAGAAATCAAACTCTCTGACACGGCCAGCGCGCAGGAAGTTCTGGAGGGCCTAAAAAATATCCAGGGTCTGACGGACAAGCTAGCGCCTGTGGGCATCAAGCCAAAAGAACGGCCTGAGGTGCTGGTTTCCGCGGCGGAGTTCGTGCTGGAAGGCCTGCATGCGCACCGCAGGATTGGACGTACGGAAGAACGCGTCTTCAGCGCGGAAAAACAGCCAAAGCGTCAGGAACGTCCGTTTGAGCGTGGCGATGATGAGCCGCCGCCGATGAGAAACAGGCGTCCTTACAACTGAGTTTCTTGTCCCGAACGAAGTGAGCCGGAGAGAAATTCGCCGCAGATTTCGCAGATGGACGCAGATCAAAAAGGGGTAGCCGCGAATGAACACGAATCAAAGCCTGAAATATGATTCGCGTTTTTCGCGTTGATTCGTGGCTAGTCCGTTCCTTTTTTGGGCTAATTGCTATTTGCTGGCTGAATGCTGATTGCTGACTGCTGAGTGCTTGCACATGAAGTACACCAAATACTCCAAATACGTTGCTGACCTGGCAGATGAGATGAGCATGGAAGACCTGCTCAGCGCGCTTTCGGATTACATGCTTGAGTCGGGCTTCCAGAGCGACTCCATGTACTTTCAGCAGATGGATGACCACTCCCTGGATGCTTTGCGTCAGGCCATCCAGCAGGCGCTGGAAATGGGCGATTTCATGGATGAAGAAATGCGCGAACGCCTGGAACAGATGCAGGCGGATGGCACCATGGATGAGCTGATTGAGCGCCTCATCGAGCGCATGCAACAGGAAGAACTGATTTCCGTCGACCAGCCGCACGATCCATCGCGCCAATCGACCACGCCGGGGCAAACCGGCGACGCGCAGACCCAGGCGCGCTTTGAGATCACGGACAAGAGCCTGGACTTTCTCGGTTTCAAAACGCTGCGCGACCTGTTGGGATCGCTGGGCCGATCCAGCTTCGGCCGCCACGATACGCGTGACCTCGCAACCGGCATCGAGTCCAGCGGCGCCTCCAAACCATATGAGTTTGGCGACACGATGAACCTGGACATCACGGAAACGCTTTCTTCGGCCATTCAGCGCGAAGGCCTGCACCTGCCCATCAATATCGAATACTCTGATCTTCAGGTGCACCAGTGCGAGTATCAATCGTCCTGCGCCACGGTGGTCATGCTGGACTGCTCGCACAGCATGATCCTCTATGGCGAAGACCGATTCACGCCGGCCAAGAAAGTCGCGATGGCGCTCTCGCACCTGATCCGCACTCAATACCCGGGCGATTCACTTTCGCTGGTGCTGTTTCATGATTCCGCCGAAGAAATGCCGATCTCGCAACTGGCCCGCGTTAAGGTCGGTCCGTATTACACCAACACCCGCGAAGGGCTACGCCTGGCCCAGCGCATTCTGCAACGCCAGCGCAAAGACATGAAGCAGATCGTCATGATCACAGACGGCAAGCCGTCAGCACTTACTCTGGAAGATGGCAGGATTTACAAGAATGCTTTTGGGCTCGATCCGCTGGTTGTGAGCCAGACGCTCGAAGAAGTTTCGCGTTGCAAACGCGCCGGCATCATGATCAACACCTTTATGCTGGCTTCAGATTACGGCCTGGTCCAGTTCGTGCAGAAAGTCACGGCCATGTGCAAGGGCAAGGCGTATTTCACCACTCCGCAAAACCTGGGGCAGTACCTGCTGATGGATTACATGTCGCGAAAGATGAAGACCATCCACTGACCTGCGATTGAGTAATCGCAAGTTTAATCAAAATCTCCGTGCGTCTGTTTCGTTGCCACCGTCTCATGCACCACGTCTTTGACCATCTGGCGGCGGAATTTGTCGGCCTGGCGGGTGGCAAGCACGCGGACTCGGCGGGCCGGCAGCGTGACCGGCTCAACTTTCTCAAAGCGGCCGCGCTGAATTTCCACGTCGAAGCGGAACCAGTCACTGCGATAGAGGCGTCCGGCGGAATAGAAGCTGACAGAGGCCGCGATCGTCCCCTCAAAGTCGTTGCCCGTGATTCCCAGGATGCGTTCGCCAATGTGGTGGATCCAGGTATTGCCACCGACCAAAGGATCGTTGAGGTACTGGCGCTCAAACGGCATCGCGTGCGTCATGGTGCGTAGCTGAACCAGTTGGAGCAGCACCGCGGCGCGCGCCAGGTTTGTGATAACAATCCTGGCGTCTGCCGTAGATGCGCGTTCCAGGCGAATGTGTAGTTCCGGCGCCCACTCGCGCTCAAACTGCTCTCGGGAAAGCTCCAGCCCGCGATCGGCAGCCTTGGCATAGCGCAGCGTGGCTCGCGCCAGCACCACGCTCAGGATGGTGGTAACAATGGTGGCCGCCACGGGAATATATTCCAGCAACGTAGTAAACGGCACGCGCGCGACCGAAGCCATCAGCATGGAGCCCCAAGCTTAGTGGGAATTGGCGGTTTCCCCGAGATGCGGGACGTCTAGGGGCTTTGGTAATCCACAAAAAAAATGACGCGTAAGTAGCTGAACAGAAAGGGGAACCCTGACAGTCCCTGGGCTGGAACATAAACCGGTTCGAGCGGGTCTATCCTTCTGTTTTTACGGCTGCTTCGGCGGCAAGGAAGCCAATTTTGGAGTGGGTCCCGTCACAGAACGGTTTATTCGTGGATGCGCCGCAGCGGCACAGCGCAATCGCCTGTTTCCCGCTGATGTCTATTTTTTTGCCATCAGCGTCAGCAATTTCCAACTGACTCAGGTCTCCGCTGACAACGTAAGGACCGGTCTTTTTGATCAGAATATTGATTGCCATTCAGTTCCCTCCAGCATTTCTACGTTGAAACAATTTAAATGCTAAATGCGGAGCATGCAAATCATTGCCCCAGGTGCGAAGGAGAGGCTACCGCTTCTTGAACGCCACATTGACCAGCAGTTTGTCGCCTTCGATATCGACCACATTGCAGAAAGTCCGTTCCCTGCTCCGGGTGAAGTCGAGCCCCACGCGGCTGCCGCCCACGCGCATATTGCGAATGCTCAGATGGTCCAGAAATTCCGGCAGCGCCGGATTAACAATGTTCAGCTCTCTCCTGGGAGCGCTGGGCCGGATTCCCAACACGGACATCAGGATCAGGAATACCGCACCGGAAGCCCACGCCTGCGGTGAACACGAAACCGGATATTGCACCGGCTCGTCATGCTCGCGCCGCTCAATGCCGCAGAAGAGTTCCGGCAGGCGGTAATCCCGGAAATTGAGTGCAGCCTGGAAAAGCGAGGTGAAAAGTCGGTTGGCGGGCTCGCGAAACTCGTACAGCGCCATACCATGGGCGATGAGCGAATTGTCATGCGGCCAGATGGAGCCACGATGATAGCTGAGGGGATTGAAAATACGCTCGTCGCGCGAAATGGTGCGCCAGCCCCAGCCGGAATACATGTCGTCGCGCATGAAGCGCTGCGTGATGGCCTTGGCCCGCTCCTGTGACAGCATGCGCGTAAACAGCAGGTGCCCCGGGTTCGAGGAAATCACCTGCGTCTGCCGCTTGTCGCGGTCCAGCGCCATGGCGTAAAAACCAAGCTTCGGCATCCAGAACGCCTTTTCAAACCGCTTTGCCATTTCCGCCGATTCTTTCTTCAGCTTGTCGGCAGTCTTTATGTCACCAAAAGCGCGCATCAGCGAAGCCATCCGGTACTTGGCTTCATAAACGTAGCCCTGCACTTCGCACAGCGCGATAGGCGACTTCGCTACTTCGCCGTCGCGATGCATGATGGCGTCCCACGAATCTTTCCAACCCTGATTGGCCAGCCCTTTGGAGGACCGCCGCTGATACTCCACAAAACCGTCACCATCTAGATCGCCATGGGAATCAATCCAATCCAAGGCGCGATAGGCATGCGGGAGCATATCTTTCACCAGTTGCTCATCGGCAGTCCAGTTGAAGGTTTCGCTGAGCAGGATGAGCCAAAGCGGCGTTGCGTCGACCGATCCATAATAGGGGCCGAACGGCATTTCGCCGGCGCGTGTCATCTCGCCTTCGCGATACTCATGCAGAATCTTGCCCGGTTCTTCATCGCGCCAGTCGTTTTTCTCTTTGCCCTGGTGTTGGGCCAGCACGCGCAGCGTTTCAGCGGCAAGCTGTGGATTCAGCATGACTGACTGGTAAGCCGCAATGATGGAGTCGCGGCCAAACATGGTGGCAAACCAGGGAATGCCGGCAGCGATCACCCGCTCCTTGGCTTCAGGAATCTGCAAGGCGTGAAAATCGGCTTTGCACGTCCCCACCATTTCATTGAAGATGCTGTTGCTGGCGCTGAAACTGGTGGAATGCGATGCCCAAGCCGCGATCGTCTCGCGGCGCTGGCGCAACTGCTGGGCAAAATCAGGCCGTACCGAGCGAGAGCGCTTGCCTTCGACCTGCGGCACGATCGTGGTGTGAAGCTGGAAGCGCTTGAAGGGCGGCAGACGCAGCTTCCACCGCGCCGTGGTGCCATCCACGAGTTCTGGCTCGGGCGAGAGATGGATGATGGTCTCCCGGGCAACGCGGTCAAGGCCGCAATAATGAAAAATGATGGAGTCGCGCCGTACAATCGGCTGGTAATAATGTCCCAGCTTCTCCCGCGCCACTCCGCGTACCTGAAACACGTCCATAAAATCGGCTTCGTAAGCCAGCTCTATCACCAACTCGAGTTCCTGAAAGTTGAAATTCTCAAAACAGAAATTGTCGTAGAGCGTATCGGAAGAAAGCAGTTGCTCACGGCGGATGTGCACCGTATTCTCGGGAATTTCATAGTTGTCCCGCATGGTGCCTTTGCCGGTGGTGAGTTCGATTTGCGAGGCAAATGTCTGCTCGGTGCTGGAAGAAAGCACCACGGTGCGGTAGCCGTCAACGCGAAGCTCGAGCCGGCTCAGGAACCGCGTATCGTCATGGAAAAACCCGACGTCGGGCGCGCCCGGCGGCATGATGTCACCGGCGACGGTTGTGGAAATAAAAGTTTTGCCATCGATCAGAGTAAGGTTGTTGACCTTGCGCGGCTCTGCGTTCTGGTAAACCAGCCGGGGCTCCGGATAGGGCGGGGATATCTCCACCAGATCAGAGTGGGCAATGATCAGTTTTGCGCTCATGCCACGATCTGCTCCGTCTCGGCCACTCCATCGCGTAGAATTTCAGTATAAAGATTGATGTAATCCCGGGTCATGCGCTCCGCGGAGAAGAATTCCTCCATGTAGCCGCGAATGATCGGAGCAGGAATAGCCAGCTTGCGAGCACACTCGGCCAGTTCGGCGGTGGTCTTCCGCACGTTGCCGCTTACGCCTTCTCTAACCACTTCCGCAACCGATCCTCCAGAAAGGGCCAGCACCGGCGTTCCGCACGCCATGGCTTCAATCATCACCAGGCCAAAGGGTTCGTCCCATTGGACAGGAAAAAGCATGGCCCTGGAATTGCCCAGGAGTTGGACCTTATCTCTCATTCCAACTTCGCCGACATACTCAATGAACTTTCCATCAACATGCGGCTTGACCATGGTTTCCCAGTAATTCTTGTTAATAGGCTGAATCTCACCCGCGATCTTGAGTGGAATGCCGGATTTTTTTGCGACCTCAATGGCCAGATGCGTGCCTTTGGGCGGTGCCATCCGGCCCAGAAAGCTGAGATACTCCTGCTTCTTCTCCACCGCCGGATAAAGTTCCAGGTTTACGCCGTGGTGGATGGTCTGAATCTGCGGCATGCTCAGCTTGTCGCGCTGAAAGTCACTGATGGTGACGTAAGAGACGTCAGGATAAGACTGATAGAATTCTGAGAGAACGGAATCATAGGCGTGGTGCACGGTGTGGACCATCGGCACGCCAGTGAATCGGGAAAAACTCAGCCCGGGAGCGCTGTTCACGTGAATCAGGTCCGCTTCTTGCGAAGCTTCCTGAATGGCCCAGGCAAAATGGTTCAGCCCCTTTAAAGAAGCTTTCACTTCGTCGCGCAGCGGCCACTCACCTTCCGGATAGAGCCAGCGCGTGCGCGCATCTACGGTTGATTCTCCATTCGTGTAGACCGTCACCTCGACTCCCTGCAACTGGAGTCCGCGAGCTAATTCGGCAATAAATAACTCGGTGCCTCCATATTTTCTGGGAGGGACTGCGATGAATGGAGGAGCAATAAGGGCGATTTTCATGGGTTTTATATGTGGGCAATATAAAAGTAAGATGCCGAATCCAACTCTGGTGACACGGAAAAGTTCCCCAGCGGTCGCCACGCATGGTGTTTAGCGCCAGCTTTTCGCGCGAAAGTTCAGCGCATGCACAAATTCGCGGGTTAATGTCTGCGGAGGTTAAAGGTTTGCCTTAAGTTGTGGACACAGCTCTGGGTTGTGAGGTTGATCCGGCTGCAATTTCCACAGCCTTTTCAAACTCATCGGCGCGCACATCGCTGGTATGGCTGGCGAGCACGCGCTCCCGCGCCGCTCGTCCTATGCGCCGAAGTTCGGCCTGCTCGTAATCCCGCAGGTAACGTTCAATGTCATCACTCCCGGTGGCCAGTAAAATTTCCCGGCCGGGTGAAAAGAATGTATCCAGACCAGGCCAATTATCAGAGGCAATGGCTGCGGCGCAGGCCGCGGCCTCAAATAACCGGACGGAAGGAGAGTAGCCGGCCAGCACCATCTCGCGCCGCGTGACATTGAGCGTGATGCGCGAAGAACTATAAAGCTGGGCGTGATGGCGCGGGCCTAGATGCATAATGCGTTCCACGTTTTGGGGCCATTCGACCTGAGCAGGATACTGAGGCCCGGCCACAATGAATTTCTTTTCCGGCAAGCGACGTGCGGGAGCGCAAAGCAGTTCGTCGATTTTGGGCTGGCGATCTGGCGCATACGTGCCCATATAACTCAAGTCGCACACAAACCGCGAGGCGGCGGTTAGCTCGTGATGTTTTTCCGGATCGACCGAACAATAAAGAGGCACAGCATACGGCGCTCCCAGTTCTTTCTCCAGACGCTGGAGCATGGGGCCGCCGGTAAAGCTGAAGTAAATATCGAGCTCGGGCAGATGTTCCCGCAGCATATACTCGGTGCGGCCATGTTCTCTCAGATTGCGCACCGTGATCGGCGTATCGACGTCATAAAAAGCCTTCACCGGCACATTGGACGACAAGACCTCTTCCAGTGCGGTAATGCCGTCAGGAAAGTAAGAACCAACCATGGCGACATCTGAATCACGCAGCTCAGCACGGACCAGAGGCAGTATCTCATTCCAGCTTTCAAATACTTTGACTTCACAATAGGGCGGATGCGGGAGATCACGGTTGTTCTGGTACCACTCCAGGTTGTGTTCGAAAAACACAATCTGGTGTCCGCGACGGTGCAGCGCCTGGCACAGAGAGCGAAACGTGGTCGCATGCCCGTTGCCCCAAGACGAGGTGATCGAAAGACCAAAGATAGTGATCTTCATAAAACCAGCAATTAACAGCCAGCAGTCAGCTCTGTACGTCGCTCCACTCACAAAGTCGTCTGGAGCCATTCTTCAGTCTCAGCGGACATCTCCAGTCCCGCGCGGCTTCCCTCAATGAACCCATGATTCTGCCGGCACATTCTCAATAATCTCACCGACATCCTGGGCTCGCAGAGCGTAGGTATGGTCGCGCAGCGCGCGTTCGTGCATGCCGGCCCCAATCTCTTTGGTCCTGGCGGCAGGAGTTTCACGCAAACACGCGACAATTTCCTCCGCAGTGCCCGCTACCAGTATCTCGCGGTCCGGCTCAAAAAACTGTTCGATACCAGCCCAACGATCGGTGATCATGCAGGCGGCGGCGCCGGCAGCTTCAAAAACCCGCGTAGGTGGAGAAAAACCAACCCCGGCCATCGAGTCCCGATTGATGTTCAACACCATGCGCGCGGAACAGTTCACGCGATTGTGGTCGCCGGTACCGACGTGGCCGATCCAGCGGACATTCGCGGGAAGGTGCTTGCCGCCCCATCCTTCCCCGCCCAAGGCGAACCGGAATTCCGGAGCCAACTCCGCGGCGCGAAAGAAGAATTCCTCGACGCGCCGTTCGCGGTCAGGCAGGCGGTGCCCGACAAATAATAGATCGCACGATAAGGATTGATCCGGTGGAACGGGATGGTGTGTATCAGGATCAAGTCCGTTATAAATGGGATGGCAGTTGGCTGCGCCCATTCGTAGGTAATGCTCGACTACGGGAGTTCCGCCGCCGTAGGTAAAAATGAAATCGTATTCGGGAATGAGGGCGCGAAATGCGTCGAAGGGATTCGATTCCACTCGCGCCAGCGTGGCGGGCGCATCTACGTCCCAGAAGGCGACCCGCGCGCCTTCGGATCGGCAATCCAAAACTTTTTCTTCCAGCAATTCGTCAAATACCCCGACGCCGCTGTGCTTGATGACCAGATCGCAATCCGCGGCCTGCCGGAGCAGCCCAGGTATATCGTCAGCATTTTTATAGACGACCGTGGTTACGTAACTGAAATCGCCGGTGTCGCGCTTCTGAAGGCGGCCATAAGCATCCGGCTCAGCGAAAATCACCTGGTGGCCGAGCGCGTGAAGCTGCTTATAAATACCGCGATAGTAGGTGACCGCTCCATTCCAATAAGCGGATGTGATGCTGGAGCCAAAAACAAAAATCCTCATCGCGAGATCTCCTGGCAGATCGACATCAGCTCTTGTGCCCGGTGGGCGCAGGTGTGACGCTCGCGAATGGTCTTTAGCCCGTTTTCGGCCAGTTGGTATCGCGCCTTGCCGTCACGGCGAAGCCGAAGCAACTGCTCGGTCATCTCAATACCGTCCCGGGCGACCAGATAATCTTCCCCCGGACGAAACAGGTTTTCTTCGTCCACCCATGGCGAGCAGACCAAGGGAATGCCGCAAGCCAGCGCCTCAAAGACGCGAATGGTGGGGATGCCGCCAAGGCCATTCGAGTACTGGCGCCGGGGAATGTGCACGCTGACCACGCTTTCCGCATACACCTGGGGCGAGAGAATGTTGGGCAGATAACCGCGATATTCAATGTTGGCGCTCACCAGCTTTTGCAAGGCAACGTCCGGATATCGCACACCGTGGACCACCACGCGCAATTCCTGGAGCGCCAGAGCCGGACGGATCAGGAACTCCTCGAGTTCGGCGGTACGTTCTTCATCGCCCCAGTTGCCAATCCAGATGACGTCGATCTCTTTTCGGCGGTGGAGCGGGTGAAACTGCTCCACATCGGCGGCCTCATGAAACGTCCAGGCGCGGTTGACGCCGAACCCGTCGACGTAGATGCGACGAATGGACTCGCCAAAAGCAAGAACGCCATCCATCAGATGGAGATGGAACTTCAGAATTTCGCCGGCGCGCGTGTGGGCGCGATGATGGCTGTCATGAAACAGCGCGATAAACCCAAACTTCTTCTTGAGCGCGAGCACGCGGTTCGCCACCTGGGGATCGTTCCATTCATGCAGCAGGACGATATGGGTTTCTTTCAGTTCTTCTTCGAGGAACTGCTGAAATTCAGCCTCACTGGATTTATAGAAGCGGATGTCCAATTCAGAATACGTCCGGCGAAAGGAATCGATGGCTTCAATGGCGCGCTCGCCTTCCTGCTTCATCAGGTTGGTCAGTGACCATGAGCTTAACTCCTCGTAGCAGCGAACCGTATGTCCCATGCGGACAAGTTCACGCATGAGCCCGCGGAGAAAATGGGCATTGCCGTGGTTCCAGTCAGAGACGATGGAATGGGCGAATAGAGCGATATTGAGGTTCTGGCTCATGCAATAAGGGCCCGGGCGGGAACAAGACGCTGGTAGAGATGCTTATAGCCGGCAATCATTTGCCCGGCCGTGAAATGCTGACGCGCATGCCGAAAAGCCAGATTGCCCTGGTTACGGCGCAGCTCGCGGTTTCCCAGGAGGGTCTCAAGCACCTGAAGCAAACTTTCCGAATCATTATTGCGAAAGAAAATGGCGGCTCCATCCCACAGCTCACGGAATGAGGGGACATCGCTGGCCACGATGGCGCAACGGGAAAGGGCGGCTTCCAGCGGAGCCAGACCGAACGGTTCGTACTGCGAGGTGGCGGTATAAACGCCGGCCCGGGATAGAGTCTGGACAATCTGGCGTTCATCCTGTTCCGGATCAAGGTGAACATTCGAGGAAAGGGCTTCCGCGCGAAACGAGTTGTTCTGCAGCTCAGGATGGCGGGTGCAACCGATGATGTGCACCGGCGCCGGCATCTGATGCCGCAACAGAAGCGAAACGTTTTTTCCGCTGTCCCAAAGGCGGCCGACGGTAACGATAGTTTCTTCCTTGCTTACGTATGGATTGAACAGAGTTGGGGTGCGTCCGTTGTGAATGACAGTAGTCGAGGCGAGCGCGCCATAATGCAGCTCGACCTGCTCCAGCATCCATCGGGAAGGCGCAACCACGGTTGTGGCTTTACTCAGACCGCGCGCCACCACCTGGCGATACCAGCGCAACCACCCCGTTTCCGGAGGCAACTTCCGGTGCACAGCCATCCACCAGCTCACCACATCGCTGTGCGCGACCACAACGCGCGGCACGTCACAATTCAAAGCTCCATAATAAAACTGGCTGAAGTGCAGCAAGTCGGGCCGGATTTCCTGAATGAGAGCTTCAAGATACCGCGATGAAGCCTCCATGTCCGCTTCAGAGTCTGACATCCACTCCAGCTTGAACGCCGTAGGGTGATAGTCGAAATTGGGAAGTTCCTCCATCCATCGTGTCTGGGCACCGGTGGGAATATCGCCAAAGCTGACGAGCGTGACCCGGTCACCGCCGTGCACCAGCCCGGTCACGAGTTCCCGCGTGTATGTCCAAACGCCGCCTAATGTATCGGCGGTGACTAAGATGTGCATGCTTCCAGTTCCTCAATTGCCAGCGGCGCTTGCTCTTGAATGTCGCTGTAGCCTTTGCCGGCGAACATGGAGGTGTAATGACGGTGAGCGCGCTCCCAGGCCATGTCGTCCGGAGCTGCAGCAAACGTTTTCGTATAGAGCGGGCTTCCCGGAAATGGGAACATAGGCACTGGCTCACTCACCCAGACGCCTTTGGACTTGAGATTGTGCTGCCAACGCTGAATTTTGCAGCGGTCATCTTTCTCCGTAAGAATCAGGTTGGCCTGGACCCAGGGAATGCGCCCGCGGGCATAGACCAGCAATTCCGCGATACGGTCCGTACCGATGCGGCAATTCTTGTTAAGATCCTCGCGACCCTCATGTGTGATGGATTCCACGCCGCACTCCATGGAAATACAATGAGCGCGGCCAAGCAGGTCCAGCGTTTCTTCCGTCCAGAGATCGATGCGCGTCTGGAAGCCGATCTTGACCGGACGCTCGGCAATTCGTTCGAGCAGGAGGAGCACGTTCTTTCCCACGCCGAAAATTTCATCGATAAAGTAGATGTATTCAACGCCACGCGCAATCAGCGTGTCCACTTCCTGAAGCACAGCGTCAACGCTGCGCTCGCGGAATTTGTTGCGGAAGAGCGTCTTGTTGCAGAAGGTGCAGGCCCATGGGCATCCGCGAGCGAATTCAAGCTCGGCCCCGAGGCTGTGGTCGTGCGTAAAAACATGGTGACGATGCCAGTGGGCTTCCACCGGGTAATTTCTGAAGTCAAGCGGCCCCAGCGCGCTCATGTCTGCGACGGCCGAAGCTGGGCTGATGTGCAACTGGCCGTCGTCTTTTCTGAAGCAGCAGCCCGTAATTTCCTGCCACGGCTTGAAAGCAAGTTCGGCCAGTGTCTGGTCTGGCTCACCGCGCAGGGCAACGTCACAATTGGTTTTGCGGATGGTGGCTGCCGGAGTGGCCGAGGGATGTGGACCGATCGCGACTTTGATCGCATTGCTGCGCAGGCTGGCAAACCAGTCCATGGGCACACGAAGTTCCGGTGGCGGACAGCGCCAGAAGAGGTATGACGGCGCGGTTGGAATCGCCAGGAAGTCAGGCGCGAATCCATCGAGCCGTCGTTGAGTTTCAGCGATGCTGAGATTCTCGGTTTGCGCGTCGATCAGAAAGTCTTCATGACCGGCAAGACGCACGTGATCAGCGGCATACAACAATTCCAGCGGAATATGGGGGTCCTGGCAGCCGAAGTAGGTTGAGCCCTTGAAGTCCCAATTGGGATTGAGGAGGGCAAACTTCATCCCGCCCTCCCAGAAAGTTCGGTGGCCAGCTCAAATGCGGGCAGCGCGGGCGCAGCCGACCGATGCCGCCTGGCGAGCATGCCATGATTCTGTTCCCAGAACTCCTGCAAGAGCCGGACAGTTCTTTTCAGACCGATTTCGGGCTGCCAGCCCGTATCGCGCTGGATCTTGCTATTGTCGGTAACATAAACGAGTTGGTCTCCGGGACGGCGCCCATGCAGCCTGAATTCGAACCGGCGGCCAGTCATCTGCTCGATCTCATCGACCAGTTCAAGCAGTGAAACCGAATTCTGAGGGCCGCCGCCCACGTTGTATGCCTCGGTCCTGGTGGTTTCGATGTTGCGACGCACGGCATCGAAGGCACGCACCAGATCATCCACGCAAAGAACGTCGCGGACCTGCCGGCCATCGCCATAGATCACCACGGTTTCTTCCTGCAGGGCGGAATAGACGAAGTGCGCTACCCATCCTTGATCTTCGGTGCCAAACTGCCGCGGCCCGGCGACGCAGGACATGCGGAAAACGACGGTCGGCATGCCATAGATGCGGCCAAAGTCGCGCACATACTGGTCGGCAGCGCCCTTGGAGCAGCCGTAAGGAGAATGGAAATCCAGCGGTTGTGATTCTGAAACGCCCTGTTGCGCTGGGGTAATGTATCGTTTCCCGCTGATAACCGGCGTGCCTAAGCCAAGTTCACCGTAGACTTTGTTGGTGGAAGTAAACAGGATGAAAGGCCTGTTGCCGGACCGGCGGGCAGACTCGAGAACATTAAAGGTGCCGGCGAGATTGACGTCAAAATCCAGACGAGGGTCGGCGACCGAGGTGGTGACGGCCACCTGCGCGGCAAAGTGGTAAATCTCATTGGCGTGGGCCACAGCTTTTTCAACCTGCTTCGCGTCACGCACATCACCGACGGTGACCTGCAGCCGTCCGGCGTTAGCCGCCGTCTTTCTTACCCATTCAAGATTGTGGTGCACTCCGGCCCGGGAGAGATTGTCAAAAATGTGCACCTTCGCATCGGTGCCGGAAAGCAGCGAGTGCGCCAGGTTTGACCCGATAAAGCCTGCTCCTCCGAGAATCAGCACCGAGCGGGTTTCTTGTTTCCGCATTGTTCCCCCTTTTTTCCAAGCTGCTCAGGCTGTAAGCCCGAATTCGCTGAGCTGCGCGACCGCTTCGGCGGCGCGGTCTTGCGGCTGTTGCGAGCGCAACCACTGCACCAGATCCTTCAACCCATCGGCAAAATGTAACTGTGGCGCGTAGCCCAGGAATTTACGCGCAGCCGAAATATCGGCAAAACAATGGCGGACATCGCCGGCGCGATATTTTTGCGTGAGTTCGGCTTCGATCTCAGAATCCATTGCCTGGGCCAGTTCCGCCGCGACTTCACGAATGGAAATTGGCTCGCCCGACCCGATGTTCAGCGCCATGCCATCCGCCTGCGAGGACACCATCGCCAGCAGGTTCGCTCCGATGACGTCCTGCACGCTGACGAAATCGCGCAACTGGCCTCCATCCTCAAAAATCAGCGGAGGGTTGTCGTTCATGAATCGAGAAGCAAAGATGGCGGCCACGCCGGTGTAAGGATTGGATAGCGCCTGGCGCGTCCCGTAGATATTGAAGTAACGCAGCGCCACCACCGGAAGGCCGTAGGTACGGCCAAAGAGCAGGCACATCTCCTCCTGGTCTTTTTTCGAGAGTGCGTAAATGGAGCTGCACTGGAGCGGCTTGGACTCATCGGTGGGAATCGGAGTGAGCGCTTCACCGCACGCCGGGCAGTTGGGTTCCCATTGCCTGATCCTGAGCTGCTGGACTGTACGAAGCTGCGGCGCAACGCCGCCACACTGCGCGCAAAGATATTTTCCTTCGCCATAGATCGACATGGAAGAAGCCAGCACCAGTTTCTCGACGCGGCTTTTGCGGTCCAACAGTTGCTGCAGCAACACGGCGGTTCCCTGCGTGTTGGAACCCATGTAACGCTCAATCTCATACATGGACTGGCCCACCCCGACGGCGGCAGCCATATGGAACACCACGTCTGTACCGGCCAGAGCGCGCCTTATCGCGGAGGAATCCCGCACGTCGCCGTGGAGGAACTCGGCATCCTCCGAGAGATAACCGGGAATCCCATTGTGATGGACCTGGTCCGTCAGATTGTCAAGGATGCGAACATTGTGGCCGGCGGCCAGCACCGCGTCAGCAAGGTGCGATCCCACAAACCCCGCTCCGCCGGTAATGAGTATGTTCTTTGCCATTTCCTAGCTGGCTCCTATCAAGACGTGATTGTGGCTCTTTGCAGCGGCGTACTTGCGCACCGCCCACACCGCGAACTCGGCAAAGTCTTCAGCCTTTTTGGGCGGGCTGGTGTAGTGAGGGGCAATTCCCTTATGCTCCGGCGTGAAACAGAGAGTGAGCGTGGTAGTAAAGGGCTCCAGCGCCTGCATCTGGCGATCAAACCATGCTTCGGCGTTGGGACGGTACCAATCCGCCCAGCTGACTCCGGTGCGCAGGTAGTTGACGCCCAGACGCTTCAGCCATTCGACAGCTAGATCGAGACGCGGATCTTCATAATGGAACCACTGGCAGATGCCCATGCCGTCTGGAAACGAATCGGCTGCGAGCTTAGGCGAACCGTCTTCACGCAGAAGGCCCATGTAGTAATGGCGGTAGTAGGCGCTGCCCTCGGCTTCTTTATGCCGCGTGGTCGCCGACCATGTAGCCGGCAGATCAAGCAGGCTGTACCAGTGAACGCGTTCCACGATCGGCAACAGCAACTCCGCGGTGCGCTGGAGACCGAAGGCCTGTACTTCTTCTGCGCCGAACGAAGAAACGCCCGCCTCAGAAACCCAGACAGGCTTGCGGGTTACAGCGCGGATTTCGTCGATTTTTTTGGGCCAGTCCTGAAGCTGCCAGTGGTTCCAGTCCAGGGGAAAGCCATGCACGGCCACTAGGTCCACCGAGTCAAGGACGCCGTAAGAGCCGAGCAGTTCGATGAAATTAGGATCCATAGGAGAGATGCCGCCCAGCACGATGGGCAGCCCGGGATTCTCCCGGCGAATGGCCCTGCTAGCCGTGTTCACCATTTCAGCAAACATCTTCCACTCAGGATCCAGCTTGAAATCCCAATGAGAGAGATTGTTGGGTTCATTCCACAACATGACTGCTTCAACCATGCACGCACCTTTGCGCAAGATCCGGGCCAGATTACAGGGTGCCCGCTAATTCGTGGTCCAAAAGATATTTACCGTCGTCCTTCGTGACATGAGAGGGGGTGCAGATCCAGGTTTCCTGTTCAGGATGGGAGGCGATTTCCAGGCCTGAGCTGCGCAGCATTCCTTCCATGGCGCCGTGATTCGGGATCCACCAGTTGGTGGGATCGCCAGCGTAATTCTTTTCAATAAAGTACATGCAGGGGAAATCAGGGTTCTTGAATATCTCCATATTCCAGAAATGATAATCATCGTGCAGCTCGGGACTGGTGAGCGAGCCACGAATCATCGTCTGGAAAATGAGGCTGCCCTTGACCTTCTTGATGACTTTGTCGAGGGCAAATAAAGGATAGCGCAAGTGATAAAAAACCCCCATAAAGAGGACGTAATCGAACTGGCCGGGAATGGAATCGACATCATAGACGGAATATTTGGCAAACTCGATTTCCAGACCCAACGTGCGGGAAGCAAAGCGGGCTTGCTCAAGATATCGGTCGTCCACGTCAACGCCCAGAACCCGGCTGGCGCCCCTCTTTTTTAGCTCAATGGAATGAAAGCCGCCGTTGCAGCCGATATCGAGCACATGGGCGCCCGATAAATCCGCCGGCAGTGCGGGAGCAATATGCTTCCACTTTACGTTGGGAAAGTCACCCAGGAAGTGGTCTGGCGCCGTCCAAATGCCATTCAGGTTGATGTTGTGGAACCAGTCGCCCATTTCCGAGATACGGCGGATGAGTTCCTGGTGGCCATTCACATCCTGGGTGTCTTCCACAGCAATGGTGTTTGCGCGAGTTGTCAACATCGTTTGCAACCGATCTCCGCTGCTTAAAACAGCTTACTTATTTTGGATTAGACTCGGCGCGAGGAACTTAGGATGTCCTTTAAATGCGGATACATGGCGCAAAACTGCGCGCGGGCGCACCTGATTTGAACTCAGATTAGGGGACCCCAGGGCAAAAAAGGGAGCGGAGCTGTTCTATCCAGTCTGCCCTCTCCCTTTTTTTCAACTCAACTTTTTGGCTAAACCGTGAACGGCTCGCGTTTCTAGACGGTCCTGCGACCAGTGACCAGATTAATCACGGCAACAACCAAGGCGATCACCAGCAAAAGATGGATCAGGCCGCCGGCCACATGAAATCCCCAGCCCAGAAGCCAAAGGATGATGAGGATTGCAAAAATTGTCCAAAGCATAGATACCCCTTCAAAGTCAGGAAACTACATCCGTAACCATCAAAGGTGAGAAGCGGCATCTTAGGGCGGAGTTGTCTCTCAGGAAGTGTTTTGTGGACGAGAGAATTTCCAGTCTCGATGTAATGTTTCCCCGCGGTTAGATACCCCGGACCAGACGGACGCGGGGGACGATAAAAAACTTTCCCGGTAATACCGGAGGCAGAAATCAATTCATCGCGGATGGGCCGGCATGGGAGTGCCAGCCCAGTGCGTAATTCCATATTCTTTCAACTTGCGATACAAAGTGGTCTTGCCGATACCGAGGGCCCTGGCGGTCATGAGCTTGTCGCCGTTCAGCTGCTGCAACGCCTCCAGAATGGCCTGCTTTTCCAGTTCAGCCAGGGGGAGAATGCGGGCCTGCTTGCCCGGAATCACGGCCCGTAGAGCGGCCGTCCGTATGTGTGGAGGAAAATCCGCAGGCTGCAGGACTGGTCCGGGGCTCATGGCCACGGCACGTTCCAGGCAATTTTCCAATTCGCGAACATTGCCGGGCCAGTCATAGAACTGCAGCAATTTCATGGCTTCATGATTAATGGAATACTGAACCTGCCTTGCCGCCGTCGCCTGTTGCAGAAAATGCTCCGCCAGAGGGCGAATGTCTTCTTTGCGTTCCCGCAGAGGAGGCAGGCGAAGCCCTACCACGTTGAGACGGAAGAAGAGATCGCGACGGAAAGTCCCCTGCTGGACAGCCATATCCAGATCGCGGCTGGTAGCAGCAATAATACGAACATCGACTGGTATGGGTTTGAAGCCGCCCAGAGGATGAAACTCCCGTTCCTGCAACGCGCGGAGCAGCCGGCTTTGAAGTTCAAGCGGCATTTCTCCGATTTCATCAAAGAAAACAGTTCCTCCGCTGGCCAGGGCAAACACTCCATCCCGGGCTTTGGCTCCGCCTGCGATAGCCTTGCTGGGACCAAATAATTCGTTCTCCAAAGCTCCGGGCGCGGGCGATGCACAATCGATCAGCAGGAAGGGCCGGTCTCGAAAAGGTCCGTCCGCGTGGATGGCACGGGCAATGGATTCCTTACCGGTGCCGCTTTCGCCCTGTACCAGCACCGGGTGCTTGCTGGTAGCAACCTTAGCAATGATGCGATACAGCTTCTGCATTTCAGCCGAGAGTCCGAGCATGCCGTTGTATCCTGGATTGGCTTGCAAATGTTCGTGGGCCATGCGGTCTTCCAAGGAATTTCGCAGGCGACCGGCGGCCCGCGTGAGCAGGGCCTTAAGTTCTTCGGCCTTAAATGGCTTCCGGATAAAGTCCCAAGCGCCATTCTTCATGGCCGTGACCACGGAATCGACGGTAGCCTGGCCGCTGACCATGATGATTTCAGTCTGAGGGTGCAGTTCCTTGAACCTGGCTAACAGATCCAGACCGTCATGGGCTGATTGGCGAACATCCAGCATGACCACATCGACCGGCTGCACTTCCATCTGCCGCAAGGCCGCGCGGGTGCTTTCCGCGGTATAGACCTTGAATCCCATGCCGCTGGCTACCTCTTTGCATAAATCGCGAACCCAGCGGTCTCCATCCACAACCAAGAGAAATAATGACTCGGCAGGAGCAGTTGTTTCCTGCGAAATGGCCCTTAGGGCGGTCGACATAGATTCCCTTTCTTCGACTCTGGACGCCATATGTTTTTACCGTGGTCCCAGGGGTATGAACTGTCCATTTTGCGGGAGAAAAGTTCGGATAGCCGTCCGCACTCGTTTAATTAGTTAGTGAAGTCGCGATCCCCGCCGCTAACGGTGTTCGCCTTACAAAGTTAACTACAGCTCAAAAGTTAAATGAGAGCTCACGATTTCTTACTCCGTGAGTTAAAAATTTCCAATTCCAGAACACAACTAAAGCCGCATGGAACGTTCGGTCATTGTCCGATCTCGCGTCAGCCCTGTTACTCTAGGACTACGCTGGCTTGACTTAGGCTGAAGCCACGCGATACCTTCGCGGAAAGACTTTCCAGCCGCTTCAGGGGAGACATGAGTGCCTTTTCAACGAATGATCACGCTCACGACCGACTTCGGTTTGACGGAGCATTATGTTGGTGCAATGAAAGGGGTTATTTACAGCATTAACCCAACTGCCCAGGTGGTGGATATTACCAACGCGGTCCAGTCATTTGACGTGCTCGATGGCGCGCTGGCCATCTCCCAGGCTTACCACTGTTTTCCCAAAGATACCGTTCACGTGGTGGTGGTGGACCCTGGCGTTGGAGGCGCGCGGCGGCCGATCATCGCGACGATTGGCCAATATGTTTTTGTGGCACCGGACAATGGCGTGCTCTCACTGGTCTACGAGCGCGAAGAGCGGGTCATGGTGCGGCATATCACCTCAGAGCATTACTTTCATCATCCGGTCAGCAACACGTTTCACGGACGCGATATTTTTGCCCCGGTAGCGGCCTACCTGAGCAAAGGCGTTGATACCGCCAAGTTCGGAGAAGAGATTACCGATTATGTGCGTTTCCTTGCGCCCAAACCGAAAGCAACGTCAGAGAAGGCATGGAAAGGCATTGTGCTCAAGACGGACAAGTTCGGAAACCTGGTAACGAATGTCACGCCAAAAGATATTCCGCAGATTTTTGATGGTTCATCAAATTCTTTTAAGATTGCCGTGGGCAAGGTTGAGGTCACGACGCTGCGGACGAATTACGCTGAAGGCGGGCCCGGTGAGCTGTTCGCGATCCTGGGCAGCAGCGGCTTTCTGGAAATTTCTACGAATAAAGGCGCAGCCTCACGCGCAGCCGGAGCGGACAAAGGCAGCGAGGTGACGGTGACGATTGGGTAGCAGTTCCGTGTGGACTGTGATCCGATCGGAAGCGGGGCGCACGGTACAGATCACAGTACTTCGCAGAACCGGACTTCTGGCCCGCATCGTTGAGACACGGAGAGTAACGTCCGCAGGCATAACTTCCGTTTAGCCCGTCATTTCGCCAGGAATCCGGTTTTCGAGCGCACCGTCAATGAGTGCTTGGGATCTATCAACAATTGACATGAAGGAATTGTAGACCCTGAGAGCGAATCAGCTAAATCCGCCGAAGACGCAATCGCCCCGGGTGGCAGTCTCCTTGACGGGAAAGGAGAGAGAGTGTATTCTCCTATTCCAGATAGGAGAGAGCTTTTTTGACGAAACCAGTTGAACTCCCGCAAGGCACACTAGAGATGCTCATTCTCAAAGCGGTCTCGCTGGGCCCGCTGCATGGCTACGGCATCCTGCTGCGCATCCAGCAGATCTCCGGCGAACGCCTGGAAATCCTGCAGGGTTCCTTCTACACCGCCATCTATCGTGTTGAGCGCCGGGGCTGGATCAAAGGCGCGTGGGGTGAGTCGGAGAACAATCGCCGCGCCCGCTTTTACTCGCTCACCGCTGCCGGTACGCGTCAGCTCAAGGCTGAGACTGCCAAATGGACTGACATGGCCGCTGTCGTCGCCGGCATTCTCGACAAGAAGGCGGGCAAGATATGAGCCTCCTCGCCGCAATTCGCAAGCTCTGGCACTCTGTCGCGCCACGCACCCACAGCGACGTGGAAGAAGAGTTTCGTTCTACTCTCGACGCTTACCAGGAAGATTTGATCCGCCAGGGTCTTCCCGAAGAAGAAGCACGCCGCAAAGCCCGCATCGACCTCGGCAGGCCCGCCGCCCAAAACGAAACTTACCGCCATGCCATCGGCCTCCGCCTCTTCGATGAGCTGGGCGGAGACATCCGCTACGGACTCCGCGGGTTGCGGCGTAACCCTGGCTTCGCCACCGTCGCCGTGCTCTCACTCGCGCTCGGCATTGGCGCCACCACGGCGATGTTCTCGCTCATCTACGCCGTCCTGCTGCACCCGTTTCCCTACGCCGACGCCGACCGCATCATGAACCTCTTCGCCGTCGACGACAGATATCCTGACCAGGTCCAGGTTATGTATTCGGACGTTGGCAAGGCACAGCTTGATGAGATGCGCCTTGCAGCACCGGTTGAGTCAGTGCTTGGCTTCAGCCTCGCGAACGTGGAGATCACCGGCGGCGCGCTGCCGGAAGACATCATGGGCTACTACCTCACCGAAAATGCCGGGAGTTTCTTTGGTGTGCGCCCGCTTCTCGGCCGCAACCTCGAGCCATCCGATGCAGAGAACGGCGGCCGGTCCGTGGTTGTTCTCAACTACCAATTCTGGCAGCGCCACTTCGGCGGCGATCCCCACGTTATCGAGCGAACACTGGAAATCGATCACGCGCCCTACACCATCATTGGTGTTATGCCACGCAGCTTCGCTTTCAATGACATGGCTGGGGTGGGCGATGTCTACCTGCCGGCCAGTCGAACGCCGGCTATCAACACTCCCTCCGGGGCCATCGTGCCCTACATACTGATGGTCAAGCTCCGGCCCTACGTTACGCGTGCCGCCGCCAACTCTGTGCTCGAGCCCATTCTATTCGAGGAATTTAAACAGCGTACCGGGCGCGTTTTCCCCCATCTGCATCTCGCGCTGACGTCGATCATCTGGATTTTTCAGCAGAATACCGGCACTACCCTGAAGCTCCTTCTTGCCGGCGTTGTGCTCCTGCTGATCATCGGCTGCGCCAATTGCTCCATCCTTCTGCTGGCCCGTGGGCGCACGCGCCGGCATGAGCTCGCCATCCGCAGTGCCATCGGCGCCAGCCGCTGGCGCATCGTCCGCCAGTTGCTGGTAGAAGCCATCGTCATTTCCTGCACCGGCGCCGTTCTGGGCGTCGCGGCATCTTACTGGCTGGCAAAGCTTCCCATGGCGCTTTCTCCGGATTCCTTTCCTGCAGAATCCTTCATTCGCATTAACGTTCCCATTCTCGCGTTCTCCGTGGCGCTTGCGCTGCTCTGTGGCATCCTTTTTGGTCTTGTCCCCGCATTGCGTCTCTCGCGTGGCGATTCCGCGCGCATGCTCCCCGGCAGGCAGACCGGCGTTGTGGCTGCTCCGGCAAAGCGCCGCTGGAGCGTTCTCATCGCCGCGCAAGTCGCGCTCACACTGCTTCTCATGGCCACTGCAGGAACTGCCATCCGCAGCTTTCTCGGGCTCATGCGGATGCCACTGGGCTACGATCCGGCGAATGTCATGACGATCGGCATCCGGCTGCACAACAAAAACCCAAGCGAGTGGAGCCGCATTCAGCCGCGCGAAGCGAGAATCGCTTACATCGAGCAGATCCAGGAGAAGATCGCATCCCTCCCCGGCATCTCCACCGTCGCTGTCGGCGTCGATGCCACGCCGCCCAGTATTGGGGGCGCTTTCTATGAGCAAACTTTCGAGATCGATGGAACTGGCGATCACGAGCAGCCACAGGCCCGCGTGATTTTGGTCGACCAGCGGTATTTCGCTGCGCTCCGCATCCCTCTGCTTCAGGGTCGCATCTGGAATGAGGATGAAAACACCCGCGGAGACTTGATCGCGGTGGTCAATCAGGCTTTCACCACGCGCTATCTTTCCTCATCCAATGCCTTGGGCCGCCAGCTTCGCATTCCCGGTCTCAAACCTGGGAATCCATACCAGGTTGCCTCTGCGCAAAGCACCGCCTGGCGTCAGATCATCGGCGTCGTCGGCGATGAGCGCAACGACGGGCTCGATCGCCCGGTCGTTCCCGCCATTTACGTTCCGTACACCGCCGTGATGTGGCCCAACGCGCAGTTCTTCGTCCGCACCCAGAGAGATCCGCTCACCTACCTCGACTCCATCCGCGCCGCTGTCGCATCCTTCTCTCCCGACCAGCAGATCTCCAACGGTACCCTTACCCTCAATGAAGCCATTGAGCGGGACGCACAGTACAGGAACCAGCGGCTCTTCTCCATATTGTTTGGCGTCTTCTCCGCCATGGCGCTTGCGCTGGCGCTGGTGGGCATCTTCAGCCTGGTCGCTTACAGCGTCGCGCAGCGCACTACAGAGTTTGGTGTACGCCTGGCGCTTGGCGCACCGCGCAAGCACGTGCTGTGGGTCGCCGCGCGCATCGCGCTTGTCAGCGCAGCCGCGGGCATGATCATCGGCCTTGCCGTGGACAGCTTTCTCGGCGCCATCCTCGCCCACTGGATGCAAAACGCGTTTGCCGCGGGCAGTCTGTTCGCAGCCGCCGCCCTCCTCGCTCTCAGCGCACTTCTCGCCTGCCTGTTGCCCGCCCGTCATGCCGTCGCCGTCTCGCCGACCGAGGCTCTCCGCTATGAATAAAGCGTGTGGCAGGCCCGCAATCGGCTGCCTTGTAGGCGAGGCGGCGCATGGCACCGAGGCGTGAATTAATCGTGCCGGGTGCGAGCTGAACGGCTACTCGGAAGCTACCCAGAAATGGTCTTTCTGGGAAGCGCCAAGGCCGGGCGGTTATTTATACTCAATACCACATGCGCGAACTCTTACGATTCTTCTGGAACTCAACCCGCGGCCATCGACTTGCTCCGTGGCGCAGTCCTTATCTGCGCTGGCGCATGGAAACCTATTCCGGCCTGAAGATGGACAAGATCGGCTTTGTGGAGTTCTGGGGATTCATGCTGCGGGAAAGAAAACAGCTACGGCACTTCCTGAAGTGGACGTCGGAGATGGACAACTACGCGCGCCCAAAGCCGAAAAACCCGTAGCATTCAGCAGTCAGCATTCAGCCAAAGAAACTTCGCCGCAGATTTTCGCTGATGAGCGCAGATCAAAAAGATTTGGCCGCGAATTCCGCGAATGAACGCGAACGAAAATATTCAACCGCGGAGAACGCAGAGGTCGCAGAGGAAAGAGACTTGAATCGAATGAAATTCTGAGTAGGCGGAAATAAAGAGCTAACGTGCACAGCGTGTTTCCTGTTGGAAACGTCAGCATGAACGTAACGATAGCGATTCCTCGCTCCGCTTCGGGATTTCAGAAAAAAGCTAGATATCGTACTTCTTCAGCAGATGCCGGAATGACCGGTAAGACACCTTGAGCAACTCGGCGGCGCGGATCTGCACGCCACCCGATTGTTGCAGTGCAGATTCGATCAGCGAGCGCTCAATTCCGGCGACATATTTTTCGAAATCGATTCCATCGGTGGAAACATCTGGACTGCCATTGCCATTACTGGAGGCGGTTGCGGCGCGGGCGCGCGGACGGTCGGCCTCAAGATCAACCCTGAGTTCAGTGCCGGTTTCCATGGCCACGGCCCGTTCGATGGTGTTCTCCAACTGGCGCACGTTGCCGGGCCACTCAAAGTTCCTAAGGGCCTCAAGGGATTCCGGCACAATGCGTAAAATGCTCTTCTGCGCTGCGCTCGCATACTTCTTGAGGAAATAGCCGGCCAGCAATTCCACGTCATCGCGACGCTCGCGCAATGCCGGCACCTGGATAGGAATTACGCTCACGCGATAATAAAGGTCTTCGCGAAACGTTCCGCTGGCAACCATCTCACGCAGGTCACGATTGGTGGCGGCAATCACCCTCACGTCCACGGGAGTTTCCTGCGTGCCGCCCACGGGGCGGATGGTGCGCTCCTGCAAAACACGGAGCAGCTTGACCTGCATGGAAACGCTCATCTCGCCGATTTCGTCCAGGAAAATGGTGCCCCCGCTGGCCACCTCAAACAGACCGCGCCTGTTCTGGCTGGCGCCGGTGAAAGCGCCTTTCACATAACCGAAGAGTTCGCTTTCCAGCAGAGTTTCCGGAAAGGCGCCACAGTTGATGGAGACAAACGGCTCAGTGGTGCGGGTGGAGCAGGAGTGGACGGCGCGGGCCACCAGTTCTTTGCCGGTACCGCTTTCGCCGTAGATCAGCACAGTACTGGAGGTAGGAGCAACGGTGCGGATGGTGGCTTTCAATTTTTCGATCGCTGAACTGCTGCCGATGATGTTATCGAGGGAATTGCGGCTGGCGGCGTCACGTTTGAGCGCAAAGTTTTCCCTTTGAAGCCCCAGGGTTTCAAGGGCGCGTCCCACGGCAATCTTCAGTTCTTCAAGAAGGCCGGGGCCCTTGTGGATATAGTCAAACGCGCCGCCTTTCACCGCCTGCACGGCAGCCTCGTAATCTTCAACGGCGGTAATCAGAATGACCGAGGTTTCAGGCGAGGACTGGCGGGCAAAGCGCAGCACCTCAATGCCGTCGGTCTGCGGCATCTTGATATCGGTGATCAAGAGCTCATAATTGGCGGAACTGAGTTTTTTCTTGGCCGCTTCGCCGCCATTGACGGTCTCAACACGATGGCCGTCTTTGCGCAGGGAAATATCGAGCATTTCGCAGATGGAACGCTGGTCATCGCAGACAAGGATGCTAGCCATGCGACACCTCGGCGCTTACCGGCGCTTCATCCGGCTCGACCGCTGCCGCCCTGGCGTGAAGGATCTCCAGGATAAACTCCGCGCCACTACCCAGCTTGGACTGCACCAGGATCTTTGCGCCGTGGGCCTGCACGATCTGGTAAACGATGGCCAAGCCCAGGCCGGTGCCACCTTCAAAGCGGGACTGAAAAGGCTCGAAGATTTTTTCCGTAAGGTTCGACGGAATGCCGGGACCGGTATCGCGAATACCGACACGCAGAAAATCGCCGTGGATGCCCACAGAGACGGTAATGGTCCCTTTGCCTTCCATGGCGCGCACGGCGTTTTCCAGCAGGTTCCAGAACACCTGCTTGATGCGGTCAGCGTCTATGGCGGCAAAGGCATGGGGAATCTCGTAGTCGCGCACGATGGTCAGTTCTTTGGTCTGGGAGCGGTTGCCCAGAAGGACCAGCGCGTCGTCGAGCAGTGGAATAAGGTCCTGGCGCGAAAACTTAAAGCTCTTCTCCCGCGAGTAGACAAGAAAATCGGAAATGATGGCGTTCAGCCTGGTGGATTCGCGAGTGATGATATTCACCAGAGTTTTCTGCTCGTCGTTAAACGGAGTGACTTCTGAGAGCACGTTGATGGAGCCGGCAATCGAGGCCAGGGGATTGCGGATTTCATGGGCGATACCGGCGGCCAGGCGTCCAACGGCGGCCAAACGGTCGCGCCTGCGGACTTCGCCCTCCAGGCGGCGCAGTTCGGTACGGTCCTCACAGGTGTAAACGTAGCCAATGGTCCCCTGTTCGGGAACAATGAGCGCGGTCACATTTACTTCAAAAGTCTTTTCCTTGCCGGATGGGGTAAGGCCACGGACTTCGCATTGTGCTGCCGTGGAATCCAGGTTGGGCAGCGGGTCGACAAAGAGATCAGAGATGGGGCGTCCATAAACCGATGAAGCAGTACGTTCCAGCACTTTTTGTCCGGGTGCATTGACGAGCGTGATACGGCCCTCAAGGTCGGTGGTAATCAGGGCGCTGCGGATGGAGTGAATCACATTTTCATGCAGGGCCTGCAAGCTGAGCAATTCGCCGCTCTTGTCGCGCAGCTCCACGCCGGCCTGGCGCAGTTTGGCCGACAGAGCGCTGGCAAGATGCGCCACAGCCAGATAGGCGATGAAATTGATGGCAATGACGACCTGCAGCGATTTCAGATCACCGCGCGCGGAATACTGAAAAGAAGGTATACGCTCGAAAAAAGTGAGTTCAAGAAGGGCGCCAAAACAGATGAAGGAGACTGCCGCCGTCAGATAGGCCCAATAGCGGGGCAACAGGATGCTGGCCACGATGATGATCAGCGGATAGAGGAAGTTGAAAAAGGTATCGATGCCGCCCGTAACATAGACCAGCGCGGTGGTGAAGACAAGGTCGGCAAGGATCTGAACGATGGCCTGGCGCTTGTATTCCTGCCAGAGCGAAGCCAGAAACATGAAAAGGAATGAAATCGTAAACCAGGCGACAATCACGGTCTCAAAGAGACCGACACGAACGTTGTTCGGGGTGACGTGGATAATCAGCAGTTCAACGGCGAGCAGGAAGGAAATAATAATGACACGCACTTTTACAAGCCATGCCAGTGAAGCCCGCTCGTTGAACCGAATGTCTCCCATCTCCGCCTGTTCTTTTATTGCCGATTTTCGGTTGAAGACCCGCCTGCGGAACAGGCGGGTCAGTAAATAAGCCTATGGTCCGGCGAACTGTTATCCAGCCAGTTTGCCAATCATCGAGAACAGCGGCATGTAGAGGGAAATCACGATGCCGCCGACCGCGATACCGAGGAAACCGATCATGATCGGTTCCAGCAGGGTCAGCATGTCCTTGGTGGCTGCGTCGACTTCATCTTCATAGAAGTCGGCGATCTTCTGGAGCATTGCGTCCATGGCGCCCGTAGCCTCGCCCACGCCGATCATCTGCGTGACCATGTTGGGAAATACGCCGCTTTCCTTCAAAGGATCAACGATAGTCCTGCCTTCTTCAACCGCTTTGCGAACTTTCATCAAGGCATCTTCAAGAACGGCGTTGCCCGACGTTCTTGCAGTAATGGAGAGACCTTCCAGAATCGGCACGCCGGAGGTGATGAGCGTACCCAGCGTGCGGGTGAAGCGAGCCACGGCGATTTTGCGCAGCACGTTCCCGAGAACCGGCAAATTCAAGAGCATCTTATCGAACATGAAGCGGCCCTTAGGATCTTTGCGAATGTACTTTATCCCGACAAAGAGCAAAACCAGTCCCAACAATATCATCCACCAGAAACGGCCCACGAAATTGCTCAAGCCGACAACAATCTTGGTGGGCAAAGGCAGATCCACGCCCATGCTGCTGAACATGTTGGCAAAAATGGGCACCACAAACTTGAGCAGACATCCCACCACCAGGCAGGCGATGGAAATAACCGAGACAGGGTAGATCAGTGCCGATTTTACCGCGGCCTTCAACTTTACGGCCTTTTCCACGTAGGTAGCGAGGCGCTGAAGGATGGTATCCAGGATACCGCCGGCTTCGCCGGCTTCAATCATGTTGGTGGTGAGGTCATCAAAAATCTTGGGATACTGGCGCATAGAGTTGGAGAGAGTGGAACCTCCCTCAACGCTTTGCCGCACGCCAGTCAGGCATTTCTGGAAGATCTGGTTTTCCTGGTTCGCAGCCAGAATTTCCAGACACTGCACCAGAGGAAGTCCGGCGTCAATCATCACGGAAAACTGCCGGAAAAAGACGGCCGTATCCTTCACCGGCACTTTGCCGGTGCCGAACGTTGGCAGGGCAAATTCCTTGCCCTTCTCTTTGATGGCCCCGGGGATAATGCGCTCCCGGCGCAACTGCATAGTGACCGCGGCCTTGCTGTCAGCTAACCGTTCCCCGGCGATCTTCTTGCCCTGGGGGTCGGTCCCTGTAAATGTAAATACCGGCATACCGTGAACTCCTCTCGTCCTTTTTGCCTACCGACTTCACTGCCAACCGGGGGAGTTGGAAAACTTTATCTGCGTTGCGGCGCGGCCGCAGCGGTTTTGGTGGCCTGCACGCCACGGTTAATCATGTCCTGCAACTCGTCCGGCATGGAAGAGCGCGCCAACGCGGTCTCAAGCGTAATGGACTTCTGGAAATAAAGGCTCGCCAAAGCCTGATTGAACGTCTGCATGCCGAACTTGTCCTGTCCGGCCTGCATGGACGAATACACCTGATGGATCTTGTCTTCACGAATCAAATTGCGCACCGCGGCGTTGGGAACCAGAATCTCCATGGCCATGGCGCGTCCCTGCCCGCCCACCTTGGGCAGCAGGGATTGGCAAAGGATCCCTTCCAGCACCAGGGAAAGCTGGGCGCGAATCTGCGACTGCTGGTGCGACGGAAAAACGTCAATAATACGGTTGATTGTGGAGGCGGCCGAATTAGTGTGCAAGGTGCCGAAGGTCAAGTGGCCGGTTTCCGCAATACGCAGCGCGGATTCAATGGTCTCCAGGTCGCGCATTTCGCCGATCAGCACCACGTCAGGATCTTCGCGCAATGCGGCGCGCAGGGCGGCCGAAAACGACTGCGTGTCCGAGTGCACTTCGCGCTGGTTCACCAGGCAGCTCTTGTTCTGGTGGACGAATTCGATCGGATCTTCAATGGTAATAATGTGGTCGTGGCGCTCGGTGTTGATCTTATCGAGCATGGCCGCCAGCGTGGTGGACTTGCCCGAACCCGTGGGGCCGGTCACCAGAATAAGGCCGCGCGGCTTATCGCACAGTCTGGAAATGATCTGGGGCAGATTCAACTGCTGGAAGCTCTTGATCTCAAAAGGAATCACGCGGTAAACGGCGCCCACAGCGCCTCGCTGGTTGAAACAGTTGCCGCGGAAGCGGGCCAGGCCCTTCAGGCCGAAGGAGAAATCCAGTTCCAGCGTTTCTTCAAAGCGGTGCTTCTGCGCGTCAGTGAGTACGCTGTAAGCTAACTGCTTCGTCTCTGACGGGGTCAGCGGCGGCATGTCGAGCGGCTGCAAGTGCCCGTGTACGCGCACCTGCGGCGGTGAATTGGTGGTGATATGCAGGTCACTGCCCGCCATATCCAACATCTTCTTTAACAGATCGCTTAGTGTGACATTCATGGATTCCCGTTCCTTAAACTTCAACAACATTTCTTCGCAGGGTGGAGCAGGCATTTATGCCTGCGGCCAAAATCCCAAATACCTCGGGGCTTTAGCCCCCGATTAATGCAAGGTCTCTCTTGCCACTTCTTCCAGCGTGCTCACGCCTTCCTTTACCTTGGTCAGGCCGCTGCGCCGCAGGGTGATCATGCCGCGCTCGATGGCTTTCTTCTTCAATTCAACCGCCGACGCGCCGATCAGGATCAACTCACGTATTTCATCGTCAATTTCCATCACTTCATAAAGACCCGCCCGACCCTTGTACCCTGTACCGTTGCAGTTGGTGCAACCCTTGCCCTTGAAAATCTTGACCGTCTTGGCCTCTTCGGGAGTAAAGCCGGCTTCGAGCTTGGCCTGCGGCGGCATGGGAACTTCTTCTCGGCACTCAACGCAGATGCGACGGATCAAACGTTGGGCGCAGATCAGATGGACTGCAGTCGCCACCAGGAAAGGCTCAATTCCCATGTTCATCAGGCGGCTGATGGTTTCCGGCGCGCCGTTGGTATGCAGCGTGGAAAGCACCAGGTGGCCGGTAAGGGCGGCCTTGATGGCGATTTCAGCGGTTTCAAAGTCGCGGATCTCACCCACCAGGATCACGTTGGGGTCCTGGCGCAAAAAGGCGCGCAGGGCCGTGGCAAAATTCAGGCCGATGGACTCTTTCATCTGTACCTGATTCACGCCGTGCAATTGGAACTCCACCGGATCTTCCGCGGTAATAATGTTGGTATCAGGCTTGTTTAGCAGTGAGACGGAAGAATAAAGAGTATTGGTCTTGCCGGAACCCGTAGGGCCGGTGACCAGCACCATGCCGTAAGGCTTGAGCACTGCGCGCTGGAACTTTTCCAGCGATTCCGGTTCAAAGCCTAGCTTGGTCATATCCAGCCGCAGGTTTTCTTTATCGAGCAGCCGCATGACCACTTTTTCGCCCCACAGCGTGGGCAGGCAGTTTACGCGGAAGTCGAGCTGCTTTTTCTTGCCGCCAATCTGCATCTTCAGCATGATGCGCCCGTCCTGCGGCAGACGCTTTTCGCTGATGTCCATTTTCGCCATGATCTTGATGCGCGACGTAATCGCGTCTTTCAATTTCATGGGCGGCGACATAATGTGCTGCAATACGCCATCAATGCGAAAGCGCACGCGGTATTCTTTTTCGTACGGCTCAATGTGGATATCACTGGCGCCGCGCTTCACCGCATCCGTCATTACGATATTTACCAGCTTGACGATCGGCGCTTCGTCAGCCGATTTCTCCAACTCCGCCAGATCGATATCATCCTGCTCGGCTTGAAGCTCAACGTCGGCCTCGTCGCCCATGGAGGCCAGCAACTCATCGACATTTGATTCCTGTTGCGAACCGCCGTAAGCCTTATCGATGGCTTCCATGATGGCGGATTCAGACGCGACCACCGGCTCAATGTTGAAGCCGGTCATGAACTTGATATCGTCCATGGCAAAGACGTTCGTCGGATCCACCATGGCGATGGTGAGCGACGCACCCACGCGGCTCAGAGGAAGAATCTGGTAGCGCTTGGCCGTTTCTTCGGGAATCAGCTTGACCACGGAAGAGTCAATTTCAAAATATTGCAGATTAATGGCCGGAACGCCGTACTGCCGCGAGAGGAAATTGGTGACTTCCTCATCGCTCACATATCCCAGGTGGACCAGCGTGGAACCGAGGCGCGAATTCGGGCCGGAGTCGCGCTGTGCCTTGAGCGCCTTATCGAGTTGGTCCGGGGTGATGATCTTCTCTTTGACAAGGAGATCGCCTAACCGTTGCGACATGTTCTAGCGGGTCCTGGAATGAATTTGTCTCAAGCGCACCAATGTCTCAGAAGAGGCTGGGGGAGAGCCGCTGGTCATCTGGGAAAAACTTGAGCAGGCCCGATTGTGAGCCGGGTGACAGAAATTGTCAATCAGCCGTTCCCCCTCTAAGGTTCATGCACTTACGGGAAGAGTAAACAGGAACTGTGGAGTATTAAGGCGAAGCTCTGACGGTGGATTGTGACTGGAGATGACAAGAGGAGCATTTATCGATGGCCCTCTAGCGCGATTACCCTAAGCAGTAAGGCCGATCTCTTCGGTGGCACGCCCCCAAGGCCTGAAAGGCCTCCCGACCACATGTCCCGACGCATTACAGGAGGAGTTGCCGGCTCCGAGTCGACGCAATCTCGTACGCATCTCCATCGCGACATGCGTCCTCAAAAGCGATTACCTGTTGCCGCGCAACTGTTCTGGGGGAAGTCCGGGTTGCGCATTCTTCGTGCTGCCTTTACCATTCCGCAGATGAATCGACGCGATTTTCTGTCTACCGTGCCGCTGGTTCTTGCGGCATCCACCTTGCCCGTCTCTGAAATATTTGCCGCGCCCACCGCCGCGAAACCCGAGGCTGCCGGGCAAAACGCTTCGCCATCAGCGCCGCATGCACTCGACTTCGCAACGGCCTTGGAGGCCGCGGAAGCTATTCGCACGAAGAAAGTCTCGTCGGTGGAACTTACCGAACGCATGTTTGCGCGTATTGATCACTACAATCCGCAACTGAACGTCTTTGCTTACCAGCTGCGTGCAGACGCGCTGGCGCAGGCGAAAAAAGCTGATTCAGGGCTGGCGCAAGGTAAGGCACTCGGCGCGTTCCATGGCGTTCCCATCACAGTGAAGGAAAGCTTTGCGGTGGCGGGCCATCCATGCACATGGGGTTTCCCTCCACTGCGTGATTCCAAAGCACCAAAAAATTCTGACGTGGTAAGCCATTTGCTCTCTGATGCCGGTGCCGTGCTGCTGGGCGCTACGAACGTGCCTGTCGCCCTGGAAGACTGGCAAAGCTACAACCCGATTTACGGGCAGACCAACAATCCATGGGACCTGAAGCGAACTCCGGGCGGATCGTCGGGCGGAAGCGCTGCCGGACTCGCCGCGGGTCTGGGATATCTCAGCGTAGGCAGCGACATTGGAGGATCGATCCGCGTCCCCGCCCACTTCTGCGGCATCTTTGGACATAAGCCAACACTGGATCTGGTGAGCCTGCAAGGGCACCTTCCTGGCGGCAATCCTGGGCTGCCTGATTTTTCCACGCTTCTGGCAGTGGCCGGACCGCTGGCCCGCAGCGCCGGCGATCTGCTGGCCGCGCTCAAAGTTCTTGGTGGCCCTGGCGGTTGGGACGCCAAGGCATGGAAATGGCAGATGCCCGAGCCTCGTGCGCGCAGCTTAAAAGATTTTCGCGTGGGCTATGTGATTGACGATCCCATCGCTCCACCCACGCCGGAAGTAAAAGCCGTGCTGGAAAACGCGGTTGATCGGTTTGGCCGTGCCGGAGCAAAAATGAAGCAGGGATGGCCCGAGGGTTTCAAGCCTGAGGAGCTCCTTGCCAATTATCAATTCATGCTGGAAGCTTTTCTATACAGCACCGCGCCTCCTGACGAGCAGGAGCGCCTGAGAAAAACAGCTGGTGACATGGTTGCCGGCAAGAACTCCGGCGCTATGAGCTCATTTGCCGACTGGCAAAAGCAAAACTTCCGCCGGCTGGCATACCGCGCGCAGTGGCAGGCATACTTCAATCAAGTGGATGTCTTTCTCTCGCCTGTGGCTTTCACCGCGGCATTCCCCCACGACCACAGCGAGCCGCAAGACCAGCGGACCATCACAACTTCAGCAGGCCCGCGCCACTATATGGATATGCTCAACTGGATTGCTCCGGCAACGCTTACGGGCTGTCCGGCAACAGTGGCTCCAGTCGGTCGCACGCCACAGGGACTACCCGTGGGCATCCAGATCATGGGGCCGTTCTGGGAAGACGCAACTCCGATTACCTTTGCCGATCTGCTGGCGAAGGAGGCAGGAGGATTTACGGCGCCGCCCGGCTACTCAGACGTAAAGTAATCCACTGCCACAGGACTTTCAAACAGCGAGTAATCGCGCGTCACAATCGTGATGCCGGTTTCGGTGACGATGTAATTCTTCGCATCTTCCTCGGGATCAAAGCCTATGACGGTGCCTTCCGGGATCTGCACGTCGCGGTCAATGATGGACTTGCGGATCTTGCAATGGCGGCCGATATTCACGTGCGAAAAGATGATGCTGGCATCTACTTCAGTGTAAGAGTTCACCCGCACGTCTGGCGAGAGCACGCAGTTACGCACATAACCGCCGGAAAGAATACAGCCGGGACAGACGATGGAGTCGATGGCCATGCCGGTGCGTCCGGGCTCGCCGAAGACGAACTTGGCCGGCGGATACTGCCGCTGGTGCGTGCGGATGGGCCAGTGCTTGTCATACAAATTGAACACCGGCGAAACTGAAACCAGGTCCATATTAGCTTCGTAGTAGGCCTCGATTGTGCCCACGTCGCGCCAGTACTGGGCTTCCTTCATGTTTTCGTCGATGAAGTTGAAGGAAAAAATCTTGTACTGATCGAGAATACGGGGCAGGATATCGTGTCCAAAGTCGTGCGATGAGTTGGGATCTTCCGCGTCCTTCAGAAGCACTGGCAAAAGCACGTCAGTATTGAAGATGTAAACGCCCATCGAACCGGAAACCATCTCCGGATTGTAGGGCGAGCGCAGCTTTGTTTGTTTGGGCTTCTCTTCAAAGCCGGTGATGCGCCCGGTACGGTCGATATCCACCACGCCAAAGCGATCGGTCTCCTCCGGAGAAATAAGGATCGTGGCCAAAGTCACGTCTGCCCCGGCAGACTTGTGGTGGTCCAACATCAGCTGATAATTCATTTTGTAAATGTGGTCCCCGGAGAGGATCAGCACATGCTTGGACTGCTCAGAGCCGATGGAATAAATGTTCTGGTAAACGGCGTCGGCGGTGCCGAGATACCAGCTGTCGCTTACGCGTTTCATCGGCGGCAGGACCTCGATGAACTCTCCCAGTTCGCGCGCCACCACGGCGCCCCAGCCTTCGCGGATGTGCCGGTTCAACGACAGCGCTTTGTATTGCGTGAGGATATAGACCTTGCGCAGGTCCGAATTGATGCAGTTGGAGAGCGTGACGTCAATAATGCGGTAGTTGCCGCCGAAAGTCACCGCCGGTTTCGCGCGATCGCGTGTAAGCGGGTAGAGGCGCTCTCCAGCACCGCCTGCAAGCAATACTCCAAGTGTATCCTTCATAAGTTTTTGCGGACCCAATGCTTCAATGTTTTTGTGGACCCAATGTCTAGTGCAACCCAGCGACACTGCGGGTGAATTCTGCGCAACAGAAATTTTATGCTAGCAGAAAACAGAAATCCCGGCGCAGCACTGCTCTCCGCCGGGACACAATCCAGAGGTTCAGTTAGGCAGCATCGTCAATGCTGATGCGCAGCGACTTCAGAAAGCGTACATCGTGAGCATTGATGCTGAACTGCGGTTCGCCGGTCTTTTTGCGAGTGCCCACCAGTTCCGGCGCCGGCGTCTCCTCGTCATGCCGGTTGAAGCCGATGGTGGCTTCCAGCACCAGGAAAACGTCATACCCTTCATCTTTTATTCTGGCGATCACCTGCGCGATCTGCTCAGATTCTGAAAGCGACCCGTTGATGGCCTCTCCCAGCTCTTTCATCAATTGTTTCAAGCGTGTATTCACCGCAAACTCCTCTGGCCTTCTTATTTGATGCCCCTGAGGTTACCGGCGTTTTATTCTTTTAAGCAGGATACGCAGATTTTCGGGCTACAATAACCCAAATGCCGGAAATTTCCACTGTCAAAAATGCGCTGCAAACCGTTGTAAAGAAAGACCGGCTTCTCAATGCCGTGTTTGCCGGTGGAAAATCGTTCATTGTCTCCATCAGCCATACCTTTTATGCCCTCTGGTTGCAGACAACGGGCCTGATGTACGTGTTTTTTACCGGAGCTGGGATCGTTTACCTGATTCACGAGTACCACAAAAATCATTTTGCTAACCGCCTACACTTCTGGATTCCAAGCCTTTTTACTCTAATTTGCTTTGTTTTCACTGTACAGTCTTTCACCAAGGCCAAGCGGACATCGAAGCGCAAATAGCGCGGCCGCCCGATCTGCCGATTCCCGCCCTTCGCGAATTGAGCGTGCCTTGGTTCCTTCGGAGTATGATTTCAGGAGATCACCTGAACATGCCGCAGGACACCAAATTCGAACGCGACGCCCAGCAGCAACTCAAGGACATCACAGCCAAGCCGCTCTATACGCCCGCCAACCTCGATGGCTGGGGCTACGACGCCGACGCAGGCTATCCCGGAGAGTTCCCTTTTACACGCGGGGTGCAGGCCACCATGTATCGCGGCCGCCTGTGGACCATGCGTCAGTACGCCGGCATGGGCGACGCCGAGGAATCCAATAAGCGGTATAAATATCTGCTTTCTCACGGGACCACCGGCCTCTCCGTGGCGTTCGACCTGCCGACGCAGATCGGCATGGATTCAGACCATGCCATGGCCGCCGGTGAAGTGGGCAAGGTGGGCGTGGCTATTGATTCCATCGAAGATATGGAGCGCCTCTTCGCCGGCATCAACCTGGAAAAGATTTCTACATCGATGACCATCAACGCCAGCGCCGCCATTCTGCTGGCGCTGTACATCGCCGTGGCCCGCCGCAATGGCTCGGACACGCGCAAACTCGGCGGCACCGTGCAGAATGACATCCTCAAGGAATACATTGCGCGCGGGACGTATATTTATCCGCCGCAGCAGGCGCTGCGGATCATCACCGACATGTTTGCTTACGCCAATGAGCACGTGCCGGAGTGGAACCCCATTTCGATTTCCGGCTACCACATGCGCGAAGCGGGCTGCACCGCTGTGCAGGAAGTGGCATTTACGCTGGCCAATGCCATCGCTTATGTTGACGCCGCGCTGCACGCGGGCTTGGACGTGGACAAGTTCGCGCCCCGACTCTCTTTTTTCTTCAACGCGCACAATAACTTTCTGGAAGAAGTGGCAAAGTTCCGCGCCGTGCGACGCATGTGGGCGCGCATCATGCAGGAGCGGTTCCATGCGAAAAATCCAAAGTCGCTGATGCTGCGCTTCCATACCCAGACTGCCGGATCAACGCTCACGGCGCAGCAGCCGGAAAACAATATCGTCCGCACCGCATTGCAAGCGATGGCGGCGGTGCTGGGCGGAACGCAGTCGCTGCACACCAACGGGTTCGACGAAGCGCTGGGCCTGCCGACGGAAGAGGCCGCGCGAGTGGCGCTGCGAACGCAGCAGATCGTCGGCTATGAAACCGGCGTGGCAAACACTATTGATCCGCTCGCCGGGTCGTACTACATCGAATCGCTAACCAGCGAGATTGAGCGCCGCGCGCAGCTTTATCTCGACAAGATCGAATCGCTGGGCGGAACGCTGCGTGCGATCGAGCAAGGCTATATCCAGCAGGAAATCCAGAACGCGGCTTATGACTTTCAGCAGGGCGTCGACCGGCTGGAAAATGTTGTGGTCGGCGTGAACCGATTCCAGAGCGAAGGCGACCGCAGCGTGCCGGTGTTGCGCGTCGACGAAGCGCTGGAAGGCCGCCAGGTGGAGCGCCTCCGCGCGCTGCGCCTGCGCCGCGACAAATCGAAGTGGGAAGCGGGTATCCGCGCCGTGGAAGACGCTGCCCGCGGTGACCAGAACCTTATGCCGCACATCATTCATGCGGTGGAGAGCTACTGCACGGTCGGGGAGATTTCAGATACGTTGCGTCGCGTCTTCGGCGAGTATCAGGAAACTGTTGTGATCTAGGGGATCGTCAAAAACCTTACCGCGGATTACACGGATCAAAGGGGATTGCCAAAATCGCCGAAATTGCCAAAGATTGCCAAGATTAAAAACCTTGGAGTTCGATGTGCGGTCGAGTTTATCGTCCATCAGTGGGTGGAGCGACATTTCAGGCCGGGAGTAATGCTGCTGAAGAATCGGTTTCAACCGCTGCGGCGCAGGGCCTGTCGCTCACCTTACTGCCCGTTCAAGAACGCTTCCAGAACCTCAATATATTTTTCCGGCTCCTCATAAGCGGGCAGATGGCCGCTGTGCTCAAAGAAGACGACTTTGGCGCCGGGGATCGCATGGGCCAGTCGCCAGGCCGTGAGTGGAGCAACGTTCATGTCGTAACGGCCGTTGATCACCAGCGCAGGAAACCGAAAACCGGCGAGCTTGGGCGTGAGATCCAGATCGGCGGTCGCCTTCTCCACGGCGTCGCCCACGGCAGGCTCAAATCCGAGATCGCCCATGTGGCTCATGTAGACGTCGCGTTTCTCCGGCGAATAAAAGATCATGCGGAAATGGTTGCGCAGGCCGGCCCGGGCCGCGGCTTCCGTGGTGTCTCCCAGCTTTTTTACTTCCGCGACATTCTGTTCCTGAATATCGGGAAAGACATCGGGCAGCAGGTGGACAAGATCGTGCCATGACGGGCCGGGAGAATCAGAGAGGACCAGCTTCGCGACGTGTTCCGGATGGGCGGCGGCATAGGCCATGGCGACAAGGCCGCCATAAGAATCGCCCAGCAGAGCAAACTTGTTGAGACCGAGGGCCTGGCGAACGGCGTCGAGGTCGGCGACTTGCGAGTCCATGGTCTGCGAGAGACCAGTTTGAGAGACACCAGCCTGCGATGCGCCATTTTGCATCCGCTTCGACGCGCCGGTGCCGCGCTGGTCATATAGGACGACAAAGCGATTCTTGCCGACACGCTGCCAGAGATCGTTCTGCATCATGTAGGCGTGTGAGAGTCCGGGGCCGCCGTTGACGGCGACGATGGGCAGCGCGGTTCCTTTTGCGCCAAACGTTTCATAGCCGAGGTCAACCTGCTCGGTGTGAGCGACGCCGGTGGCGTGAGGGACGGTCTGTGCCGGGAGGGCGGAGCAGAGAAGGAAGAATGTAAGCAGCAGCTTGGTCAAATTGGCGGCCTCGCGGAAGGGATTGGGGAACGTAGAAGGTTAGCATGGCGGTCATTCTTTGATCCCGGAGAAAAGGAACCGCAAGGGTGTGCCACCCGCCATTCCCCGGAGTCAGAAGAGCGTCGAGACCTACCTTTGTGAACGTGTGCATGATCTATGCCAATACGCCCAGCCGTAAGCCAAGAGGGTATGTCACTCGTTGGAGATGTCTAGGCCACACGAAGCACGATCTTGCCGTGTGACCTGCGTCCTCCCGCTCCCGGCCCATTGGGTGACATCCCATGAACCCCTGGCAGGTTCCCGGCGATGTCCTTCCAGGCCTGGGTCGCATCCTGGAGCGCGTACATGATCGCGACGTCTGGTCGTATCGTCCCCTCTTCCAGCAGTCGCGCGATTTTGCCGAGCACGTCCCCTGACGGCTCGAGTCTCATCATCTCGCCCGACACACGGTGCCTCGCGGTCTCTTCCTGCGATACGGGCTGGGTGGCAGCGACGAGATGGCCGCCTTCCTTCAAGACGAGGAACGACCGCTTCTGTATATCGCCACCGATCAAGTCGAAGACCACATCGACCTTCTCTCGCAGAACCTTCTCGAACTGCGCCTTTCGATAATCGATGACCCGGCTCGCTCCGAGGGAGTTTAGGTACGCCTCATCGTCGCCACTTGCCGTGGCAATGACGGTGGCGCCGGCATGCGAAGCTAATTGCACCGCATAGGCGCCCACAGCCCCGGCACCACCATGGATCAGGATCGTTTGCCCCTTTTCCAGGTGACCATGGGTGAAGATTCCCTGCCATGCAGTTTGGGAGGCCACCGGCACTGATGCCGCCTCCTCAAAGGAGAGGTTGGATGGTTTCGTTGCGATGGCCGCCGCCTTGACAGCCAGATACTCCGCGTATGCGCCACCCATTCCGTTGGCACCGAACACGGCATCACTTGGCGCATATGCCGCAACGTCACTGCCAATCTGTTCGACGACCCCTGAGAACTCATGACCAGGTATCCAGGGCAGGTCGATCGGAAGTATCTGTCTCGCCGCTCCGGAGGCCTTAACAAGATCCAGATGATTCACGGCGGTGCTTTTGATCTTCACCAGGATCTCGTCGCGTGCGAGCGCCGGCGTCGGTACATCGTTGAACACCAACTGCCCACCGTATTCCAACAGTCTGATAGCTTTCATGCGATCTCTCCTTGAGTCTGTCCATTTGGTCGGGCGTGGCGGCGTGCCCAGTCTGGGAGTTTCGTGAGCGCGCGGCCAAACTCGCGTTCCAGGCCAGTGACGTCGGCGCTGTAGCCGACGCGCTCGAACCATTGCAGCATCAACGCCGTATCCTTGCTATACTGCCGGACCTGTTCGATTGGCGTCTGCGCGAACGCAATCGGCCGACCCAGCGCCTCCGTCAGGATCTCCGCCGCCTCCGGCATCGTTCGCACGTCCCCGGCGAGATCGATCTCGCGGCGGTTCAAGGTGGCCGCGTCGGTGAACGCGCGCGCGCCGAACCAGCCGATGTCGTCCACCGCAATCATCTGTAGCTTCGTACTTTGCCCGAGCGCCCAGGCCAGCGTGGAGCCCTGGAGACTGAAGGGCGCTAGCAGGTTCTCCATGAAGAACACTGGGCGCAGGATCACATGCGAGGGGAAGCGGAGGCCGCGCACGGTTTCCTCGATGCGCCACTTGTTGTCGAAGTGCGGGACGCCGGTCCGTTTGTGCGCTGAACCCACGGATGTGTAGACGAAGTGTTCGACGCCGGCCTCGCGCGCCAGTGTCGCAAGACGCTTGCCCTGCGCTTCTTCCCGCTCGACGCCCGCCTCGCCCGCGTTCTGCACGCCGAAGACGCCCCACGCGCCGGCCAATGCACGACGCAACGTCGCCTCGTCATCGAGATCGCCCTTGACGATATCGATGCCCTGGCGTGCCAGAGTCGCCGCCCGCTCGCTATCCGGCTTTCGCGTCAGGCCGCGCAGATGGAATCCGGCGCCCTGCAGCGCCTGTGCGACCGCGCCGCCCTGATTGCCTGTCACTCCGGTGATGAGAATCGTTCGATCATTTGTCATAGCTGAAATCTCCTCAAATCGTGGTGTAAGTCCGGCACCCGTTTACTCGTTTCTGCCCTCAAACTCTAGCTGCGCTTTGCTTGACCTCCTCAGGCTGCAAGCGCGACTGAAACAACCCGGAAAAGGCCGGTCGCACGTCGATGAAGATCACGGCCCACAGTACAGTCACAAAGAGGGCCAGCGGAAGCCCACTCGGGGCCATCAAGGCGTGAAAAGTAAGGATGTTGACAAGCACCGGCGCCAGTAGTGCCACCGCCAACGGTACGTAACGGTTGACCAGCAGGAGTACACCTGCGATGACTTGAAACGCGAAGATGACCCACAGATAATGCGAGACATAAAGGGCGCCCATGAACTGTCCCGCGACACCACTCGGAGGTGGTAACGGAATGAAGTGCAGAAATCCGTTCAGGCCGAAAACCAGGAAGATCATACCCATCAGATATCGGGCGATTGCGGAAACGGTTCTCATAACAAGTTCTCCTTTTGGTCTGACCGCCGTTAAGGTTGGCGTCAATTATATTGATGTCAATACAATTGATGGCATATACTTCCGGAAGATTCAGATATTTTATGGCCCAGGGCATTAAGGATTCCGATCACGTCTGGCTTGTAATGATGAAGGCGATGCGCGCCCTGACCAGGTACGCAGCCGCTGGTATCGAAGAGACGGGCCTCGGCCTCTCGGATTTCGGCGTGCTGGAACTCCTTCTGCACAAAGGGCCTTTGCCAGTCAATACGATAGGCCCGATCGTCGATCTGACCCCGGGCTCCATCAGTATCGCTGTCGATCGCCTCGTCTCCAAGGGTCTGGTCAGCCGGGTGGAGAGCGCTGAAGACCGGCGCGTTCGGATCGTAGCCCTCACCTCACGCGGCAAGGACCTCATTGCTTCAGCCTTCCGAAAGCATTCCGGGCAGATGAAGAGAGTGTTCTCTGAACTGAGCGCCGAGGAGCTTCGTGGCCTTGAAGTGGCGCTTAAGAAGATCGGCAAGCGAGCCGCTGCGCTCATGGAGCAGCGTTGAACCGGGCTCCTGCAACTCGTTATGCTTTTCCCGATCTTAAGCGCATAGCATCACAGAAGAAAGCAGAATTATTAGCGCTCCGACAGGCTACGCGCTAGCCTGCGGCGCAAGGAAGGAATTTGTCGATGGCATCTTTCGGCACGACTACGCAGCCCTCGGTTCGCTGCGCTCATTTTCGGGCTAAGCACTAAAGTCGTGCCCTGACACTTGTCTCTCCGTGGATGCGAAATCGAACGACAAATCGGATGTGTAGCGCGGAGGGAATCGAACCCACCCTTTCGCAAAACCCGCGAAAGGATGGGGACTGCCAGACCGAGGTGTCATTTTAAGATACGAAGAGTTTTTGCAGGAACAGACGGCCCGATTCGGTGAGCGCCGGAGAATTCTCAAGAGCGCGAACAGATGCAATTTCATCGTCAATCTCGGTCATTCGGCGATGTGTAAAGTCACGGATCAGGGAGAAATTGCCAGGATCGCCGGAATTGCCAAAATTGAAAAACCAAAACCGAGTGTCCGGGAAGAACTCCCTGACGCAGCGATTTGAAGGAAGGAGTGCAGGGATCCTTCGGCACGCTCTCAACTCCTTACGTCGTTTCGAGCGGCTCAGGATGACAAGATGCGAGCGACAGCGCGGAGGCACGGAGACACGGAGAAGAAAACCTTTTGCCGCAGATTTGCGCAGATGAACGCAGATCAGGAAAATCAAAACCTTACCACGGATAAACACGGATGAATGCGGATCAGGAAGGGAGAGATCGGGTGATCGCGCCTGATCGGGATATCTGGTGATCGGAAAAGCAAAAGCTCACCGCGGAGGCGCGGAGAAGAAAACCTTTTGCCGCAGATTTGCGCAGATGAACGCAGATCAGGAAAATCAAAACCTTACCACGGATGAACACGGATGAATGCGGATCGGGGGAAAAGCAAAAACGTACCACTGATTGACACTGATAACACTGATCAGGAGAAATTGCCAAAATTGCCGGAATTGCCAAAGACTGCCAGAATTGAAAAACCACAACCTTTGAGGCCATTTGCACCCCCACCATGGTTTTCTGTAAACCTTTTCACTTACACTCACAACGACTGATTGATCCGGTTGGCGCAAGCGTTCGACCAGGTTTTGAAACACAACGGTTTTGAAACACACGGCCCTGAAACACCGGGCCATTGAAACAAAAGGCCGGTCTAATACGTATCCTTCCAGACGGGGAGACTGCTTGGAAGAGCAACAAACAGGGGCACTTGTTCGTCGATGCCTGGCAGGGGATGCCGCGGCATGGGAGGAGATTGTGCGCCTGTACAACAGGCGGATTTACAACTTGTGCTATCGGTTCACCAACTCCCCGGAAGATGCCCAGGACCTGACGCAGGACGTGTTTATCCGCGTTTACCGGACGATGGGCAGCTATCACGTTGAAAAAGGGGCGTTTACTACCTGGCTGACCACCCTGACCAGGAACCTGCTGGTAGACCACTTCCGCCGCAGCAAACAGGACCGGGTGACGGATTCAATGGATGCCGGGTTGCGCGAAGAGGACGATTCTCTGACCCTGGGCGACCGTCTGGAGGATCCCAGGCCGAATCCCGATGATCGGCTGGCCAGCAAGGAGACCCAGAAAACGGTGCAGATGGCGCTGGCAAGGATCAGTCCGGATCTGCGGGAAGCAGTGATTCTAAGGGACTTACAGGACATGGATTACAAGGAGATTGCCCAGGTGTTGCGGGTGCCGGAGGGAACGGTGAAGTCGCGAATAAACAGAGGAAGAATGGAACTTGCGCGATTACTTTCTCGTAATAAAAGGCAGGCAGGAAATGAATAAAGACTTCAAGAACGGGTTGGAATGCAGTGAGTTTGAAGCCCTGTTGGCTGAAGCACTGGACGACGCGATGGGAGCCGAAGCTCGGCCGGCTTTCGAAGCGCACGGCAAGAGCTGCGCGGTATGCGGGCCGATGTGGGCGGAAGCGCGGGACGGCATGTTGATGGTCCGGGGGCTGGCGGAGCTGGAGCCGCCGAAGAACCTGGTACACAACATCCTGGCAGCAACCAGCAGAAAAGAAGCTACAGCGGAGCAGATTGCCGAGGAGGCGAAGCTGGGCTGGCTGGAACGGATGCGCCGGAGCTTGCAGCCGCAGGCGAGCGGGCTGATGCATTCGCGCTTTGCCATGTCATTCGCGATGGCGTTCTTCTCATTGAGCATTACGCTGGCGGTTGCAGGAGTGAAAATTTCCGACGTCAAGAATGTGGACTGGCATCCCAGCGCGCTGCGCAAGAGTGCGGTGCTGGGGTTTACGCGCGTGGAAGCCAAAGTGACGAGCTATTACGAGAACCTGCGGCTGGTCTATCAGGTGCAGGCGCGCGTGAGAGAGCTGAAAAAGAATACCGCGCCGGCGTCGGGGACGAATGAGAATCGGCAGCAGAACAGGAAGCAAGCGCCGGAAGATGGCGGGCGTCCGATAGAGTACGAAAATTACAGCATGGAGCGCGATGGTGGATTGATCGCCCAAACTTTTACGCGGCATGAAGGAGCCCGGATATGAACTGCGCCGTACATAGTCAGA
>DASXCL010000194.1:0-4961 GCA_036491195.1 Candidatus Angelobacter sp.
AAAGATCAGATACGTGATGGCTTATTGCAGCAGAAGCAGTCGGAAGCATTCGGTCTGTTCCTATCCGATCTGCGCGAGTCGATGGAGAAATCTGGCAAGATCAAGATCAATCAAAAAGAGCTCGACGCACTCACCAAGCCGAAAAATCTCGAAGGCAGCTGAGACAAAAATCTGCGCTCAGAAGCTGGGCTGTGGCCCGTTTTCCAATATTTATTAAGCTGGAGTTAACGCTTCGATCGTTGACCTCCGAAGCAATAGAGCCTGGATTTTGATATGACTTTTCCCCGCTCGACCGGCATCCTTCTGCACCCGATCTCTCTGCCGTCGCGGGGTGGCATTGGCGACCTGGGACCAGCAGCGTACGAATTTCTGGAGTTCATGTCGCAGGCGCGCCAGGGATTATGGCAGGTGTTACCGCTCAATCCTCCCGCCAATGGCACTTCACCTTATTCTTCAACTTCGGCCTTCGCGGGGAATGCTCTGCTGATCAGCGCAGAGAGGCTCGTCGAACATGGCTGGCTGGATCCTGCCCAACTGTCAACTTTGACGGCCACACCAGGACAAATTGACTACGATCAAGTGAAGCGAGAAAAGCTGCCGCTGATCCGGCATGCAGCAGAAAATTTTTTAAACAATGCGAGCTCGGAGGCTCGCCAGCGCTTCGAAAATTTTTGCGCTCAAAATGCCTGGTGGCTGGCGGATTATGTCGCCTTCGACGCCTTGCGCGAACGCCACGGAGGGGACTGGAGCCGATGGCCCGAACAATTGGCGCGCCGTGACCCCGGTGTGCTCGAAGCATTTCGACAGCACGCGAGCTCCGATCTTGAATTGCGCCGCGTCATTCAATTCTTCTTCTGGGAGCAATGGCGAGCCCTTCGCTATTACTGCGCGCAGAAATCGATTCGGGTGGTCGGTGACATCGCGATTTTCGTGGACTATGACAGCGCCGATGTGTGGGCGCATCGTGATTTATTCCGCTTGCGGGAAGATAATCTGCAACCGGAAGTCGTTTCGGGCGTGCCTCCCGATTACTTCAGCGCGACCGGGCAGCGTTGGGGAAATCCACTCTATAACTGGGACGCCATTCGGTCTGATGGATACTCGTGGTGGGTGCAACGGCTGCGCTGGGCGACCCAGACATGTGATTTCATTCGGCTTGACCACTTTCGAGGATTCGCCCAATTCTGGGAAATTCCCGCAGATGAGCCGACCGCGATTCGCGGGCGCTGGGTGGATGGCCCCGGCGATGAATTGTTTAACAAGATCAGAGAAGAACTTGGCGGGCTGCCTTTTTTTGCCGAAGATCTGGGCTTGATTACTGCAGACGTGGTTGCACTGCGCGATCGCCATGACATTCCCGGGATGGCGGTGTTGCAATTCGCGTTCGGCGACGTCGGCGCCCATTCGTATTTACCGCATCGGTTGAACGCCAATCGAGTCATTTATTCCGGAACCCATGACAACGATACGACTGTGGGCTGGTGGTCGATGCTTGGCGAGCGCGAACGTGCGGCAGTGACTGCACTGATTGGTTCGTGCGAAGACGGTCCCGCATGGGGGTTGATTCGTCTGGCGCAGAGTTCGCCGGCGAATTTCTCCATCGTTCCGCTTCAGGACATTCTCGGACTTGGTAGTGAAGCGCGCTTGAACACTCCCAGCACCGTGAAGGGGAACTATCACTGGCGATGCTCATCCGGCCGGTTAACGCCTGATCTTGCCGCCAAACTTGCTTCATTAGCGGAGGTCAGCGACCGACTGCCAGAAACGACGATTGTTCCTGATAACAACGAATTCTTCGCCTGATCACTGCTCAATCAATCCCAGGCCTTCGAGAAGTTAAGGCGTTAGCCCTATCCGAAACATGTACCTCTGAGTTTGTCTACAGTCTTTTTCTGTTGAACCTAAGTAGCTCACTCCCTAGAATCCGTTCAACTCAGCCGCGAGTTCGCGGACATTAACAAAAAGATTTGCTGGAGAGTTGGCATGAGGGTTGGAAAACTCGATACATTCGTGTGTCTATGTGCATTCGCGTTGCCCGCGATCGCGGGCGTAACCGTGACGAATCCGACCAATGGGGCAAGCGTGGGCGCCTCGGTCAATTTTGTGGCGACCGCTACATCATCCTGCTCGAAAGGTGTTTCAGCGATGGGGATTTATACGGCGCCGGGTGCTCTGGCTTATGTTGTCAACGGGGCCACGCTGAACAAATCTATCAATCTGGCATCGGGCACCCAGTATCCCGTAGTTCAGGAGTGGGACAACTGCGGTTCATCGACAAAGACACAATTGACTCTCCACGTTGGATCGTCTTCCGGGTCGGGCAAGACATTCAATGATCTGCAGAGCCAGAAGGGATGGACCGGCTACGCTTTGCTGCCCCCAAGCTTTGGCATTTGCACAAGCTGCACCTCGACCGGTTCAAAGACCAGTTGGTCGTGGGTCCAGAACGTCAGTTCGCCGTCCATGGATAGCAAGTCAACCAAGAGCAGCTACGGAGGCGGGACTGTCCAGTGGGGCGATATTCTTTGGAACAATCACTTGATCGGTGACTTTTCTTCGCAAGGATTGCCTGATTTCAATAAAACGCTGGTTCCTTCTCTACATAGGTTCATCTACGACGTGTATTTCTGGATCGGGAACACCAGCGACTCGCAGGCGCTGGAGTTCGATATCAATCAGTTTGTGAATGGCAAATCTTACATTTGGGGACACGAATGCCGGATTGACGGCGGCCACGAATGGGATACCTGGAGCAATCCGGGCCAGCACTGGGTCGCCAGCGGAGTTCCGTGCAACCCTAAGAGCAATGCCTGGAACCATCTGATCCTTCAAGTGCAACGAACGACTGACGGTCACTTGCTGTTCCACTCCATCACTTTGAATGGAAACACGGCCACGCTTGACCGCTACGACACGCCAACCCCGACCACCTGGTATGGAATTACTGTGAACTACCAGATCGATGGCGACAAATACAAGACGCCGTACAGCGTTTATGTGGATAAATTGACGTTCTCGGCCCAGTAGGTCGGGATCTCTCCTCCAGCGGCGCGGCCCAAAAACGCGCCGCTTTTTACATTTATTTTGCGAAACATTCAGGCGTCTGCGGCGGCATCCCGGGACTATAATCAACGCGGGTGCTGTATGCGTTTCCGCCGAACTTTCATCCTCCTCTCTGTTGTCTTCCTGAGTGTGGCCGTCTGTGGCGCTGACGAGAAAGAAACCGCCGCTATTACCGAACAACATCGAGTGGAACTGATTCGGACATTTAATTCTGATCTGGTTTACATTCGCACCCAGTTTCCCATGGGAAAAGTGGGCCTTACGTTGAAAGACGGGACAATCTCGCCCAACGGTGAAAAACTGCAGGAGTTACTTGCCCTTTGGGGTCCATCGGTGAAGCCCGGAGATCGCGCCATGATTACGAGGTTCGATATTCATGGCGATCGCATTCATCTGGAGATCAATGGCGGACCCGTTCGGAGGACAAAGTGGTACCAGCATGTGCAGGTGGGGATGAATGGCGGAATGGCGTCCCCGGGTGGCCAGAACGATCCGATCAACAACCCGCGCGGTTCCTACGTAGACCTGATTTTTGACCACCACATTCCCGATTTGACCGCCGAACAATTGAAGCAAATGCTATGGCCGGTTTTTGATTTCGATTCAAAGTCGGCCGTAGATGCTTACCTCGAGAGTGTTCCCCCCAAAGTCAAACAGGCGATTAAAGATCATCATGTGCTGGTGGGGATGAATCGCGAGATGGTGATTTACGCGAAAGGACGCCCGGAGAAAAAAATCCGCGAGAAACAAGACGACGGAGCCGAATACGAAGACTGGATTTATGGCGAGCCTCCGCAGGACGTCGATTTCGTACGCGTTATTGGCGACGAAGTGGTGCGGGTTGAAACCATGAAGATAGGCGGGGAGAAAATGGTCCGCACCGAGAAAGAAATTGATCTGGGAGGTCCAGCCGTTGCCTCCGCCGCACAAAAGGAAGAACATCCGGTTAAGGCGCCTACCTTACGCCGCCCAGGCGAAGATGCGGAACAAAAGCCGGGCAGCAATGCAAGAATGCCGCTTCCGGATACCAGCATGCCGCCGCCGTCTTCGGATCCGCAGCCTCAGGTACCTTCGCCGGCTCCCCCTCCTTCACAGTGAGCTGATCTCCCAGGGCAGCATTTGGCGCTCCCATTCTTCCGCCGTTAAACTGAATACGTGAACATTGCGCTGGGCCAAATCAACCCAACGGTAGGCGACTTTGCCGGAAACTCGGCCAAGATCATCGAGTACTCTCAACGTGCCCGTTCTGCAGGCGCAGGTCTTATCTTGTTCCCCGAACTTTCGGTTTGCGGATATCCCCCGCGAGACTTAGTCGAGCGAGTTTCGTTCGTTCAGCATAATCACGAAGCCACCGAACACATTGCCGCGGAAACTCGCGGCATTGCGGTCATCTGCGGACTAGTTACGCCCGCCCAGGCGGACACCGGTAAGTCAGTCATGAACTCCGCCGCCCTTCTTATGGATGGTCGCATCAAGTTTGTGCAGTCGAAAATGCTGCTGCCTACCTATGATGTTTTTGACGAGGTCCGTAACTTCGCTCCCGCGCGCAGCCAGGTGCTGTTTCCATTTTGCGGGAAGCAAATGGCGCTGACGATTTGCGAAGATGCCTGGAACGACAAGCATTTCTGGCCCCGCCGTCTTTATAGTGTGGATCCCGTGGACGCCCTGGTTCACGCCGGAGGCAATTTTGTACTGAACATCTCCGCTTCGCCTTTCTGGGCAAACAAGCGTGAACTGCGCCGCGAAATGCTGGCCACCATTGCGCGGACAGATCATGTCCCGGTTGCATTCGTGAATCAGGTCGGAGGCAATGACAGCCTGGTGTTTGATGGCGGCAGCATGGTGTTAGATCGCGAAGGCAACGTGGTTGCGCAAGGAAAGTCCTTTGAGGAGGATTT
>DASXCL010000195.1:0-12103 GCA_036491195.1 Candidatus Angelobacter sp.
GGCTGGAAGCGCCCTGCCATCAATCGTTGTGCCATCGAGAGCGCCCGGCCCCAAAACAGGGCTCTCCCCGCAGCCAAAGAACGCACGGAGTTGCGATCCATGCGGGAAATATTGCCACTCCCTGCCTCTTCATGGCGGGAACCATGGGGGCTAAGGTATTCTGACAGTAGCAATGGCCAATGATCTGCGAAACAATGATCTGCTAACCCGGCTAAAGCAAGGCCCCGTGCTGTGCGACGGCGCAATGGGCACGCTGCTCTACGCCAAGGGTGTGTTCATTAACAAATGTTATGACGAACTGAACCTCACCCAGCCGGACCTGATCCGCAATATCCACCAGGAATATCTGAATGCCGGTGCCGAGATTATTGAAACCAATACTTTCGGTGGCAACTCTTTCCGCCTGGGCCGCCATGGCTTGGAAGCAAAGGTCGGCGAGATCAACCGCCGCGGCGCGGAACTGGCTCGCGAGGCCGCGGACGCCTTCAACCTGAAGAAAGCCGCCAACGTTCTGGTGGCGGGATCGATTGGCCCGCTGGGATTGCGCATTGAGCCTCTGGGCAAAACGTCGCGTGAGGAAGCGCGCGCTTCGTTTCGCGACCAGATAACCGCGCTGGTCGCAGGCGGCGTTGACGTGCTCATGCTGGAAACCTTTGGCTATCTGGAAGAGCTGCATCAGGCGATTCTGGCTGCGCGGGAGGTCGCTCCGGAAAAGCCGCTGGTAGCGCAGGTCACCATTGACGAAGACGGCAACTGCCTGGATGGCGCCAGCCCGGAAACTTTTACCGCCAAGCTGAATGACTGGGGTGTGGACGTGATTGGCTGCAACTGCAGCGTTGGTCCGGTAGCGATGCTAGAAGCGATTGAGCGCATCCGCCGCCTTACGGACAAGCCTTTAGCCGCGCAACCCAACGCCGGTATCCCCCGCAGCATTGAAGGACGCAACATCTATCTGTGCTCGCCCGAATACATGGCCAGCTACGCGCGCAAGTTTGTGAATGCCGGCGTAAATCTGGTGGGCGGTTGCTGCGGTACGACTCCCGAGCACACCAAGGCAATGAACTCGGCCTTGCGCATGTCCGATGCCAAAGGCAAGACCGGGGGCTTTCGGGTAATTACTGAGGCCAAACGCGAGTCCAGCATCACGCCGCCGCCACTGGCGCAGCGCTCCAACCTGGGCAAGAAGCTGGCCGCGGGCGAATTCGTCACGCTGGTCGAGATCGTGCCGCCCAAGGGGATTGACTTCCACAAGGAAGTGGAAGGCGCCAAGTTTCTGAAAGCTGCGGGCATCGATGCCATCAATATTCCCGACAGCCCGCGCGCTTCGGCCCGCATGAGCAATATGGCCCTGTGTCTTCTGGTGCAGCAGCAGGCCGGGATTGAAACCGTGCTCCATTTCACCTGCCGCGATCGCAACGTGCTGAGCATGCAGTCTGAGCTGCTGGGCGCGTACACCACGGGACTGCATAACCTGATTTGCATTACCGGCGATCCGCCCAAACTGGGCAACTATCCTGACGCCACGGCGGTGTTTGACGTGGACGCAATCGGCCTGGTGAACATCGTCCACAACCTGAATCATGGCTTGGACGTGGGCGGCAACCCGATTGGCTCTGGTACGAAGTTCATGATCGGCGTGGGCGCGAATCCGGGGATCGTGAATATCGACGAGGAAGTGAGACGCTTCGAATACAAGGTTGAGGCCGGAGCTGACTTCGCCGTCACGCAGCCGGTCTTCGACACCGCCCTCCTGGAGCAATTCCTGCGGCGCATCGATCATCATCGCATTCCTGTGCTAGCTGGAATCTGGCCGCTCACCAGCGTGCGCAATGCTGAGTTCATGAAGAATGAGCTGCGCGTTTCTGTCCCGGACACGATCATTGATCGCATGGCCCGCGCTCCCAACGCCGAGGCTGCCCGTGCGGAAGGTATTCTGATTGCCCGCGAGATGCTGCATCAGGTCCGAGGATTGGTCCAGGGAGCGCAGGTGGCTGCTCCCTTGGGACGTTATAGCTCCGCTATCGACGTGCTGGACGGGATTGGATCTGCCACAGCCGCAGGTTAAACCTGAGCTTTAAGGTCTAGCCTGATCTCTTTCATCCATATTGTTTGGCGCCTCTGGCTATTCCCGTCCGATTGGCTGGGAGACATATCAACGCCATCAGTTGATCTCAAGATTCGTGGGAAAAGCAAAGGTTCATGCGTGCTGAGATGAATGATGTTCATTTATAAGCGTTTATTGTGGAAAAATAACCAGGGCATCTCCAGCCTATCGGGGTAGAATGGGGCATTGGAGTTTCGGCTCGGTGCCTAAATTCGAAGAGTGTCTTCAACGCCTGGAACAAATCGTGGACGAGCTGGAAAAAGGCAATGTGCCGCTCGAACAGGCATTGAAGCTCTTTGAAGAAGGGTTGAAGCTTTCCTCCTCCTGTCGCAAGGAGTTGGAAGAAGCCGAAGGCAAAGTCGAAATTCTTCTTCGACAGAACGGAAAATTACAGGCTGAGCCCTACGAACCTTCCACAGAACGGGCGCAGCACTCGGTCAAGAAATAGTTCCCCAGCCTGCGGCGCTCCGCAGCTTGCAGATGTAAGCGGAAACCGCCCATATGGTTTTCGCACAAGCCAGATGAGGAAGTGTTTCATGAAACCGCTCAGCGTTGTTGTCGCTCAAAGAAACAGCAAGACTGCGGAAATGATGGCCAAGAGCCTGTACAACCATTTCCGCGTAGTGCATCTAGCCGGCAATGTGGATGAGCTGCGACTGGCCATTCCCAGACACCGCGCTGATGTGGCAATTGTCGACCTAGAACTGGCTGCTCTTAGTGAAGTGCAGCAACTCAAACGCGAGTTTACCGCCACCACGATTGTCTGCACACATCGCCTGGCCGATGAAAAGATGTGGGCCGATGCGCTGGCCGCGGGTGCGGTCGATTGTTGCTATGCCTCAGACGTGCGGGCCATTGTCCTGGCCGCAAGCCATACCAAACCGATCTCGCACGCTCACGCAGCCTGAAAAAATATCCGCGTACCCTCCTCCGTCAAAAAGGGGCGACATAAAAAGCGCTCCTTTTTTGATTTCTGCGATATCCAGCCGATCCAATTGCATCGAGCGGATCACCGATCTGCCGATCACGGCAATCCGTTGTTTTATACTCAATATTCATGCTGAAAGATATCCTTGCGGAAGGCCAGCGCACCATCGATGCGACTTTGGAGCGGCTTTTGCCTGCGGCCACCCAGCGGCCAGACTCCATTCATCAGGCGATGCGGCACAGCGTTTTTGCCGGAGGCAAGCGCCTGCGTCCCATCCTGTGCATTGAAGCCGCGCGCATGATCGCGGGGTGCGTGCCTGAAGGGGTTGAAGAACTGGGCAGCGCACTGGAGATGCTGCATACCTACTCGCTCATTCATGACGACCTGCCCGCGCTCGATAACGACGACCTGCGCCGCGGCAAGCCTACTTGCCACGTGGTCTTCGGAGAAGCCCTGGCTATTCTGGCCGGAGACGCGCTGCAAACGCAGGCTTATGAGGTGCTGGCGCGTTTGAAATGTTCCGCGGAAGCCCGCGTAAAAATCATTGAAGAGATTGCCCGCGGCACAGGCACGGTGGATGGGATGATCGGCGGCCAGGTAAAAGACCTGGAGGCTGAGCGCCGGCGCCCCGATGCCGCGACCCTGGAATACATTCATCGCTCCAAGACGGGCGCGCTCATCACTTCAAGCCTGGTCAGTGGAGGCATCTACGCCAACGGCTCTCTCGCCGAAGTCCAGCGCCTGCGTGACTTTGGCCGTGCCATTGGACTGGCGTTCCAGATCGTCGATGACGTGCTTGACGTCACGCAGTCCTCCGAGCAACTGGGCAAGACGGCGGGCAAGGACACGGCATCAGAAAAAGCGACCTACCCTTCCCTTTTTGGGATCGATGAATCGTTGCGCCGGGCCGACGCTTTGGTAGCCTCAGGTTGCAGTGCTCTCGATTCCTTTGCCCAGCGCGCACAAACGCTGAAAGAGTTGGCCCAATTTCTCGTACAGCGTAAGAAATAAGCCGCACCTAACCCGGTATCTGGGACGAAGTGAAAAGCATTTCACTCCCAGTGCACCCGCATGATAATATTCCCTCGCATATCTGTCCCTGGAACATGTGCAAGAATTCACCCTAGACCGGCGGTATGCTCCGCCGCACAATGCCGGAAACGAAACAATCCGATTTGTATTGCAGTACGTACTTCAAAGGACGCTTTGTCGAGCGCGGCTGACGGCCCTGTTGTGTTCGCTGGTGCTCTCGACAGAATCTCAAAAAAGGAAGGGAGATCTATAATGACGAAGTCTGTGCGTTTACTCCTGATGGGCGCAGCCCTGACAGGATTTATGGCTGGTCAAACCGCGTTTGCCCAGGCCGGTGGTGATAAAGACACCGCGAAAGCCGACAGCGGCAAAAAAGCCACCAAGACAAAAAAAGAAAAGCACGCTTGCAAGGGCCAGAACTCCTGCAAAGGCAAGGGTGGCTGCGGATCAACCAAAGGCAAAAACGATTGCAAAGGCAAAGGTGAGTGCTCAACTGATCCCAAGCACCCCATGCCAAAAGAGGGCGACAGCAAATAGCCACGGTTCCTCTCAGTTGTTTCAAAGAGGACCGGTGGAACACCGCTGGTCCTCTATTTTCCAGGTATTCAAGGTTTTCTTGTCCCGCAACATCTTAGGTTTATGCCCGCAAATCGCTTCAACGGATATAAGGACTTCGGCGTAGGAATAGGGCTGCGCATCCCTCACTACCACCACATCTTTGAAAAAAAGCCGGTCGTCGACTGGTTTGAAATCATTTCAGAAAACTACATGGTGGAAGGCGGCCGCCAGCTCCAGGTCCTGGACCAGATTCTGGAGCGCTATCGCGTGGTGCAGCACGGCGTCTCCATGTATTTTGGCTCGGCTGAACCGCTGAACCGCGAGCACCTGCGCCGGCTGAAAAAGCTCGTTCGTCGCACCAATACCCCATGGCTCACAGACCATCTCTGCTGGGGCAGCGTTGACGGCAGCTACTCGCACGATCTGCTGCCGATGCCCTATACCTTTGAAGCGGCAAAATGCACCGCACAAAAAGTCCGGGAAGCGCGCGACTTCCTGGAAGTACCGATTGCCGTTGAGAACGTGAGCAGTTACGCGGAATATCACGTCTCAGAAATGACAGAGTGGCAATTCCTGAATGAGGTGGTAGAGGACGCGGACTGCGGCATCCTGCTGGACGTCAATAATATCTACGTTTCCTCACGCAACCATAATTTCGACCCTTTTGAATATTTGCGCAGCGTTCCCGCAGAGCGTGTGGCCCAGATCCACATCGCCGGACACTCCAACTTTGAGAAATATATTCTGGATACCCACGATCACCCGGTGCTTGATCCTGTGTGGCAGCTCTATGCCAAGGCCATTGAAATGGTCGGGCCAACGGCAACCCTTCTGGAATGGGACGATCACATCCCGTCTTTTGACGAAGTCCACAAAGAAGCGCTTAAGGCCAAGAAGTACGTGCCGGCCAACTCGGCGGTGGCGTCATGAACCGGGGCCTAATGAACTTAGAACAGCTCCAGCGCGCGATGTTCGAGGTAATCCGGCAGCCGCTGACCGAAGACGAACGCATGCGCGAACAGACGCTCGACGGCCGTTCAACTAAAAAGATTGCCGAAGAGATTGTGAAGCCGAATGACCGGTTGACCTCGGTGGAACGACTGGAGATTTATAACCGTGTTTACTGGTTCCGGCTTCTCTCCTCGCTTGCAGACGACTTTCCCGGGCTCCGCGCCGTCGTCGGACAGGAACCGTTTGACAAGGTGCTCCTCGGCTACCTGACTGATCTTCCTTCAAAGTCTTATACGTTGCGCAACCTCGGTTCACGGCTCGAAGGCTGGCTGCGCGAACATCCTGAGTTCATTTCGTCCAACGAACGCATGGCGCTGGATATGGTCCGGCTGGAGTGGGCCGACATTGAAGCCTTCGATGCAGCCGAATTCCCGGTGCTCACGCAGACCGAACTTGGCGCTCTGGGAGAAGACCCGGTCTTTCATTTGCAACCGTATCTCAATCTTCTCGATCTCGCCTATCCGGTGGATGAACTGCTGCTCAAGGCGCGTGAAACAGAAGAACCGGAAACCGACATCTCCAGCAACGTGGTCATGATGGAGCATCGGTTGTCCGACCGCCCGCAACCGCCGCTGCCAAAGGCGAAGAAGGTGTTCCTCGCGGTCCACCGCCAGGACAATATCGTCTATTTCAAGCGGCTGAAACCGGAAGGGTTTGCCCTTCTTCGCGCCTTGCAGCAGGGGCAGCCTCTTTCGCAGGCGATTGAGACTTCAGTCAACTGGTCAGGGAAAAAGCTGGAGCGCGTGATGGAACAACTGCATGACTGGTTCGCGAATTGGTCAGCTTTAGGATGGTTCTGCCATCCGCCAGAAAAAGAAGCTCAACCATGAATGCATTAATGCAAAGAGCTGAAGTCGCCTACGGCTGGTTTCTTACTGCCGTCAATTCTTTGCAATCGCCGTTTCTGCTCGCAATTCGAGTTTATTGGGGATGGCTCTTTCTGCAGAGCGGTATTGGCAAGTTCGGTCACATCGACAAGGTGGTCAGCTTTTTCACCGACCTGGGGATTCCGGCGCCCACGCTGAATGCCTATTTCAATGCCTCACTGGAAACCGTTGGCGGCCTTCTCTTGATCCTCGGATTGGCATCCCGGCTGATCTCAGTTCCCTTGCTGATCAACATGATCGTAGCTTATGTCACCGCAGATCGAGAGGCGTTCACGTCCTTCTTTTCGGAGTCAGGAAAATTTTTTGCGGCAGATCCGTTCCCCTTCCTGCTGGTATCGCTGCTGGTCCTTATCTTCGGACCGGGAAAACTTTCTCTGGACACATTGATTCTGGCTTATCGCAAAAAACATTCCAGGACCGCCGTTGCGGCTGCAACGATCTGAAACAAATGTTAATCTCACATTCATGAAGTTTCGCCGTCTCAGCCGGCTATTCCTGACACTCGCCCTGATGGCGCTTCCGCAAAACATTCTCGAGGCGCAAGAGGCCGGCCCTGACACCGCGGTACTGAAAGTTTCCGGCGCCACAATCGACGTAGCGCTGCCGGACGGGCCCATGAAGCTGTCACGGGATGAAGTGCTGGGTTGGGTGAAAGCTTCCGCCTCTACAGTCGCCGATTATTACGGACGCTTCCCTGTCCCACGGCTTACGTTAAAAATCCACAGCACGACAGGTTCCGGCATACGGCACGGCGTTACCTATCCCAAGGATGGCGGCCTGATCTTTATCAGCGTTGGGCGCGACGCCGACATCGCTGCAACCAAAGACGACTGGGTGCTCGTCCACGAAATGATCCATCTGGCTTTTCCGTCCATGCAAGACGATCAGCACTGGATTGAAGAAGGAATTTCCACCTACGTTGAGCCTGTGGCCCGGGCGCGCGCAGGCGGCATGCCTGTAACGGAGGTCTGGCGAACATTTGTCCGGGACATGCCCAAAGGGGAGCCGGAGCCAGGCGACCATGGACTCGACAACACCCACACCTGGGGACGCACGTACTGGGGCGGCGCAATGTTTTGCCTGCTGGCTGACGTGCGTATCCGCGAGCTCACAAAAAACCGCAAGGGACTGGAAGATGCACTACGGGGCATCAATCGCGGCGGCGGTGATATCACTGAAGACTGGGATATCAAGAAGGCCCTGGCAATGGGTGATAAAGCAACCGGAACCACCGTGTTGCGCGACTTATACAAAGAAATGCGCGACAAGCCTGCTGCAGTCGATCTGGACCAGATTTGGACGAAGCTCGGCATTGCCATGAAAGATGGCGCCGTAGCGTTCAATGACAAAGCGCCGGAAGCAGGCATTCGCAGGGCCATAACCGCCCAGCAATCTTCCACGACGGCAAAAAGCCGCTAGCAACGCTAGTAATGAAACTTGTAGCGTACTTGCGCTGACACCATCAGCGGCTCACCGAAATGCGACCCGCCAAAGGTATTACTCAAGTCGACGAAATAATGCTTGTTGGCCAGGTTGGTGCCGCTCAGCTTGACGGACCAATTTTCGCCAAACGATTTTCCCAGCGCCAGATCGAGAATGCCGTAGCCGGGCAGGTGGTCCGGGCCGTCGCCGTTGAGGAAGCCGGAGCCATACCCCACGTTGCCGGAGATCCAGCTCTTGTATGGCAGGATTGCGCTGATACCGGTGCTGAGCGTGTTCCTCTGGTCGTGGTCCAGGAAGAAGAAGCCGGCATCGGGAAGAGTAAAGTCTGTAAGGCCGCCGGTAACAGCGCCTGAACCTTCAGCAGACTGGTGCGAGTACACCAGATGCACGTCAAGCTTTTTAAACAAACGGGGAGCGCGTACAGTGACCTCGGTTCCGGTCAGGCGGGCGCCTTCAATCGTGAGCGGGAAAAATAAGTTGGAGTTCTCGATGGCGTCATGATCGAAGAAGTTGTGGGCGCCGGTGCGGAAGTTGTCCACCTCAAAAGCCCATCCGCGGAACGGTATGGTAATGCCGATTTCGCGCTGTTCATCGCGTTCGCCGCGTAGAGGCAGGAATCCCAGCGACTGGTCGGTCAAGAGCTGTTGCAGGCCGTTGCCCGTTGTATCCAGCGGCGGCGCCTGATAGAAGCGTCCATAAGAACCGCGCAGCACCCAGTTCAAATGTGGAATCCGTATCGCCACCCCGAGCCGCGGGCTGCCAGCAGTTTCAGTAATCAGCCCGGAGAAGCGGGTGAAACGCACGCCCGCGTTGATGGTGAGCCAGGACGCGGCCTTGAACTGGTCTTCAAGGAAGATCGCTTCCAGATCGCCATTTGCCGTTTGCCGCGTGAGAGGAATGCTCACGGGGACTGGCGGGGCCGTGGGATCGGTAGGATCGGTAGGATCTGGGCTGTTGCCTTCCAGAGCAACGCGCGTGTTGTCCTGCTGCGCAAAACCGTAGATTCCGATCTTGGCATTGTGGCGTCCGCGCACGACGCCCAGTGAAGCCTGGCCGCCAACATAGAAGGATGCGCGGTTATCTGTGGTGACCACTCGGTCCGCATCGTCTCCCAGGCCTTCAAAGGCAGCGCGATTGAAATGGAACGAAGGAGACAGCGTGAAGACAATGCCGGGGCCGGCGGTATGAAGCCAGGAAAACGTGCCGAAAACATCCTGCTCGCGTTCACGGTCGCGAATACCGAGGTCCTGTCCGTCCTGATCATTGGGGACCTGATAATGGTCAGTGCGGGCTGCACCGACGAAACGAAGCTGGTCATTTGCCGTGGTGTTGAAGATCAACGATGTGAAGACCCCGCCGCCCGAGCCCAGATTGTGCAGGTTAGCGCTGCTCGGCGTAGCCAGGCCATGATCGGTGCGATTGCCGTTGAAGCTGAAGTAGTAGGCCGACTTGTCACTATGGTCGCCAAAGCTCAGCTGGTCGTCAGTGGTGTTGTAATTGCCGTAGCTGGTGACGAGTTCGCCCTGGCGGGAGCGCTCAAAGCCAGTACGGGTTGCGACGTTGAACACGCCGTAGGTGCGGTCGCCAAATTCCGCGGAGTAGCTGCCGCGCTGCTCTTCAACATAGTCGATATCTTTAGGATTGAACTGCGGGCCCACGTTGGTGGCGATATTCGTGTTGGGCACAGGCACGCCATCAATGGCCCAGGTGACCTGATGTCCGCCGCGCACATGCAGCTGGTCATGCACCATCACGGCCCCGGGCGTGTAATCTGTGATCATCGCCAGGCTATTGGTGCGGTCGGCGCCCGGCGTCTGGGCGATTTCCGCGCGGCTGACCATCGTCTCTGGCGTTGAGGAAGCGGGGTTCACCAGCTCCGGCGCCCCCGAAACCTCTACCGTTTCCTGGTGCTGCGCCAGCGCCAAGGCAAAATGGAGTTCCTGCACGTTGCCGGATGTCACAGTCATAGGTTGCTGGACCCCGGCGAATCCAGGAGAGGAGATTGTGACGTCATATTCGCCTACGGGTATGTTCAGTACCGTAGCGATTCCGTCTTCGTTTGTGGTACCGGAAGTCTTGAAAGCTGAAGTACGGCTCTGCACCTGAACCTGAGCCCCTTGTATGGGACGGTGTTGCGGATCATGCACAATGGCCTTGATGGTTCCAAACACCGATGCAAACGCCTGCCCGGAGGCAAGCAGCGCCCATAAAGCTATGATTGCTGTATATCGCTTTGACATTTTTATTCCCCATGAAGCCATTTGTCAGGCTCCCTTTTTGTTCTCGCCAATTGACCAACCGGCTGACCCGCGACTAAGAACACGTTCATGAGGCGCACGAAATCAGCCAGACAGAGAGTCGCTTTGTGCACTTGAGCAGAGCTGGAAACCAAAAAAGAATTGAATGACGGTTCAAATGGAAGCCGTCCCAAATAGAACTTCTCTGCTTTGCGGGTGTGCTTTAGACCAGTGGAGGACCGCGATCAGTATGGGAAGAAAAACCGGCTACGGTGAACGTAACCGGGGAAAAATGAATTTTCCGGTCGCTCACTGCCAGTGGGGGAAGAAAAGAATTTGCGGAAACTGCGGCTCCATTCGAAGGATGTCCCGCCATGCAGCAATCCATGGGACACTTGGCCTGATCGTCTCCCGCAGAAAACGCGGTCTTGGACTCAGGCGCGGCCGCTCCATGGTGGTGATGTTGGTGCATCGGGCGATCACAATGGTCTGCTGCCATGGCCACTGCATGGCATGAAATGGCCTTCCCTGTTCCGGTGCACGCCGCCATAATGGGCGACAACATGGACCAAACCAGGGCTGCTACTACCGTGATGGAGAAGAAACGCCGCATCGTAACCAGCGAAATATACCTTTATTTTTACCCGATGGCAATGAGATTCAGGGCAGCGGAACATTAATTCCGTTAATCGGCCAACGGGCCGTCATGCAGCCATCCAGGTTTACGCAGAACCATGCTTCAGGCGACGAAAGATCGCCTCAGTTACGGGCGCGATGCTTTCCCAGGTAGAAATAAACGGCGGGCGTAACGATCAGGGAGAGCACCATCGAAACCAGAATACCGCCAATCACGGCAATGGCAAGCGGTTGCAGCATCTCAGATCCGGCCCCCAGCGCGAAAGCCAGCGGCAGCATGCCCGCCATGGTCGCTAGCGCAGTCATGAAGATGGGACGAAGCCGGCGGCGCCCGGCCTGGACCATGGCTTCTTCGGGCTCGAAGTTGGCGCGGGCAAATTTTTGGTTGGCGTCCAGCAGCAGGATGCCATTCTTGGCCACAATGCCGATGACCATGATCATGCCCATGAGAGAGGCCAGATTCACCGTCTTGCCCGTGATCAGCAGTACCATGAAGACGCCTGATATTGAAAGCAATGCTGAGCTTAAAATCGCGAGGGGCGCGGAGAAGTTGCGGAACTCAAACAGCAGAACGGTGAATACCAGCACGATGGCCAAAACCAGAACCACGGCCATGTCCTGAAAGTCCTTCTGCTGCTGCGCGTATTTACCACCGTACGTTACTCGAATGCCGGAAGGCAGATGCAACCCGGCAACAACCTTCTGGACTTTAGCCATCCCCGAGCCCAGGCTCATGTTCTCCAGGCGCGCGGTTACTTCCACCATGCGCTGCAGGTTTTCGCGGGTGATTTCCGTTTGTCCGGGAAGTTCGCTCAACTGCGCCAGAGAGCCCAGCGTGGCTGTCCTGCCGGCGGAGCTCACAAGCAAAGTATTGCTCATGGCTTCCAGGGAGCCTCGGTTTTGCTCTGGGAAACGCACGCGAACGTTATAGGCGCGGTTGTTTGCGATGACAGGATTTGCGCCAGTGACTCCTTGAAGTACCGCCGTAGCGTCGGTGGAGACCTCTTCCGCGGTGAATCCGGCCTTCGCTGCCACTGTGGTGTTCACGCGGAACTCCGCGGCGGGGCCGCTCATAGTGTTTTCAATCCCATTCTTCAAGTCAACAACGCCTGTGATTTTTCCTATGGCGTCAGCCACGCGCGGGGCCTGTTCTTCCAGCAGCTTGGGATCCTCAGAGAAGAGTTTGATTACCACCGGTTCGGGCTCTCCCGTAAGGTCGCCGATCATGTCCTGCAAGAGCAAAGGGAAATCGGCGTCCACGGCAGGC
>DASXCL010000196.1:0-10537 GCA_036491195.1 Candidatus Angelobacter sp.
ACGGAAATTGAAGCCGTTCGGAGAGCTCTTGACTGCGGACAAAATATGGAACCATATCCTTACCTGCACGAAGGCCAACAAATTCGCATCGAGAAAGGTCCGCTGCGGGGACTGGAAGGCATTCTCGTAAAAAAACGGACCTGGCGAATCGTGATCTCCGTCGAAATGCTTCGGCGCGCCGTGGCGGTGGAGATTGATCCGGACAGCATCACTCCCATTGGGCCTAATGAGAGGCGATTACAAACAGATGCGGCATCCGCCAGCCTGCGGCAGGGCGTGCAGGCAGCCTATGAGCGGCCGACCTCACTTTTGATGGGAGCGCAGAACTTACCGCTCGCGAGCGCTTAAAACTGGCAATGGATCGAATACAACAACTCTCAAACTAAGCGGGTGTTTGATGGATCGCGCAAGACCGAAATCAAAATTCTCACAGATCAAAAGCATGGCGCTGATTGCCATAGTGGTGGTGGTGCTGCTCAGTGGCAGCTTCACGCTTGCCAACATTGACTTCTCCACTCATCGGGTTGACCGGGACAAGCTCAGCATCGAAACGGTGCAGCAGGGCACGATGGAAGTTAAGGTCAGTGCCAACGGACAATTGCTCTCCCGGAACATTGAGCAACTGGCAGCGCAGGTTGCCGGCCGGGTCGCGAAGAAGAATGTGAAAGCTGGTGCGGTGGTGCAAGAGGGACAGGTTTTGCTGGAACTCACCGATCCCGACCTTATTGCCAGCGCAGAAGAATCGCAGTCTGCCTGGGCCGGCGCAGTGGCGGAGCTGCAAGCCTCAGAAGCTGAGTTGCAAAACAGCATCCTGAGCCAGGAAGTTGTGGTCACCCAGGCCGAGGTCAGTCTGGAAAAAGCCGATCTGAAAACCAAAGACGACCGGGTTCTGGCTGCTGACGGCATTATTTCTACAATGGAACTCAAGCGCTCTGAACTCGATACGAGCCAGCTCAAGAAGACCTATGCCATCGAAGACAGCCGCTTGAAAAAGCTTCGCGACAATCTTCAAACTCAACTGGCGGTGAAGCGGTCTCGCGTAACCGAACTGGCGCGAGCGTTGGAGCGCGCTAAGACGAAGGCTGCCAGCCTGAAGGTCGTTGCCGGCATTAGCGGTATCGTGCAGGCGATTGACGTCGAGGTTGGACAACAGCTCCTGCCCGGCAGCCCCATCGGGCGCATTGCCAAACAGGACCAACTCTACGCTGAGCTTAAGGTGCCGGCGCGCGATGCCACCCAGGTCCAAATAGGACAAAGCGTAATCGTTGATACACGCAACGGCACAGTGAACGGTATAGTCACTCGCGTGGATCCCGGCGTAACTGACGGCACAGTGGTAGTGGACGTGGATCTAAAGGGTACTCTGCCTGATGGCGCCCGGCCGCAACTGGCGGTAGAGGGCGTCCTTTATATAAGCAAATTACCGAACACGCTCTACGTGGGCAAACCTTCTTATGTAAAGAATGATGCCTCAATCACCGTGTACAAGCTGGATCCTTCGGCCCACTACGCTACAAGGGTCCCGATCAAAGCGGGCAAGGTCTCCCTCAATTACATGCAGGTGTTGCAGGGGTTGAACGCGGGCGATCGCATCATCACGTCGGAAATTGGCGGGTTCCAGGATCAAGAGCGCATCTTGCTCAAATAGGAATTTATCCACTTAAAGGTAGACGATCATGAATCTTTGGGTTGATTTGAAATACGCATGGCGGCTGTCGAAACAGTCATGGGGTTATTCGCTGATGTGCGCGATCGTTATTGCGCTCGGCGTCGGCATTGCGATGTTCACCTATGAGGTTGCTTACGGCCTGACGAAGCCCCTCGGATTCCCGGGCTCTGAGAGCTGGTACAGCCTGCAGATCACCAATAGCTCGCTGGATGCGGCAGTACCGGCGGTCGATACCTTTACCTATGAGGAACTGCTGAAGCACAATCGCTCAGCCGACTACATTGGCGTCTATGCGAGCCAGGGTGTCGTGCTCAGTGAAGGCCAGGTGAGCACCCGGCTGCGCGCGTCGGCTATCAGCCCGCGCCTGCTGGCGGCAACGCAGGTGCCTCCACGCCTGGGCCGCGTGCTTGAAGATGCGGACACCCAGATCGGCGCTGCTCCCGTTGCGGTGCTTAGTTTCGATACCTGGCAAAACTACTTCGCCGGCGATCCGGACATCATCGGCAAGACGGCCCGAATGGATGCGGCCCCCGTCCAAATTGTGGGCGTGATGCCGAAGGATTTTTATGAATTTAATGATTTCGAAGTCTGGCTGCCGCTGCATCTGGAAACCGCGTCCCGGCCAACCGATGCGACAATGTCCGTGTCTCCTATCATCCTCTTGGGCCCGGGGCAGAACATCAATACGATTCTGAACGAGATGAAAGCGGCCCATGATGGCATCGTTCGGGACTATCCGGATATTTTTAAGACCACACGGCACGTGGTTTTGATTCCCGCCAAACGCATGTTTACCCATTCGCAAACGCCGATTTTGCTGACGTTAACCTTCATGTGCTCATCAGTTTTACTGCTGGGCTGCCTGGATATCAGCATGGTGTTTCTTGCCCGTCTGCTGGAGCGGAGTCGCGAACTGGCTTTGCGTACCGCGCTCGGAGCATCGCGCTGGCGCATACTGCGGCAGTGCGTACTGGAGACTGCCCTGGTTTTGCCGCCGGGACTTCTGGGTGGGTATGGGCTCGCCGCCCTGATGTTCCGCTGGAGCCGGAGCCTCTATAGCTTTACAGCACAAATCCTGGCGACGGGACGCCCGGCCCAGATGCCTTTTGTGCGGCCGGGTCACGTGATAACAGGCGTGCTTGCCGCCATCATTATCTGGCTTCTCAGCACGCTGGTTCCAGCATGGCGTATTGCCAAACAAGACGCTGCCGTCACGCTGGCGGGCAGCGGAACAGGCGCACCAATCCGCGTCGGCAACAAGAGCGCGGGCCTCATGGTTGGCCTGCAAGTGGTAATTTCCTGCCTGGTCATGGTGCTGTGTGCGTGCATGGTGCTGGGAGTTAAAAAAGAACTGGGCAAGGACAGCGGCATGAACACTGCACAAGTCATGTTATCCACGTCTCCCGCGGTCTTTAGCGCGCACTACTCCGAACCCGCACAGCGTATGACCTATCTTGAGGACCTGACGGCGGCAGTCGAGAGCAAAATGCCCGGCGCGGAAGTGGCTTTCGCTACAGACATACCTTCCCGGCCCAGCAGAGACTTTGTCGCGATTGAAACGCAGCATAGCACCCAGAACCTGTCTTCGTTTGCTTTGCCGCTCACCACCATCTCAGACAATTATTTCAATGTGTTGGGGCTTACCCTTCGTTCCGGGCGACTGTTTGACGGAACAGACAGCACTTCTTCACTCAAGGTAGCCATTGTAGATGAGCGCATGGCTGCGCGTTATTGGCCCAATCAGGACGTGCTGGGCAAGCGCATCCAGTTTCACCCGTTGGACAATGGTCCATGGTTTACGATCGTCGGAGTTGTTTCTCCCGTGACTGGCCGGCCCTATAGTTCAGACACCGGAGTCATTTACCAATCATGGCGCCAGCTAGCGCCCTCGGCATTCCATGTTTTGGTCAAATTGCCCAACGCCGCCAGTGATAGCCGTACCACGCTACAGGCCGCAGCCTACGGTGTCGATCGGGATTTGCCACTCCAGAATCTGCAAACCTTGAATGACTATCTGGCCGCAGTCGACCTTGGATTCTCATCCCTGGTCCCCACTTTCATTGCTGTTGCTCTTGTCACAGCGCTGCTGGCAGCAACGGGTCTGTTTGGCCTCATTACCCGCTCGGTCGCACAGCGCACACAGGAAGTCGGGATACGCCGTGCCCTCGGAGCCACGGCGTGGCAGGCAACTTCAATGTTCATGCGCCAGGGAGCGTTGTACCTGTGCGTGGCCCTGGTCGGCATCGGCATAGGCGTCATGATGGCAAATATCTTCAGCGGAACAATCACCAATATTCTCGATTACGTGGTCCCGGTTACGCTGGGTGCCGTTCTCCTTATGGCTATCGTCATTTTCACTGCTTCGCACTTGCCCAGCCGTCGCGCCGTGGCATTAGAGCCCGGTGACGCGCTGCGTTACCAATAGAGACCATTTCAAAACCATTTTTCGGAGTAAATCAATGACCAACGAACATCTCATTCAACTGCAAGGCATCAAAAAGGTCTTCTATACCGATGAAGTTGAAACCTGGGCGCTGGACGACCTGCACCTCAGCATCGATCAGGGCGAGTATGTGTCCATCAGCGGCCCATCCGGTTGTGGAAAATCCACGTTGCTCTCGGTAATGGGGCTGCTGCACTCCTCCACCGACGGAAAATACTTTCTCAACGGCGAAGAAGTAACGGGTTTGAACTCAACGGAACAAGCCCGCGTGCGCAACCAGGAGATCGGTTTTATCTTTCAGGCATTCAATCTGATCGCTCATATGAGCGCAATCGAGAATGTGGAGCTGCCGCTGACCTATCGCAGCGATCTCAACGGCAAACAACGCCGCGAACGGGCTGCCAGGGCGTTGGAGCAGGTGGATATGATCCATCGCGAAAAGCATTTCCCGGCGCAGTTGTCCGGCGGTCAACAGCAGCGTGTTGCGATCGCCCGCGCTCTGGCCGGCAACCCCAAAGTGCTGCTCGCGGACGAGCCCACAGGCAACTTAGACTCAAAAAATGCTCAGCTCGTGATGGAGACGCTGGCCGACCTGCACAAACAGGGCAGCACCATCGTGATGGTCACGCACGATCCGCGCTGGGCGGAGCATGCGGATCGCGAGATTTCGCTGTTCGACGGAAAGATCGTGGAAGATCGGCTCTACGTTCGTGAATCCAGGGACATGGCAGATACCAAAGCCGCGAGCGTGCAATGACCAGGACCGACTTGCTGGATCTCATCGCGCAGCATACACGAGACATATTACCTGGGCTTGACGCTCATCAATTCGTGGCGTCCGACCGGCTGGTCGATCTGGGCGCCAACTCCGTGGATCGCGCTGAAATTGCGATGCTCGTGCAGGAATCGCTTGGCTTGGCGGTTTCCCGCGTCGAACTGTTCGGGCCCAAGAACATCGGCGATTTAGCCGATTTGTTTCTCCAGAAAATTAATGCTGCCTAAACCAGTCATTACCGGGATTGGCGTCATCTCGGCCATCGGGCAGGGCAAATCTGAATTCGCCAGTGCCTTGCTTGAGGGGAAGACGGCCTTCAGTGTAATGCAGCGCCCCGGGCGCCAGCGTGGGTCCGCCTTTCTTGGCGCCGAAATCGGCGAGATCGCGTTTCCGCCGGAAATACCCCGGCAGACATTGCGCGCCGCTTCGTTCTCCGCGCAGGCTGCGCTGGTGGTTCTGCAGGAAGCGTGGCACGAGGCGCGGTTGTCTGACGTTGATCCGCGCCGCATCGGTCTGATCGTGGGCGGCTCTAACATTCAGCAGCGCGAGTTGGTGCAGACTCATGAAAGCTATCGTGATCGTTCCATGTTCCTGCGGCCGACCTATGCGCTGTCATTCATGGATTCAGATCTGTGCGGCTTTTGCACAGCGCAGTTTGGGATCCGCGGGCTGGCGTATACGGTGGGCGGCGCGTCAGCGAGCGGTCAATTGGCAATTATTCAAGCCGCGCAAGCAGTGCTGGCCAATCAAGTTGAGGTTTGCATTGCGTTGGGCGCATTAATGGATTTGTCGTATTGGGAATGCCAGGGTCTGCGCGCACTCGGCGCCATGGGCTCTGACCGCTATGCCAGTGAGCCATCGCTCGCGTGCCGGCCTTTTGACCGCGATCACGACGGATTCATATTTGGCGAATCCTGCGGCGCTGTGGTTATCGAGTCATTGCAGTCGAGCCAGCGTCGCGATGTAGAGCCATATGCCGTTTTACATGGCTGGGGAATCGCAATGGACGGCAATCGCAATTCTGACCCATCCCTGGAAGGGGAAACACGGGCGATTCGGAATGCGCTTGGGGCATCCGGATGGCCTTCTGTTCAGGTCGACTACGTCAATCCGCACGGTACCGGGTCTCTTCTGGGTGACGAAACGGAACTGAAGGCCCTGCATGCCTGCGGCGTGACGGATGCCTATCTGAATGCAACCAAGTCTCTGATCGGTCATGGCTTGACCGCTGCTGGAACGGTTGAAGTGATTGCGACTCTCCTGCAGATGAAGGCCGGCCGGTTACATCCCACTAACAATCTCGAAAACCCCATTGATCCAGATCTGAATTGGGTAAGGAACACGCCGATCGATTATTCGATTGGAAATGCGCTGACTTTGAGCATGGGGTTTGGCGGAATCAATACGGCGCTATGCTGGCAGCGCAATCACTAAGCACGAATGCTGACCTTCTATTCCCGCCACGAGCGATCAGGAAGAGTCAATATCAAATCGATATGAGGAATGCCGTGATCTACGAGACGATCAAAGTTCAATTTCAGGATTCGATCTGCTATCTGCAGATTGACCGGCCCGAGGCAAACAATACAATCAATGGCCGGTTCGTTGCCGAGTGCAATCATGTCTTGTCTGCCTGCGAGCAGTCAGCGACCGTCGTGGTATTGAGCGGTTCGCCGGAAGTGTTTTGCTTTGGCGCAGATTTCAAGGCGATTGCCAGCTCATCACGGCAAGCCCATGACCAGCCCGATCCACATGACGGTCCCGAGCCACTCTATGACTTGTGGCTGCGTCTGGCGACCGGTCCATATGTGACGGTCTCGCACGTGCGTGGCAAAGCGAACGCCGGTGGCATAGGGTTTGTGGCGGCAAGCGATATCGTTCTTGCCGACGAGACGGCGCAGTTCAGTTTGTCTGAGCTGCTGTTCGGGCTATATCCGGCCTGCGTTCTGCCGTTTCTGATTCGTCGCGTGGGGTTTCAGAAGGCCCACTATTTCACGCTGATGACCCAGCCCATTCCAGCGAAACAGGCGTGCGAATGGGGATTGGTGGATGTATGTGAGCCACAGAGCGAAACCCTGTTGCGTCGTCATCTCCAACGGTTGCGGCGTCTCTCAAAGGCCTCGATTCGGCGCTACAAGACTTACATGGGCCGCATCAGCATGCCGCTACAGGACTTGAAATCACCCGCTGTTTCCGCCAATCGGGAAATCTTTTCCGATGCCGTCAATCTGCAGGCCATCACCCGTTACGTTGAGCATGGCCTGTTCCCCTGGGAAAAACCCATCGCGGCAGGAGCAGACTAGCCAATCGAACCGGCCACAGGCCCCGAAGGCTTCATCGACTTCTTGCATGAGGTTGATGGCTCCGGCCGGTGCTCCTTATATATGCCTGCAGGCGGAAGCCGGCGCCCGGCTTCTTGCGCCACGGTGCAGAACAAACTGCACACTGTCCACCTTTCAGGTCAGTCTGTCTTCAAACACGCAGTGCGAAAGCTCGTGGAACTCAGCGAATGCCTGCTGCGGCGCAATCGATACACGGCACAGGATGTGGCATTGTTTGTGCCAAATCAGTCCAATAGCCGTATTGTTACGGCGGCAGCCGAGCGGCTGGGGTTGGAACCAGAGCGATATGTTCTTAACATTGATGAATACGGGAACACCGCAGGCGCATCAGTTCCTTTGGCGCTTCATACAGCCCATCAACAAGGAAGACTCAAAAAGGGAGATCTGATTTTGATGGCTGCCGTGGGAGCGGGCTTTACCGGAGGGGCTACACTCTTGCGATGGGCGTTTTAAGGCGCGCAACTCGCTATCACATTCGGCATTTCGCAACGCTACCTGCAAATTACCCCGCAAGACTCTCCGCAGATGTTTGAACCTTGACTTGTTTCCAAGGGCTTTAACGACGCTCTCCGCACCGTTATTGGAAACGACTAAGTCGCCCCGCCATGAATAGGCCCTCAAAGCCGGCGTCATGGGTCATTTCCCACCTTCGCTACCATACTTTACCCTTATTTACATTCAGCATTGGCATGGTGCCAAAGGCGGTCGTCATCCCTGTGTTGCTGCGTCTTAAGCATGAGTGAAGAACGCGTATGGTCAAAAAACTCATCCGCGCCAGCGAGGGTACTGACAGGCATGGGCAACTCGATATCGCAAATTCTACTCTGCGATGTGCCGGCTTTGGCGTGTGAGAATCAGCAATCGCAAGTAGCGGTAGCTCCTGAGTACGACAGATAACCACCGCTACAGCTGCGGCATCGTAGCAGAAAGGCAAGAGTGCCTAAGGAGAGAGCAATGAAGAAAACCATTCTATGGACCACCGCCTCACTGAGCGCAATATTATTTTTTAGCATGCTTCCAGACATCAAACGCTATATCAAGATCTCCAGCATGTAATTACAGCAATAATTCTGGAAAATAGTTTGCGAAGTTGATCAATCACTCATTCAGAGAAGCTGCTACAGGCGCTTGATTACCCGCTGCACCAGCATCTCTGGATGCTTTTAATTCTCGGTGATCCTCTTTCGCAAATGTCAGTCTATTGTTTCTTAATCCCCTATGACTCCAAACTAAGGTGCCGCCCAATTTTTATTGGCCGTACTTTTTATTTGGTACACAACAAGACACCTTCCGATTAATAAGTGCATCAGATTTTTATTAGAGTCCATTTCTCGGATTCCGATATTCCTGCATTTTTTATTCGTGAATTGCGGCTGTCGAGCTGGATTCACCCACGGGTCGCAATCGATTCTGGTTGTGATTCGTATAGCGAGAAAGTCCTGAGCAAGGAGATGCGCTATGGCAGAGCTACCTTATGGCCGGAAAACTCAAAAAGCTCCGGCTGTTGCGGAAATACATATCGTCTGGATCACCGCTGGATTAGGTTGCGACGGGGATTCGGTTTCAATTACTGCTGCGATGCAGCCCAGCGTTGAAGATGTATTGCTGGGGGCAATCCCGGGCCTTCCTAAAGTCCATTTGCACAATCCAGTTCTGGCTTATGAAAACGGCGGCGAGTTCCTGAGTTTTTATCATCAGGCCGCGCAGGGAAGACTGGATCCTTTTGTGCTGGTGGTGGAAGGTTCCATTCCGAACGAGAAGATTAAGCAGGAAGGCTATTGGGCAGCAGTGGGAACGGATGACAAGACTGGACAACCTATAACCACCAATACCTGGATTGATCGGCTGGCCCCCAAAGCATTAGCGGTGGTCGCCATCGGCACATGTGCGGCCTATGGTGGGATTCATGCGATGGAAGGAAATCCTACCGGGTGCATGGGGCTGGCGGATTATCTGGGGTGGGGATGGAAATCAAAAGCAGGGTTGCCGATTGTGAATGTTCCGGGCTGTCCGGTGCAGCCGGATAACTTTATGGAGACGGTGCTCTATCTTCTATATCAAGTCGCAGGATTGGCGCCGATGATCCCGCTCGATGAGCAGCTTCGTCCGAAGTGGCTTTTTGGAGCCACAGTGCATGATGGCTGTGATCGCGCTGGATATTATGAGCAAGCTGACTTCGCGGAAAATTATGGTTCGCCCAAATGCCTGGTGAAGCTTGGCTGCTGGGGGCCCGTTGTAAATTGCAACGTCCCCAAACGCGGATGGATGGCGGGCATCGGCGGCTGCCCCAATGTGGGCGGCATCTGTATCGGCTGCACCATGCCTGGCTTTCCCGATAAGTTCATGCCATTTATGGATGCACCTCCGGGATCAAAAATATCAGGCACGGCGATTGCGCCTTATGGGAAAGCCATCCGTCTGCTGCGCTCCATTACAAATTCCACTGTTAACAAAGAGCCAAAGTGGCGGCATCCCCGGACTAAACTCACCACCGGCTATCACCCAAAGTCCTATTAACCGATACCGATAAGGAGCTTCGCGATGGGCACTATTACTTCTACGGAACAAGAAATTCCTCTTAAGCCAAAACAACTGGTGGAAATGAACTGGGATCCGATTACCCGCATCGTCGGGAGCCTGGGTATTTTTACCAAGATTGATTTTGCTAATCGCCAGGTCGCGGAGTGCCACAGCACGTCTTCAATTTTCCGCGGCTATAGCATTTTCATGAAGGGCAAAGATCCGCGCGACGCTCACTTTATTACCAGCCGTATCTGCGGAATCTGTGGCGACAATCACGCCACCTGCGCCACCTACGCGCAGAACATGGCTTTTGGAATTCGTCCGCCTGATATTGCGGAATGGATCGTGAATCTTGGCGAAGCCGCTGAGTACATGTTTGACCATAATATTTTTCAGGACAACCTGGTCGGTGTGGACTTCTCCGAGCAGATGGTGAAAGAGACAAATCCCGGCGTGTTCGCCAAGGCGGAGAATACTGAAGCGCCGGGAGCCAAACTACATGGATACAAAACGATTGCGGACATTATGCGAGCTCTGAATCCCTTTACAGGCGCTTTTTATAAAGAAGCGTTGCAGATGAGCCGTCTTACCCGCGAGATGTTCTGCCTGATGGAAGGCCGCCACGTGCATCCTTCCACTCTTTACCCGGGTGGCGTGGGAACCGTGCCCACTGTTCAGCTTTTTACGGATTACCTGGTGCGTCTCATGAAGTATGTGGAATTTATGAAGAAAGTAGTTCCACTGCACGACGACTTGTTTAACTTTTTCTATGAAGCGCTGCCGGG
>DASXCL010000197.1:0-3457 GCA_036491195.1 Candidatus Angelobacter sp.
CCCACCAGCTCTGAGTTGCGCAGCCCGCAGCCGTAGAGCAGCTCAAAGATCGCTCGATCGCGCTCCGGGAACTTGTTCTCTTCCGACATCTCACTGTTCAGCAGCCCATTGATCTCTTCCATCGTCGGGACGCGCGGCAGCTTCTTGGGCAGTCGCGGCGAGGCCACCAGCTTCGCCGGATTCTGCTGCACAATGCCCTCTCGCCCCAGCCATTTGTACATGGACCGCAACGCCGCCAGCGCCCGCGCCACAGAAACTTTGCTCAGCCCGCAGCCATGAAGGTGCGAGAGAAATCCCCGGATCGTGATGTGGTCTATCTCTTTCCACCGCGCCTCCGGTCCCAGGTATTCGGCAAAACGCCCGAGCTCGTTGTCGTACGCCCGCAGCGTATGCGCGGACGCATTGCGCTCTCCGCGCAGCGAATCCAGAAACTTGCTGATGCCTTTCTGTATCTCCGTGCTCGCCTTTGTCTTCGCTTCTTTCATGGCCCCACCGAATTGCTTCTCTTGCCCCGCGGATGAAATTTTCGATACACGGTCTTCAGCCGGTCCAGCGCCACATGCGTATAAATCTGGGTGGTAGAAATATCGGCGTGGCCCAGGATCGTCTGCACCGTGCGCAGGTCCGCGCCGTTTTCCACCATGTGTGTGGCACAGCTGTGGCGCAACATATGCGGGCTGGCATGCCGGCCGGATGCAGAAGCTTCTTTCACCATCTGCCACACGCGTTGCCGCGACAGCCGCGCGCCCCCGCGACGCACAAAAAGCATGGCCGAAATTTTTCCGTTCAAAAGCGCTTCCCGGCCTTCGCCCATATACCTGCAAATCTCTTCCTGCGCAGCGCGGCCCATTGGGACAATCCGTTCCTTATCGCCCTTGCCCCTCACCAGCACCTGCCCCACTTCCAGTTTCAGATCTTCCAGCTTCACGTTTACGATTTCCGTCACCCGTAATCCGCCCGCGTAGAGCATCTCCACCATCGCCCGGTCGCGTTGCGCCAGCGCGGCTGAAAGTTTTCGCTCTCCCGGCTTCCCTGCCGATTCCAACATCGAATCAATTTCGCTCGCCGCCAGCGATTTCGGCAGGACCTTCCACTGCTTTGGCGAATCGATCTCCAGCGTCGGGTCCTGTTTGATCATCCGGTCCAACAGCAGATACTTGTAGAAGTGCCGCAACGTGGATAGCTTCCGCGCCACCGACCGGTCTTTGACCCCGTTCCCAAACAACTGGCTCAAGAACCCGCGGACGTCTTCGCGTCGTGCCTGCGCCAGCGCCCTGCGTCGGCCGTCCAGAAACTCCGCGAACTGGATCAGGTCAGATTGATAAGCGCTTACTGTCAGCCGCGCCAGCCCTTTCTCTACTTTCAGGTAGTCAAGAAAGCTCTTCACCATCGGATCAGGTCGCAGCGCCGGCTCAGGACTCCCCATCGAGTTGCTCCGGCTTTCGGTTCCACGACCGCTGGTCTCGGGCTTGTTATCAGACCTCATAATCTCAGTATCCTTCCTTCTGCCCGACCAGCAAATAGCTGCGCTGGTTCCGATTGCCGTCCGATCACGGCGATCACGTGCGATGTCGGCGATTCCGGCGATAGGCGCGCTCCGCGCGCCACCCTCCCCCTGCCCCCTATGTCCACCCATTTCCACCCAAGGTCACCCAATCCACCCAAGAATCGGCAGAGGGTCACAACCCCAAAATGACAAACGCAACGGTCTTCCCGTTGCGCAACGGCTGCAGATCTATTTCTTGCAGTCCTACTATAGCGAATACCCAGCGAATCGGCAACTGAATTTCTCCGCGTCTCCGCGCTTCGCGGTGAAATTGGGGGTTATCGCACATGCCACAATAGAGCCATGTCCAACGCTTTTCCAGACTTCCTTTACGGCACCGCCTGGAAAGAAGACCGCACTCCAGCCCTGACCGAACTCGCCATCCGCTCCGGCTTTCGCGCCATCGATACGGCCAACCAGCGCCGCCACTACTTTGAAGCCGGCGTCGGACAAGGGTTGGCCGCCACATATCGTGCCGGCCTCGTTACTCGGGCTGACCTTTTTCTTCAGACCAAATTTACCTATCAGGACGGACAGGACCACCGCCTGCCCTACGATCCGGGCGCAACTCTCTCCCTCCAGGTAGCGCAGTCCATGGCGAGTTCGCTGGAGCATCTCGGCACCGACCACGTAGATAGCTTTGTGCTCCACGGCCCTTCTTCCCGCTCCCATTGGACCACCGATGATTTTGAAACCTGGCAAGCCATGATGAGAGAGCGCGACGTCGGCCACACGCGTCTTCTCGGCGTCAGCAACATTTCATTGAGTCAACTGCAGCAGATGTCCCGCGCACATGCGGAACCACCGGCGTTCGTCCAGAACCGCTGCTATGCGCGCCTCGGCTGGGACCGCGAAGTACGCTCTTTCTGCCGGGATCACAACATCATCTATCAGGGATTCTCTCTGCTCACGGCAAATGTCGACGTGCTGCGCCACCCGGCCATCGGTAGACTTACCGCCCAGCTCAACGTCACGCCCGCCCAGATTGTCTTTGCTTTCGCTCGCGCCGTGGGCATGCTGCCTCTTACCGGCACTTCCAATCCCGATCACATGAGACAGGACCTCGAAAGCCGTTCCCTGGAATTGCCGATGGTGGCTGTGAATGCGGTTGAGGCAATCGCTCGGTAGTGCTTCGCCGTTTCGCTAATACTCATTCGTTGCCCTCCTGAGCGACTCCGAGGAACCCTGAGCGTAGCGAATGGGGACTGAGGAGGAGCGAAGGAGGGCAACTCTTATTTTGCCGTGTTCTTCTTCCCCACTTTCTTCTCCGGCATCACGAACGGCCTCTCCTCAATTCCATTCAGCCGCGCCACCGTCACGGCATTCAGCGCGCTCTCCGGCCGCTCTTCATGCTTGAAGAACGCAAACACCTCGCGCTCCGCGCTCTGCGTCTTCAATTCTTCCGCCACCTTCTGCAGATCAGGTGTGCTGTACTCCGGCTCACGAAAGCGATAGTACAAAAAGTCCGCCGTCGCCACCTTCGGCACAACGATCTTCTCGCTCTCCGCCCAGCATAGCGCCGCGTTCTTGCTCTTCAAAATGTCATACACGGAATCGCTGAACCAGCTCTCATGCCTGAACTCGAACGCAAACCGGTAAGCCTGCGGTAGCAATTGCGCAAACGTCCGCAGCAGATCGATGTCCGCTTTCAAATTCGGCGGCGTCTGGATCAGAATCGGCCCCAGCTTGCCCGACTGCCGCATCGGCTCCATGCTCTGCAGAAAAAACCGGAACGAGTCATCGCAATCCTTGAGCCGCTTGAAATGCGTAATCGATTGATGCACCTTGGCGGCAAACTTGAAGTCCGCGGGAGTCGGCCCGACCCATCCGGCGATGGCGCTGGCCGTGGGCATGCGCCGAAACGTGCCATTCAACTCCACGGCATTCAGCCGCGTTGCGTAGAACTCAAGA
>DASXCL010000198.1:0-27514 GCA_036491195.1 Candidatus Angelobacter sp.
GAGCGAGCGCAAGGCGAACCGCCGTGCCTCATCAAGCTTCAGAACGCGCGCCGCTTTTAGGTAAGCCGACCCGCAAAGTGCATTCCAGCCGACATACACCGTCTTGTCAACGAATGGAGTAGTGCGCTGGAGCCGCGCGGCGTACATCTTTTTCTTGGCGGAATCAAGAATCAACTGGACTTCCTGCGGCGTCTTCTTCACCCGCTCCGCTACTTCCTCGATGCTGGCGCGCAGGTAAAGTACATTCTTGGCGGGATTGTGGTGCATCTCGCCCACCTCGCCAATGTCATAGTGCAGCATGGCGACCTGCAGTTCATCGCTGCTCAACGCGGCTTCAGCTTCGTCGAGCGTCCACGTGAAATAGTCGCCGTCATCATCCAGCGAAATGTCGGCATCCTGTGAGGCGTAAAAGCCGCCGTGCTCGCGGTCAGAAAGCACCTCATCCATCCAGCGGATGATGTCTTTGGCCACCGAAGCAAAGAATTCATTGCCGGTTAGCTGGTAGCCGTGAACGTAATTCTTGAGCAGCTCGGAATTGTCATACGACATTTTTTCAAAATGCGGAACAATCCAATGTTCGTCCACGGAGTAGCGATGAAAGCCGCCGGCCAGCTGGTCATAGACGCCGCCGCGCGCCATCTTGTCGAGCGAAATGGTGATGACATTGAGCAGCGCAGCATTGCCGGTTTCAGCGCAGCGCTGCATCAGCAGGTCCATGCCGCTGGGATGAGGAAATTTGGGCGACGAGCCAAAACCGCCGTGCTCGGGATCGAACAGCTTCACCGCGGATTCCACCATGCTATCAATCAGGTCAGGCTTCAACGAGCCAGCCTTGCCGGCAAAGCCTTCGGCCTGGCTGATGGCGCTCATCACGCTCTCAGCCGACTCCAGCACGTCGCTGCGCTTTTCCCGATACGCCTGTGCCAGCGTGAGCAGCACGCGGCTGAAGCTGGGACGCCCCTGGTAATCCTGCGGCGGGAAATAGGTTCCCGCATAGAATGGCTTCCCTTCGGGCGTCAGAAACGCCGTCAATGGCCAGCCGCCCTGTCCGCTGATGGCTTGCACGGCTGTTTGGTAACGGCTATCCACGTCAGGCCGCTCGTCGCGATCAACCTTAATGGCGATGAAATGCTCGTTCACGATCGCGGCAATCTCGGGGCTCTCGTAGGATTCGCGGTCCATTACATGGCACCAGTGGCACCACACCGCGCCGATATCGAGCAGGATCGGCTTGTTCTCGCGCTTTGCGGTCTCAAACGCTTCCGCGCCCCATTCATGCCAGTGGATCGGCTGGTGCATGGCCGAACGCAGGTACGAAGATGAGGCCTGGGCAAGCGAGTTGAGAGCGACGTCGGGCATATCTTTAAGTGTAACGCCTGGAGCGGGGTATGGGTTGTTGGACACCGTTGCTTGAGGAAGCGGAATGACAAGAATTTGTCGAGCCAGCGGCGACAGTCGCTGACCGTGTTCCTTCTGGGCAAACTGAAGTATGATGAATTTTGTTCGAGGTTCGCCTATGTCCAGCACAACCTCAATTTCGGTGAGCGAGTACCTCAATAGCAGCTACAGTCCCGACCGTGATTTTGTGGACGGACGGGTTGAGGAGCGTAATTTAGGTGAACATGACCATGCAGCACTGCAGGCGGCTCTGATTCTTTGGTTTGGCCAGCGCCAGACCGAATGGCACATCGAAGTCCTCCCCGAACAACGAATGCGCGTTTCGCCGACGAGATTTCGAGTGCCGGATATTTGCCTGGTTTCGCTTGACGAACCGGTGGAGCAGATCCTCACAAAACCACCGCTGGCATGCATCGAGATACTTTCCCCGGAAGATACGCTGCGGCGTATGCAGGAACGCGTGAGCGACTATCGCGCTTTTGGAGTGCCCAACATATGGGTGCTGGATCCAGCCACGCAGAAAGGCTATGATTGCACCTCTTCCGGCTTTCTTGAGGCGACGAAATTCGCAATTACGGGTACTCCTATCAGCCTGGTACTCTCGGAGCTTTTTGCCAGAATCAGACGATAAGCTCCCAACGTTCTGCAGCATGGCGTCTCTATTCACAATTTGAAGGCAGCGTCTCAGGCCTATGCGCATCGCCATCATCTCAGACATTCACGGCAACCTCACCGCGCTCGACGCCGTGCTGGCCGATCTACGGCAGCAAAAGCCAGACGTGGTTTATCACGGTGGCGATCTGCCCTATGGCGGCTGCAATCCAGCCGAGGTGATCGACTGTATTGTTCAGGAAGGCTGGAAAGGAGTGCTGGGCAATACCGACGAGATGCTCTGGGATTCGTGCGCTAGAGTGGGACTGGAAGCGTCAGCGCCGCCCAAGCTGAAGCCGCTGTTCAAGGTCCTCTTCGACTTGTGCGGCCCAGCGACGACGCAGATGATCGGCCAGTCGCGGCTGACATGGCTACGCTCGCTGCCGGCCGAGCTTCGATATGAAAATCTCGTGCTGATGCACGCCAGTCCGGATAATCTGTGGCGAGCGCCCATGGATACGGCGGAGGACACGGAACTTGCAACAGTGTATGAACCGCTGAATGGCAAAATTATCGTCTATGGCCATATTCATCGACCGTTTATTCGCAAAGTAGGTGCCATGACGATCTGCAATACCGGCAGCGTCGGCGCGCCGTACGATGGGGACGCTCGCGCTTCTTACCTGATGGTCGATGATGGGCAGCCCGCGATCCGTCGCGTGGAGTATGACGTGGAAAAAGAAGTTGGAAGGCTGCTGGCATCCGACTATCCATACAAAGAGTGGATCGCGGAGATGCGCCGCAAGGCAAGTTACGTGCCGCCACCGGAAGATTAGTGGGTTTCCTGCTCCCTCAGGACGATCAACTCATGCCGCAGTAACGCGGATCTTAGGAGCTCTTCTTCCAGGAGCTTTGCGGATCACGATTTCTATGTCCCGGCCAAGCGCATTGAGAAAATTCATCAAACGCTCCACAGAAAACCCATCCAGGCGGTAATTTGCCAGCGCGGAAATTTTTGGCTGATTTACTCTCAGTACCTCAGAAGCAGCGGCTTGCGAGAAACTTGAGCTCTCAATGATCTGGTTGATAGTTACAGCCAGGCCGACTTTCGTTTGCTTCTCTTCAGCCTCAGGCAACTGCAGGTCAGCAAAAACATTTTCCGAGCTTGGAGTTATTGAGGTTTTACTTTTTTTCGCTGAAATGCGTTTCATAGTCTTCCTGCGCTGCCCTGAGTCGCTTGCAAATTTTCCGGTTTTGGCAATTTCAGCGATTTTGGCAATCCCTTACGCCGCTCTCAGCTCCGCCGCTTCCTTCTTCAGTCGCGCCAGCTTGCTCATCAGGAACAGCAGGTAGCTCACGTAAATTCCCCAGGCCGCCAGGTAGCCGGCCCAGAGATAGGTGATCGGGGCCACGTGGGCGGGAGCAGCCTGGAACATCGCCGGAACCAGCATCATGCCGGCAGCGCCGCCGGCGGCCCGCTGTATGTGGGCCGAGTCGATTTTTTGCGCCGTTCGCTCCATCTCATAGCGGAACCAGCAAATCAGCACGCTGAAGCACAGGAAGGCGAGCATGTTGATAAACATAATGTTTTCCATCCGGTGATCGATATTTGGGGTAAAGAGCATGGGCGCAGGATGGTGCGTACGGAACCAGCGGTTGGCCATGTAGACAATCGGTACATCGAGAAAAGAAAAGACCGCCAGCGCTGCGGCCAAAACTGAAGTCGAGCCAGCCGTCGAAGAGCGACGCATCATCAAATAGCTTACGTACAGCAACCACAGCATCAGCGTGGTGTTCAGGCGCATGTCCCACGGCGACCACCACGTACCCCAGGCATAACGCGCCCAGATGGGGCCGGTGATCAGCACCACGGAGCAAAAGACTACGCCGACTTCAGCCGTAGTGGCGGCCAGAGCATCGGCCCGCGCGCTGCGCTTCCAGAGGTAAAAGATGGACGCCAGGAAGTTGACGAAGAAAAGCGTGAACGCGACCGTGGCTGCGGGCACGTGCACGTAAAAAATCCGCTGCACGTCGCCCATGGTCGCTTCCGTGGGCGCCACGACCAGGCCCTGGTAGGTCCCATAAGCCAAAAAAAGGCAGCAAAAAGCGGCGAAGGCGAAAAATAGTTTGGTTTTCATTCTGCGTTTTTCATTCTGCATTTAAGACCGTATCAAACAGCAGGAAACATGCGGTGGTAAAGATCACGCAGAATCCTGCCAGAAATTTCAACTGTACCGCGGGCGAACCCTCGCCGCTGAGTACCTGAGTAGTCCCCGTAACCATGCTGATCACCGCCGGTAACGAAATCGGCAGCAGAAGCAGCGGCAGCATGAGCTCGCGGTTGCGGGTGCGAATGGACATGGCGGCAAAAAACGTTCCGTTCACCACCAGCGCCCAAGTTCCTAAAATCGCGATCAGCAGCAACTGCCAGAGAGGCCCTTCAGAGCTTAAATTGTAGAAGACCACGAACAGCGGGGCCATCAGGCATTCCAGCAACATGATCAGGATAAAGTTACCTAAGCATTTCCCCAGGAATAAGGCCTCGGCGGGCGCGGGAGAGACGCGGTAAGCGTCCAAAACGCCGTTGCGCAGCTCGCGCGCCCATGACTGGTTCAGCGCCATGGTGGTGGAAAACAAAAAAGCAATCCAGATCAGGCCGCCCATCACCGGACGGGAATCTTCGCGCTCGAAAGAAAAGCTGAAGACCACCACTACCACCAGGGCAAAAAACATCATGGAATTAAAAACGTCGCGCGAGCGCCATTCCAGGCGGAGGTCTTTGGTCACGTTGATCCACGTAAGCCGCGTGACTGACATGTTCATGCCGCGAACCTCATGCGCGCCCTCCGGCCATTGGCCCGTGATCGACCAGTTGGCCATGAGAGAGCATCAGGTATTCGTCGGCGAGGTTAGCCAATAACCCAATCTGGTGGGTGACCAGTAAAATGGTCGTGCCGCTGGAGCGCATGTCCGCCAGAAGGCGGGCGATCTGCAGGGCGGAATCAGGATCGACGTTGGAAAAAGGCTCGTCGAGCAGGAGCAGGCGCGGCTGGTGGAAAATGGCGCGCGCCAGCGAAAGCCTCTGGCGCATCCCTTGCGAGTATTGGCCCAGACGGCGGTCCAGGGCCGGATCCAGTCCCACGCGCTGCATGGCATGGGCCAGCGGCCCGTCTGAGTTCACGCCGTAAAGCTGTCCGAAGAAGCGCAGGTTCTCAATACCGGAAAGTTCGTCATAAAGCAGCGGCGCGTGGGCCATATAGCCCATGCGATCCAGAGCCTGTTTGTTGGGAGTGCCGTAAATCAGGATGCTGCCTTCGGTCGGCTCATTGAGGCCGGCGATCATGCGCAGCAGCGTGGACTTGCCGGCGCCATTCTCGCCGCGCAGGACGTAAAACCGCCCCGTCTCCAATGCAAGCGAGACTTTTCTTACCGCGGCGGTGCGGCCATAAATCTTGGAGACATTTTCAGTGCGGACAGGAGGAGCGTCGGGGATCGTCAGCGGCGGACCTCAGTATCCTTTCGACGGCGGCTGTGCGGCCGGCGCGGCTCCCGGTTGTTGCTGCGGAGCATACTTTGAGGCGCATTTTGCCTGCAACTCATTCGCGTAAAAAACGCCGTCGTGCTTATAGATGCCCATGGCCAGCGCTTGAGCGTTGTCTTTGAACGTATCTGGCGGCGGCTCAGAGCCTTTATAGACGACGCGCAAAGTCTCGCCGTTTTCCACCAACTGGAAATCCGCGTGCGGGCCACTCATCTTGATCGATCCCGGCAGCACGTTGCCGGCAACGCGCAGGTTCTTCTTGTAAACGTCGTCGCCCATGGCGTGCAGTTCTTTAATGGTGACGTAATAGCTCTTGCTCTCCTGCGCGCCCAGATAAGCCAGATAAGCCAGCGTGAGCACGATCAGCGTGATCGCCGCCCCGAACTTCAAGTATTTATTACCTGTTTGTGACATGACTGCTCAAAGGTTATCCCTGCTTTGGGCGGGGGTCAAGAGACTTAATGAAGATGCGTGACAGAAGTCACACATGCTGATTATCCCGCGTATAATAAAGGGTTTCCGATCATAAGGTGAATCATGAGCCCAACGCAACGCACGCCAACTGAAGCGAATGCGCAAGTCAAACCCAGGGACGAATGGATTGTCCGCCGCCGCGAACAGGCGGCCCGCACCGGCGATGACAACGTCTCGCAGATGCACTTTGCCCGCAAAGGGCTGATTACAGAGGAGATGCTTTACATTGCTGACCGGGAAAGGCTCAAGCCGGAGTTGGTTCGCGATGAGGTGGCTGCGGGGCGCATGATCATCCCGGCCAACATCAACCATCCTGAGCTGGAGCCTATGGCGATTGGCGTGGAGTCGCTATGCAAAATCAATGCCAATATCGGCAATTCCGCTATTACTTCTAATGTGGACGAAGAGCTGAAAAAGCTGCATACGGCTGTCCATTTTGGCGCCGACACGGTCATGGACCTCTCTACCGGCGGCGGGATCCATGAGATTCGCGAGGCCATTCTGCGGCATTCTCCCGTACCGATTGGCACAGTGCCGATCTATGAAGCGGTCTCGCGGGTGAAGCGCATTGAAGACTTGAATGCAGCGCTAATGCTGGAAGTCATTGAGGAGCAGGCGCAGCAGGGTGTCGATTACATGACAATCCATGCCGGCGTTTTGGTGCAATACCTCCCGCTGATTTCCAAGCGCATTACCGGCATCGTGAGCCGTGGCGGCGCGATTCTGGCGCAGTGGATGGCGCACCACCACAAACAGAATTTTCTTTACGAGTGCTTTGACGACATTACCAAGATCATGAAGAAATATGACGTCTCGTATTCGCTCGGTGATGGATTGCGGCCAGGCTGCATTGCCGATGCCAGCGACGAAGCGCAGTTCTCTGAGCTGCGCACGCTGGGCGAGCTCACCAGCAAAGCCTGGGAGCACGACGTGCAAGTGATGATTGAAGGCCCCGGACACGTGCCGCTGGACAAGATCAAAGAACAGGTGGACAAAGAAGTGGAATGGTGCCACGGCGCGCCGTTTTATACTCTTGGTCCGCTGGTAACGGACATCGCGCCGGGTTACGACCACATTACGTCAGCCATCGGCGCGGCGATGATCGGCTGGCATGGCGCCTCCATGCTGTGCTACGTCACGCCGAAGGAGCATCTTGGATTGCCGAATGAAAAGGACGTTAAAGACGGAATCATTGCTTACAAGATCGCGGCGCACGCCGCCGACATCGCGCGGCACCGGCCCGGTGCGCAGGACCGCGACAACGCGCTCAGCTATGCGCGCTACACGTTCGACTGGGACAAACAGTTTGCCTTGTCGCTTGATCCGGAGACCGCTCGCTCTATGCACGACGAGACGCTGGCCGACGACTATTACAAAGAAGCCAAGTTCTGCTCCATGTGCGGACCGAAATTCTGCTCCATGAATTACTCGCAGAAGGTGGACGAGTTCAACAAGCAGGTTTACGGGATCGAGAAGACAGACTACTCACAGCTTGTGGAAAAAATTGCGGCAGGAAAGTAAGGTCAGCCCAGTCTTGGGTGCTAAGAGGCGCAGTGCGAACGCCTGGAGGGAAGTGAATGGCGCTTTGTACGTCGTGCGGCACTGAGGTAGCCGGCTCTGCAAACTTTTGTACGTCGTGCGGCCAGCGGTTGCCTGGCACAGCGCAGCCTACCGGTGCCGTAAACGTTACGCCTCCGCTTTGTTCAGCCTGTGGCGCGCAAGTCGATCCTGGTTCACTGTTCTGCACTAGCTGCGGCCAACGCCTTGGGGCTGCGCCTGCGCCGATAAAGGCTCAGGCATCTGCTGCCCCTTCCGAACCCAATCCGACCGTTGCACCTTTGGTTCAAACGCAGGAATCGACGCGTCCTTTCAGCGCGGAGCCGCCCAGTGAGCAGCCAGCGGCAGCTCAGGCGGCGACAGAGCCAGGCGTTGCTCCACCACCATCTATGCGTGTCGAAACCACGCCTTCCGCAGTGGCCATTCCGCCTGCAATGGAACCGGCGCCGCAGGTCGCCGCGCCTCCGTATGCAGCGCCGAGTGAGTACCCTTCCGAGCAGCCACGCAGCGGCGGCGCCTTCCGCTTGATCGTAGTCATTCTGCTATTGACTATGGTGGCGGGCGCGTTCGGAGGCTGGTATTTCTGGGGCGTGGAAACCGTGATCGTTTGCAGCCCGCCCGATGTGCAGGTCTTTCTCGACGATCAGGAACTTGCTCCCACGTCTTATGGCAGGTATGTGATTCCACATCTGTCGCGCAACGCGCATGTGCTCAAAGTGCAGCGGTCCGGGTATGCCGACACCATTGAGAAGCTTGATTTCCCGCTGAGTTCATCGCGCGAGTGGGTCAACATCAGGCTGATGCGCAGCCGGCCAATACGCTCGGGGCGTTAAAGAAAATAAACTCGTCGCGGCAAAAAATAAACCGCCGCTCCTAACTATCCTTGCGATAAAGGAGTTCGCGCATCGCCTGCCTGCGAGCTTCATTTGCGTCATTCGCGTTTTTGCGTTCGTCGGCGTCCATGCGGCGCTTCGTTGCGGGCTCAGTGGTTTCAGGCGCGCTGCAAGCCGGGCAGCGGTTGGCGAAACCGGGCTTATCCGGTTTCAGCTCAAACTCTTCTGAGCAAACCGCACAAACTTTGATGGGAAACGGCATGTTGGTTCAATGATACAACGCCAAATATAGAGGCGATCCCGCCATCTCAGCCCGTGTGCTCCAGCGCGTGTTCTGTCTGACTCTTCGCCGGCACTCCCGGCAAAGGGCACACCTCTATCGCCGCGGCATTTGAGCATGCCGGCAGGATCTTTTGCGCCCATTCCAGCGCCTCGTTCTCGCTCTGGCAATCGAAGATATAGAAGCCCGCAAGCTGCTCTTTGGTTTCCGCAAAAGGACCATCGGTGACGATCGCGTTTCCCGGTCCGGGCCGCACGGTCCTGGTAATGGAACGCGGCGGCAGGGGCTCCGCGGCCACCAAGGCACCTTTTGCACCGGCTTCCTCCATCAGCGCCCAGTGGGCATTGTAATTACGCTCGGAGAGTTCGCGCTCCGGCGACTGCGAATAAATGAGCATGATGTAACGCATATTTTTTCCTCCCTGATTTTTCACCGAAGCGGGCGGCAAGCAGCGCACCGACGGCATTTATGCAGGATAATCCGGGCTGGCTTTCAGTTCCAGAATCTGGCGGACGTGCCGTTCGTCGTGCGCGGCTGCTGCCATGGCCCATTGATAGCCGTCCATGGTGGTATGAGCTCCGTTGGTGACGACGCGCAGCGGAGGCGAATCCAGAATATGCCCGCGCAGGTCAGACGTGGACTCAAGAAATTCGCCAAGCCGCTCATAGTCCCGAAAGATGCGTTCCAGTGACTCGCTGGGCGAAACGCGGCCCGTTGGCTGGATAAACTCCGGGGCAATGGCCTTGATGGAGCGGTCGGGAATTTTTTCCCGTACCAGCGCGTCAATCAGCTGGGAATCACGGCCGGATTCAGGAGCGGACCCCTGTGGCAACTGCTCCAACACGCGCGTCAGAATACGCTGGTGCACCAGCGCCATGTGCTCCAGGATCTCCGCAATGGACCAGCGGTCCGCGGCGGGCTTGAATCGCAGCTGCGCTTCTGAAAGGCCTGCTGTGGCGTCCACAACACGGCAAAGGGTTTGGGCAAAATATTGGCGGGCTTGCTCCAGGTCAGAGGCAATCATGGTGGCCATATTCTTCTCCTTCGTTGGTACGACGCGCAAGCCGGCGGAAATCGACAGGGGCGCCTGAAAAAGCCGCGATAGAGCCAGAGACTACTCTTTCTCCAAGGACGCTTTCAGGTTTGTCTCCGACCCGGCGAAGACCGTAAGCTGTTTGGTCCACGTTTTATATCCCTGTTGCGACACTTTCACCGCGTGCTTGCCTGAAGGAAGCCTTAGCGTGGCCGGAGCATTGCCGACCAGGTCGTCGTCCACATACACCTCCGCTCCTTCGGGAACGGACGTCACCACAATTTTGCCCTTATCGTCGGCGGCTGCCGGCGCATTGCTTTCGGCCACTTTGGTCATAGACGGTTCGCTGGGGATGGCTTTCGGATCGGGAACAGCAATGGCTTTCTCCTGGGGTTTTACCGAAGCGGCCTGTTTAGTCTCACCGGCCAACTCATCGGAAACCTGCTCATAGAACTTGTCCGCCATGCGGTCGCCCGCGCCCCATGAAACACCCTTCTTGTTCTGCACGTTGATGATAAGCGTGGCCTTGCCATCGCTTTCCGGCTCGACCGAAGCATTGGCGACGAAACCCTCCGAGGTGAAGGAACGGCCGGTTTCGAAGGTGAACATCAACATCTTTTCGTCGATGTAGGTCACCACATGGCGCTCGCGTGCCGTACGCAAGGCCGCTTTGAACAGTTGCTCGGAAGAATTGCTGTAAGTCTTCTTCTTCGGCTTGGCCTGTGCAACGACGGGAAACAACAATGCGGCTATCAAAATGACTATCAAACCAGGCACAATGGAATGCTTCATACAACTATCTCCAGAACTTTTTATATAGATTGGGGCAATAGAATTCTACAACGATTCCCCCCAGGACAAGTGTTTCTTTAGCAGTTGGGAATTGGGTAAAAGCGCGGGTCGCGCAGACCGAAGCAAGAAGCGAAGATGCCAGCGAGGGCTTTATTGTAAAACTCTAACCGTGATCATACGCAAAGCATGGGGTATGCGGCGCTTCCTTTACTCCATTCTCAAAGCCTTCATGGGCGAGATAGACGCGGCGCGCCGGGCGGGAATCACGGCCGCGAAAAACGCTGAGATTGCCAGCGCGCAAGCCGCAATGCTCAAGGCCATCGGGTCCCAGCTGGAAACGCCGTAGAGTTGGGCGGAGATGAGGCGTCCGGCGCCGATGGCCAGCGGCACGCCCAGAACTAATCCCACCAGCACGCGCTTTGACGCTCCGGCCAGCACAAGCTGTACTACTTTGCTTCGATCGGCGCCCAGGGCCATGCGAATGCCGATTTCCTGCGTTCGTTGCGCCACTGTGTATGCTGTAACGCCATACAACCCGATGGCCGCCAGCAACAGCGCCACTATCCCAAAAAGTCCGGCAAGGCTGGCAACGGCCCGCTCCTGGTTGAACGATAGATCTACCTGCTGCTGCATGGTCCTAACGCTGTTGATCGTCAGATTGGGATCAACTTCGGCCAGCGCGCGGGTGAGCGGCGATTCCAGTACGCCGGGCGGTGCCTTAGTGACCAGCAGGATTCCGCCAATGAAGTGTGAACGTGTTTCAAGTGTTTTCATCAACTCATTTTTGTAGTTGGCGCTCTGCGCCAGTGGCACATAAAACATGGGACGTGCGGGCCGGTTCAAACGCCAGCCCGTAAATTTGGCGTCGCGCACTATGCCGACGATCCGAAACGTGCCAGCGTTTTCAGGCAGATCGATGCCGAAGTGCTGGCCCAACGGCTCTTCGCCGGTCTTGAAGAAGCGCTTGACGAAAGTCTCATTCACGACTGCCACCAGTTCCGCGTTCTCGTTGTCGGCTGCGCTAATACCGCGTCCATGTAGCACGGAGACACCCAAATCCTGTAGATAATTGGCGCTCACGCGGTCCCAGGATGATCCTGATTCGTCTTCCATCTTGGGAGCAGGATGACCGGCCACCAGAATCAGTTCGCCCCAGTTGTCGGTAAGCGGGTTATACATGGCCAGCCCGGCGCCTTGCACTCCAGGCAATTGCTTGAGTCTTTCCTCAAGCTGGCGATAAAGCGCGGCCAGTCTGGCCTGCGAATAGCTCGACGGCGGAGTGTTCAGGGACACCTCAACGCGATTCTGAATCTGATAGCCAAAGTCCTGATGCTCAAGTTTGTTGAGGCTGCGCGCCAGCATGGTAGCGCCCGCCACAAGCACGACGGAAAAAGTGGCCTGAACAACCAGCAGGGCTTTGCGCGCGAAAGAAGAACGATCACTGGTGCTGCGGCCCGATCCACGCAGGGCATCCGCGGGATCGGTCCTGGTGGCAAACCACGCCGGCGCGGCCCCGAAAATGACGCCTGTGACAAGGGCAAGAACGAAAGCGAATCCCAGTACTACGAGCGAAGGCGCAGTGCTGATGGGAAGAAAATGCGCGCTCTGAAACGCCAGAGCCAATAGCAGCCGCGCCGCCGCAATCGCGACCACCAGACCCGCGATAGCGCCGCCAATGGCCAGCAGGACGCTCTCCATCAGGGCCTGCATCACAATTTCCCGGCGCGAGGCGCCAATCGCCATGCGGACGGCTGTCTGTCCGCGGCGCGCCACGCCCCGGGCCAGCAGCAGGTTCGCGACATTGGCGCAGGCAATCAGCAGCACCAGGAAACAAACGCCAAACAGAATCTGCAGGCTACGCCCATATTCTTCTTTCATTACGGCCACGCCGGCTCCTGCCGGCACAACGTTCAGCACCTGCTTGGGAAGCGTCCGGATCACTTCGGGCATCCAGTTGGCAGGATAGCCGGAATCGTGCTGCATCCATTGCCGCAGCACGGCGGTAAGCCGCGGCGACATACCTGCAATCGATGCTCCGGGGCGGAGCCGGCCGATCATGCGCAACCAGGCTGAGATGGGTTGATGCATCAGTGAATTACCGCCATTGATCGTGGGTTCCTGTTGCAGCGGGATCCACATGTCAGGAGGGTCGCTGCGCAGCGTTTCGCCAAAGAATCCCGGAGCGGCTACACCGATCACGGTGAAAGGATGGCCTTCTACCACGAAGGTTGAACCAACAACGGAAGTGTCCGCGCCGTAGGTAGTCTGCCAGGTATGATGGCTGAGCACGATGACCGGCGCTGAAGCCGGCATGTCGTCGTCTTCGTTGAATACCCGCCCGCCAAACGGGCCCACGCCGAGTACCGAGAAATAGTTTCCTGTCACATATTCAGAACGCAGCGGCCTGGCCGCCGTTTCCACGCGTTCACGACGCACGCTCAAGCGGCCCTGTCCAGCCTGGACGGCAGCGACCTGTTCGAATTCAGGCGTCTCCGACTTCAGCCGTTCGAAAAGATCAAATGAGACCATGTCCCAGCGGTCCTGCGGTCCGCCTTCCACGCAGCAATTATCTCCATCTCCCACGCGATACAGGGCGCTCGGATCGGCCACCGGCAGCGAACGCAGCATTACGGCGTGAATCAGGGTGAAAATCGCCGTGGTCCCCCCGATTCCCAACGCCAGCGTCAGCACGGCCGTTAAGGTGAAGACGGGCGACATCCTGAACTGCCGCATCACATAACGGAGATTGCCCAGCAGGTTTTGCATGACACACTTCTTCCTCTCCTGACGAATACGTCTGAAACAAGAAAAGGGTTCCCGGAATCTTGTGTGCTTCTGTTATGGACGCGCCGAGAAGATGGGATGAAATGCACTCTGGCCCGTCCTCATTTAACATAGGTCTTCGACTCTTAACATCTTTTATGGTTAGCCTTCAGGACATCCAAAATGCCCGTTCACTGCTGCGCGGCGTCGCAGTCCGCTCGCCTCTGGTGTTGTGCAAGCTGCCGGATGAACGCCAGATTTTTATTAAGCCGGAAAACCTTCAGCCCGTCGGCTCGTTCAAGCTGCGGGGCGCGTACAACAAGATTTCCTCGCTTACGGCGGAAGAGCGCAAGCGCGGCGTGGTAGCGCATTCCAGCGGCAACCACGCGCAGGGCGTGGCTTTTGCCGCACGGGCGCTGGGCGTAAAAGCCACCATCGTGATGCCGGCGACAGCCCCCCGGGTGAAGCTGGACGCGACGCGCGGTTTTGGCGCTGAGGTGGTGCTGGTGGGTCCGGCAAGCGAAGATCGCATCAAGAAAGCCGACGAACTTGAGCGGGAACGCGGGCTGGTTCCCGTTCCCCCATATAACGATGAAAAGATCATCTCCGGCCAGGGCACGATCGGGCTGGAGATCGTGGAGGACATGGCGGAAGTTGAATTGGTGCTGGTTCCCGTCGGCGGCGGCGGGCTGATCAGCGGGGTCGCCACGGCGATCAAGGAATCGAACCCTAAAGCGAGGGTCATTGGCGTGGAGCCGGAATTTGCCGCAGACGCGCAGGCCAGTTTGCGCGCGGGCAAAATCCAATCGATCTCGGGCGAAAGCGCCGCCCGCACTGCGGCCGATGGCCTGCGTTCCCAAAGCATTGGTGAAATCAACTTTGAGCACATTCGCAAATATGTGGACGGCATCGTCACAGTAACGGAAGACGAAATTCGGCGGGCCATGCGGAGGCTGCTGTTTTCCGGGCGCGTGTTGGCCGAACCCAGCGGCGCGGTCACCACCGCGGCTGCGATGTTCCACGCGGAAGAATTGCCGGCCTCGGCCCGGACCGTGGCCGTGCTGACCGGTGGCAATATCGAGCCGCAGCTTTTTTCTGACATGGTTCTGCAAACCGTGTAAGGTAAGTCATATAAAGTAAACATGGTGAAGCACTGGAAAATGATTGCCCTTCCCTTCTTGCTGGCTCTGGCAGCGGCATCGGCTTTTGCCACGGTCCCTGTTGCCGGGGAACCAGAGCGTGCAACCCTGATCCGCGAAGAATCACTCTCTGCTTCTGCCAGCACGAACGCGCAGAAACTCTCTCAGGTGGCGCGCGGAAGCGATCTCACTATTCTTGAGCGGAGCAATGCTGAAGGCCAGCCGTGGATAAAAATATCGATGGCCGCGGACCAACAGGCACAAATCAGCAAGGAAGTCACAGGCTGGCTGCCGGGCAAAGCAATCGTGGCTTCTTCCACCGCCAACGGAGATCAGATCATATTCGGCCAGGCCGTGAACTCTGAGCGGGAGGCAGAAGAGCGCGGCGGACGCAAAGGCGCCGCTGAAGACGCGTTGCGATTGTATGCGCGCGTACCTGAACTGTTTCCCGGCTCGCCGCTGGCCGCGGAAGCCATGTGGCGCTCCGCTGACATCCGCTGGCAGCTGGCCAAATCCGATCTCCTGCGGTCGGGCAAACCGCCGGAGGAAAAATATTTGCGCGAAGTGGTAGCGAAATTTCCGCAGTCGAAACAGGCGGAGCTGGCCGAATACGACTTGCTGGAAACGAAAATGTGCGCGGAATGGCGCGGTCAGGCCGAGTGTCCCACAAAAGAATCCGCACTGTATGAGCAGTATGCGCACGAGCATCCGCAATCTGCCAAGGCAGCGGAGGCTTTGTATAACGCCGCCTGGCGGCAGGCCGCGCTGACGGACATTTATCGCATTAATAATGATCGTGACAAGAGCGACGCGGCGCGTAAGAAAGGCATTGCCCTGGCGCAGCAGGTACAGAGCCAGCAACAAGACCAGGACTGGAAGACGCGGGCAACGGACCTGATCTACAAGCTGGAAAAGAGAATCCCGATCTATGGCGCGGGCGTAGTGGACTCAGGAGAAACACAATGAAGCTGCGAATGGGCACGCTGCTGCTGGCCGCATCTTTTTTCTCTCCAATCATACCGGCACAGCAGAAAGAACAAGGCACGATCATCGACGAGGTGCAGATGTATGTCTCGCCGGACTCGAATGCGCAAAAGCTGGCGCGAGCTACACGGGGCAGAGACGTTCCGCTGGTGATGGACCGCACCAAGATCGGCGAACAAACCTGGGCGCACGTTTTGATTGTGGTGGATGTTGACCGGGACCGCGAGACCACGCGCCAGATCACCGGCTGGGTGCCAAGCAGTGTCGTGATCAGCACGGCCACGCCGAACGGCGACCAGATCATTTTTGGCGAGGCCGTCGATTCAGAAAATCAGGCAGAGCAGCGCGGCGGACGAAAGCACGCGGCGGAAGACGCCATGCGGCTGTACTATCGCGTTTACGATTATTGGCCCAACTCGCCGCTGGCCGGCGAGGCTTTGTGGCGCGCGGCCGATATCCGCTGGCAACTGGAAAAGGCCGACATCCGGCTGCGTCCTTCGTCCCGGGAAATGAGCCCCGACGCGCGCACTCCCATGGACGACGAGAACATGAAGCTGGTGACGAAGAAATTTCCACACACCAAGTGGTCAGACCTGGCGGCGTATGACATGATCGACAACAAGCTCTGCGGCTCCTGGAAAGGCGAGACACACTGTCCGGAGAAAGAATCAGAGATCTATGAGAAGTATGCGCGCGAACATCCGCAGTCACCCAAGGCCGCGGAGGCGCTGTTCAACGCCGCATGGCGGCAGGCCGCGCTGGTGCAGATGTATGGCGCGCAGCATGAGAAGGAAAGCGAGAAAGCCCGCAGAAAAGCCATGGAACTGGCGCAGGAAGTCGCCGCCAAGTCTCCCGATGGCGATGAGAAATCCATCGACTGGAAGCCCCGCGCCATCGAACTGACGTATGCGCTGCAACAGGGCATCCCTTCATACAACGCAGAAGCTGACCGCAAGTAGCTGATTGCAGTAACCCCACGGAGGATTTTTGCACGACTATCTGCTCTCTTTGCTTTTGGGCATTGTTGAAGGTCTAACGGAATTTTTGCCGGTCAGTTCCACGGCCCACCTGCGCATCAGCGAGGCGCTGCTCCATATCCACCTCGACGATCCGTTCTGGAAAATGTATTCCATCGTGATCCAGCTGGGCGCCATTCTCTGCCTGCCGATTTATTTTCGAGCGCGCATTGCCCGAATTCTGGACACAGTTCAATCAGGGGCGATTGGCCTCCTGGTGCTGCTATGTTGGCTTCCCTTCTGCTTGTTCTGTCTCCCGGCGTGGGTGGCCGCCTTTAAACGAGCAATGGGCGCATCTCGCTCCAATAACGACAATCGCACTGCGCTTACGCATCCGCTTTCGCTGGTGATGATCGCGTTTGTCTTCACCGCCGTTCCATCGCTGCTGCTGACCAAACTGATCGGCAAGCACCTGGAAAGCCTGACCGTGATGGGCGTCTCGCTGCTTGTGGGTGGCGTAATCATGTGGATCGTCGATGCCCATTTCGGCTCTCCTCGCACCGTGGGCCGCCACATGACCGAACGCATGGAAGACGTCACCCTGTTTCAGGCCATCTGGATCGGCATCTGCCAGGTGGCCTCCGCGGTCTTTCCCGGCACGTCGCGTTCCATGTCGACGATCGCGGCCGGGCAGGTGGCCGGCATGTCCCGTACCGCTGCGCTGGAATTTTCCTTCTTCCTCTCCATGCCCACCATGATCGCGGCCACCGGGTATGACCTGCTCAGGACGTTTCATCCCAAACATGGGGCTGAAGCCCTGGGCCGCATGCCCATGGACGGCCATGAGTGGACCGTGCTGCTGATCGGCTTTGTGATTTCCTTTATCGTGGCCCTGGCCGTGGTGGCCTGGTTCATGAACTGGGTCCGCCAACGCGGCTTCACGCCGTTTGCCATTTACCGGATTGCGATCGGGATTGCGGTGCTGGTGTGGGTGATAAAAGGCCACGGAACTCACTGATCCGCGAGGCGCGGATCAGTACGCCGCGGTCAGTTCTTCAGCCCAGTGTTGGCATGGTGAACTCGGCGCCGCGCCGCCCACTCGTGGGCCAGCGTTGCGTGAAAGTCTTGTACCGCGTGTAGAACCGGACGCCTTCCATGCCATGGATGTGATGATCGCCGAACATGGATTGCTTCCATCCGCCAAAACTGTGAAACGCCATGGGAACGGGAATAGGAACATTGATCCCGATCATCCCCGCACTCACGCGGTTGCCGAAATCCCGCGCCGCTCCGCCATCCGCGGTGAAGATGGAAGCGCCGTTCCCGTACGGATGCCGGCTGACCACCTCGACCGCCGTTGCCAGATCGGGAACGCGAACCACGCTCAACACCGGCCCGAAGATTTCTTCCTTATATATCCGCATGTCCGGACGGACCTGGTCAAACAGCGAGCCGCCGAGGAAAAATCCTTGTTCGTGGCCGCGCAGCGAGAAATTGCGCCCGTCCACCACCAGCTTCGCGCCTTCTTGTACTCCCAGATCAATGTACCCACGGACCTTCTCGCGATGTTCGCGCGAGACCAGAGGTCCCATATCGGCATCGCGGCTGGTGCCGGGAGCAATCTTGAGCGAGGTTACGCGCGGTCGCAGATGCTCAATCAGGCGGTCGCCGGCATTCCCCACGGCAACGGCCACCGATACGGCCATGCAGCGCTCACCGGCTGAACCATACGCAGAGCCCATCAACGCATCAGAGGCGACATCGATGTCAGCATCCGGCATCACCACCAGATGATTTTTTGCTCCGCCCAGCGCCTGCACGCGCTTGCCGTGAGACGCTCCACCGATATACACAGTACGGGCGACATTGGTAGAGCCAACAAAACTGATCGCCTGGATATCAGGATGAGCGATGATCGCCTCTACCGTCTCACGCGTTCCCTGCACCACGGAAAAGACTCCGTGCGGAAGCCCGGCTTCATTGAGCAACTCAGCGATCTTGATGCTGGGCGATGGATCTTTTTCCGATGGCTTGAGCACGAAGCAATTGCCACACGCGATTGCCACTGGAATCATCCACAGCGGCACCATCACGGGAAAGTTGAACGGAGTAATTCCCGCCACCACGCCAAGCGGCTGGCGCACGGACCAGGCGTCAACGCCGCCGGATACGCCATCCGTGTGCTCTCCGCTTAAAAGGTGGGGAATGCCGCAGGCGAATTCCACGACCTCAAGCCCGCGCATGACCTCGCCTTCGGCGTCGGGGAGAGTTTTGCCGTGCTCGGCAGTAATCAGCGCCGCAAGCACTTTGCTGTCACGCTCCAGCAGCTCCTTGAAGCGGAACATGACGCGCGCGCGGCGAAGGGGCGACGTCGCGGCCCATGCAGGAAAAGCTTCTACCGCGGACTGCACTGCCCTGGCGACTGTGGCGGCATCACCCAGCGCGACCTGGCCGGTTACTTCGCCCAGCGCCGGGTTATAGACATCCAGATAAGAGCTGGCGTTGTTTTCCGCCCGACCGCCAATGGAATGGCCAATACAAGTCCCAGTAATCATTTGCTACTCCTCTATAAATTGTAAGCAGCAATGGGACTTTGACAAAGGGATAAAATGCCGACGCCAGCGGGAACCCATGGCTTACTTTTCCCAGGGGATCGAGTAGGAGGCGGGGTCACCCCCGCCGTCCTCTCACACCACCGTACATGCGTCTTACCCGGACACGCTGCCTCTTATCCGCTTCCTGTTCGTCGGGCCAGCGCTTTGCCTGCGGCTTCCTTCAGATTCCCAGTCGCCCAGGACACCCTTGCCGTTCGGGCTAACTCTTCCCCTTGTCGGGCGAGTAGAGGACTTCCATCTCCTAGTGAGTGCGTCCGCCGGGCGCACCAAGAAGAAAGCCGCCGGGAAACCGGCGGCTTGTGTTGAATTCGGAAACAGGTTATGGCAACACGTATTTGAAGTCGATGCGCTGCTGGAACATGTGAGCGTTCTTGGGAGTACCGGCTGGGACAAACCAGGCAGCACGCGTGGTGTAGTTGGAGTCGCTGTACACAATAACAGCACCGTACTGCGGGTTCTTCCAGAGAGTATGGCCAATGACTACCCAGCCTTCCTGGATTGCTCTATTGTTGCTGTTAGGCGAACCGATCCCGCCGTAGCCGATGATCGGGTTGCCCGTTGCCGTCACATCCGGAAAAGCGTTCCGGCCGATGTAGTTGCCGCCGTAATAGGCGCCGATCTGGTCTTTGCTACCTGCCTGCCACTCGAAGCCGCCATAACCTCCGCCGGAGTGGATCATGGATGGCTCCGCGGTGAAGGTGGTGGGGCTGACGGCAATGGGAACGACCACAAACTGGGATCCAAACCCATTGAAGAAGCGGCCGACGCCGTCACCATACAATCCATAGGCCAGCACACGGAACTTCCTGGTGAGCGATGCATTGAAGCCGCCCAGGACGCCAGCGCCGATGGCGGAATTCTTGGTGAATGGCCCGGTGCCCGGAGCACCAGGCTGCGGAACAGCAATTTGTGCGGATGCCAGGATGCCGCCTAATTCCACGTGCAGGTTTTTGCCGGATGGATTCGTATCGAACGCAAATTTGGTAGTAATGTCCGGGAACAGGTTGGGAACCCCGGCGGTGGTACTGCCGTCAACCTGGTTGGCGATGGCAAAGCCCTTGGGCAAGGTCACAGCGCCAGTGAATTGTTGTGGGTTGTCGATGGACAAAGCCCAGGCAAAGTGATCACTGGGTTTGGCTACGAGCCTGAATTGCGCAACCCGGCCGAACGGTACGCCAACGGCGATGTTGCCGTCCGTGCTCATAGTGGTATCGAGGGTGCTGGGCGTGATCGAAACACCTACTTTGTTCGGAGTCGACAAATTATAACCCTGGCCGGCGGTGAACTCCCAGATGCCGCGCGTCAGCCGCAGGTAGTACATGCGGAGACGGAGCGTATGCGGGTTTGTGGTGAGGAAAACGTTGGCGGCATCGTTGCCGTTGAAATCGGCTTCAATGTACCCGTTGATATGGTTCTCGCCATACTTGGCGTTGATGTTAAGGTTGAAGCGCGAGTACTGCGCGCTGGAGCGGAACTCGGTCAGGTGGCCCTGGGGAGTGTTGCTGAAGGGAATAGCGTTAAACCCAGTCGACACCGCGCTGCCTACGTTGGTGGTGCGGAAGATATTGGTGAAATCCACAAAGCCGCCGGGCGTGAACTCCGCGCCGCCAATGCGGAATGAGAGCGGAGACTCCTTGGGCTTCTCGGTTTCCTGGACCACCGTGGCTTTCACCGGTACCGGCACTGTACGCATCGAGGCATCGGCCACGTGCGGCGTGCCAGAGGTCTTGTTATCCAGTTGCTGTTGCAAAGTCTGGATCTGTTGTTGTTGCTGAGAAATTTGTTTTTGTTGCTCGCTGATGGCTTCGCGCAAAGCCTTCAGCTCGTCTGCAACTGACCCGGTCCCGGCAGAGCCGCTGTTGGATGCGGTTGCCTGGCCCAATGCCAGCCCAGAGGCCAGCAGTACGAAACACATCTTCTCTAACAATCTCATTGAGCTTTTTCTCCTCTGCTTGTTCGTCGTTTATGTCGGCCCGTCAAGGTGATAATTCCAGCTCCCGGATTTCTCCCGTCCCCGGGGAACGCATAGTTCTTGCCAAACGCGTTCTTGCAAAATGCGCTCGGCCAGATGCGGTGCTGCTAAATGCCGTTAATTTCACACCATTATCGTCCGGTTGTACAGAGCTGTGTACAACTATGTGCACCTCTGCCCTCTTTTTTAACCGTTTTGCCGATTTCCAATTTTGGAATAATTTGCCGCCGCAAATCCGAAAGTTAATAGAAATCCCTTTTAGCCAGTAAAATCGCGATTCGGTGCGCAGTTCCCTCGAATCTATGGGTGGTTTTCGAGCGACACTGGCAGGCTATTACCCTGGTAATGGTTGATGGCCGCCTCGTCGGGTGCCCGGGCGAGCGCGCCCCAGCGGAGTCGGGCGGCCAGCCGTTCCAACAGGTTTTGGCTCTTCGTTGTTTTCGCCTGAATCCGCGTCGTCCGAATTCATCAGTGGTAAAGGTTTTGCTTTCCGCCTCGCGCGGCCTGAAGTGTTGGTAACGGGCGACCATCCTGAGGTCCGTAATCGAGCCAGCGTTTTTTGGGGGGCCGTTGACCGCGGCCCGTGCGATTTCTCCAAATCGTCACGCCAGGCGTAATCTGTTTGTTCCGAGATTTTTTCGAACAAACCGTGACCCGCCAGATGAAAGCCGCCGTCCTCACTTCGCCGCGCAATGTTTCGCAACGGCCGCTTGAAATCCGTCAGGTCGCTCAACCTGAACTCAATCCCGGCCAGGTTCTTCTTCGCGTGCGTGCCTGCGGCGTTTGTCGCACGGACCTGCACATCGTGGAAGGCGAACTGCCGCCACGCTGCAAGGAAATAATCCCAGGGCACCAGATCGTCGGCGAAATTGTCGGTCCCGGCACGAGCGATCTTCCAACAGGCACGCGCGTCGGCGTCTCCTGGATCGGCGGCGTCGATGGCGCCTGCTGGTATTGCCGTCATGATCTGGAGAACCTTTGTGACGCCCCTGTGTTTACCGGTTACAGCGTGAACGGCGGCTACGCGGAATACGCCGTTGCCCGCACTGATTTCACGTTTACGCTGCCGGCCACGCTTGACGATCTTCAGGCCGCTCCTCTCCTGTGCGCCGGCATTATCGGATTTCGCAGTCTCCGCGTCGCCGGAGTCCGACAGGGAGAGCGCGTAGGACTGTTCGGCTTTGGCGCTTCCGCTCATCTTGCCATCGCCGTGCTGCACGCCTGGAACTGTGAAGTCTATGTCTCCACGCGAGGCCAGTCTCATCGCGAGCTCGCGGCGTCGCTCGGCGCAAAGTGGGTGGGCAGCGAGACGGAAAAACCGCCGGCCAAACTCGATCGCGCCATTACCTTTGCGCCCAGCGGAGACGTGGTTGTCGCCGCGCTGGCAAGCCTGCGCAAAGGCGGCGTGGTTGCCATCAACGCCATCCACCTGGACCGTGTCCCGGAATTCGACTATGACACGCTGCTTTGGGGCGAGCGCCAGATCCGGAGCGTCACCAATATGACCCGCGCCGACGCGCGTGATTTTCTCCAACTCGCAGCCGACATCAACCTGCGGCCCAGGACCACCGTTTTCTCACTCGATCAGGCCAATGAAGCCCTGGCAGCGGTAAAAAATGACGCTATCGATGGCGCGGCCGTCATCGTTGTGTAGCGTACGAGTAGGCGGTCGCGATCACCGAGAGTAGATCGAGCTGTTTGTGTCTAAGCGGCTTCACGCCGTTTGCCATTGACCGCTCACTTCAATGACACCACGATCTGCGTATTCGGATAGATCGCTTGCGGAGTTCCCGCGTCGGAACCCGATCCCTGGTTCCTGATCTCGATTCTCAGCGTGATCCGCTTCTTCGCCTTGAACTCGGCGCTCACGGTATTCGATATCTTCATGATCGCGCCGCTCTTCGCCGTGACGCGAAACTCCTGCACGCCTGGAGGGACAAACAATTCGTCATCTGGCGCGTTCTTGCCAGCGCTGGTCTTCCGGAAATAGAGCTTCCCGTTCATCTCCACGGTGAAATCCAGCCCCGCAGGCGCATGCTTGGCATCAATCTTCAGCTTGGCATTTTGTTTGGGATCGAGTGATTTGGGGTCAAAATCCACAACTGCCGGCTGCGGCTCAACGGCAGCTGCTTTTGGCGACGAGACGCCCTTCGTCTTGGCCTCAATCTTGGCTGCCGTCTTCTTGGCCGCAGAGCCTGTTGCCGGCGCAACGGTCTTTGCCGGCACGGTCGGCGCGGGCACGCTCTCAGAAGCCGTCTTCGACGACGCCTTCGTAGTCGGCGTATCCGGCGGCTTCTCGGGCGACTTCTGGCTCGATGCGTCGGCTGTGTCCTGCCCAGCCGGACTAGCGGCCTGCGGGATTGCCGCGCCCGCTGCCGGAGTCCCCGCTGGCGCTGGCTGTAGCGTTGCGTTTGTTGCCGGCTCAGGGGACACTGTCACTTGAACTGCCGCTTTATGCCGTCCGCGCCACGCTGACCATCCGCCGACGACCACTCCCAGCAAAATCACCACGGCCAGCACAAGCCGGATGGTCTGTTTGTTCCCGGGAGCAACAGTAACATTGGGCTCCGCCATTTGTTTCGCCAGAGCTGGTTTAACCGCCGCTGCCCCCATCATGATTGATCCAGCGAGCGTGGTGTCAGGATCGCTTGCCGAAGCCGCCGCCAACGGCTCCGCTGGCGCGAACTTTCGCTCGCCAGACACCTTGCCTTCTTCACGGATTTTCCCGAGCTCCCGGGCCAATTCTTCACCGGTCTGATACCGCTCATCAGGGCTCTTGGCCAGGCATCTCATAATTACGCTGTCCAGCCTGGCCGGCACCCACGGATTCAGCTTCCGCGGCGGCACCGGGTCCGTATGCACCACTTTGTAAGATACCGCCGTGATGCTTTCACCGGGAAAGGCCTGCTCGCCGGTCGCCATCCAATAGAGGACAACGCCCAGGGAAAAGAGGTCGGCGCGCCCGTCGATCGGTCCGCCCAGGAATTGCTCCGGCGGCATGAACGCCGGCGTGCCCACAAGCTGCCCGGTAAGGGTCGTGCGCCCTTCAGCCATTTTGGCCACGCCAAAGTCCGTGATCTTTGGCCGCTCAATGCCATAGGTTTCGCGGTCGGTCAGCAGTATGTTGGCGGGCTTGATGTCGCGATGCACCACGCCGTGCTGGTGCGCATATCCCAGCGCTTCAGCCAGTTTCTGGCCGATTTCACAGGCACGATCCAGGGTCAACCGCTCGCCTTTTTTCATCACATCGGCCAGTGTGCGCCCTTTGATGAACTCCATCACCAGATAGGGGATGCCCTCGTGTTCCCCAACGTCAAATACGGGAACGATGCCCGGATGGGCCAGGGCGCCGGCAGCGCGCGCCTCGCGATAAAACCGCTCACGAAACTGCGTCCCCTGGTCACTGGCGAGCACAACAGAAATGATGGTTTTGAGCGCAACCATGCGGTCCATGGCCGGATCTTTCGCCCGGTACACGGTCCCCATTGCGCCTTGCCCTAATGCTTCCAGGATTTCATAGCGGCCAATTTTATTCGGATTTTCCATCGGTGCGGTGCTCTACTCTAGCATAGGTTTTGCCCGCCGATGGGACGCCCCAGCAGCGATCCTCGCTGATCTGCTAATCCGTGTTTATTCGCGGTAAGGTTTTGGGGTTTGGCATTCTATCAACCCACCCTTAGGGTTCGAGGGTAAGCATCCTTGGGCGGGATAGGCTTGAACTGAGTCTCATGGGCCACCCTATGCTCCCTCGGATAACCCAAAAAGCTGTAAGGCTTAGCTCTAGCCAGAGTCTCAGATAGAACCATGGTTGGCACACCGACCGACGTTTCTGCTTGTTGGCGTTTCAGAAGGCGAGGCAGTTCGACGCAAGGCACGATGGATCCGAACAGTACATCTCAGCTGCGCTGGAGATACGCACACGCGGACGAGTAATCCGGCGAAAGGGGCTGAATGATGAGAATCGGCCTCCCCTCCGTCTCAGGGGAAAATATTCTCTTGACATTCCCTTTTATAGAACCCGCCCTGCGGGATCGGCGACGGCTCCCCCGATCGGATCGCGCGGCGGTCCTCGCCGGGGAAAGCGAAGACCAAACCGGCGGCTAAGGAAAAAATTGTCCGGTCCAAACCGTGCCAGAACCAGAGTACCTGCCTTCGGTCTCACCTGCTCTTCGATCTGCGCTCTGGCGGGCTGTAGAACGCAAACGGCGGGCCATTGAAAACGGCGGTCACATGCCGCTAATCATCACCATCCATAACCCGGCTTGTAAGAGGGCTGATGCTATGCCCAAAGCACGGCTGGCCCCGCGTCCGGCAGCACAGAGAACCAACGCGGCTAGACTCGTCCAGAAGCCCACGCGAAACCACAACGCCGCGCCGCTCATATTCTCGCCCCATCCGCCGATGTGAACGGTGTAAAGGCTGAACGCAATCCACTGCGCCACGGCCACGGATGCGGCCAGCAACGCGATAAAGAAAACGCGGCTTCTCGTTCCCGTTTGTGATTGCCATGACTTCCACGCTCCCGCAACTGGAAGTAGAGGAATCAGGATCAGCAGCAGCATCCATTTCATCGCGGCTTTGTGGTCGCCACCAGCGGGATTGTCAGATGCAGATTCCCGGTCTTCGGGTCTATGGTATCGGTGCGTTCACGGGAGAGATTTGCCGAACTGATCGGCTTCGTGCCACCTGGCCGAAGAACGAAACACGGAAGCGTGCTATTTATCGGCGGCGTATCTTTCTGATCGGCGCTCGGAACGAGGATGAACGTGTCGGGTTTGGGCAATTGGTTTGAACCCTTCTGCGCGACAATCAAGCCTTCTGATACCACCTGATCGCAACTCCGATTTCGCCGGAGTGAAAATTGCCAGGAAGATTTGCCCTCTACAAGATCAGCAGGTAGGGGCTGTTGGTCAGCGTAATCCTCATATCTCACTTTCACGAATCGCATTGATTTCGTTCCGCCTAATGCACCGTCCACCCTAACAATGAGTATCGAAACATTTGTGACCGAACTCATGCGGGGAAGCCCAACATATGCATCCCTGGCTATGACACGCCCACTGGTGACGTATTGATGGCTGGCTTCCATGCTCGATGAGATCAGAAGCATCACCGAATATAATGCAAGGACACGCTGATATGTATGTGGCTTCATGGCTATTTCTTCACCTGCACGTCTACAGGAAAACCCGGTGTCTTTTGAGCCGTGCCGTTGTTGATTGATTGGATCGGAATCGGAGTATTGAACTTGAATTCGACGTTCTCCGTTACCCCAGTTCCGTGGACTGGCAATAGCATGTGAACAGATAACAGGTCTGTCGCTGTCCTAGCTCCAGCTGATCCACCAATCGACAGATCGAATCCTGGGAAGAAACCGTTCGCAAAATTGTGCGCGTCTTGTAGGCTTTCTCCTTGCGACTCGGCATAACCCTCTAACGTTTCATGGCCGATCAACTGTGAAGTCATTCCTCCTGCATTCTTGGCGCTATCCAACAGAGCCGCTTGATCAAACGCAATCGTGTGAGTTGCGCCATGCGAAGCTCCAAAAAAGACCGATGAATCTTTGCCGCCATCAATGGCATTGATGGTGACGTGGTGCTTGGTATCACCGATTGCTTTCAACAGTTGCTTTTCGGATTTCGAGAGATGCTTCTTGTCAATATCGCCTTCCGTTCCAACTTTTCCGTTCTTGTCCATCGTCACCTTGAATGACGTGTCTTTCTGCAACCCCTTGAGATAATCATCGCAGCGATTGCCAGTACACGTGACATCCAAACCAGTCGGATCGGTAAATTTCAATGGGTTGTTCCTGGCGTAGGCGTAGATATTGAGCTGCTGCGGATCGAGCAAACGGCGGAGTTCTAGGTAGAGCGGATCGGGCGTCACGAAGCGTCCAAGCGCATTTCCGTAATATCTGGCTCCCATTAAATCCAACCCGGATTCAGAATCACGTTCTTTGCCGGTGAACTTGTATTTGTTTGGGCCAGAGGTAATCACTACTTCAGTTCCAAAGGGATAATAATCTGATTCTTCCTCTACTGTTCCTGCGGCGCTCGTGACGATGTTGGTTGAGCCGAGATGGTCTGACAGATAGTAATGCACGGTGTTTGCCGGAAGATCAATGCGGGCGGCGCGCTTGCCACCGAAATAAATATACTCAGCAGTGAGATTTCCTGAGCCGTCGCCTTCAGCCAGAGTGTTACCGCCCATGGACCAGTAACGCTTTACCGCCGCCCCTGTGCTGGTGTTCGATTTCAGCACGCGCTCACCGTTGCCGTCATAGGTATAGCTCATGCCAGCAGTGGACAAGAGGCGATTTTCCTGGTCATACGTGTATGTAGCGGAAAGATACGACATGAGATTTCCCGCAGCGTCGTAATTCATACCAGTGGGGCGGTTCTGTACGTTGCCGCTCAACTGAAACGTGCCTCCGTGGGCCTTGGTACCCATGGGAGAAATCTGCAGGTTGCCCCAGGCGTCAATGGAGTAGTTCTCACCCCAGGAATACGTTCCGGTGTTGGCCGATGACCAGCCGGAAATCAAACGATTCAATGCATCATATGTAAACGTTTGTGTCCGGTTGGAA
>DASXCL010000199.1:0-6314 GCA_036491195.1 Candidatus Angelobacter sp.
CTCAGCAGCGCCATGATCAGCTCCTGCCATGGCTTCACCATTACAACTGGCACCGCCCTCATGGTAGCCTTAACCATGTTCCACCTATCAGCCGCTCTGGCCTCGATCGGAACAACCTCCTGAGACACCACAGTTAGCCCACTCCGAGGCGAGCGCCAGCGAAGCCGGAGGGGTGGGTCAAGCGCAGAATAAATCCAAGCCCCGTAGGGGCGGCACAATTCCGAATGAGATTGGAGCAAGCGCCTTCAAGATTCCCCCAGCCTGGTGGGACAACGACTGCAACGTCGAGAAATTCCGCCAATGCATCCTCCGCCACGCCGATTCAGGGACCTCCCCAACCTCCCACAACGACATGCCATCCCGAGCCGAGCGCTCCTCAGCCACGTGCATCGTCCACAATCTTTGGACGCGCAGGCGAGGGATCTGCTCCGCTTCGCTAACGGGAACACCATACCGTTGATTGGAAAGACGCGAGCTTGGGCAACGAGTGACTAGCTTTCTGCGCTGCCGGTTGCCCCAGTTTTTCCGCGAGGTCTTCGCACGATAGGGCGGTCGAAAGCGACTGAGCGGGAGTCGCGGGATCCGGCAAGCATCCTCCGCCATGCCGATTCAGGGCGTCCTCCCCAACCTCCCTCCCCCGCGACATGCCATCCCGAGCCGAGCGCTGCTCAGCGATGTGTATCGTCCACAATCTTTGGACGCGCAGGCGAGGGATCTGCTCCGCCGCGCTAACGGAAGCACAATACCGTTGCTTGAAAAGTGGTAGGTCTGGGATTTATCCCAGACTGAGCGAAGCGAAAGGCTGGGTAAGCAAACAAAAAAAATCCTTCCTTGCGCCGCAGGCGCCGCGCGCACGCACGGAGCGCGCTAAACATCAGAAGACAAGGTATCTATTTCCTGCTCTTGCAAGACCGCGAAGGACAGGCACTCGATTGCCTCGCGATGATAGAAACAACCAACGCAAAGCCGGGGCACCCGGCTGCGCTCTGTAAATTAGGCTCTCGAGCGGTACGCGATCGGGTGAAATAGGAATCGGGCTAGCAGCTCAACGAGCAAATTATCTCGGCAGCACGACAACTCTACGTAATGGTGCCGACGATCGTTTCCGCCCTGCCTTGCCGCTGAAGCTCCGCCGCAATAAATGGATACCGGCGCTGTAAGAATTGTAGAGTTGTGTCGCGGTTGGAGTAGTCCTTGAGAACGTTGTACCGAAGCTTCAAGAATTGATCGTCATTTAAGTGCAATGCAGAGATTGTGTGCCTAATTGGATCGGCGATATGTGGCTGAAGCTCGCCAGCTGGATTTACAAAGAAACTTGCAAAATCCAAAACGAACCATCCCGCTCTTACACTAAAAGGATCCAGTACACCGGTGCTCTTCGATTTCCAGTTGTTTATTTTCTCGTGCGCCAAACGATAATTGGACCACTCATATGCCTGGATCGCGTATAACGACTTCGGCAGGAAATGATCAAGACTGGCCTGCGTAGGAATCCAAGAAGACAAATAGGCGCACACGTCACTGTAACCAGACCTCAGTTCAGGCATGCAGCGTGACCAATAGGCATGTCGGTCAAATTCATCCTTTGTCGGTCGCGGCGTATGGCGTAGAAACGCACGACCAGGATTTCGCACTTGAGCGGTGAAAGTTGCCGGCTCGGGTTGCATTGCGACCGGAATCAAAGTTGAACTCCCTTTTGTTCGGCAAAATAGAGCCATCGCGGCCAGAATTCGTCATCTCCTGCCAGCGCTCCCCGTAGTTCGATGGTGGCTTCCAGTATTGCTTCGGGGGTCGGACTCGCTTGGGCCAGAAGCTCCCGGGCCCTCTCCATCGCTTGCTCGCCTTCCCGCGATCGTGGTGAGCGCAATTCAAAGAGATCGGAGGTCAACCAATCATCAACTTTACCGTACCGGACAAATGGGACTTCCTCAAAGCTCACACCCCTATTGCCCGAGAGCTGTAGGTGGTACAGTTTGTCCGTTTCGTGGGAAAATCTCGTCTCGATTGAAGCCAATATAAGAGGCGAATGGGTCGACACAATTATTTGCGGTTGTACTACTCGCGACAAAATGGCTGCGATATCGAGCAAGGCAGGCAGAACGCTACGTTGCCACTTGGGATGAAGATGAGCTTCCATCTCGTCGACCAATATGACCATTTTTTCTTGGGGAGGTTTCTTGGCGAGCGCTGAATAGACTTGATGTTCACTCCAAGCCCAAACCAATAGGTATGCAATCGTGACTATCCTCTTTACCCCAGCAGACTCATTGGTGAAGGGCACAATACCATAGTTGTGACGGAGCGTGGGTATTGCTCTGGATTCGCCCGGCACGCGCAACGGTTCCCCAGGCTCTAAGGGCATCATATCAGGCGGCGAAAGTCGACGAAGGACTTGCTTAAATGTTTTGAATGTGCTCTCGTCGGGGAGGTGTTGCCACTTGACCCAGTCCCTGAGCAACCCTTCTATCTTGCTATCTAAACCATGAAGGACTTGGTCGCGGGTAAATAAAAGCTGGCCGGGTCTCGTGGCTTGCTCGTAGGCAGCGCCGGTATGTCGCACAGGATCCCAAACTGCGAACGAACCGTCGACTCGCGCATAAACAATAAGGCCCGGAAGAGTCGGCCGGCCTTTGGGTAGGGGCCATGTCTGCTTATCCCAGTCGTACTTAATCGTGCTACTTTGCGGGAGAGCAGCCTTACCCGCAATCTGGAAAGTGATTCGCGCGTCAGAGCGACCAGCATCTTGCCGTGGCATCGCCTGCTGTTCAGCCCAATGGCCAGTTAGACTCCACCACGCACATTCGAGAAGAAATGTTTTTCCGAGCCCGTTGTCCCCCGTAATAATCGTTAGGCGCTCGCCAGGGCAAAAGCTGAGTTCCCGACTCGGGCCTACCCCGTGCAAATTGAGGAGCTTAAGCGTGCCGCCCTCCTCCGGCGTTGCATCCGGCGCGCTGTCCACAATACGAAGGAGTTCTGCATCGGAATAAGGTATTTCGCTCAACAGAGGAGTCGCTTCGTTGACCGCTATATGCTGGTCGAATAGCTTCGTGCTCTCTTCTCGAGTTATAAGAAATTCTGAAAAGAATGCATTAATAATTTCATGATGTGTTGTCCCTTTCGGCCAATCCTTTTCTCGAAAAAGCCACACGGCAAGCCAGAAAACTGGCAAGGCTCCAGTTCCGTCCGTCTTGAGCTTGCCCTGCAAAACGTCAACATAGTTCTTTGACCAGCCCCACTGATTCGTGTTTTTCTCATGAATGAAAGCCTTTTCAAAGTCACCGCGAGTTCTCGTACTCTGGGATCCTGAAAACGGATATTTTGGCGACAGCCAATGGCCCGCTCTGCTGGATGTTCTAAAGGGCTGGAAGAAATATTTCGAAGAGATATCGGGCTTATAGTAAGTCTTGAGAAACTGATCCTCGGCAGTGTTTATTCCGAAAGACGTGGCTTTGCCGACAGGGAGCTTAGCCTTTTTGCACACCAAAAAGGTTATTCCAAAAAACGGATGGAAGCTACGCAGCTGATCCAGAGACTGTCTGACGATCTTAAAGTCGATAAACATGCTTTCTAAAGGGCTTTCAGCTGGTCCACCATGTACTCGCAGAATGCGGGGTTGAGATCAATTCCAGTGGCGTCACGACCAGATTTGATGGCTACTCTAAGTGTCGTACCGCTACCCGCGAAGGGATCTAATACGGAGCCACCACTTGGGCAGCCCAATTCTAAGCAACGATCCACCAACTCATCCGGAAAAGGCGCAGTATCAATTCCCTTCGTTGGCTTAGGACGATTGGGAATTGTCCAAACATCTTCCTCAACAAGGACATCATGCAGAGCGCTACGATTGAAGTGGTAATTACGCTGTTTGGCAAACATGAAGACGTATTCGTAGCTCCTACGAGGCCGGTCCTTCACGGCCTCAGGCAAAGAATGCTTTCGGTGCCATATGATGGAGCTGCGCAGCACCCACTTCCTTCGGCCCGACATTTCTAGGGCGACGCGCCATGGAACTCCAAGTACAGATTTTGGGCGAATGCCAATTCCCATTCCGCCACTCTTATCTACTGCCCGGAGCCCGAACCGGCGCTTTGTGCTCTTTGGATCTTTTCCGTGCGATTTTCCTTTTCCTGAGTAATATGTGTCGCCCAAGTTGAGAAACAACAGTCCGTCATCCGTCAAAACGCGGTAAACCTCTTCCATTGTTTCCGCGATTGATTCGACGTATTTAAGTACGGTTTCTTCCTGCCCGATTTGGCCCATCACGCCGTAATCTCGCAGCCAGTAGTATGGGGGCGATGTCACTACGCAGTTAAATGCATTATCCGAAAGTTCAGCCAGGACAGCCTTCGCATCGCCCTGATGAACGTTCCAGCTTCTATTCAGAAAAGTTGTGCCGGACCAAGAAGGTGACGGTGTGACCGTACGCGTAGCGGTTGCCATGTATGCGGAATTGTAATCGCAATTCGCGTTAGGAGGAAGGAACATTTGACTGGACGCTCATCACAGAGTACGCATTGACAGGTAAGGGGCCTGGCCGAAGGAGGCAGACAGAGGGGTCAACACCTGCGAAGACTCCGTCCCTCCCTTGCCCTTTCCCCCACCATATGGCAGCATTCTCCGCTGCTCCATTTCCCGTAACCCCCGGAGGCACATTGCGCCATCTCTTTTTCCTTATCCTTGCGGTTTCTCTTTTCGCCCAATCCGCTCCCCCACCGAGCGCGCCGCAACACTTCAAGCTCCCGGCCACGCCCAAGACCGTTGCCTGGGGCTATTATGACGCGGCTGCGCCGCCGGTGCTTCGCATACACTCCGGTGACACCGTGGAATTCGATACGCTGATCACCAACAGTCCCACCGGATTGGAGAAAGCCGGCGTCGCGCCAGACCAAGTGCAGCAGAGCCTGCGCGATATTTACAAGGAAGTAACCAATAAGGGCCCCGGCGGACACATCCTGAACGGCCCGGTGTTTGTGGAAGAAGCCGAGCCCGGCGACACGCTGGAAGTCCGCATCCAGAAGATCGACCTGGCCATACCTTACGCTTACAACGCCTTTGGCCCCACGCGCGGTTTTCTGCCGGAAGACTTTCCTTATCGCAAGATGAAGATCATTCCGCTGGACCGCAAGCGCATGGTCGCAGAATTCGCGCCCAGGATTGAAATCCCGCTGCATCCGTTCTTTGGCAGCATGGGTGTTGCGCCGCCGGAAGGCTTTGGCCGCATTGATAGCGCTCCTCCCAGCCTGCACGCCGGCAACATGGATAACAAAGAACTCGTCGCCGGTACAACGCTCTTTCTGCCTGTGCATGCGCGCGGCGCGCTGTTTGAAGTTGGCGACGGACACGCAGGCCAGGGCAATGGCGAAGTGGACATCACGGCGCTGGAAACTTCGCTGGTCGGCACGCTTCAGTTCATCGTGCATAAAGGCACCGGCCAGAAATATCCGCGCGCGGAAACGCCCACGCATTACATCAGCATGGGCTTTCATCCTGAGCTGCATGAGGCCACGCGCATTGCCGTGCGCGAGATGATCGACTTCCTGGTGAGCGCCAAGCACTTGAGCCGCGATGACGCCTACATGCTGACCAGCGTCGCCGGCGATGTGGACATAACAGAGTTGGTAGACGGCAACAAAGGAGTCCATGTGATGATGCCGAAAGCTATCTTTGTGAAGTAACGTATGCGGCGCGTCGTCATCGTTGGCCGCGGCGGGGCCGGTAAATCAACTCTGGCGCGACGGCTGGGTGACATCACAGGACTGCCAGTGATCGAACTCGACAAAGTTTTCTGGCGGCCGGGCCTGATCGCAACGCCGCGCGATGAGTGGGTTCAACTGCAGCAGGAGCTCGTCCGTGAAGAAAAATGGATCATAGATGGCGACCTCGGCCCCTATGATGTTATGGAGGAGCGGCTACGGGTGGCGGATACGATTGTCCTGCTTGATTTTTCGCTGCCTCGCTGCGCCTGGCGGGCCTTCCGCCGATCGCGCGAAGGCGCTGACTTCTGGCGCTGGGTGCTGGCGTGGCGCCGTCGTAGCCGGCCCGTTCTCCTGCGCGCGATTGCTCTCCACGCACCCATGGCCCGTCTCCACATACTGCGCGGACCCAAGGCAGTCGTCCGGTTCATTGCTGACACAAGCCGTGAAATGCGAAGCTCAGGCTGACGCTGTGGCGATCACCCTAGTACTTACTTGTATTAGTTAGCGTTACAATGTAGACTGCTGAAAGCATGCCTAGACCCGCAGCGGTGATTCGCCTCACGCCCCAAGAAGAGAAAGCCCTCAAGCAGTATTTGCGCTCTGGCACCACGGAGCAGC
>DASXCL010000200.1:0-6013 GCA_036491195.1 Candidatus Angelobacter sp.
TCAAAGTCAAAAACTGTGATTCAGGTTTGCCGCTGCTGTCCAAGTACGCACGTACCACCATAAGCAAACGCCCTTCGTCGGGCACATTAGACGGCCCGACGCGAAGCAGTGAATTGGGAATGCAATTTGCACCCCTAGCCCCGGCGCGGTAAGTATAACTATCAACGACTGCTGTCATGCGACCTCATTTTCTGGATAGGGCTAGTGCCGGGATTGCCTGCGTCCGCACACGGTGCATTTACATGGGTTTGGCTGGTTTGACCTACGCAACTGCCGCGTAGCCTTCGTGGAAATTGCGATAGCTTAAGATGTTGTAACTCTTCGGACGCCCGTTTTGTCCGCGTGCCTCAATCCATCCGTGCTCACAAAGCCGCCGCAGCGATGCGTTGACTGTCCTGATAGAAAGGCAGAGCGACCGTGCCATCTCCGCTTGCGTGACAGGCACACCCACAGCCAACATGCTGCCATTCGCAGCAACGATTAGATAGCACACGATTGCCACGTCAGCGGGACGCAACCATGCTGGCTTTGCTGAACGCAGGAACGCGCCAAGTCGCTCGGTGGTAATTTCACGGCTTGAGATGGGGGTGTTCTTTCAGGTGGGGAAGGCGTTGCGTAAGTTGCGTTGGCAGCGCGGAGAACACCACCAATACATACATAGTATCAAAATGAAGCATTGTGTCAAGCACCAAATTCATATATTTTCAGAATTGTCAATAGAGAATAAACTACGTGACAATAACCACAGCTTAGTGTCACGTTTTCATGGGTTTACAGAGAAATGACGGTTCATTATTTAGTTGACTCTGACACCACAAAGCAGCTACTCTGCTCCCGTCACTCAATATAAATCTAACGCTGAAACGGTTCTGCCCGGTATTCGACACCGGGCAGTCCGCAAAGCGCAAAGGAAATCAGACTTCCCATGCGTAAAGTCAATGGTATAGCACCGTCTACCTCAACATCAACCGACTCAACCACCAACGATCTGCACTGGTCATACACGCCGGTGCAACACGCGGACGACCGCGTAGCAGTTCACGCGGCTTCATACGATAAGAACGGCACAATCGTGTGCATCGAACCTAACGCCCAAAAGTTGGAAGACTTATCCGTAGAACACTTAACGAACTTCCTCAGCACAGTTTTGGTTGGCTTAGTGAATAAGCCTGTGGTGAGCGCAGCGGATTTCAAAAGGCTGGTACGCAAGGCCGCGTAGCGATCTGCGCCGGATACCCGCAGCGGTTCCGCAAAGGGATTGCTGCGGGTTCCGCCGAAAGCAAGTAGTACCTAATGTGATTGTTTACGAGAAAGAGTCGTAGTGGGCAAAGTGGCCGCGCTTGTAATATTGTGCCTTTTAAGCAGTGCTTGAATCCACGTGGCCGGAACAGCAAGCATCACGCCCGAACTCTGTGCCACAGGAAGCTGGGCGTCGTTTGCAGCAAATAGGGGCGCTGATACCGCTTGTACGATCACCCCAATCACTTTGCCGCTGCGCAGTTCAACAACGGGAGAGCCACTATTGCCTTTGTTTCCTGCCACGCTGATTTGAAGTAGTTCCCGTTGGCCTGCGGGAACTCTCCCAGCCGACGGGTTTATGGTTTCGATTGCAGCTACCGTGCCCAATTGAATCGAAGGACTCCAAGACTGAAGAGGAAATCCAGCAATCACGACGAACCTACCAGTTTCGGGTGCTTGGGTTGAAACTGCTAGAGATGCGAACAGACCCGCTCGCTCCGCAAGCGTCTTATGCGTGACATACAAAAACTCTTTCGGCGTAACTTTCAGTTTGCATAGCGCGAGGTCATGTTGTTCATCCTTTTCGACAACATCAAACCACAATCCAGACCCGTTTCCATCCCGCTGTCTAAAAGTAACCGTTAGTTCTCCTGAGTTGGGTTTATATCTTTCGAGGACGTGCGCTGCTGTGATGAAATATCCATCGGCGTTTACAAAGAAACCCGAACCGACAACGCCAAATTCGCTGCTCTGATCGTTAATCTTCGAGTAGAACAAGGGAACAACGGCAGGAGTTACGTGCTGAGCCGTCTCAACTAATTTCTTTTCAAATCGCGACACGTCGTCTTGTGCGGCGGCTTGCAAAAATGAACCCAAGATTGCGACCACGAAAAATACTTTCTTTGTAAGCATTCACTTTCCCTCTGGAAGATCGTACTCTGAAATTTCAGTCAGAAAGCAGTAAACTTACAAAAGAGCCCGTTGGTAACAACTGCGGTAACAACTGGGCTCAAATGTGCCTATCTATGCCAAACGGGTGTAGTGGAAAGCCTCTGATTTCAAAGGATTTTGTAAAAATGTTGTAATCTGTTGGTTGTAGGTTCGAGTCCTACCGGGCCCACCAGAATCGATTTTTTTACATTGAGGTCCTTCGCTTTGCTCCGGATTTCGACAAAGAAAGACGGGAGGTGGATGTATCTTCCTACCAGAAACGGATCGGTTACCTGCGAAGAAAACCCCAGAGTGCTGATAACGCTTAGATTACAATCCAGATGAAAGGCGATAGGAGGGGCTCACGGTAGATTGGACTATTTGGCCCATTGACTCAGATTTAGATGACGATGAATCCGATGAGTGACCATCTTTAATTGAAATGCACTAAAGGCGACGTAGCGAGATGCCGGCCCTATAACTTATAGGGATCCCTTGCTCCGCTTCGGGATGTTAAAAACCCTACTCTCTCAACTCCACCACAGTAGCGCCAGCCCCGCCTTCATTCTGTTGCGGTTCTGAGACTGTCGCCACGTGCGGATGTTTTTGCAAATACTGGCGCAGGGCTTTGCGCAGGATGCCCATGCCGCTGCCGTGGACTATTCGCACGCGGGAGAGTCCGGCCAGGAAGGCGCGGTCGATGAATTTTTCTACCTCGCTGGTGGCTTCGTCCACGTTGCGGCCGATTACGTTGATCTCCGTGGGTGCGTTGGAATCTTCTTTGAGCGTTACGGATATGCCGCGCGCGCGTGCTGCTGCTACCGGGTTCCCACCGCCGCGGTTGTTGCTGTTGGAAAATACTTCGGCTACGTCATGCCGCGGGATTTTCATCTTCATGGCGCCCATCTCAACTTCAAAGGTGTTTTCGTCCACTTTGCGTTTGACCACGGCGGTGCGGCCCAGCGACTTGAGCTTCACGGTATCGCCCTCAGAGATGTGCTTGACCTCATGCGGACGCGCATTGGGATCGTTGCGGTCTGCGCCGGTTTTGTGGGCGACCACGCTGGCGTCAAACTGTTCTTTGAATTCGCGGCGCATTTTGGCCATGCGCTGTTCGGCCTGTTTGGAAAGCTTTTGCGCGGCGGCGCGGTCCTGTATGCCGCCGATGGCCTCACGCGCCTGGTACTCAAAGTCGCCGATAAGCGATTCGATTTTGCGCTCAAATTCGCGGGTCTTCTGGCGCTGCTCCTGCTGGCCTTCGGCTTCCAGGCGCTTGAGTTCGCGGCTGAGATCTTGTTCTTTTTTCTGCGCCAGCGCGCGCTCGCGTTCAAGGTCGCTCAGCTCGGAGTGCAGGCGGTCAAGAAACTTGCTGACGTCCTGCGTCTGCGTGGTCAGGCGTTCACGAGCGGCGTCAGTGATTTTGCGATTTAAACCGAGACGCTGCGCAATGTTGATGCCCGCTGAAGCGCCGGGCACGCCGACGCGCAGCTCGTAGGTCGGCTGCAAGGTATCTTCATTGAAGCCCACTGAGGCGTTGAGCACTCCGGCGTTGTTGGCGGCATAAACTTTGAGCGACGTATGGTGCGTGGAGATGATGCTGATTGCGCCAGCGCGCAGAAAATGTTCGGCAATGGCCACGGCCAGCGCGGCGCCTTCTTCAGGATCGGTGGCGGAGCCGAGTTCGTCCAGCAGGACCAGCGAATTCGCGGTTGCGGTGCGCGAGATGAAATCAATGTTCGTCACGTGCGCGGAAAAGGTGGAAAGATTTTGCTCAATGGACTGGTAGTCGCCAATATCGGCCAGCACAAAATCAAACACCGGCATGCGCGCCGTGATGGCAGGAATGGGAATGCCGGCCTGCGCCATGAGAGCGAGCAATCCAAGAGTTTTGAGGCCTACAGTTTTGCCGCCTGTGTTCGGGCCGCTGATGATGAGCTGGCGATGGGCTGAATCCATTTCAAGCGTAAGCGGAACCACCCTGCCGCCCTTGGCTTTGAGGTTGCGCTCCAGCAGCGGATGCCGCGCAGCGCGCAGCTCGAGAAAATCGTCTGTAAGTTCAGGGCGGACGCAGTCGTAGTCCACGGCGAAGCGGGCTTTGCCGTATTGCAATTCAATCTCCGCCATGGCGTTGGTGGCTGTTGCGATGGCTGGGCTGTGTTCGCCCAGGCGCTCAGTCATCTCCTGCAGAATGCGGCGGATTTCTGCCAGCTCTTCTTCCAGCAGACGCACGAGATCATTGTTCTGTTCAATGGTTTCCAGCGGCTCGATGAAGACCGTCTGTCCGCTGGAGCTTGTGCCGTGCACCACGCCGCTCACGCGCCGGCGCTGCTCGGTTTTTACCGGGATGACAAAACGCTCACCGCGAATGGTGACCAGATCATCCTGCGCCGCGCCACCTTCAGAGAGTCTGCGCAGATAGCCGCGCAAGGATTCCTGAATCGTCCGCTTCTGTCTTTCCACTTCACGGCGGATGCGTGAGAGCTCGGCTGACGCGCGGTCATCGAGCGTGCCGTCCGGCTGAATCTTGTTGCCGAAGAAGCGGAGCAGCGGCGCGAAGTCGGCGATTTGCTCAGTGAGTTCCAGCATGCCCTGCCAGTGCGGTTTAACCGACTCAGACGGATGAATGGCCATCTCGCGCCATTCCGCGGCTTTATCGACGAGCAGGACGAGGTCGCGGATTTCGTCAATCTCAAGGGCTGCGCCGGGAATGCGTGCTTTAGCCAGAAGATTGTGCGCGTCAAAGAGTCCGACAAAATCAAAGCGGCCGCCGGCGGAATAAAAGCGGCGGGTCTCGTCGGCCAGCTGCTGCTGATGGTTGATCCACGCTCGGTCGAGCGATGGCTCCAGTTGCGCCACGCGCGCCTTGCCCAGCGGCGAGCTGACATAAAACCCGAGAACGTCACGAAAGTGATCAAATTCCAGAACGCGGGATGAAGAATGCTGGAGCGGCGAGGGAACCATGCTTCTTGATGTTAGCGCACACGCGGCCCTGGAGAAAGGAGGCGACGCATGAACCCGTGTGCCAGGCGTATTAGTCCAAAACCCAGACCGCCGACAAATAGTACGAAGCCAGACAGGCTAGCCAGCGTTCGGATGGCAGAAGGCCGGTAGTCAAAAAACTCCGGCATCTTCTGGACAACCGGCAGTTCGCGGAAATAGAACCAGGCAAAGCTCGACGATAAAAGGACAAAGCCGATCGCCGTCACGTGCACCCAACTCCATCGGAATCTCTTAAGCCCTGCCATCACTACTTTAGACACCACTGATTAGAAGTCGGCCAAATGATGAAGAATGCTGGAGCGGAGACGGAACCATTTGCTTATGATGGTAACGCACAAAATGGTAGTGATGCAGTTTGGGAGTATTTAAACTGTCTACTCCTTGCGTCCATTGTTTCCGGCTGCATTGTTGCGATAGCAGAAAACACAAGGTCCTTCAGGGCTACGAACCCGCTGAAGAAGGCGCGGGTTCGCTTACGCCCTTCAGGATGACGTTCTGTGGGAGATATGTAGTTCGCAGCGAAACCGCGAACACGCTATGATGCGGAGAAATATGCCGGACGAGAATCCAGACGACAAGCCAGCAGCGGAGCGGCAAAGCGCCGGCGGTGCCGAGTCTTCGCTCGCGGCACAAGGCGAGAACAAATCATTTGTACACGGAGAGTCCATGGAGATCCACTCGCCAGATAAGCCGATCCATTCCCAAAAAGAGTTTCTATTTCACATGTTTACGGTGGTGCTGGGCATACTGATTGCTCTGGCCATGGAAGGCGGAGTGGAATGGTTTCACCATCGTGCGCTGGTGCGTGAGGCCCGCGAGAATATCCTGGCGGAGGTCCGCAAAA